>NZ_JAFYYT010000035.1 GCF_017549005.1 Ruminococcus sp.
CTGATACTCCCAGTTCTTCTTCTCCTTCAGAAAGGTTCTCCTGAGAAGTCCGTACTTGCCGATCTCTTTCTGTTCTTCCGTCGTCATATCCGGCAGATAAGTCTGTGTTGCTTCGTCCAGACGGTACTGTATCCCGTTCTCTGTCATGGTTTTCGGTAATGCTTTGCTCATAATTCTTACTCCTTTCGACTTTGAGCGTTTGCTCGATATTTCTTAACATCTGTTCCGAGATACTGCTGACAGCATCTCCAAGAACAGTCATTGCCCTTATACTTTTGAATTCATATATTCCTCTGAAATCATCAAGATTTATAAAAGCCTCTGCGTCATATCCACATCTTGTAAGAACGGCATACGAAACACTGGCTTTCAGCAGCATTTCAAATCTATACTGTATATTCAGGTCATCAAGCCCGTTGAGGAAAGTGTTATCTCTTTCTTCCAAAATACCGGGAAGAAACTCGGCAGAACGGAGCTTTACAAGTTCATTTGCCTTGTCCTTTACGGCTCTGCCAAGCGATTCCGCCGTTGGCGAAAGCTGCCTGATGACCGACTCCTCGTTTCTATCGGTTACTTTCCAGAAGAAAGGCGTTCTTGAGCGTTCGTCTTTAGCTACAGTATCAGCGAAATCAAATACATATCGGAGTCTGGCTTTGCCGTTATCTTCGGCTATAAGGGCAATGCCTTTGCTGCCGCGTTTTATATATCTGTTTGTGATATCTTCCCGTCCCCAGGTATCATACTCTGCACAGGCAACAGCGTCAGGTCGCTGAGCATGAATAAGGATCTGGTCTTTGAAACTGTATTTGTAAAGCCGTGAAGCTGTTTCAAGGAAGGAAGTATACTCATATATATCCTTCCAAAGCGCTGAAATACGTTCTTTCAGCAGTTCCTGTACGTTTTGAAGTTTTGCAGGCATTTCATTCTCCTTTCACATGATACCACATTAAAGTGGCAAAGTCAATAGTTTTTTAAAGTTTTTCTGCTGCCGTCTGTCAATTTCAATTATTGAATCAAATTTCTTGATTACCTCGGCTTTTCCTATGTATACATTAAAAACTTCACTTGACATTGCAGAAATAATATGATATAATGTCTTCAGATTCTGATTAGCTCATAGAATAATTTACGAGTAAACATGAAAGGTGGTTTTTTTCATGTCAAAAAACATTACAATTACGCTTACCGATGCAGAATATGAAACAGCATTAGTAAGTGCTTCAGATCTTGGTTTGGATTTAGCTCAATATGTAAAGAGATATCCAATTGGCGAAGATGAGTTTAATATTAGATATGGATTTCTAATAACTCAGGCTAAATCACAACCTATAGGAATTCCATTTACGGTTATGTCTTTATTTCCTGATTGGCATGAGATTCCAAGAGGAGTGAGACTGTCCCTTGGAAGATGTTTTTATCATCTTATAAAACGTGATACCGCTGAACTTCACCATATAAAAGATGCTGGTAAAAACTCATCAAATATTCAGTTATACGTTAGGGAGGAGAAATAAATGAAGATAACACTAAATGCAAACGAAACTAATGACTATAATATAATTCTGAATCAAATACCAACCATTCCAAAAGGAACCCATTTGTACTTCCGTGATTTTTTTACAGGGAGAACAGCTTCGCAAAGAGTCGCTATAAAGCTCCGTGAAGAAGTTGTAAGCGGTAGACTAACAGGAATAAAATTAGTTGGAACTAAATCAAGCCAAGGATATATTATAATTTGAAAATTTTATGTAACGCCCTGAAACAGGGCGCGAAGATTATGCCTCAAATGCTTCATCAAAGCTGATATCATTGTATTCTGCGTCTGTCATAGCTTCAAGCGTGAAAAGAAGCCTTTCTCCGATCTTTCTGACGTCATCATCGGCGATATACGGCGTAGCTTCAACAATGTTACTGATAGTATCCTTACGGTCAATTCCTCTGAGGATACAGAGGAAATTGAGTTCTTCAACAGTAAAATCCTTCATCGTTCCATACCTTTCTCTTTATTGGCTGTTTTGTTTTCAGGCTGTTTTGTGCTCATTGCATCACGCAGATAGCTTCTTATTGAACGCTTTGCCTCTGCTTTTTTTTCAGGCTTTTCCTTTATCTCAGGTTTCTGAGGAGTATTGTTTATGATACCGTCGAATGAATTATCATTCTGCTCAACAGTATCCTCAATAGCTTTCAGAGGATTTTCACGCCCTATCTGTCCGAAATGCGATAGTTCCTTGAATCCTGTGGTATCAACAAAATGAGCTGTTATCTGTCCTTCTTTCTTTACGGCGATAACGTCACTTACGCTGAGAGAATGACCTTCATAATCTTTGGGATGATCATTATTGAATTTACCGAATACAGATTCAAGGAAAGCAGGCATATTTTCGACTTTGGACAAGTCTTCGTTATAGCAGTAAACCAGGTTATAGTTATCCCTGTCTATCTCTTTTCCCATCTTTTCAAGGTAATCGAGTCCCGCAAAGGAGATATCACGATTTTCAGGAGTTCGTTTCAGCTGATAGATAGCGACTGTATCGTTACTGCTGTTCATAAGCATAGCTTCTTTTTCAGGATCACCCTTTAAAATTCTTTCATCTACAGAATTGAATCTGCTGCTTTTATCCAGCTCTCTCTGAACGTCCTCGGCTACAGCTTCATTGACTGAGTTTTCAAGTTCAAGCTGCTTTTCCATTATTTTCCCGGCTAACATATTTACCAGCCCTGAGTGCTCATTTGTCTGATAATAGATAAGACTTGGTTTTATTTTATCAGGAAGTGGCGAAATAACGTCATTTGCCCATTTCTGAACCTTTTCATCAAATCGTTTGTCCCAATCTGATGACGCTATTCTCGAAGCAACAAGCAGCGAAATACGATCAAGCGGATACTCTTTCATTACCTGTTTCAAGGCTGCGTCTGCGTCAAATGTGCCGCCTAAGCCATTTTCATAAAGGTGATAGTTGTCATTTATCGCCTTTTTTATGCTCTCACGGCAGCTTTGATTTTCGTTGCCGTTCTGACGGAAAAGCCCAATCTCGCCTGAATCTCTGGCTTCCTGTGCTGTTTTAAGGTATACGGGAATAGAAAAATGATCTGTTTCTGTAGGTCTGTCCTCATTCTCAGGCAATTTCTCAGCCACCCTGTTTTTGCCTATCGCCGTAAGAGCTTCCTTGTATGCAGGAATATCAGATTTTGAGATAGTAAGTGTGGTTTTATCATCATTGATCCTGCCGCTGAATTTTATTCCTTTTTCTTCGAGTATCTTTGCAACAGAAAGAGCCTTGTCCGTTGACAGCTTCATATAGTTTTTATCGGGAATATCCTTGAACAGCGTATTGCCTATGATATTCAGCTTTTCATCGTTCTTAGGGCGGCTTTCTGTCTTTACAGGCTCCTGAGTCTTGTCCTGTATCTGTTCCTTCTGCCGCCCCAGCAGGATATCTTCCACCTTGTTTATGATATCATTTGCCGTTGCTCTGATAGTTTCAAGTGAAGCCTTGAGCTCGGGAACTTCCTTTCCCGAACCCCATGAAGCAACATAGGCAAAGCTGTAATCTGACGTATCTATGCCGAAATGCTGACAAACAGTATATGCGATACTTTCAGCTTCGACTTCCTCGGTATTCCTGTCTTTGGGCTTATCCAGGTCCGATTTCGTCATTTTATGATTATGCAGGATAGAGTGAGCTATCTCATGAACGGCGGTCTTTACAGTCTGAGTTTCAGACATTCCTTCATTGATGGCAATAACATTGCGTTCCTTGTCAAAATAGCCTTTTGCTCCGTCTTTGATATCTTCAAAGCTGACAGGGACAGGAGCTATGGCTTTCAGCGCCTCAAAGAACTTTTCATAATCTTTTACATCGCCCTTAAGCTCGTCAACTCCAAGTGTAGGCAGCTCCTTTCCGCTTGTCTGAGAAACGTCGAACACGGATACGACCTTGAATGCAGGAATCCTTATCTCGACTTCTTCAGTAATTGGCTTTCCGTCATTATCAAGCACAGGGAGCTGAGTGTCCTTGTCGATTTTTGTTTGCTCTTTCTTAATGGTGTACGGGGCAGGAGCAAGTATCTGGATTCCTTTCTCTCCCTTGTTCACATTACGCTTGAATTTGTTCTTCCACGAATTAAAGCCGGCTACAAGAGTTGCCTCAGGCTTCTGCATGGCGATAAGCATTGTATTGTTGAAGCTGTAATTATGAAACTTGGACATAGTATTCAGATATTCCTTGAATTTCTCGCCCTCGAACAGCTCCTTTATGCCTTTTTCAAGTTTATCGGTTATTTTCTTTGTACGCTCCTGCGCAGATACATTTTCGATATCGGGCATCAGGCATTACCTCCTTTTCTTACTTTTCTCGGTGCAAACTTCAATTTGAAGTTGACATAATCTCCTGTATCATCAAGACATACAACAGCGTCATAATTCCTGCGTGATTTCGGGGAATACAGACCGCTGATAGCAACCTTTCCGTTTTTAAGGAGAGCTTCAACTATTTCTCTTGTGAGCTTTTTCCTCGATGTTTCAAAGAAACGGTTATTCTTCCAGATAACGAATCCGCAGTTCCTGTCTTCACATGAATATGCTTTTGGTGTGATAACAACATTCTTTCCGCATCTCGGACAGATACCTACTACCTCTCCGCCGCTTTCATGCGGAGATACCTTGCTTTCATCAATATCTGACTTGCCTGCGGCAATAATATCGTCTATCAGTTTCTCAATATCAGCCATGAACTGCTGAGAAGTGTATCGTCCCTGAGCTACAAGAGCAAGCTTGTTTTCCCAATCCGCAGTCATTTTTGCCGATTTTACGATATCGGGCATTACAGATATGAGGTCGTTTCCGTTGTCGGTGACAACAAGGTTTCTTTTATCACGCTTTATAAAGCCTGATTTTGTGAGCTTTTCAATTACGCCTGCTCTTGTTGCAGGTGTTCCCAGCCCTGAACGCTCAACTTCCTCTGTAATTTCCTCTGTTCCTGCATGTTCCATTGCTGAAAGGAGCGTATCCTCTGTAAAATGCTTTGGCGGCTGCGTATAATGCTCAGTTATTTCAGCAGCGGTATCGTTAAAGCACTGTCCCTCGGCAAGTGAGATAACAGTATCTTCAGGTTCATCATCGTCCCTGCATTTCTGATACTTCCTGAAAGCTTCATCTATTCCTTTGAACCCTTTTATAACAGAATACCTGCCTTTGGCGGTAAAAGAATAACCGCTACAGTTAATGGTTCCTGTAACGGTCTCGTAGATATATGGTTCTGACATAGCACAGAGCATACGGTTGGCTATAAGGAAAAGGATTTTTCGCTCTCCTTCGGGAACTGAGTCCAGATCGACATTATCAAGTTCGGAGGTCAGGATAATTGCTGTATGGTCCGTGACTTTCTTGTTGTTCAATACTCTGTGAACATCAGGGGTTAACGTAATATTCTCAAAATGAGGAAGCCGTCTTAGAATAATATCCGTGATGTTTCGCGCAGTATCTCCCATATCCTCAGTGAGATAACAGCTGTCTGTTCTTGGATAGGTGCAAAGCTTCATTTCATACAGTGACTGTGTGTAGTCAAGCGTCTGCTGAGCAGTAAATCCGTAGAGGCGATTCGCTTCTCGCTGTAACGACGTCAGGTCGTAGAGCTTAGGTGGATTTACCGTCTTTCGTTCAGACTTTATTGAAGCGACCTGCGCCTGTTTACCGTCACATTCACGCCTTATCCTATCAGCCTCATCATGAGCCTTTATCTTTTCCATTACTGCATCAAGTCCGTCTGCTCTGAGGTGGACATTAAAATACTTCTCCTTCTGAAAGTTCGATATCTTGCCCTCGCGTTCGCAAATCATGGCAAGAGTAGGCGTCTGCACTCTTCCGACGTTGAGAGTTCTGTTGTACAGGCGAGAGAAAAGGCGTGATGAATTGATACCTACTATCCAGTCAGCCTTTGCGCGGCAGAGTGCTGAATCATAGAGGTTTTCATAATCCTTTCCGTCCTTGAGATCGGCAAATCCCTCTGAAATAGCCTTTTCTTCCATTGAAGATATCCACAGGCGTTTAATGGGCTTTCGGCAGCCTGCCTTGTTGTAAACAAGACGGAAAATGAGTTCACCTTCACGCCCTGCATCACAGGCGTTTATGACCTCTGTTATCCTGTCATCATTCATAAGGGAACGCAGGACGCTGAACTGCTCATCCTTATCGTGTGATACATTAAAAATCCAGTTTTCAGGGATAATAGGCAGATCATCAATGTTCCACTGCTTGTACTTTTCGTCATAGCTGTCTGCATTGGCAAGTCCGACCAGGTGTCCGACGCACCATGAAACGATATACCCGTTTCCTTCGACATACCCGTTCTGCTTCTCGGTAACACCGAGGACTTTTGCAAGTGCCATGCCGACACCTGGCTTTTCTGCGATCACTAACTTCATTGAATCATTCCTTTCGTAAATTAATAGAGCTTAATTGTTATCATTTTCTGTTTCGCCGTTATCGATATCATCCTCCTCATCATCGGAATCACGCTTCTTGTCATTATTCGATGAAGTACCCCTGAGCTTGAAGAAGTAGAATGCTGCTCCGCCTAAAAGGGCGAGTATACCAATAGCAGGGACAAGAAGGTTGGTGTTTGCCGCACTTGCTGTTTTTGCAGTTTCTGTTGTCTGTGAGCTATCTGGTTCATTATCTCCGTTTTCAGTGCCTGTTGGCGTTTCATCATCAACGTCGGTTATCGCTGTTTCAGCCTTTTTCTTGCTTCCGTCCTTATCTTCGTTCGGGAACTTGTCGGTAAAAGCCATAAGGTCATATTCATCAACAAGATTCATAAAGTAAACATTGCCTCTACCTTCATTATCCTTGTCTACAACGATATAGAACGTGTTGCCGTTCTTGCTCTGTATAGTGAGGAACTGGCGGTTTACATCTTCATTGAGCACATCTTCAAGCAGTGTACCGTTACCCGAGGGAAGAGATTTTTCAACTTCTTTATTATCCTTTGTTGAAATATCGGTTATTACAGCTGTAGTTTCTGTATCTGATGAAACGGGGAGAGTGCTTTCCAAAACTGTAATTTCTGAAGATATTACAGAAGTGGTTTCAGTAGTTTCTGTTACTTCAACGGCAAAAGCAGTTGTAAGCGATGATAGAGCTAAAATGCTGCTGAGAGCAGCGACAGAGCCTATAAGCTTTGGTATCTTATTCATCTTCATCTGTCCTTTCATTATTTATTAATTCATCTGAATCAGTTTGCAGTGCATTTGCAGGCATTATCGCTGCAAGCTTCTTTTTCAGATCATCTCCGTTCAGATTGAATATACCGACGATTTGCAGTATACGCTGATTTTCGAGCTTTTCAATATGCGCCATAACAGCTTTCTCCTTCTCGATGATATCAGCTTTTCTGTCTCTGATGACCGAAAGTTCATTGTATGCTTTTTCAAGCTGTTGTTCGGTTTTTTCTAATCCAACTGACATAGGTTGATCCTTTCTGTCTTAAAATAGATCGGGTTTGTTTCCTTTGGTTTGCATCATAGCAAGATACAGGTCATAAACTCCCGCATCTTTAAGCTCCTGGATAACTACTTCTTCGATACTCCTTGATATCAGGCGAACATTCAGGATAAAGTAGTCATATTCCACTGTCACCTCCGTTTCGTTTCCATCAGCGTCTGTTTCTATGTGAGTTTCTGACCTTACTTCATGAACAGACTCAATATCAAGCTGATACATTGAATCATAGACCTTGTTTATCATCTCCTGTATCTCTGTGTCATACTTGAAGTTTACCTTCATTGCACTCAGATATGACAGAAGCTGATAAGGATCGTGTCCTATATCATCAATGTAGTAGTTATACTCGTTCCAGTCGATATAGTAGTCGGGAATATGATCAATATATTCTCTCAGCTCATTTTCGCGGTTATTTAGCTGTTCGTTACAGGCAATAAGATCTTCGTCACTGGTCATATATGATGTTGCGATATATGCCGTTCCGCTATCTACAAACGATGAACTGCAAGACGTCGCCAGTGTTGTGAACAGCATAAACACTATAAGGAACAGTATAATAATGAGGATTCCCCATTTACTGGAAGAAACAGCCTGTATTACCTTTTTGCCAGCCTTTTCGGCAGCATCTTTGACAGTGGCAGCGGCTTTTCGTTTCTTCTCGGCATTTTTGACCTGTTGTTTCTGATGAGCTTTTTTCATCGCTTCTTTTACAGCAGATTTTCTTTGAGCCTGAGAAATAGTATCAGAAGAATTCTTTTTTTCATTGAGCTTGCTATTAGGATTTCCTTCCTTGAATTTTAGTTTAGATTCCTTTTGATCCTGATGTTCTTTAAGCTTAATTACAGCCTTTTTTATGGCTTTCTTACTACTTTTCAAAAGAGCTTTCGTTTCTTCCTCGGAAAGTTCTTCATTTCCATTAAATTCAGAATCTATCATAGGTTTACCTCCTTTTAAAAAATGTTTATAAAAGACTTGACAAGTTGAGACAATCGTGATAAAATAAGGTCTCAATAGGAAATAATTTTCCATTTAAGCAATATTATCTATCA
The DNA here is from genome assembly GCF_017549005.1 of Ruminococcus sp. Lineage (GTDB taxonomy): Bacteria > Bacillota > Clostridia > Oscillospirales > Ruminococcaceae > Ruminococcus. Next base: position 8,551 of record NZ_JAFYYT010000035.1, read on the forward strand.
GAAGGAGATGACGGTATATGATAGGATTTTGTATTGGAATTATTCTGACCATTTTTATTTTAGTTTTAGATATTGTTCTGTTATGCTCTTATGCGTTTCTGGCTAAGATAACAATGATTAATAGCTTTGTTATCGGAATTGCAGGCGGAATAGCACTTTATCTTTGCAACAGAGCTTTCAATGTTTCATTTTTCAGCTCACAGATAAATCCTGTTGTATGCCTTATAGTTGCTGTTGTTCTCTTTATTGCTGCATTTTTTCTGCAAAAGACCAAACCCGGTTTCTGGATATTTGCAGTGATATTCTCCATTCTGTGGTCTTTTATCGCTGCTCTTACTGTACATATACTTATTACAGAAAACATGATCGCTTTCTGGGCTGTATTCGCAGTATCGTTCATTATGAATATAAGTTCACATATCAGATCGAGAGGCGCTGAATTCAAATTAGCATGATAAATATGTAAGCCGTATCAATGAGATACGGCTTTTTGTTTACCAGCAATGCTTCTCATGGAATAACCACATTGCGGTTACGCCTATGATTCCGCCAACAACGCAGCTAATAAACCACTTCATATCAGTTCACCTCCGTTTCTTCCAGTCTCGTTGTCATTATCTTGTAGAGCATAGTATCCTTCGGGAATTTGTCAACGAACGGAATAATAACATTGCCGTAGAAGATAAGACCTTCTCCCGGACCTGAGTTTGTAACGTATGAAAGCTGATGCGGAGAAATATTCAGGTGTTTAGCAAGGATCTGTCTATCGCCCGCAGCCTGATTCAGCATATAGATGAAGTCTGAGTTTTCAAATATATTCTCAACTTCACGGCTTGAAAGCAGGTCCTTCACATTCTGCGTAAGACCTGTCGGGATACCGCCCCATTTTCTGAATCGTTTCCATATTTCTACGGAGTAAGCAGCGGTCTGTTCTTCCTTGAGAAGAAGGTGAAACTCGTCGATATAATAGCGGGTTGACTTGTGTTCTGCACGGTTTACTGTAACACGATTCCATACACAATCCTGAACGACGAGCATTCCCAGCTTTTTAAGCTGTTTTCCGAGCTCCTTTATATCAAAGCAGATAAGACGGTTGTTCATATCGACATTTGTACGATGATTGAAGATGTTGAGTGAGCCGGTAACGTACATTTCAAGTGCAGTAGCTATTCGTATAGCCTCAGGTTCGGGCTGACTTAGGATAAGGTTGTAAAGGTCCTGAAGAACAGGCATTTCTGCTGTTTCAGGATTTGCAAGGTATTCCCTGTAAACAAGACGGACGCAGCGGTCAATAATAGTCTTTTCTATAGGCTCAAGACCGCTTTTGCCTCCGACGATCAGTTCGCACATTGAAAGTACAAAATCAGATTTAAGTGCAAGAGGGTTCTCATCTTCTGAATAATTAAGATTGATGTCCAGAGGATTGATATATTGCGTCGAATTTGGAGATATTCGTATTACCTGACCGTTCAGCCTGTTTACAAGAGGGAAGTATTCAGCTTCAGGATCACAAATAATAATGTCATCTTTAGTTGTCAGAAAGGCATTTGCTATCTCTCTCTTGGCAGAGAACGACTTGCCAGTTCCAGGAGTACCGAGAACAATACCGTTTGGATTTTTGAGCTGCTTACGGTCACACAGTATCATGTTGTTTGAAAGAGCGTTTAACCCGTAATACAGGGCTTCTCCGTCCTGAAACAGCTCCTGTGTGGTAAACGGAACAAAGATTGCTGTGCTGGATGTGGTCAGTCCGCGCTTTATCTCAATATCATTGATACCGATAGGTACGCAAGCCATAATACCGTCTTCCTGCTGATAATCAAGGCGTTTGAGCTGACAGTTGTACTTCTGAGCGATACCCTGTTCCTGAAAAATGATATTATCAAGCTTCCTTTTTGTATCTGCGGTATTCATAATGAGGATAGTGACCATGAAAAGGCGTTCGTTTCGGTTCTGGAGATCATTAAGAAGCGCTTTCGCATCCTTTCCGAATGTGTTTATATCGGAAGGCATGATATCAATGTCGTATCCGTTGCGGAAAGCCTTTTTCTGCTCTTCCATCTTCATCTTATCAAGGTCTGTTATCTTTCGTTTGACTGTTTTTATGGCTTTGTTCTGGTCGATTGACTGGAAGTGGATTGACAGAGTAATACTGTGATCGACATTCAGGAAATCCGCAAGCATTTTATCCGACATTTCACTTGCCATTATCTGGATAAACGATACAGCTCCCGTCTTATCGCTCATTCTGAAACTGTTTCCTTTGGAGAAATCAAAGGAAGAAGGAGCTATGAAGTCCTTTACAGATAGTCCTGATTGTGGGAGCAGCTCCCATGAAAATCTGAATTTTTCCCTGCCGTCGGGATTGAAGCAGCGATGAAGTATGGCAAGGCGTTCTGCACCATTAAGAGGCTGTGCCAGTACTCCCATAGTTTTGAAGTTGCTGATAATATCAGCTTCTATACGCTCCAGTTTCGATTTGGCTTCTCTGAGATTATCAGCTTCGATACCGAATGTTATGAATTTTGTCCTTACAAGACCGTTATTACCCTTTGCAAGCTGATTTTTCAGCATTTCGGAGTATTCACCTCTGATGTCATCAAAGCCGTCGCCCTGGGGAGCAAGTTCTATCATCTTTTCAAATTCTTCAAGGTCAGATAACTGATTCAGGAAAGACAACTGGACATTTATTGAGCAGTCAAAGTAATTGAGAAATTCGCAGTAACCGTCAAATATCGCAGTTTTATCTTCGTTCTGAGCAAGCTGATAGTTGATATCGAAGAACTGTATCGTCTTTGTATAATGGTTGTCATCGGTACGGCATATACCGTCCTTGTACATCTGCTGAAACCTGATAGACTGCTGTGCGGTTACGGGGATTTTTCCATTACCGTCGGGACGAGCCCTTTTTACGGCAGCTCCTACCATTTTTTTCTGTTTTCCTGTTAGTTTTGTTTTTATTATAGACAATGTCATTTACCTCCTTTTCAAGATCATACTGTCTCTGTGCGTATTCGTAGATGTTTTCTGTTCTGTAAGGTCGCTTCTTAGGTCGTATGAACCGTGATGTTATGAAGATCTTTGCAACTTTTTCAAATGGCATACCGTTCTTTTCATACATAGCCATGAGGAAAAAAGGCATGGCTATGATGATAAGAAGGAGCATTGCAAGAGTGTTGCCTATATGGCTTCTGGTGAGGAAATATACAGGGACGGCAGTAGCCGTCGCTGTACTGAACCATATAAGCTGCCTTTTTGTTAGGTTGAATACGACTTTTGTCTTGACCTTGTTCAAATCCTTAGGAACCTGTACATAAGGCATTTATAAAGTCCTCCCTTATCTGCTGATATGCCGGACTATCTTTCGGGATATCATCGGCAAAGTGATAGATAAAGTCTGAAAGCGCTTCTTCTATATCTGAGCGCAGCTTCATAATTTTTTTCTGAAAATTATCATTCATATTTCCGCCTCCTATCGTGCGTTGAATATTGATTTCGAGATCGAGGACGTTTTGAACAGCGTCAGGCATAATACGATAGAATATCCGCCTATTCGCATCAGCATACCGTGAAGGTCCTTTACCGTAGTAATATCCTTTACGAGAGCCGAATAAATGCCTACAAGCACCATTATGAAAAACGCCTGAAATGCCAGCGCCACAAGGCTTCTGATATAGTTTGTACCGATATTGCCCCATTCACGGTTCGTCATAGTTGCGAACGGGATAGGCGCAACAGAGCAGTACATATAGATCTCGATCATTCTGTTTGTGAGAACTACTGTAACAAGGATAGCTATTGCCTTGACAGCAAGACCGACTACCGCCGCTTCAAGCATAAGAACGATAAGCGAACCTGTATCCATTTTGTCGAGAGAAGACCTGAAATCCAGGTATATCTCGTTTACATCAACGTATGTGTCGTTTGCAATTGAGGCAGCCGATTTATTAACTATCCATTGCCCGACATCAAATATCGCCATTGTGATCTCAAATGTGTGAGACAGGAGCATTACCGCTACACAAGCCTTGAAGCAGAACTTGAAGAAGATAAAGGTCTCAACATCATGCATATTGTTTTTTTCGGTTATTGTTGTAATAAGTTCATAGCATAGAACAGCAGTGATTATAAGGCCGGCTATCGGGATGATAACATTGTTTGACAGATTCTGTATCATAGAGAATATGCTTTTATTCCACTCGGCAGGAGTAAGAGCTACGTCTTTACTGACATTAGCGACAGAAGCGTTTGCGTCATCAAATATTCCTATGAACATTCCGCCGCACGCATCTACAAAGAAATCGTGTATTGCGTCGCCAATAGCATCTATAATTTTGTCCATTACATACCACCTTTCTGTCTTTTATTTATAGAGCAGAAGTCTGCCTTTCGGCAGACCTCCGCGGAGTTCAAAAAGGACCTTAACCGAAAAGTCCCTTGAGAAGAGGAACAAGTGTTGTTCCGATAAGGGCAACACCGCCGCCGGCCATGAGCTGCTTCATACCCTGAGACTTGGCACCGGGGTTATCGTTTCCGTAACCTTCAAGAAGATTGACAACTCCCCAGATACCAAGACCTGCACCGAGAGCTATAACGAGTGTCTGAAGAACGCCTACTGCTGAAGTAAAAAATTCCATAATAAAAATTTCCTTTCATAATTAAAGATTTCGGGCATAAAAAAACCAGCGTGGTTACGCTGGTCCTTATGCGTTTACGGTTCCACAGTCATATACCTCGACTGTGTCTGTGCTTTTGATCTTTAGCTTATGAGACAGGTACTTCTCGATATCGAAAAAGTTTTTTTCATCAGCGTCATACGTTAGAGCGTATTTTGGATGCTTCGTATAATCGTATTTGTTACTCAGAAAAGGTCTGACACCTCTAAGCTGCAAAATACACTTGTTTCCGTCCATAACGCTGAGTTCATCCATGCTCATAAGCTCTTTTCCCGTTTTCTGATAATTCAGAGAGTGGGAAGTCTCTTTGCCTCTGCTTTCGCCTGTATTGTAGAGGTCAATTGTCTCCTTTCCAAGTATTTCGGAAAGTTCTTTCAGTGTGGTCTTTTCCTTGCCTCCGAGAAACAGTGTTGTATCGCAGTTGCCAACGATAGTATCAGCATTATCCTTGTATATGGCTTTCAGTTGACTCTGAGCCTGGAGTATAACACAGGCTGATATCTCACGGCTTCGTATTGTTGCGATGAGCTTCTCAAACTTCGGTATCTGACCGATATTACTGAATTCGTCAAGAATACAGCGGACATGAACAGGCAGGCGTCCGCCATGTTTGTCATCTGCTTTATCACAGAGAAGATTGAAAAGCTGAGTGTACATTATGGCTACGATGAAGTTAAAAGTATCATCCGTATCGGAGATTATGACAAAAAGTGCCGTCTTTTCATCGCCTAACGTATCGAGCTCAAGCTCGTCATATTCTGTGAGTTCACGCAGTTCCCTGATATCAAAAGGAGCAAGTCTTGCTCCGCAGGAGATAAGGATACTTTTGGCTGTTTTGCCGGCTGCAAGCTTATACTTTTTGTACTGCCGTACAGCAAAGTGCTCCGGATTCTCAGCTTCCAATTCATCAAAGAGGCGATCTATAGGGTTTTTGAATGATTCATCATCCTCTCTTGTCGCTGATGCATTGATCATTTCTATCAGGGTGTTCAGATTTTTTTCATCCTCAGGACCTTCGTACCAGATATACCCGATAAGTGCCGAATAATACAGTCTTTCTGCCTTGATCCAGAAATCTTCGCCGCTCTGCGCTCCTTCTCCCTTTGTATTGGCTATTATGGTGTTTACCAGTTTCAGGATATCTTTTTCTGAACGAATATACGCCAATGGGTTATAGTGCATGGATTTTGCGAAGTTGATAGTATTCAGGATCTTTATTCTGTACCCTCCTTTCAGTAAGGCATTTCCGACTTCATTTACAACTGTACCTTTCGGATCGGTCACTACATAGCTGCTGTGCATCTGAAGAAGGTTTGGTTTTACGAAAAAACGGGTTTTACCGCTTCCTGAACCGCCGATAACAAGAACATTCTTGTTCCTTGCGTACTTTGGTCCTGATTTTGGACGGTTATCCATAGTCAGCCTTTCGGTCTCAGTCAGAATGATGTTGTCCTTAAAATCTTCTGCCATATACGGCTTGATATCTTCTGCTGTACCCCAACGGGCTGAACCATATTCTACGCCTTTACGGTATTTCTTTGCATTTTTGCCTTTTATCCAGACAATTGCTTTAATAAGAACTGCTCCCGCAGTTCCGATAAGCAGATCAACAGGTCTGAAACTTGGCAGCGGAACAGAGAATACACTTCCGAAATTGTTCATAGCCTCTATGAACTTCTCCCCGAATGAAGAACCCGAAGCAGAGGTAAATACCTGAGAAGCTTTGTTGAAAAAGAAACCTACTCCTAAAAATGGAACTATCTTAAGAAATTTCTGCTTATTGAACTTCATCAGAGTTCCACTTCCCTCGTTCTTGTCTTTTCCCTTTTGAGTTCCTTGTTCTTTGGAGGAGTAAGCTCATTCAGCCGAGTTTTTATTGACTGCTTTTCTTCCTGCTCTTTCTTCTGTTCACGGATATTCAGGAAATCCTTGAAAGCTTTAGTCAGTATCTCACTGTCCTTCGCACGGAAAAAAAGGATATATTTTGGTGGTTCTACTGATTTGTCCTTTTTCAAGGAATAATCTATGCCATATTTTCGGGCGGTCTTTTCAAAAGCCTTGATATTCTGGTCGTTTATCTCGATATTTGTGACCGAAGCATTATCATTTCCTCTGATAAGCTGCTTTAAGGACTGTTTCCCGCGAATTACTTGAGGATTTCGATTTTTTTGTAATTCAAGAAGCTTTTTCAACACTTTAACAAGAACGTTTGTAGTTACTTTGGTTGATCTGAATGACAAAGCAACAATTTTTTCGTTATTATAATCCTGCATGACTGCCTCCTTTCTTCATCAGGTACAAAAAAAGCAGCTAAGTACAAATACTTAACTGCTTTTTCTTGTGTTTATTCTGTTCCGTACAGGTCGTGATTGACCTCTGCCGCATAGTAACTGTTGATAGTTGAGGGAGCGTTGTAAAGAGCTGTACGAAGATATGCCTTGATGTTTCTGATTTTTGTGGTATTGTTGTCAAGGCAGGAAAGAACATATTCGATATGAGAGGAGTCGATTTTCAACAATCGGCTTCTTACAAGTTCAGTTGGAACAGCTTCCTTGTCGATTATCATTGACTTAGATGATGAACATATACATTCCAGCATGATCTCAACTATTTCATCAAGCCTTGAACTGTCAACCTGTTCTCTGAGTATCTCATAATCGATATTTTCATAAATGATTTCCCTGTAAATTCTCATCTTATCCATCATATCCAGCTGATTGATAGATAAGATATCAGGTAAGTCTTTATTTGATCGTTCTTTATTTGATTTCTCTTTACTTAATTGTCCCGAATTATCCCAACCAGGTTTTACCTGTCCGGAAAAATTCCTGTCAGGTGAATCAATGATAGGTCTGGAATTAAGAGGTTTCTGAAAAAAAGTATACTGCATCTGACCGTATCTACCATTACGGTTTCTTTCACGGTATCTGCTGAGATATCCGGCAGCTTCAAGCTCCTTTAAAATAGAGGAGATCGTATCCGAACATTCAAGGCAGATAGACGATAGCCCTTCAATTGTCATATCCCAGTCGGGAGGAAGCGAAAGGACCAGAGCCTGAAGTCCTTTTGCCTTCAGGGAGAGCCTTTTGTCCCTCATCAATTCATTGGATATTACGGTAAAACCGCCTTTCAGCTCAACTTTACAGTACGCCATCAGATGCCACCAGCTTCTATTTTTGAAAAATCAAAAGAAATTTTCAAAATACTATTGACAACTGACTCATTTTGTGCTTGGGGGAGACAAAAATATTTTTCAAAAAACCTCTTGACAAACTCCTTGTTTTGTGCATTGTAGCCCTCCAAAGAAATTTCAGGAAAAGTATTGACAACTCCTGAATTTTGTGATATGGGAGAACTTCTGCACCTTACTGTTGTGATCATGACATGACACCTTCCTTTCGTTTTATTCATAACAACAAAAAAGCCCCGTAACGGCAGTGTATTGAACACCGCAGATACGAGGCTTTAATTATTTTTCAGTGTTTATCCTACTTCAAGACAGAACACCATTTTGATATCTCGCCACTGATTTTTCCGTAAATAGCTTCCATGAGCCTTTTTATAGGCTTTCGCCATTTCAAAGGTTATCGGAAACTCCCATGAAATCGTGACTTTAGAACTACTACTTAGAAGCGATAGCAGCCTGTGCTGGAATAAGGGTAGCTTTCATGATCGTTCATAATCCCACCAACACCAATTTTCCCATTCAATTCACATGGAGCGCGACCATTGATGTTCTGTAAATTGTTAAGCCACGGATAATTTCAACTCACACGCCCACGTGGGGCGCGACATTACAGGGAGACAGCTCGGGAAATCGTAATCAAGATTTCAACTCACACGCCCACGTGGGGCGCGACCTTCCCAATTTGTTTGAAATGTAGACTCATTAATATTTCAACTCACACGCCCACGTGGGGCGCGACTGGAGACTGAAGCCAGGTGCAGACCGTCTTCACAGATTTCAACTCACACGCCCACGTGGGGCGCGACGCAATTATCTGTTGAGTAAGCCTTCTCAATAATAATTTCAACTCACACGCCCACGTGGGGCGCGACTTCTTTGCATTATTCCATTTGGACATGTCTGAGACATTTCAACTCACACGCCCACGTGGGGCGCGACAACATCGTACCAACATGACACGCTGTAAACGAAAAATTTCAACTCACACGCCCACGTGGGGCGCGACAAGAATCTGTTAATATATTCTCCGATGAATATCATTTCAACTCACACGCCCACGTGGGGCGCGACTATGGATCATCACGACCATTTTTAACCTTCCATGATTTCAACTCACACGCCCACGTGGGGCGCGACGATCGATAAGTACAACATTAAGATGGCAAATCTTAATTTCAACTCACACGCCCACGTGGGGCGCGACCGTAATATGCAGTGAATACTTCAGCAGCTGATTTAATATTTCAACTCACACGCCCACGTGGGGCGCGACTTAAATCGCGTTATATTTCCATCAAATGTATATGATTTCAACTCACACGCCCACGTGGGGCGCGACGTACAAAACCCCTGACTTCAACCGATATTTCTATATTTCAACTCACACGCCCACGTGGGGCGCGACACTTACGACAGCACAGCCGACAGACTGGAATCTAAATTTCAACTCACACGCCCACGTGGGGCGCGACCGGCTTCTGTCAAGCTGCTTCTGAAGCACGTCAATTTCAACTCACACGCCCACGTGGTGCGCGACCTGAGAATTGACAGAATAGTATCTCAGAAGCTTGCATTTCAACTCACACGCCCACGTGGGGCGCGACCAAAACAAAACAGTCACCGAGTAGACAACAAAGTAATTTCAACTCACACGCCCACGTGGGGCGCGACTTTATCATGATCTGCACATGATACACGAATGCAAAATTTCAACTCACACGCCCACGTGGGGCGCGACGACAATTGTGAATAATGTTGCACAATTCTTAGGTATTTCAACTCACACGCCCACGTGGGACGCGACGCGCATTTTACTTGTGCTGCTATAAAGACGGGCTGAATTTCAACTCACACGCCCACGTGGGGCGCGACCACCTCTTTATGTTCATAGTATCTGTATCATAAGCTGAATTTCAACTCACACGCCCACGTGGGGCGCGACGTTAGGATTTTGTGTAATTTTTGAAAGCTTTGAATTTCAACTCACACGCCCACGTGGGGCGCGACACTCTGGATGGACTGCATATAACAAAATGCTACAATTTCAACTCACACGCCCACGTGGGGCGCGACCGCTCGACGCCGTATATAATATCATTTACGGAAAGAATTTCAACTCACACGCCCACGTGGGGCGCGACTGATATGCCGCTCTTGACGTTAAGCCGCAGATACATTTCAACTCACACGCCCACGTGGGGCGCGACCGTACAAATATTGATGGTACATATGGCACATCCGATTTCAACTCACACGCCCACGTGGGGCGCGACCTATCTGACGTTTGAAGAAAGCATATTCATGAGCATTTCAACTCACACGCCCACGTGGGGCGCGACTCACACCGGTTGCAGCCGGCACTTGTACCGTAAATTTCAACTCACACGCCCACGTGGGGCGCGACAATCATACTTTGAATACGTTCCTAATGGAATCAATATTTCAACTCACACGCCCACGTGGGGCGCGACATCTTCCATGACGCGCTGCACCCCCGTATATAAAATTTCAACTCACACGCCCACGTGGGGCGCGACATGATAATGTCAAGCACATCGTGATAAGCTGCTGCATTTCAACTCACACGCCCACGTGGGGCGCGACTCAGATCTATGAAATTTTAAATGACATTATGAATATTTCAACTCACACGCCCACGTGGGGCGCGACGTTAAGCTGCCGGTTGCTCCGCCGACGGTGAGAGAATTTCAACTCACACGCCCACGTGGGGCGCGACAGGCTTCTGTTGTTGTCTCGGAGCCACTATGGGATTTCAACTCACACGCCCACGTGGGGCGCGACTTGGAACTGACCGACAAACAAGTGCAACATGTCATTTCAACTCACACGCCCACGTGGGGCGCGACTCATACTCCTTTCAATATAACCATACTTGCAGAATTTCAACTCACACGCCCACGTGGGGCGCGACGTCATACTGCCCGTTAACGGGTTGCTTGCAATAACATTTCAACTCACACGCCCACGTGGGGCGCGACTATATCGGTGCCAAACATTGCATTGATACGCTTCATTTCAACTCACACGCCCACGTGGGGCGCGACCGCATATGTCAGGGGCTTAAAAGCAAGGATTCAATTTCAACTCACACGCCCACGTGGGGCGCGACCAGATCGGCAGCGCTACAGGTCCTGTTCTTACAATTTCAACTCACACGCCCACGTGGGGCGCGACGTATGATAGATATCATGTTCTTGCATTCCTGTCTATTTCAACTCACACGCCCACGTGGGGCGCGACCATTGACGCGCTTCAAGCCCTCTTGGATAGTTACATTTCAACTCACACGCCCACGTGGGGCGCGACCTTAAGAGGCTTGAACGAATAAAAGCTTGTATCATTTCAACTCACACGCCCACGTGGGGCGCGACGTTTACGTTTAATCTCGTTAATCCTGGAAGCATTGAATTTCAACTCACACGCCCACGTGGGGCGCGACTTTTTATTTTCATATTCGGCGCGCGCGTCAGCCGTATTTCAACTCACACGCCCACGTGGGGCGCGACGATAATCTTACTACGGAATATAAAGAAATATCTTTATTTCAACTCACACGCCCACGTGGGGCGCGACCGTTTCCGCTGTGTTAATAGCGTAACAACGACAAATTTCAACTCACACGCCCACGTGGGGCGCGACTGCACTGGTACGAAACACAAACCGACGCCTGGAATTTCAACTCACACGCCCACGTGGGGCGCGACTTCAAGAACGAGCAAATATGCTCTCATAAATTCATTTCAACTCACACGCCCACGTGGGGCGCGACCTTTCATGTTTGCAAAGTATGCTGACGATCTGACAATTTCAACTCACACGCCCACGTGGGGCGCGACTCGCACTCTTATTCTACCTTTTCTATCAGTAGCATTTCAACTCACACGCCCACGTGGGGCGCGACATTTTAAAGTCAATATCAGTTAAAACGGCTCGGAATTTCAACTCACACGCCCACGTGGGGCGCGACGCAATGTACTTGATAACATTCTGATATAGTCGCATTTCAACTCACACGCCCACGTGGGGCGCGACCCGCAGCCGACAGCCTTTTTCCGATGACAACTTTTCATTTCAACTCACACGCCCACGTGGGGCGCGACGAAAGTCCTCGAGCTCGTCAAACGTCCGGCCGTATTTCAACTCACACGCCCACGTGGGGCGCGACGCGTTATGCCAAATCAGGAAGCTGCAACAGGTTCATTTCAACTCACACGCCCACGTGGGGCGCGACCATCTTCAGCCCTCATTTCTTCGAGTGCTGCTGAATTTCAACTCACACGCCCACGTGGGGCGCGACCGACTGAAGTATTATCGTTAGTTTCCGATAAGTCAATTTCAACTCACACGCCCACGTGGGGCGCGACATAAACGTTATAAATCTTGTGGCTGATCTTATCATTTCAACTCACACGCCCACGTGGGGCGCGACCGTGGCTGCTGGGCGAGCAACAAGCATCTGGCTATTTCAACTCACACGCCCACGTGGGGCGCGACCGCATTTTATCTTGCCTATATAACATCTGCTCTGATTTCAACTCACACGCCCACGTGGGGCGCGACCGGCTCTGGTTCGTTCACGCTTCCACAAATAGCATTTCAACTCACACGCCCACGTGGGGCGCGACGTTAGTCATTAAAACGCTGAATCCTTCATCAAGATTTCAACTCACACGCCCACGTGGGGCGCGACACGACCTTATAAAAAAGGCAGACGACATACTCAATATTTCAACTCACACGCCCACGTGGGGCGCGACCAGCCGTGACCGAGAATGATATCAGCCTGATTACATATTTCAACTCACACGCCCACGTGGGGCGCGACGTAGCTCTAATTCCATTGTTCTGTGCTACCTCTCTATTTCAACTCACACGCCCACGTGGGGCGCGACTCTATATATTGTGTATAAAGAGCCGCACAGCCACTGTGAGCGGACATTTATAAGCAAAATCGTACTATTTTGTTCATATTTCATTCATAAGCATTGTCTTTAGGCAGGCGAACCTGCCGCGTTTTTAATATTATAATGGGTTCGCTTTTCAAATTATAAGAACACCTTCGGGATCATATGTCGACTTTGAACCATAATGTTCAACTCGACGTTTCCAGTTATTTCCGAGATAATAAAATCGGATACTGTCATGAGCTTCATCAATAAGCTTTAAAAGGCTGTCTTTAACTTTCAGAAAAGTACCATAATCAACATCTATCTCAAACACTGAATTCTGTACTCTCTGCCCGTAATTCTGACATTCTTTTGCAACTTTTCTCAGTCTGCTTTTTCCCTTTGCATCAGTTGTAGATACGTCATAGCTAACTATAACCATCATATTGATCACCTACTTCATAAGGAAACATGGGTATTCTTCTATTTCTCCTCTGATATATTTTGCAAGCAGCGAACTCTGGATAAACGGAAGAATTCCAAGCGGTATTTTTTCTCCAAGATATGGATGTGTTATTGTACTTCTCTTTTTTTCCTGCCATGCAGAAAGAACCTTTTTCTTTCCGTCCTTAGAGAGATATACCGCACCGCTTTCCTGTCTGTCAAAATCATAAATGTTCAGTTTTTTCAAATTGATAAGCGTAAGGACTAATCTTTCAGCTATACAGCGTGTTTCCTCAACAAGGTCACATGACAAACTGCTTCTGCCTGATTTTAATGCATGATAAAAGCCATAACAGCTGTCAAGTCCCACACTTTCAAGAGCAGAAGTATATGAGCTTGTCATTATAGTATATAAAAACGAAAGAACAGCGTTCACAGGATCAAGAGGCGGACGTTTGGTTCTTCCCGTTACCGCAAAATCTTCTTTCTGACTAAGTATAAGCTTATCAAAAATATTGAAATATGACTTTGCACAGCTTCCCTCAAGTCCCATTATGGTTTCCGTATCATTCAGCTCGTAAACGTGCTCCATGCCGCTTTCAAGATATTCAATACATCTGCTCAGTTCACCATCAGCATCGAGCTTAGGGTTGTCTTTCATGGAGCGCTTTATAAGATATCTTGTATTTGAAAGCTTTGCGGCAACAGTATTCTGAGGAAGCAAAATATCAGGCTTGGCAAAACGCTCAAACTGAGACTTTCTAAGGAAAATATTTCCTTTTGTTTTACCTTGTACTCTGGCGAGAAAATGTCCTTGTGGTGAGATAAAGCTGATATTAATGCCCAGATCGGCACACTTTCCCATTAAGGCAGGCGAACACCCAAGATAGTTGAAGCAGTAGATATCTTCAAGATTAGAAAAAGGCAGTCTGAACTTTTCTTTATCCTCGCATTTGCAGAGAATGTTTTCGCCGTCAAGGGTAAGCCAAGCAGTCTCATCAAGAATATAAAGTGAATTCAACAATTTTTTCATTGGATATCAGTTCCTTTCTGAGACATGACTATATCCCTGACACTGTACTTTTTTTCTTTCGGAAAACAGATATCTGCCATTGAACATCCAGAGCATTTCTGCCCCTTTTTTCGTACAGGCATTTTCTTTTCTTCAAGAAGCTTCCTCATTTCGGAAAGCAGCTGTCTGAGCATAGCATCGTATTTTTTATACTCCGTATCAAACGGAAGCTTAACACGCTTTCGCGTATCAGAGTAATAGATATAAGCTTCACTGTCACATTTCCATATTTGATCCGCACATATTTTCTGCGCAAACACCTGTATTGCGTCAGTTTCATTGAAATCATCACTCTTGGGAGCTTTCGGTTTATATTCTATGATTCGCACCTGAAAATACCCGTCATGCCCATTAAGCACAGTTCCGGAATTACTGCGAACAAATTCTATGCAGTCGGTAATACCGAAAATATCATATTCCTCCGCATCATTGTAGACAGAAATTCCGCTGCGAACTATCTTTTGACTGTCAGAATATGAATGACTACCGTCATGAACGTGCTGATGCTGTAGATTTGCCTTGACCACAAATGCATTCTCAGACCAGTCATCATTCAACTCAAGAAGTGCAAATCTTCTCGGACAATACATATAATGCTGAATACAACGGATATTAATAGTATGATCGTTCATATCTTTTCGATCAGTTCAACGCCCGTAGGCATATCCTTATCAACTGTAATATCATAATCATCAAATTTTCTTGGCGGTTCAATTCCTGCCTTTCTTTCAATCTTGATCTTATCGAAGAGAATATGTGCCGGAGCATTTCCTATAGCAGATTCGTGCTTGAAAATATACAGTTTTCTGAGACACATTTTACCTCTTGCAGCACTTCTGTCATTTTCAAACATATTGATTATCGCTGTCCACAGCAGTTCAAGATCTTCATCTGAAAAACCAGTGACTTTTTGTGCGAGCATTGCAGAAATATAGCCCTCTGCACGATAAAGTCCATAAGAAATAAAACTCTTTTTACCCATTTCACTCTGCTTTTTCTCATTAAAATCCTTATCCGTTGTAACTGCCTGACGTGTAACCGTTATATCCTGAACATAAACAGGATCGATACTCTTTGCAAAATTAATCTGTACAGGACCTCTTACTATTCCGCAAGGATCATCACCGGTACTCATAACAGCACCGAAAGTACGAACATCATAATAGTTTGCGCAGATGTATTCCTGAGCTTTTTTTACATCATCTGTTTTCTTGCCTTTTTGACCTTTATCCAAGCCTAATGCATCATATGCTTCAGTAAATTTTGAGTTAAGTGAGCGATCGGCCTTTACGAGAATATTATAACCGCCTTCACCTTCCTTGTACAGCTCAACAAAATTCCTTATCTTGCGTTTAAGACATACATCTGTAACGATACCATATGATGTTTCTGGATCAGTTCTCGGCATATTGCCTGCATCGGGATCTCCGTTGGGATTACCGTTCTCAACATCAAAAAGCATAACGAATTCATATCTGTTCTTAATTGCATTGTTTTCCATAATTGACCATCCTTTCATTTACCTTCATTAGAAGTATATAATTTCTTGTTCATTTGATAATAACCTACGATAAAACGTCCCTGATCATCGAGATTAAGTGTCGCAGGAAACTCGCCGTCAAGACTATTCATGATATTACCTATCATTTTATTGTAATATACCTCAGCACCATCGCTCAACTTTCTCAAATGGTTCTGTGATAGCTTTGCAAGCTTGGGAAATACACTTGCAGGTCTTGAACAAGCTGAAGCAAAGTATGAATCCTTGATAGTGCGATTAAGATTTCCTCCCGAAGAATCCTGCTGTATCTTTTCTAATACCGCAAAAAGTCCGCCGCAGAGATAAGCAGGATTGTTGTTTTCTTCATTCCATGCCATGATTATTTCCTCCTTTTTGTTTTTTCTGTTAAGACAGGCTTTTATTATGCCTGCTCGTGTGTCATTGAGCTTGATAAAATGATTTTTATCGTCATCACTGTCCGTTTTCACACGCCTTATAACCGTCGACAACAATGCATCGGGATATTTTGTGCTATTGAGTGCAGCAAGCATTATAGCCGACATTAAAGGCGGTGGTACTTTATCGTTTGTCGATTTAGGCGATATCAATTCTCTTGTAATACTGCCAAAATACACGGGACGTGTGTTGCTTTCATTTATCATAATATCACGCTGATGCTTCAAAAGATTACCAAGCACATCTCCAAAATTACCTTTATATATAAATTTCTGACATATCCTTGATGAATTCGGAGTCAAACCTGCAATATAAAACGTGACACTTTTGTCTATTGAAATATCAGTAGTAAAGCCTTTTCTTGCTTGTGCCATTAATGAAGCAATATCTTCTTCTGCTTTTTTGTCTTTAGTGTTACCAAAAAATGACGAGAAAATATCACATTCTGCTGTATCGTCATTTTTTACAGCGAACCATATAATCACCATATCTCCTAAAAGACAATAGTGTTTTTTATCTGACAGCAGCTTATTGAAAATAGCTGTATATTTTTTCATTGTCTTTTCAGAAACATTGCTATTATACGACTGGGTTTTGCCGTAGGATTCAAATGCAGTGTCGTTCATACATACGAGCTGACAGCCTGACGCCTGTCCGCCAGGAAACTTCATAATTTTATCATGAAGTCTTGCCTGAACTGCTTTTTCACCTGAAATACCACATATTGATTGTACCTCGTCATCTTTGCTTTCATTTTTTTCAGAAAAACCTTTTAAGTATTTACTGATATATTCTTCATCCTTTTCAAGGTAATTGGACTCATTTTCAATTGAAAAGCCAAAATATGACCCCTTATATCCCTTTCCCAGCTCTTTCAGCAAAGGATTCTCAACGCCGCCTTCAGGAGTCCATTTTTCGACGAATTTTCTGTATGCACTACAAGCTGGAGATTCAATTCCTTCCAAAAACGCAAGTTCATGTTCAACAAATGCAGCATGAGATTTTCTTGCTTTATTTGTTTTGTCATCAGGAGTAAAAGAATCATTATCATAATTCAGACCAAAAATATACAACGGGCGATGCTCAATGTAATTTGATTCTATTCCTGGTTTCTGAGTCCTTACAGGAAGGATTGCTTTTCTCGGTACCTCAACAGTTTTATCGTTGCCTTTTTTATCCTTGATCGTCTTTTTCTCTTTAAACGGAATTATATCCTTTAAATCACCAGCCTCGGAAATGATTATACGGTAATGTATCTCTTGTTCCGCAAAACCATCGGGGATTTTCTTTGAATCATCATTTGATGATTGCTTATCAGCATAATCACACAGTGCTTTTATCAGCATATTATCCCCTCCCTGTATTTTGAAACATCAATAACTCCGTCTATCATATGAGGACGGTAATACATCGGATCTGCTTTGTCGGAAAATTTGGGTTCATCCCAATTATTGTTTATAGGTTTACCACAGTCAGCAAACTTTACACCGTATAGCATAAAACCGAGATCAATATCACCTTTCAGTGAAGTATCTACTTGCGACAAATCAAAATCATCAACAAGTTCTATTCTGCTTACGGAAAACTCCCTGCAGCCAAGGCACGGCTGTCTGAAGCATTGACCATTGCGCAGTCGTCGAAGCATAATATTATAGTGCTTCTCTTCACTTTCATCTTCATGATCAGACCTTAGTCCTGTAAGCTCGAAATGGAACTCAACACCATACTTTACGTCTTTAAGCAGCATACCTGCACGTTGACTTCTTGCCTCAGAAGCATATATCTCAGGACTACCATTACCATTCATCTGTGATAAAACCGATCTTTGAGGAATCTTGGTTTTTATTTCATTCCTTCTTACGTTAATGAATTTTATAGGATTGAAAACTATTATCCTGTCCACAACAATACGAATAGCAGGCTTCCAGTAGACTGATTTTATCAGTCCTTCCATAGCTGAGACCGTCGGAACATCATAACTCACACGCTCCACTTTCATTTCGGGACGAGTAAATAGCGCATAATCGCCCTCAACCATTATTTTAAAACCATAACTCAAATTGACCTCCCCTTTCTTTAATAAATGTAATCCGGCTGATAATTGATATCAAGTCCTGTTTCATTTTTATAATAATCATTATTTGAAAGTACATATACACCATATCCTGTGTCATGTATCAATCCTGATTTCAGCGCATTATCAAACTCTCCATGTAATTTAAGCGACACAGAAAAACGCTGTAGCTTCCTTCGGACATCTTTACCACCAAATCTAATTTGAGCTAAAAGATCTGATGTTTCATCACAGTTATTTATGACAATACTTATCGTTTCGTCCTTAATAAGCTCAAAGCTTTCTGCATATGTCCTGAATGGTATTCTGTCAAATCCGCTACATTTCTTAGCAATAGTATTCTCTTCTATGACATCATCAGAAAAACTAAAAAGTCTATTGTAATACTCTTTTATACATTCTTCGGATGAGATATCATTCCTTTTGTCAAGCATATCTTTTACTATACTGGAACGAACTTTCATATCATCTTGAGGTTTCTCATCAGTCTCAAAAATAAAAACATCTCCGTGATCCATGTTACCATCACGGTTGCATCTTCCACCCGACTGCAAAATGCTGTCAAGTCCTGCAAGCTGTCGGAATACCGCCTGAAAATCAAAATCAACTCCAGCTTCAACAAGCGAAGTAGATACAACTGTTATTTTAGGAGCAGTATCCGGATGTTCACGCAGATTTATTAAATCTTCGCGTATATGCTCTATTGTTTCGGAACGATGCTGAGGCGTCATATATGTTGATAGATGATACTTCCTGCCTGATAATAACTGATAGGTATTTCTGGCTGTTTTTCTGCTATTAACAATAATCAAGCTTGAACCATACCTCATAGCTTTTTCAGCAATTCTTTCCATGTCAGTCATTCCGATATTAGAATATATACATTTCTGAAAGAAACTAAAGTCTTTCTTATCAGTAATCAGCTCTTTAAAAGAATTATCACCAATGTAACGTTTAAACATCTCGGTATAATCAGGCATTGTTGCCGAAAGAAAAATACATTCGCTGTTCAGATATTTTGTAATATATCCTATGGCTCTCAGACATGGCTGTAAATACTCTTTTGGAAGCATATGCACTTCATCGAATACTATCACAGAATCGGCAATATTGTGCAGTTTTCTAAGCGATGAAACTTTATAATGATACAACGACTGAAAAAACTGGACACTTGTAGTTATAATAACAGGAGCATCCCAGTTTTCTGTAGAACGCTTAAGCTTTTCAAGCGTAGAATCATTTTCTGTATCATAGCAGTAATTTGAATGATGCTGAACTATATCTGTATATTTACCAAACATTTTTTCAAATATCTCAGCTGTCTGCTCGATAATGCTGGTATATGGGATAACATAAATTATACGTTTCTTTTTATGCTCAACAAGCTTTTTCAGAGCTATTTTCATACTACAAAGAGTTTTTCCACTACCAGTTGGCATATCAAGAATATTTATTCGCGAATCATTCAGACAATTTTCAAAAGCTTGATCCTGTAATGACTTCCTTGCTTTTTTCAACTGAGTATCTAACGTGAAAGAATTGAGTTTCTTATCAATTATTTCAAGCATTTCTCCAAAATCAGATTTAAGCCCTCTTTCTATATCAGGCGAATAAAAAATCTCTGTATCAATATAGTCTGCGTCAGTAAGGCAAGAAAAAAGATAACGAGTGAAAAAAGCGTATGTCTCAATCAATTCAGTCGTGTCTTTAGATTTGTGAAGAATTGCTGTAAGCTCTGAATAATCAGGCAGTTCAAGCTTTACTTCGTCCTTGTATGAACTGTAATCAGCTGTACCTTTATATTTTTCCATGCGTTTAAGTTTGGCATGAAGAGTACTGTCCGTGTCCGCATTATCAGCAGCTGTACCACCGTCAGGCAATCCTGTATGATGTCCTGCAATACAGTATTGAAGCAAATATGTCATTTGTTCATCTACTTCATTTTTTACAAGTTTTCCTATTTCTATAGCACCGCAGGCAGAATGTTCATATTTTATAGTACTTCCTTTAAGTCTTTTCTGAAAATCTTCCGCATACTTACCGAGATCATGCGCAATACCTGCTTTATATGCATAATCACGCATAAGCTCAACTGAATTTGAGGCTGCTTTTTCTGCTACGCCTATAAGATGCTCTTTTATTGTTTGATTTCGATTATCTATTGAATGAGCATTTTTCATTTTATCACTCCTGAACAATATATCTGCAATATTACATAAAACATTATAACATTTTTGATAAGTTATGTCAATAAAAAACAGACTAAGATATTCTATTTCTTTCAAACTCCAGTTTAAGTAAATATATCAAATTTACAAAATCACATATAATACCGCCTTAAAAGTGGTACGTTTGAGAGTGACATCATGCAAAAGAACAACAAATTCGACGCTAATTTTTATTATTATTAGCACGGAAAGGTACGCTGCTTTAGATTTTTGTTATTTATTTGTTACTTATTGTGGTAAAAAATCACTAAAAATCAGTAAAAATGAAATTAAACGAATTGCTCTGAAACAACGCAATACAGGCGATTACTCGAAATAGCACAAATTACAAAAAGTGCTTTGGCTCTCTTCAATTCCCCTCGCTTCCAGCATCTGATCTATCCCGATATACCATAAATATTATGATATATCGGGATTTTTTGTTTATCCGCAAGGTATAAGGTTTATACCTTGTGTCTGGAATTTTAGCAAGGAACATTTTTCAAAATGAAAACAGACATGATCTTTATCGATCATGTCTGTTTTAGTTTACTATTTATGTGGAATGGTTATCAGTCTGTCTGCTGACTGTTTATTATAGTTTCACTTTATTTCTGTCTCAAACGAGCCGTTATTGTCAGTATCGACTGCAACTCCGATAGTATTCTCGTCCTTTTCAAACAGGAATACCTTAGTATACTCAGTTGAGAATGTTACGTCAGTCCTTACATCGTCATTGTATGCAAATGCTTTGACATCATTTAAATTTGAAGCCTCAAGCACATAACCGTTATCTTCCTTAGTAAGAGTTGCGTCGTCTACGCCGCTGCCCTTAACTGAAAAACTATACCAGTCTGTTACCTTTTCTCCGTCATTAAGAACTATCTTGAGATCATAATCCGTGTTTTTACCGCTTACAGAAACTGAATCCGCCGGTGAGAACTTTGCCTCTGATCCTGAAGAAGCATTTGCCTTGAGCAAGCTGTTTTCATATGACATTGAAAGATCGAGCTCCTCGGGAGTCTGCACATTAAGTACATAGCTTGAAGAAGAATCGTTCAGTGCAAACATGATCGAGCTGTTCTTAAAGTCATAATCCGCCAGTGACGGAACAAGCTTGATATCATCATCAGATGATGTGGAATTAGCGCAGTATACATTCTTGTCAGATTCCTTGACCAGCTTGTAGTTGCCCTTTATCTGAGCTGACTGAAGAGTAGCGATATATCTGCTGAATGTAGGCTCGTCAGAACCGTCAATATATCCGTGATAATTGATAAGATCAATATCATCTGTTACTAATCCTAAATAGTCATCATAATCCGAGCTGAGTTCATATACAGGAATAGTCCATGAACCGTCTGTTGTGCTGAAATACAGGCAGAAGTCCTCATCGTAGTCTACGCTGTTATTATCGTATATAAGGATCTTTCCGTTATACTTCTTGCCGTTCTTGACATAAGTTCCGTACTCAACATCGTATGCAACAACAGCGTGACCTGCAAGGTACATTCTGTTGAAGTATCCGTAGAAGCATAACAATGTAGGAGAACCGTCCTCAAGGCACTTAATGAGCTTAAGGAGCTTTACGGGCTCAAGTCCGCTTACTGCAAGAGCCATTCTCTGATTAGTATGGTCTGTAAACTGAAGTGCAAAATAGTAATTGATGAGCGACTTAACATCGTTTGTAGGAGGACCTGCAATATCATGCAGTGAAGCAGCGTCGCTCTGCCATTTGTCAGGCTGCATAACTCCGCGGCTTGCAAGTACGGAAGTAGTTGCCATTCCATAACATGAACCTGCCCAGGGAGCATACTTTACATTGTTGATTATACGTTCCTTTTCTGTATTTTTTAAACCGTCCATGAGCTTGTTCCAATACTCACTGCCCATGAAGTATGTATCACCGAAGTTCTCGGAAGAATTGCTGAACGACCAGTTATCAGCTCCGTCAACAAACTTTTCCTGGGGTTCGTTCTTTATCATACGACGTATAAGGTCATTGATCTTTCCGATAACGCTCTTCAGGTAAGAGCTTTCCAGATAGCTGTTCAGATTTGTTCCTGTTCCAACGTCCTGTAACCAATCGCTGAGAATGCTGTCGCCGTAGCCGAATGCATTTGCCTTCAGGCTGTTTTCAGGAACTCCCCCAATAGATTGTGCGGCAACAATAGTCAGAGCCATTGCTGCACTGATGATTTTCTTTTTTTTCATACCAATACTCCTTTTATAAATATTATTAAAGCTGAAAAGAATATAATTCTTGAGCTTTTTTAACGTTGATCCTGCATTTCTTTCTATATATTATGCATTGATTTTTTTGATACTTTTCTGATATTCACCGCCTCAAAGTAAAAACATTCACCATATATGATTATTGTTTTATATTATTGTTAAATGAGATTGTTTTTGAAATGGTATTTGAAAAGTAAATAATATAAATACATTATATATATTATCACATTTTAAAAAGAAAGTCAATGAACAAAAAGAAAAAAACTTCAGAAAAATATGTGTAATCGGAAGATTGCAGAACAATCATAATAGCAATATATCATAAATCTTTGATATCATATTTTGGAATACTGTTTTTCAGTTGAATACATAGTGGAGCTCCCGATATGTATCAAAATGCATATGGGGAGCTCTTTGTGATATAGCAGTTATCACCAAAATGTCAAAATAATGATTATTGTGAAAAAATTATGATGTAATTTGTTTTAAATAACATATCATATTCGTTTTGTCCACCTAATCCTCATAATAACAGTTGAATAAATTCTGAACAAATGGTAAAATGAACAAGGAATAGTGTTGAAACAGGCAACAATATGTCAAAACGCTCAAAACGATATAGATTGAGCATGATAATTCATTTTGTGTTAACAGGGGATATGTTAGGCAAACAATACGAAAATGGATTCAGGAGGTATTAAAATGAGATTTGGCAAAAAGTCAAAGGCAGCTGCGGCACTATTGCTTGCGGCAGCTGTTGTCATGCCGTCTGTTACCGGAGTTTTAGGTGCTCCGCAGACAGAGGCATCGGCAGCATCAACGGTTTCAAACCCTATAATATGGGCGGATGTACCTGATGACGACGTTATCAGAGTAGGCGACACATATTATATGGTAAGCACCACAATGTTTTTCAGTCCGGGAGCTCCCATTATGAAGTCGAACGATCTCGTTTCGTGGGAGATATGCAACTACGTTTTTGACACCTATGCAAACGGTGACGTTCAGAACCTTAAAAACGGCAAGCATGACTATTCTCACGGACAGTGGGCAACAAGCCTGCGCTATAACGAGAAGAACAACAAGTATTATGCTTTCTTCGGAAGCTACGGCTCCAACAAGTCCTACATCTGCTCTACTGACGATATCGAGCATGGCGAGTGGTCGCGCGTTGAGCTGAATGGTATGTACCACGACGCTTCTATCCTCTTCGATGATGACGGCAGGAACTACCTGGTTTACGGCGCAGGCGGTACCTGTAACATCAAGGAGTTCAATTCCGATATGACGGGCTGGAAGCAGGGCGGCCTTGAAAAGCAGCTGTTCAAGACAAATTTCGACAACCTCGCAGGCGAGGGCTGGCACATTCATAAGATAAACGGATACTATTATATACTCGGTATCGCATGGCCGTCAGGTCACGGACGTCTTGAGTTCTGCTATCGTTCCAAGAGCCTCACAGGCAGCTGGGAGAACAAGACGCTCCTCGATTCGGGACTCGGCTCCTACGGAAGCGGCTGTGCACAGGGCGGTATAGTTGATACTCCCGACGGTAAGTGGTACGGACTCCTCTTCCAGGACCACGGTTCTGTCGGACGTATTCCCGTACTCGTTCCCGTAACATGGCAGAACGACTGGCCGATGATGGGCGTTAACGGACGAGCTCCACTTACTCTTGACATCGGCTCGGGCAAGGGCACTGACCTTGCAGGCGATGACAGCTTCGATTACAGCTCCAACGACCTCGCTCTCGAGTGGCAGTGGAACCACAATCCCGATAACACCGCATGGTCGGTTACGGAGCGCGAGGGCTGGCTCAGACTCAAGAACAAGAACATGGCTTCAAATCTGCTGAATGCGCGTAATACCCTTACCATGCGTACAGAGGGACCTGCCTGCAGCAGCTACATAAAGCTTGACGCTTCAAACATGAAGCCCGGCGACTATGCAGGACTTTCGGCGTTCCAGCTCATGTACGGCTGTATCGGCGTCCGCGTGGACGACAGCGGCTCAAAGAAGGTATATATGTCCGTCAACGGCGGAAACGATATAGGAAACAGCTCCAACAAGATAATTGCGGAGCAGAATATGAACGGCGACGAGGTATACCTCAAGGTAGACTTCAAGTTCGCAAACGTAGGCTCTGACGGAAGCTCCTCAAACAACATCGACAAGGCTAATTTCTACTATTCATACGATGGTATGAACTGGACGAAGCTTGGCCAGGAGCTCTCTATGTCCTATGACCTCAAGCTCTTCACAGGCTACAGAAGCGGTATCTACAGCTATCCTACAAAGACCACAGGCGGCTACGCTGACATCGACTTCTTCGAGTATGACCGTCAGACCTGGAACGGCTGCAACGGCAGCAAGGTACTCAGCGGTACGCCCGTTGTAATAGAGCCCGACGAGAACGGCTATTACTTCCATAATACTTTTGAGAGCGGCACGGAATCATGGACGGGAAGAGGTTCCGCAAAGGTAGCGGCTGACAAGACCGAGGCTTATCAGGGCAGCGGCTCCCTTGCCTGCACAGGCAGAGAAGCAAGCTGGAACGGCGCTTCAAGGAACCTTTCATCGGCAGTTTTCAAGGCAGGACAGGAGTACAGCTTCAGTACGGTAGTAAAGTATACTGAAGGACCTGCGTCGCAGAAATTCTACCTCACTCTCCAGTACGAGGACGGCACAGACGAGGTCAAGTACGACAAGATAGCCATAGTTGACGATGTACCCAAGGGCGAGTGGGTACAGCTTGCAAATTCAAGCTATAAGATACCCGATAATGCAACAAATATGCAGATGTACGTGGAGACTGATTCCGATGATTACAGCTTCTACGTTGACGAATCCATAGGCGGAGTTTCAGGTACGACAATAGGCGGTCCAAAGCCTGTGAAAACCATACTCGGCGACCTCAACGGCGACGAGAGGGTTGACAGCTTTGACGTGGCAGCAGCGAGAAAGGCTGTTGTAAGTCAGAAATTTGCGGACAGCAGAGCCGAAAAGGCTGCCGATGTTGACAAGAACGGCAAGTTTGAGGCTGCCGACCTTGTACAGATCCAGAAGTTTGTACTGGGAAAGATCAGTGAGTTCACAAAGTCCGAGGCTTCTCAGACAGACGATAACGACTCGGGCAATAATAAGACTGCTGCCTATACTATGGAAGCGTACACCAAGCTTATCGAAGCAAAGGTGGCAAATAAAGAGCCTGATTCCTCACATCAGGAAAAATCGGGAGTGAAATACGGCACTATAAAGAGCGGTACTTACTACTCGACTACCTGCAAGCGCAACAAGCCGTACAATATACTTCTTCCCGCCAATTATGATGAGAGCAAAAAGTATCCTGTCCTTTATGTAATGCACGGCTACTGGGAAAACCAGGACAGAATGATAATCAAGGGCAACGGCACTATGTATACCCGTCAGATAATAGGCAATGCTATTGCTGAGGGCGAAGCAGAGGATATGATAGTTGTGTTCCCTTACATCTACTCCAGTGCAACGCAGGCTGACTGTTCAGCAATGGACGACGCAAACAATGCAGCGTATGACAATTTTATAAATGACCTCACAAAGGATCTTATGCCTTATATCGAAAAGACATACAGTGTCAGGACGGGCAGAGAGAATACTGCGATAACAGGCTTCTCAATGGGCGGACGCGAATCGCTCCTCATAGGTATGCAGCGCCCCGACCTGTTCAGCTATATCGGAGCTATCTGTCCTGCCCCCGGCGTTACAGGCGACTTCAAGTGGAAGAATGGAGAAGAGCCGCATCTCGTATTCCTCACAGCAGGAAGCAACGACGAGGTTGTATACTCAACGCCGAACGGATATCATGAGAGCTTCACGAAAAACGGAGTCCCTCACGTATGGCACTACGTAAACGGCGGATATCACGGCGACAACTCCATTCATGCACATCTTTACAACTTTGTGCGTGCGGTTTTCAAGGCATAGTTTTAGACTTCAAGAGATTGACTTCCTTTTAAGAGAAACACCGCAGCTTTCGTAAAAAAGTTGCGGTGTTCTGCGTTTATATATCGTTTACGATGTTTTTTACCCACACATTGCTGCGGACCATGAAATATCCTATGGCGACCTTTACCACTTCGGAGAAGGTGACTATCGCAAATACTATGCGTATGTCAAGGTCTGTGCAGTAGGAGAGAACCGCGGCAAGCGGTATCATCAGGAACCAGGTGAAGCCGAAGTCGAACAGGAAGGTTATACCTGTTTTTCCGCCGCTCCTCAGGGTGAAATAGCAGGCGTTGGTGTAGCTCCACAGTGGCATTGCAAGAGCCTGTATGACTATCATGTAAGCGGCGAGACTGCGGACAGTGTCCTCGGTGTTGTATATTTTCGGGAAAAACGGCGCCAGAGGCAGTGTTGCGAGCCCTACCGCAGCAGCTGCAATAACTGCGAAGAAAAGCAGCTTGTTGT
This sequence comes from Ruminococcus sp., assembly GCF_017549005.1. Lineage (GTDB taxonomy): Bacteria > Bacillota > Clostridia > Oscillospirales > Ruminococcaceae > Ruminococcus. Next base: position 35,756 of record NZ_JAFYYT010000035.1, read on the forward strand.
CCAGGTCACGGGCTTCCCCGAGCTTGTTTGCTCCGAGCCTTGCACCAACGATTATTGCTATGCAGGCTCCCATCTGGATATATACTGAGCCGAAAAGGTTTGTAATGGTACTGGAAATGTTTCTCGCAGCCACAACCTCGGTGCTCCTTACGGAATAGCACTGCATAACTACGGACATACCCAGCGACCACAAAAACTCGTTGACCAGCATGGGGATACCTTTTCTGGTGATGTCCGCCATGAGCCGCGCAGGAATGCGGAAGCCGCGGAATAGTCCGATAATGTACCTGTTCCTGCCGGTATGGGAATGAGTCCATACGATGACCACAAGAGCCTCAAAGGTCTTTGCGATGACAGTAGCCCATGCAGCGCCTCTGACGCCCATTTCGGGCATACCGAGCTTTCCGAATATCAGGCAGTAGTCAAGGAGTACGTTGATACCCACAGCCGACATAGCCGCAGCCATAGGAGCTTTGGTGTTTCCGCACTCACGGGCAGCGCTGGAATAAGCCTGTCCTATGCCGAAGGGTATGAAGCCGAGTATCATTATCCTGAGGTAGTCAGTTCCGCTTTCAAGTATAGCGGCCGCCTGAGCGGCTTCGCTCTCCTTGCTTATGAAAAGCGATATGAGCGGAGAACCGAACATCAGACAGATGACGGAGGCTATAACGATTATCAGTGCACAGACGAGGAGCCTGAACCTGAATGTGTATTTCTGTCCCTCATGGTCGCCCTTACCGAAGAACTGCGCTCCGAAAATGCTCGGACCTGCAACAGCTCCGAAAATTGTGACATTGAAGACGAAAACGAACTGATTTATGATAGAAACGCCGCTCATCGGCTCTGTACCAAGTCGGCCCACCATGATATTGTCGATAAGACTGACGAGGTTTGTAACTGCCATTTGCAGTATCATCGGCACGACCATTGACATTACCATTTTGTAAAAGCCTTTGTCTCCGATGAATTTTTTCCTGAAATCCTTTAACATAAGTATCCTCCCGTTGAATAGTGCTTATTATAACACAGGTTCGGGAAAAAATCAAGACACGGAAGTGGGCATTTTACCAAAAAGTACATAATATTTGTATTATAGCACAGTTTGATGTGATATAATCAACATATAGAAGAAAAATATGGTTATCCTATACAATTGAAGTGATAACATAGCAGGGGAATTAAAATTTAATATGCCATGTCCCAACAGAAAACAGGGGACGGGTGTAGAAGGAGGAATTACTTATGAGTATCCGAAAAAGAGGGACAGCCCTCGCCATAAGTATGGTGACGGCGATCTCTGCACTGAACATGGGAACGCTCATAGGAAGCGCCAACGCCGAGGACGGCGTACAGGCAGTTTTCTATGTGTCTCCCGACGGCAGCGACAGCGGTGACGGCACCGTGGGCTCACCGTTTGCGACCATTGAAAAGGCACGCGACGAGGTTAGAAAGATAAACGGCAGCATGACAGGCGATATCATCGTTTATCTCCGCGGCGGCGACTACCGTATCACGAAGCCTGTGGAGTTCGACACAAGGGACTCGGGCAATGGCGGTCATACCGTAAGGTATGAGGCTTACAATGGCGAGACGCCTGTTATCAACGGCGCTCAGAAGGTCACCGGCTGGAAGAAGTTCAATGACAAGCTCTGGTCTGCCCCACTGGACAGGGATATAAAGCTCCGCAACCTTTATGTCAACGACCGACGTGCAAACATGGGCAGCGTGCAGGTGCAGGCAAAAGGCGGCTACGGCGATTATTACATCACGGCGGGACAGGCTGACTGGGCATGGGACTCGGGAAAAAAGAGCGACGGAATCGTTTACGACGCAGGCTCAATGCCGCGTATCACCTCGAATTTCGACGACCTTGAGGTCGTTAACGGTACGACATGGAATGAAAATATAGTCTGCTCCCGTGATATAAAGTACGACGGCGGAAGTATGATACTTCTCATGCAGCAGCCCTACGGCGCCATAGCTCAGACTCCCGGCTGGGGCGCAGGCTTTACGACCGGCGGAACTCACACAATTTACAATGCCTTTTCATTTGTTGACAGCGAAGGCGAGTTCTTCTTCGACAAGACCGATAAGGTACTGTATTACTACCCGAGGAACGGCGAGGATATGACTTCAGCAGACGTTGAAGCTCCTGTTGCGGACTGTCTCATCAAGATAGCAGGAAAGTCCACGAGCGACAGAGTTGAGAATATCGCTTTCAGCGGCATAACCTTTGCGAATACCGACTATCAGCTGACTGACGTTGCAGGTTCTCACGGCAAGACCACCTGTCAGGCAGCGCAGTGCTACACGGCTTTTGCCGATTCAAACTGGCACAGCAAGAATTACGAAATGGTAGATACTCTCCCTGCGGCTGTACATATAACCAGCAGTGACAACATCAGGCTCACAGGCAATGTTGTCAAGCATACGGGCGCTGACGGTATCTCCATGACAAACGACGTTATAAATTCAGAGGTCAGCGGAAACTTCGTTACCGATATCACATCAAGCGGTATCACAGTAGGTCACCCTCAGCATATCTACATCGGCGACGGTGACGGCAGGAACCGTGAGAAGTTCCCGAAAGGCGTTGAGGGAGTGTGCAAAAACGACCTCATCACACAGAATCTCCTTTACGATATCAGCGTAGTACACGGCTTCGGCGGCTGTGCGGCTATAACCGCATATTTTGTTGACTCCGTAAAGATACTGAGCAATACCATTGAAAAGACTGCTTATAACGGAATACATCTCGGCTGGGGCTGGAGCAATTTCAAGGACAGCACCACCTGCCGTGACAATCAGATATGCTATAACAGAGTTATCAACTCTCTGAACCGTCTCCACGACAGCGGCGGAATCTATACCATCGGTCAGATGCCCGGCACTGTCATCAATGAGAACTATGTTCAGGGTATTCCCGCAGGCGGCTTCGGAGCTCCAACATACGGACTCCATAACGATGAGGGAACGACTTACATTGAGGAAAACGACAACGTCCTCGAAATAAGCCCGAATGTTACTTATACCATAAACTGTGAGGAATACGGCGACAAGCACCACCTCACCATCAAGCGCACCTATGCTACAGTCAATAAAATGGGCAAGAATCCGCCGTACAGCGATATCGACACTCCTATCGTAGTTCCTGACAACGTGTGGCCATTCCGGCAGTATAAGATATGTCTCAATTCGGGAATATCCGACGATTACCGCGGACTTATGCCTTCATGGCTCAAATCCGCAGCGGACTATGTATTTCCTGCAAGCTGCGAGACAACCTGCGGCAGCAAGCTTCCTGTAAGAAGGACCGACGGCACAGTATGGATAGCTCCTGACGGAACGACCACGTTCAAAGCAGGGGATGACATGACAAGGTCGGGCGGAAGCAAGGGGTCAATAAAGACTCCTTCAAAGGAGGGAGAATACAGGATATACGTCCTCGACGCAAGCGGCAAGGTGCTTAGCAAGTCCTCACATCTTCTCCGTCTCAGCGGTACAGGCAGCGCAGAGGCAGACGACGTTATACAGGCTGAGGACTGCGCTTTCAAGTCAGGCGTCGAGACCGAGACCTGCTCTGAGGGCGGACTTGACGTAGCCTTCATCGAAAACGGCGATTACATCGGCTTCAGCGACGTTGACCTTACAGGCGCAAAGGATATCGACTTCCGGCTTGCTTCAAACGGTGCGCAGGCAGCACTGGAGGTACGTCTTGACGCTCCCGACGGAAAGCTCATAGGCAGTATCGACGTCAAGGGCACAGGCGACTGGCAGAAGTGGTCGACTCAGACCTGCGCTATCAGTGAGACTTCGGGCAGACATGATGTTTATCTTGTATTCACAGGCGAAGAGGGCTATCTCTTCAACGTTAACTGGTGGAAGCCAAACACACCAGCTGCAGCGGTTATCCCCGGCGACCTCAACGGCGACGGAGCTGTTGATATCTACGACCTTGCACAAATGCGGAAGGCAGCTCTGGAAGGCGACGCCGAGCGCTTTGCGGCAGCCGATATAAACGGCGACGAGAGTATCGACGGCGAGGATCTCACGCTCCTCAAGAAGTTCATCATGGGCGAGATAAAGTCCTTTGACTCAGTTTTATCATAAAAATCCAGTCCGAAAGCGGTCAGAACGACTGCTTTCGGACTGTTTTCATCTGTATTCGGCAGTTTCATCAAGGCTTTTCCGTGGCCTCGGTGCAGGAGCTTCATCTGCATAGCCGAGAGCGACTGCGCCGATAAGCAGATCGGTGGTTCCGATGAAGTCTGCAAGCTCATTATACGCATAACAGGTGTTTGCTATCCATAAGGTACCGAGTCCGAGCTCTGTTGCTTTGAGGAGCATATTTTCGATAGCCGCTCCTATGGATAAGCTGTCGCATATTTCGGTGATACGGGCAAAAGTGTCGATATCCGCGAAAGGAGAGGAGCCGTTTGTGTTCAAAACCATTATTACTGTCGGAGCTTCTCTCATTATCCTCAGCGTATTGAAAGCGTCTGACAGCAAATATTCCGAGTTCGGCATATTTGAGAGCTCTGCCTTTGTTTTTATCAGACCCTTTTCCATTGCGTTCAGAAGCTCGTCTTTGGAGCCGGCACTGTAAACGATGAATTTCCAGGGCTGTCTGTTCTTAGCTGACGGAGCGAGCACAGCAGCGCTGAGTATTTCATTGATAAGCTTTTTGTCAACAGGTTTTGAGATGTATTTTCTGATGCTTCTTCTTTCTTTAATGCAGTCCATTGTCTTCTCCCTGATAGTTTGATTTTATATTTATCATTATACATTAATTCATTTTCTGTGTCAATACTTGGAAAACAGGAGTTTTTTTGTTGACGTTGGGCGAAAAAAGTGGTATAATCATTAGGCATGAAAAATTGGAAGGACGGTTTTATGGAGAAGATCCGGAAGTTTATAAAAGCGCAGCCTGTAATGGTGATATCATTTATCCTTGCGGTAATAACGATGTTCATCGTACCGCCTGACAGGGAGTACGCAGGCTACTGCAACAGAACGGTGCTCATCGAGCTTTTCGCGCTCATGGCGGCTGTAGCAGGTCTGCGGAGCATAGGCATATTTGACAAAGCAACGCGGCTGATACTGCAAAAGGCAGGAACAGTACGCAGGCTCGGAGCAGTGATGATACTCATTTGTTTTTTCAGCGCAATGCTGGTCACGAACGACGTTGCACTGATAACATTCGTTCCGCTGACGCTGCTGATATATGGCAGTATCAATGACGAAAAGAGCCTGATACTTACCGTAGTGCTTGAATCGGCGGCGGCAAACCTGGGAAGCATGATGACTCCCGTGGGAAATCCGCAGAATCTCTTCCTTTACGATAAATACGGACTTACGGCGATGACATTCCTGAAAACCATGCTGCCAGTTGGAACACTCGGACTTGCGGCTGTACTGGGGCTTACACTGCTTCTGCCGAAGGAGAAGTGCAAAGTTCCCGAGCCAAAGGAAGAAAGGATACCCATATTCAAGGCGTCGGTATATACGGTACTTTTTCTGCTGTGCATAGCGGCGGTATTCAGACTTGTTCCCGACTGGGTCTGCCTGATAGCTGCAATTGCTGCGGCGGCCATATGCGACGTGAAGCTGCTTCTTAAAGTGGACTACATACTTCTTGCCACATTCGTGTGCTTTTTCGTCTTTGTGGGAAATATCGCACGTATCGGCGCAGTAAGCGATTTCTTCTCCAATATCCTGACCGGTAAGGAGCTGATAGTAGCTGCTCTGCTCTCACAGCTGATAAGCAATGTACCTGCAGCGGTAATGCTTGCGGAATTTACTGAAAAGGGAACGGCGCTCCTTCTCGGAGTTGATATCGGCGGCTTCGGAACGATAATAGCTTCTATGGCGAGTCTTATCGCATTTCAGATATACAGAGGTTCAAAGGGCGCGAAATCGGGAAAATATATGGTCGTATTCACAGCTGTGAATGTTTCGCTTCTTGTATTGCTTCTCGGATTTCAGCTTATAATAATGAAAATATGACGAAAAGGCAGCGTTTGAAAAACGCTGCCTTTTTTTTATTTCAGGGCTTGACAAAAATGTTGATAGTGTGTATAATGTGTATATACACTTTTGGCGTGAAATAATTGACAATTATATTCCGCAGGTGTATAATAAAAACTGCATCATTAAATTATTATATGCTGCAATAATTATTGGAGGGTGAATATGCAGAAACATTTGAGACTTGTCTCGCTTCTTCTTGCAGGAATGCTGACGCTTAACGCAGCCGGCTGTTCGGTTTCCGAAAACAGCGGCAAGAGCAGAGTTTCCGGGCTTGAAGAGAGCGAGGACAAAAAGGATGAGTCTGCCGACGACGAAAAGTCGGACAAGAAAAAGACCAAGGAAGATCTGAGACCGCAGGACAATTTCTATGATTATGTGAACTTCGATACGCTCAATGAGCTTGAGATACCCTATGGAGAAAGCGGAGTATCGGGCTTCGGCGAGAAGGAATCAAATGATGTCCTGGAGGATTTTATCAAGGAGATAGTCAATTCCGATGAAAAGTATGCCGACGGAAGCAACAGGAAGATAATCCGCGACTTTTTCAACCAGTACATGGATTATCAGGAGACCAGTGCCGTCGATGACGAAATAATGGGCAACTGCAGGAGGATACTTGCAGCTGAGGATACAGACGAGCTTTTCAAGATATGGGGCGAGCTGCACCGTGAATACGGACTGGACTCCGTATTCCAGTTCCAGATAGGCAGAGACTACCGCGACGGTTCAAAGCATTGTATCAGTATCTCTCCGGTGAATACGTTCTTTGATACAGAACTTAAAGACATAAAGGAGCTGTCATCAAACTGCGAATCCGCCAACATCATTGCAAGGGATATGCTCAGGGTAATGGGGGACGATTACGAAACTGCCAATGAAAAGGCAAAGCAGATGGTATACCTCGGCATCAATATCGCAAACGCCACAAATACCGACGATATTGACCAGTTCAAGCTCCTGCTGGAGACCGAAAAGACAAGCTTTGAGGAATTTGACAGCATCGTAAGCAACCTTGATACTTCTGCAATAGAGCTCTTCGTCGGCGACGGAGTTGAAAACGCTACAGACGGTATCTACATCTACGACAAGGAGCAGCTCAGGGCTATAAACGACCTTATCACCGAGGAGAACCTCGAAAAGTGGAAGACCTATGTATTCGCGCTGTATCTCTATAATAACGGCGATCTCATACGCGAAAGCAACGATATCCTCGGCGATTACAATCCGATCAGCAAGGAAGCAAAGGACAAAATTGCAATAGGTATCGTACAGATGTTCCTTCAGGATCAGCTCAGCGAGGAGTATGCGGAGCGTTTCTACACTCCCGAGCTGGACAAGGCCATGAACAAGATGTTCGATAAGATAATCGGAAGCTACGACGAGCTCATCAGGAAAGCGGACTGGCTCACATCGGGCACAAGGGACGCACTTTTAAAGAAGCTCCACAATATCCATCTTATAACAGCTCCCAAACCGAGTGAAAAGACTAAGAAGGACACCGATATCATCGGCAGCAACTTTGTTGAAAGCTGTAAGAAGATAAACATAAGAGCAAACGAAAAATCAATAGAAACTCTCAGACGCAAGGTGGACCGCGACGACGTTGATATGTCCGCAATGACTGTAAACGCCCAGTATCTGCCCTGCAACTCCATAAACGTAACTGTGGCCATCATGCAGAAGCCGATGTTCGACCCCAAGGCTTCCGACGCTGAGAACCTCGGCAGACTTGGCACGGTAATGGCACATGAGATAGGTCACGCCTTCGACTCCAACTGTATCAAGTTCAATCCCGAGGGAATACTCGACCCCGACTGGATAAACGAGACAGACAGAAAGGTGCTGGAGGAGCGCGCAGACAAGCTTGCTGATTATTACAGCAAATTCACAGTTATGGAAGTTTACCACGTAAAGGGTGAAAAGACCAACGGCGAGAACTATGCCGACCTCGGCGCTCTGGAGTGCGTAACCAATATCATCGACGATAAGGAGCAGCTCAAGGTGCTTTTCGAGAACTACGCACAGATATGGTGCTCGCTTATGGTGGATACGGACGGTATATTGGCACTGAACTATGATGAACACAGTCCAGGAAGCGTCCGCGTAAATGCTGTGCTTGCCTCAAACGAGAAATTCATTGAGGTCTATGACGTCAAAGAGGGTGACGGGATGTACTTCCCCCCTGAGGAAAGGGTAAGCAGGTGGTAAGCCATGAGACTGATATTAAAACACACATTTAAGAATATGCTCGCACACAAATTCAAGACATTTCTCCTTATCATTTGTGTGGCGGTATGCAGCTTCACAGCCATGCTCAGCTTTGATATGAGCGGCTCTCTGAACACGATAATAAGAGGTCTTTACTCCTCCATGATGGGAACAACAGACCTCAATGTGAGCACAAAGTCACCTGTAGGCGATGATTTCGCAGAAGGACTTCCCGACAGCAACGTGCTCCCCATAGCTGTAATGCAGTCGTCATTCGACAGACATATCGACTTTGACATTTCCTATGTCAACCGTTCGACTCTTCCCGTATTCGGCTTTGAAGAGGAAGCGGCAAAGAATATGAGGCTTCTCCGCGACGGAGTTGAGCTCGGCAATAAAAAAGCATATATTTCCGATAGTTTTGCAAAGGAATTTGAGTTCAAGGAAGGGGACACCATAACCCTTCACGGCGACCGTGACAAGGCTGTTGACTTCACAGTTGCAGGTCTTGAAAAGAAACAGGGCATCTTCACAAACGGCGAGCTCATAGTTATCAGTTTTGATGATATGAAGGAGCTCACCCTCAGCGGCGATATCGAAATAACCCAGCTTTTGGTGGACGTTAAGGACGACAGCCGTATAGGCGAAGCTGAAAAGGCAATAAAGAACAAGTACCCCACAGCAAAGGTGGAAAACCTGCTTGAGAGCAAGGAGCTTCAGGACCAGATAAAGAGCATAACAAGGCTCTTCCTCATACTCTTTGCAGTATGTATGCTCCTTGTTATCTTCGTTACTATCTCCGTTTCCGAGCGTATGATAGTTGACAAGATGTCGGTAGTCGGAACGTTCAGAAGTCTCGGCGTATCGTCGAAGATGACCACATTTGCGCTTCTTCTTGAAAACAGCATTTACGGACTTATCGGCGCACTTATCGGTGTAGGCGTCTACGTACTCGTAAAGAAGCCGATGTTCGATACAGTATTCGTATTCGGCGGACCTGACGCTATCAAGCCTGTTATCCCGTCGCCGAAGCCGTATGTATACATAGGCGTTATTTTAGTTGCGATACTCATCGAGTGCCTCTGCCCTATAAAGGAAACGGTAAAGGCTATAAAAACGCCTATCCGCGACATCATTTTCAACACAAAGGATACGGAATACCGTCCGAGCAGGATATTCACAATGATCGGACTTATACTTCTCGCAGTATCCGTGGTGACATTCTTCTTCAAGGACAGCTTTGTACTCAGCATGGTATGCTTTGTAAGCTTTATCGCAGCGGCAGCAATGCTGTTCAACTATGTTGAGCGCTTCATCGCAAAGCTCCTCACAGGGATATTTGCGAAAACAGGCAAGCCTATCGCACATCTTGCTTCTATAGAGGCAGGCTCCAAGAAGAGCTCTGTAGGAAGCTCGGTGCTTTGCCTTACAGCGGCAGCCCTTGCGATAGTACTTTACATATTCACAAATTCGCTTGTTTCCGTTTACGACCACGGTCTCTTCGACAGTGACGTTATCGTGCAGATAAATGGTTGCAAGCCTGAGATAATTTCATACGTTGATGACCTTGACGGAGTTGAGAGAACAGTATTCCACTATATGACCACTGACAAGATAAAGCTTGACGACCACAAGCTTGACGCCAACATCTTCGGTCTGTCAAAGGTAGACGAGATGATAAAGACGGTTGATCTCTCAAAGGACGGAGCAGCCGATGACGAGATACTTGTTGACACCATACTCATGAAGAAGTACGGCTACAGCATGGGCGACGAGATCAACATTACCTTCCTGTACGACGGATATCTTCCCATGGAAAGGACTCTTAAGATCGGCGGAACAGTAGATTTTGACTACTTCAACGGTCAGGGAAGCTCTTTAGTAATAAGCGAAAAGACCTACAAGGAGATATACAATGATTTCCCGCTGTTCATGCTTGTAAAGGGAAACGACGCAAAGGCTGTAAAGAAGACGATACAGGATCACTCCGCAGATTATGTGAGCATTGTTTATACAAGACAGGAATATGATATGACAATGGCGATATCAAAGGCAGGCATAAAGGGCGTCCTCAACCTTCTTATACTTATCGGCGTAGCTCTCACATTCATAGGAGTAGTGAGCAACCAGCTCATAGGACTCGAGGGCAGAAAGCGCGAATGCGCGGTAATGACGTCTGTTGCAATGCCGAGAAGCAAGCTTTCCAAAATGTTCCTTATTGAGAATCTCATATCAGCAGGCGCAGCGCTGTTGTTCGCAGTACCTGTGGGAGTATTCATGTCCGTAGTATTCAGGCGTATGCTCATGGCTATCGGACAGGCAGGACCTAACATAGTGCCTGTAGGCAAGTGCGTGATATATGCGATATTCCTCTATGCGATATTCACACTGGTATCGCTGTTCCCGATACGTGCAGTCAAGAAGATGGACCTCGTATCGCAGCTGAAATATGAATAAAGGAGAAAGAACAATGGCTAATGTAATAGAAGTAAGCAATGTATACAAGGCTTTCGGTAAGGGCGAGGGCATGACAAAGGTGCTTTCGGGTGCTTCACTGAATGTTGAAAAGGGCGAGTTCGTATCTCTCATGGGTGCTTCGGGAAGCGGTAAATCAACGCTTCTCTACCTCATAGGCGGACTTGACAGATACTTTAACGGCAACATAAACGTATGCGGACAGGACATCGGAAAGATGAAGGAAAAGGACCTTTCCAAGCTGAGACTTGACAAGATAGGTTTTATCTTCCAGTTCTACAATCTTGTGCAGAACCTCAACGTTGAGGACAATATACTTCTTCCTTCGAGCGTAAAGGGTAAGAGCAAGGCAGAAATGAAGGAAAAGCTCGACGAGATACTCCGCATAACAGGACTTACCGAAAAGCGCAAGGCAAAGCCCTCCGAGCTTTCGGGCGGTCAGCAGCAGAGAGTTGCCATAGCAAGAGCGGTTATCGGCGACCCTGAGATAATCCTTGCAGACGAGCCCACAGGTAACCTTGACTCCAATGCAGGTGGAGAGATAATGAAGCTCTTTTCGGACATCAACAAGCATAAGGGAATAACTATTCTTCAGGTAACACACTCGCACAAGTGCGCTTCCTACGGAGACAGGATAGTAGAGCTCGTAAACGGCCGCACAGATTCAGCTGCCGAGGCAGCTGAGCAGCCCGAAGCTGAAAATACAACTGAAACAGCTGAATAAACAGCTGAAAAATGCCCGGAAGTTCTATGCGTATCACACATAGAACTTCCGGGCATTGATATTTACTGGATATCAGTTGTAATTCTTGAAATAAAGTCCGCCGAAGAGGCTGAACATTAGCTTTTCGAGGAATTTCACATCAGCTTTCTGATCGGTGAGGATATAGTTCTTGGCGATACTGTTCATACCGCTGGCGATGAAGTCCACGATAAAAACGCGGCTCTCGTCGGAAACATCACTGATAAAGTACTTGCATTCCATGAGCGAGCGGTACTGCACATCGTAAAGGAAGTGTATCATATCGTTTTTCACAAGGAGGGATATAATATGCTTCTTATCGACGATATATCTGCTGTAGCCCTCGCAGAAGCCGCGGAAGACTGCGGAACGGCATGAAGCGGGGTTCTTTTCGGGCAGAAAGCAGCAGTTATGGCTGAGTTCGTACATGATAACGTTTTCCTTCGTCCCGAAAAGGGAGTAGAAAGTCTGTCTCGAGACCTGAGCTTCGCGGCAGAGGTCGCTTATGCTTATGTCGCTGAATGGAGTATTTTCAAGAAGCCTGAGTAAAGCGTCGGAGATGAGCTTCTGAGACAGGAGCGCAGATTTGTTGCTGCCTTGGTACATGGACAAAATACCTCGCTTTGTAAAAGTTTAGATAAGAACATTGACAAACGTAAATGACTATGATAATATTATATCAGCGGAGCTGACATTTGTCAAGTTCCATAAAGCATAAAATGGAGGAAAAAATATGGCACAGGTAACAAAGGAAACAAAGATAGGAGAGCTTCTCCAGCTTGACAAGGACGTATCACCGATACTTTTCAGCATCGGAATGCACTGTCTCGGATGTCCTGCATCTCAGGGCGAGACGATCGAAGAGGCAGCAATGGTACACGGCGTAAACGCTGACGAGCTTGTAAACGCTATCAATCAGAAGCTTGCTGAATAAAGAATACGAAAAAGCCATGAAGGAGCAGCCGCTTCCTCATGGCTTCTTTTTTATACGATATTATGATCGAAAACAAAGAGAGTATATGTTATTTCGTTTACAACGGTCTCAGCCTGACGAACAGGCTCGTGATCCAGGAAGAAGGTCGAAGATGACAGCTTGTTCAGCTCATCGCTGCCTAAAAGCAGGAAGTACTCCTTCTGCAGCGGATCGTCGTTGTACCACTTTTTGGATGACTGATAAGCGCGCCGTCTTGCGCCGTTCTCATCAACATAGATATCTCGGACCTTAATTTTCTCGCCTGTGATGACTGTGATAGAGTTAGCGTTCCAGAATGTGGAATAGCCCTTTGTCACGCCCTCTGATTCGAGGAAGTCAGCAAGCCGATACTGAAGATTATTCTTGTAGGCGTCCTTTTTGATCTCAGTGACATTTGCACAGCTGAGGATTCCAGCGGCTATAACAGGTATCATGAGCAGTACTGATATCCTTGACATATCAGAAACTTCCGAAACAGCACGGCATACGAATAGTATGCTGACTATTATTGCAGTACCGAGCATAGGGATTATGCGCCACTCAGCAGCTGCGAGGATACCGAAGATGAAGCCCGTGAGTACGACAGCCGAAACAGCCCAGTGTATCCATATCCATATCCTTAGCATTCTTCCTCTGCGGTCATTGCCGTACTTTTTGTAGCAGCAGGTCGCGATAATTGGAACGACAGCCAAGACAATGGAGGACATGATGTAGATGAGGTTGTAAATGCCCTTTTCGTCCGTGAACATCACATCGGGGAGATTATCAACGCCGAGCAGCTTCATCCAGCCCAGCGGCAGAGAGTGAAGATGGTCTATCCAGGTATTCATGTCCGAAAATTCGGTATTTGCGTCCTGATAGCCTGCCACGAGCTTTCCGACGCACTGATTGTTGATGATAACGCCCACAACAGCCATTACCAGGAACATGACCACTCTGAACAGAACAGTCAGGCTTTTTGTGCCGAAAAGCTTCTGCCTGCTGTTGAGGAACTGTTCTGCAAATATCGCACCTGTCAGCGGGATAGTGAAAAGCGTGAGCCCCGTTACTCCGTCCATACCTGTCAGCAGCATGAAAGCGCAGAGCAGAGAGAAAACGATGAACTTCCATATCTTCTTGGACTTTGTGCTTTCGCCTTTTTTCTTCAGAGACTTCACATTGCTGTCAAGAGCCATTATGCGGAAGTACATGAACGTACCGACAGCCAGGAAGAATATTCCCAGGGAGTAATAAATGGTATGTCCCCAGAATATCTCGCGCATTTTCTCAGTTGAGAGGGTCAGTGCAAGGAACAGGGAAGTTCCCGTAAGAGCGGCAGGCAGACTGCCTGTGACCTCTCTCATCATCAGCACCAGGAACAGCGTGAGCAGCACAAAGAAGCACGTCATGCCGATTATGTGAGTTTTTATGCTGAGTCCGAAAAAATGTATCAGCGGAGTCATGATAGTGCTTGTGCCGAAAGGGAGAAAGCAGGCATATTTGAAGTCCTGATCGTAGAGATGACCGCTTTCCACAGTAGCGTTTGCCCACATGATAGTGTCTGTGCAGTCAGCGTGAAATTCCGCTTTTGAAGCGGTAGTAACGTAGTAACCCGTTATGATGAACACGCTCAGGAATAAAGCTTCCGTTACCAGCCAAATCACGATCCTGCTGAGTATATCGAAGCGTTTTTTCTTTGATTTCCCGGATTTTTCAACCTTTTTGTCCGCGGAGATGCTTTCCGTGCTTTTTTCTTCTTCGGGAGCTGCGCTTTCAGCTGCTCCGTTTTCGTTTTCGGCAGCGACCTCCGTAAGATCGACTATCTCCTCGGCAGTTTCAGCAGTTTCCTCCGTCAGGCTGATGACTTCTTCTGCATTAGCGGCTTCGGGCGGAGCTTTGCTGTATTCATTTATGTTGTTTTCATTATCCATGATTTATCTCCTGTAATGTACAGAGCGCAGTAAGCTGCGCTCTTTTATCGTTCTTCCTTTTTAGTATAGAGCAGTATCTTTCTTGCAAAGAAGTTCCACAAGAATGAAACGCCTGTAGAAACGATTTTTGCGATTATCTGAAACAGGCTCGTAGTATCGCCCAGCCATATCTCAAAGAGCTTGGTGATACCAACAGTAATGAGCAGTCCCACCACTCCGATAGCAGCGAAGCTGAGAAATTCCACCACCTTGTTATCGACCTTTGAGGTCTTGAATATCCAGAACGTGCTTATGAGGTAGTTCACGATAAGACCGGCGATGAATGAAAGGGCGTTGGCAATGCAGCCGAATTCCTTCTGCTCCTGAAAAGCGAACCTGAACAGGACATATGACAGTGCAAAGTCCACCAAAAAAGCAAGTCCGCCCACGAAAAGATATCGGAAGAACTGTATGACAGTATTGTCGGTATTGCCCACAAACAGCTTCTTGAACTGTCTGCTGCGGAGTATCTGCCTGATCTCTTCCATTACTTCTTCTCCTCGTGGTATTCCTTTTCCGTATTGACGTTCCAGAGCGCGGACTTGTCCGTGCTTCCGCTCTTTATAGCCTTTACAGCCTCAAAGGAGGTGACCATGGAGTGGTCGATGTTGTTGTATCTGTGCTGACCGTTTCTGCCTACGCAGTAAAGGTTCGGGATAGTATCGAGGTAAGCGATGAGCTTGTCCATTTCCTCATATGTGTCGAAATAAGCAGGATAAGCCTTCTTGACCTTTTCCATGTGAGTATCCAGTACCTCGTCCGCACTGTCTATAAGACCGAGCTTTACCATTTCCTTTACGCAGAAGTCGGAGAACTGTTTTTCTGTCATGTTCCAGAACCTGTCGCCCTCGGAAACGAAGTACTCCAGTCCCACCCATACGGTGTGCCCCAGATCCTTTACCATATACGGCGACCAGTTGTTATATATCTGAAAACGTCCCATTTTGACGCGCCTGTCCTGAACGTAGACCCAGCAGTCGGGAACGATATTGCCCACAGTTCTCATAGTTGTCCTGTTCTTGAGTTTCAGCTTGGGAACGAGGACACCAAGGGTCATATAGTCACGGTAGGGGAGACCTGCGGCGATGCGTGCAGCTTCCCCGGGAACGTCGTTCATGCCTGCGACAAGGTCTTTCACAGGCATTGAAGAAATAACGCAGTCTCCGCGGAGCTCTGTTTCCATGCCGTCTTTCACATAGGTAACTCCCGTAAGTGAGTTGTCTGCATTCTTGCGGAGCTTCTTAACGGCAGCCTCCATTATGATGTGACCGCCCAACTTCTTGACTTCCTCAGCAGTAACTTCCCACAGCTGTCCGGGACCAAGCTTCGGGTACTTGAATTCCTCGATAAGAGAGGTATTGACCTTGCGGTTCTTTACCTTGAACAGCTTTCCGAAGAAGTCCTTGATGATACCCACGACAGAGAGCCCCTTTGTACGCTGAGCTCCCCATGAAGCGTCTATTTCGCTGGGGTGTCTGCCCCACAGGTTCTCGGTGTAGTACTCGAAGAACATGGAATAGAGCTCCTTGCCGAAGCAATTGATGTAGAAGTTTTCAAGATTTGTTTCGGGGCGCTTGTGCAGAGCAGCTTTAAGGTAGCTTATGCCGACCTTCACAGTAGTGAGAAAGCCGAAATTCTTTATAGTCTCGGGTTTCAGCGAAATGGGATAGTCGTAGAACCTGTCATTGAAGAGTATACGCGAGACCCTGTGCCTTTTGAGCATTACGCGGTTTTCCTTCTGAGGGTCGGGACCGCCTTTCTCAACATTTACGTGTCTTTTGAGATATTTATCGTCAGAGGATGGCGAACCCTGAGTCGGGAGCATATTGCTCCACCACTGATTTACCTCGGGGATCTTAGAAAAAAAGCGGTGACCGCCCATGTCCATGCGGTTTCCCTTGTAGTTGACAGTTTTTGAGATACCGCCGATAGCGTTTGTCTCCTCGAGAACAGTGACGTCGTACTCGCCAGAGCCGTCCTTGAGGAGCTCATATGCAGCGGTAAGACCGGCAGGTCCCGCACCGATTATTATGACTTTTTTCATGATAAAAGGTCCTTTCCTTGAAGTATCATATATATAGACGAAATAAATTCCTGAAATATATCAGTTTATCATTGGATATACTTTATTATTATAGCATAGATGTTGTAAGTAATCAAGTAAAATAAGTGAGCAAGTAAACAAGCTGTACACGCATTGGTGCAAAACAGACAAATAAAAACATCTGCAATTGTGCAGGTTTACAAAGTTGAAAAATATTTTTTCCTTATTAAACGGAAAAACGTTTAATAACCACCGATTTCAGCCCCCTTATGAAAAGCGCTTCGCCAAAGCCATAATAATGAATTGAAAAGGCGCACATAAAGTGCGCCCTGAAGTCGGTATATTCTTATTTTTCAGTGCAGAACTCGACTTTTTCGCCGTTGAGGATCATATTTGTAGTCCTTACAGCGCACATCTTGCCGCACATAGAGCAGGTGTGTCTGTCAGCAGGCGGAGTGCTCTCAAAGTAAGCTCTTGCCTTTTCGCCGTCAACAGCTATCTCGAACATCTTCTCCCAGTCAACAGCATGACGTGCTTCAGCCATAGCGTTGTCGCGGTCTGTGGCATGAGGTACTCCCTTAGCGATATCAGCAGCGTGAGCAGCTATGCGGCTTGCGATGATACCTTCCTTAACGTCGTTTGCGTCGGGCAGTCTGAGGTGTTCCGCAGGAGTTACGTAGCAGAGAAAGTCGGCACCGCTTGCAGCAGCGATAGCGCCGCCTATAGCGGAAGTGATATGATCGTAGCCCGGGAAGATATCGGTAACGAGAGGTCCGAGAACGTAGAACGGAGCGTTGTGGCATATACGCTTCTGGAGCTTCATATTTGCAGCTATCTCGTTCATTGCCATATGACCGGGACCCTCGACCATTACCTGAACGTCCTTGGCCCATGCTCTTTCCGTAAGAGCTCCAAGCTCTATGAGCTCAGCTATCTGACCGCCGTCTGTTGCGTCGTCTATACAGCCGGGGCGGAGAGCGTCGCCGAGAGAGATAGTGCAGTCGTATTCGCGGAGGATATCGAGGACTTCATCGTAATGCTCATAGAACGGGTTCTCGTTGCCTGTCATCATCATCCATGCAAAGAGGAGAGAGCCGCCGCGTGAAACGATGTTCATCTTGCGCTTGTCTCTGCGGAAAGCCTCAACAGCTCTGCGGTTTATGCCTGCATGGATAGTCATGAAGTCAACGCCCTCCTCAGCATGAGCGCGGACGACTCTGAGGAAGTCCTCGGCAGTAATTTCAAGGAGGTCCTTTTCAAGGTAGCCGATCGCGTCATACATAGGAACAGTACCTATCATAGCAGGAGACTTCTCGATGAGGGCTTTTCTGAAAGTATTGGTCTTTCCGTAGTTTGAAAGGTCCATGATAGCCTCTGCACCGAATTTCAGCGCCATATCCACCTTCTGCATTTCGATGTCGTAGTTCTTTGCGTCGCCCGAGATACCGAGGTTAACGTTGATCTTTGTTCGCATTTTCGTACCGATACCCTCGGGAGAAATGGACTTGTGATTGATATT
Source organism: Ruminococcus sp. (assembly GCF_017549005.1). Taxonomy (GTDB): domain Bacteria; phylum Bacillota; class Clostridia; order Oscillospirales; family Ruminococcaceae; genus Ruminococcus. The sequence continues at coordinate 53,696 of NZ_JAFYYT010000035.1, forward strand.
GCAGGGAATGCAGACCTCTCCCTTTGCAACGAGAGCGCAGAGCTCCTCTGCACTGATATATTCCTTTTCGGCTATTATCTTCATTTCGGGAGTTATGATACCCTTTTTAGCCGCTTCCATCTGTGTATGGTAATTTCTCATTGTATTATTCTCCTGTTGATTATTCTGTTTTGGTCTTTAGTGATTTTGCATTTACTGCAAATATTTTCTCTGCAGCAACGCATATGATAATAGTTACAGCCATATCGGGCAGCGTATTGCCCACGGGGATATCCTTTGTCATAAGGAACCTGTAAAGAGCAAAGCCCAGTACCCATACGATACAGCTTATTATGTCAAAGCTCTTGTCGGAGCTGTCCTTTTTGAGTATGAAATGGTCTGCTATCTGAACAGCTATCATCGGTGCGAATACCGAGCCTATGAGATAGAGGAAGTTTGTTATATCCTCCATAGGGAATAGTATAGCTCCTGTTGTACCGATTACGGCAGCTGCAACAGCAACCCATTTGCCCCTGAGCTTTGTCAGTACCGACTCGCCGGAGATACCTGCCGAGTAAGCGTCAAGGAATGTAGTTGTAACTGTTGAGAATACCACGATAAGAAGACCTGCTATGCCAAGACCGGCCTTTACCATTATCTGAGCGATATCGGTTTCGGCAGTGAAAATAGCAGCGCCCATGCCGATAGCGTACATCCAGCAGCTGATGATGCCGTAAACTACAGCGCTTGCAGCTGTTGCAGCCACGGGCTTTTCGGCTTCTCTTGTGTAGTCGCTGATAAGGGGCAGCCATGAAAGTGGCATTGCCACGGAGAGCTCGACAGCAGCGCCGAAGCTCATGCTCTCCTCAGAGACAGGCAGCTCGCTGCCGTCAAAGAAGATGACCTTGCAGAGTATCAGTGTGAGTATGAAAAGCGCAGCCATAGCCACAGTGTTTATCCTGCTGAGGTTCTTGATGCCGATCATTATCCAGAGGATAATGAGTCCGCCGATAACGAGGCACCATATCCATTTTCCTGCGTCAAAGATACTGCTTGCAGCAAGTGCGCCGTCGTATATCATTATAGCGGTCCAGCCGACCAGCTGGAGCACGTTGAGTATCGAAAAGAAGATACCGCCCTTGCTGCCGAAGCTCATCTTTACGGTCTCCATAGCGCTTCGGCGCGTCCTGCCGCCGATAAGACCTGCAAGGAAAAGCATGGTGCAGCCGATGATATGACCGGTTATTACAGCGAGGAGTCCCTTGCCGAAGCCAAGAGGTGCAAAGTATGTACCTGTGATTATCTCGGCAATGGAAACGCCTGCACCGAACCATATAAGTCCATTTTCATAAACTGAAGTGCGTTTCTTTTCCATCATTCTGCCCCCTTAGCGAACTCTCCGGAGAGAGCGAATGCATGGTTCATAGGACCGCTGCCTTTTCCGAGGTCGAGCATTGCCGCAAGGGCTCCGGATATGTAGTCCTTTGCGCGTTCCACGGACTTCTCAAGAGTGAAGCCCTTTGCAAGATTGGAAGCAATAGCGCTTGAAAGTGTGCAGCCTGTTCCGTGAGTGTTGGGATTGTCGATACGCTTTCCGTTGAACCATGTGCAGCTGCCGTTATCCCATAGGAGGTCGTTTGCGTCATTGAGACTGTGACCGCCCTTGCAGAGCACGGCGCAGCCGAACTTTCCGCCTATTTTTTCGGCAGCTTTTACCATGTCCTCACGTGAAGCTATCTTCATATCCGCAAGGATCTCCGCTTCGGGAATATTGGGAGTAACAACTGCCGCAGCAGGTAGAAGCTCGGACTTCAGAGCCTCGACTGCATCTTCTGCGATGAGTCTTGCGCCGCTTGTAGCTACCATAACGGGGTCGACAACGATGTTGTCAGCCTTGTACTGTTTAAGCTTTTCCGCGATTATACGTATAAGCTTTTCGGAGGAGACCATGCCTGTCTTGACTGCGTCGGGACGAATGTCCGCAAACACAGCGTCAAGCTGCATAGCCAGAAATTCAGGCGATACCTCCATAATACCTGTCACGCCGGTCGTGTTCTGCGCGGTGAGAGCTGTAACAGCGCTCATAGCGTAAACACCATTCATGGTCATTGTTTTAATGTCCGCCTGAATGCCGGCGCCTCCGCAGGAATCACTGCCTGCGATCGTTAATGCTGTTTTCATATATGTTGCTCCTTTTCAGCAGATTTGGGCTCATGCCCCAGCATTAATTTTGTATAGCGAGACAAAGTGGTGCCCCCGATGTCACGCTGCAAGCCCTTAGATGTTTGCCTTTAGGGAACGCCGTCACCGGCGTTCCGTTCAGACTCCACGGCAGGGCATTGAGAAGCTTGCAAAAAAAGGTGTGCCCGCAGAGAGACACACCTATCTTCCATAAGTATTTCCCTACGTTGGCATTATCCAAATCAGGTAAGGTCGGAGTTTTTAACTCCCTCTCAGCCTGTTCAACAAGCTCCCTTTTTCATATCTATTATACCACTTTTGCCGTAATTGTCAAGGAGTGGGATTGTTTACAAAATATACTTGAATGCAGCACCGGGTTTTGGTAAAATTATAGTAAGATGGAGCGGAAAGTGCTTGATCAATTTCGTAATAAACGGAGGTATGCAATATGGATAAGAAAGCAATGTACAAAATAAGCTACGGACTTTTCGTTGTTACAGCCAGCAGCGAAGGAAAAGACAACGGCTGTATCACCAATACTCTCGCACAGGTAACGTCCTCGCCGAATAAGGTGAGCCTTACCGTTGCAAAGACGAATTACACTCACGACCTCATTATGGCTACGGGCAGGTTTACGGCTTCTGTTATAAGCACTGACGCGGATTTTTCGCTTTTCAGGCGTTTCGGCTTCCAGTCGGGAAGAGATACGGACAAGTTTGCGGACTTTAGCGACTGCAAACGCGCGGAAAACGGCTGCCTTATAGTAACAAAGGGCACGAATGCTTATATATCCGGCTCTGTATGGCACAGCATAGACCTCGGTACTCATACCATGTTCATAGCAGAGGTGACTGATATGGAAGTTCTCAGCGACAAGCCTTCTGCGACCTACGAATACTATCAGAGCAATATCAAGCCAAAGCCCGAGGCTGTGGGAACAACTTCCGACGGGCAGACCATATGGAGATGCGTGATATGCGGCTATGAGTACGTGGGAGAGGAAGTTCCCGACGATTTCATCTGTCCGATATGCAAGCACGGCAAGGCTGATTTCGAGAAGGTAACAGGCGGCCATGACGCTGTCCCTGTGGGAAAGACCGGGAGCGGCGAGACCATATGGAGATGTACGGTCTGCGGCTATGAATACGTTGGGGAGGAAGTCCCTGCGGATTACGTCTGTCCTATCTGCGGCGTCGGAGCTGATATGTTCGAGAAGCAATGACCTTAACAGTGAATACTGATACAAGGGGGATAATATATGATAGTTTATTTTTCGGCTACGGGAAACAGCAAATATGCGGCGGAGCGGATAGCCTCCGCGCTTAATGAAAAAGCCGTATCCATAGAGGACGGCTGCTATGATATTACCCTTGAGGACGGCGAATGCTTCGGTATCGTCACTCCTACCCACTGGTGGGCTCTGCCTGTGCCGATGAGGGAGTTCCTGCAGAAGCTCAGACTTCACAGACGCGGAAAGCACTATGTTTTCATAGCGTCCACCTACGGAACTACCGTGGGCTGCAGCGGCGAGGAGGCAAGGCATCTCCTGCGCGACAACGGTATTCGTCTGAGTGCGGTCTACAGCATAAAAATGCCAGATAACTGGACTGTCACCTTTGACCTCAGCAACAAGGAAAAGGTCGCCCGTCAGAACGAGGCGGCGGAAAAGAACATAAACAAGGTCATCGCAAAGATACTGGACAGGAAAAAAGGCTGCTTCCTTACTATGAGGACTCCCTATGCTTTCCATAAGTACACGGACAAGGTTTTTGCAAAGGTGAGAATGACAAAAAATCTGTCCGTTGAGGACAGCTGCAACGGCTGCGGTCTGTGCGCTGCGAAGTGCCCTGTGAAAGCCATTGAGATACGGGACGGAAAGCCTGTATGGGTCAAGGAGCGCTGCGCTCTGTGTTTCCGCTGTCTGCACCATTGTCCTCAGTTCGCAATACAGTTCTGGAACGGCGCCACAAAGAAGCACGGGCAGTATACAAATCCGAATGTTAAAGTATGAAAAAAGGCACTCATTATGAGTGCCTTACGGTCTGTTAAAAAACTATATCAATTAAGGAGACGCCCTCACTTGCAGGGCGTCTCCTCTTCAAAAACAGTCCGCCGGACTGTTTTTGAATTCACCTTTTGCGGAGCACTTTGAGGCTATATGTAGGGCTTTGCCCCACTCCCCACAAGGGCTGTCCCCCTAATCGGGTCCGTCCCCTCTGTCGCGTTGCGACATCTACCCACCCTGTGGGGAGTCACCCTTGACCTGACCAAAGGGTTGTGAACCCTTTGGAATCCCTTTCGTGGGTAAAGTGCCTTTTCAGCAGATAATTTACTCCTGTGTCGGTTCAGATAACGTTTATTTTGAGAGCACAAGCCGCCTGAGGCCTATGATATCAAATACGTTTGTAGCTCCGTCGCCGTTTATATCGGCATTCTGCGGAGCTGCAAGCTTTTCGTTCTTCAGCAGATAACGCTGATAGTGTACAAGGTCGGCAACTTCTACCGCTCCGTTGTTGTTTACGTCGCCGGTGAGAGTTTCTGCGCCTGCCTTGCCGTATACCGCCACCTCAGCTATGTTGCAGAGGTAAACGCTGTCCTTGTTCAGCGGACTTGAGGGAGCTCCCTCAGGAACTTCATAGCGGATATATCTTGCGGTGGTATTTTCAAACTCTTCCGTGAAGTTCATCCTGTATGCAGGCTTATTTTCGACTGTGTATATCTTCTGCCAGTTGGTACCGTCGGAGGAAACGCTGAAATATCCGCCTATCATGCGGTATTCGTAGCCCTCGCGCGGACAGTATGCGATATTTCCGACAGTGCAGACACTTCCGAGGTCGAGTATAAAATATCCGCCCTCAAGTCCGTCGAAAAATGTGCTCATATCGCCGTCATAAGCCTTTTCAAAGGAGTTGGATTCGTCGTCATGCCACGGGAGAGTTCCTATGCACTCCTTTATGGGGAGTTTTTCATATCTTGTCTGCGGAGACTGACCGTGAGGAGTTCCGTAAAGCGCTATCTCGGCAATATTCGCGCAGTAATCGCTGTCGCTGTTGTACTCGTTCTTAGGTGCGCCTGCCGGAACTTCATACCTTACATAACGGGCAGCAGTATCGCCCGAAAGCGCCGTGACATAATGCATACCCGAGGTGGGCTTGCCCTTTACAGTGTAAATGGTCGTCCAGTTCGTTCCGTCTGCGGAAGCCTTGAAAATGCCGTCCGTCATGCGGTATTCATAGCCTGCACGGGGAGCATATCCTATTGCCGAGAGGTCATAGAGTCCGCCCAGGTCTGCCTGTACCCAGCCGTTGGAAACGCCGTCAAAGTATGTGGATACGTTGTCGTCAAAGGCTTTTGTGTAGTTTGTGGAGGTATCGCTCTTCCAAGAATCAGAGCCGCTCAGCATACCCGAGGTAACTGTTATCTTGTCGGTAAGAGCTCCGCCGCCCTTTACTCCGTCGATTATGAATGTGGTAACGGACTGCTTCGCAAGAGTTGCCGACAGAGCGCCGCCTGATACGTTTATCCTGCCGATATCCTTCCAGTTCTCGGAATTGCTGGTGCGTACCGCCTGTGCGGAAGTTCCGGCGCTGTCAAAGCCCGAAAGGTCAAATACCATATCCTTGTCTGAGGAGCCGTCGTTTGTTGCGACGATGACAAGCTTGTTGCTTTTGGTGTCAAGAGCCGCCATGCAGTTGCCGCCGCATTTCAGCATAGTCATTCCCGGACGGATATAGCGTGAGAACTGTCCCATAGCGTAGTACTTCTTGGTGAGGATTATCCTGTTGCTGTCATGGTCTGCAACGGCAAGTCCCCAGTAGCCGCCCTGAGTGTTTACCATGCCCTTGTCCTTGTTGCCGTTCATTCCCACTGAGGAGATGTGGTTGTCGATGACCTGCCACAGTATCCACGCGGAGGAATTGAGCTCGTTGCAGTCAAGGGTGATACGGTCTGCGAGCCAAAGTGCCGCGCCCATTTCTCCTGCGTTGGTGCCTGCTGTTGAGCCGCCGTCTACCTCGCTCATCCAGAGGTTCCTGTTTGCTTTTATGGCAGTATTTTTCAGCTCTGCGCGCTGACTTCCGCCGTAGGTGTGGGTGTCGATACGGCCGATGAGAGCCTTAGTGGTGTCTGACATCTTGTTCCAGGAGCTTATTGCCGTATCTATTACGGATTCGTCGCAGGCGCTTATGATTATGTCGTTCAGGCCACGCTTTTTCAGCGATTTTGAAAGCTCCTGATATATCTTGTCCATTGACGAGCCCTGGTCGAAGTGACAGCCCTCCTGTTTTGCGCTGTAGGCGCCCCAGTAGTTGGTGTAGGGCTCGTTCATTGGAGTTATGCTCTGCACGTGTATGCCCCAGTCCTTTTCGTAGTGGGCTGTGACCTCGGCAAGATATTCCGCAAAGTCGGTGTATTTGTCGTCGCGGAGATTATTGTTGTTTGAGTCCTTTGCTCCCGAGCTGCAGCCGCTGTTGGTCATATAGTAAGGGGGAGAGTTGGAGAACATCTCGACTATCATATCGTCCCCTGCGGCTTCGACGCAGCGTTTCAGCACGTTGCGCTGGTTTGCGTCGGCGCTCCAGTCATAGGTGACTGTGCCGTTATTGTACTTCGTGTAACCAGGCATATTGGAGTCGGTCCTGGTTATGTGGGTGTGGGACGGGTCGTCGCCGCCGCCTATGTTGAAACGGGCAATATTCAGCCCGAGTCCGTCGGTGCTGAAAAATGTCTCGGCTGCCTGCTGTGCAAGGGTGTCGGAATAGCCTATACGGTTTGCCCACCAGCACAGGGAGGTGCCCCAGCCCTCGAACTTGCCGCCGTTGATATCATAGGTATCATATGGCGATATGCTGACGATGGAAGCAGCTTCCGCTCCGGCAGGCGGAAAAGCTGTCACTATTGGCGTGAGAAGGAACAGTGAAGCTGCCGCCGATATCATGCGTCTGAATAGTTTCATATTGAATACTCCTCTCGGATAGAATAAGCGTAAATAATATGTTACTAACATTATATCGTATTTTTTGTCTGTTGTAAACATAAAAAATGATGATTATGATGAAATTATGATGTGATTTTCGGCAAACAAGGTTTTTCCTTTACACACAGATACAATTGTGGTATAATTTAGGAATGGGTTCAGAAATTTAAGGCAGGGCGCCGCATGATGCGGAGCTGACTGCGGAAAGGAATATTATGAGCGCTTATGTTGAATTTAAAAATGTAAAAAAGACATATAAGACGGGCGAGGTTGAGATCCACGCCCTTAATGACGCAAGTTTTGAGATAAACAAGGGAGAATTCTGCATCATCGTCGGAGCTTCCGGCGCTGGAAAGACCACTATACTCAATATTCTCGGCGGCATGGATACTCTTACCAGCGGCAGCGTTACCCTTGACGGTACGGAGATATCCTCCCTCAGCAAGAGAAAGCTCACCGCTTACAGGCGCTATGATGTGGGTTTTGTTTTCCAGTTCTACAACCTTGTGCAGAACCTTACGGCTCTTGAGAATGTGGAGCTCGCTTCACAGATATGCCGTGACCCGCTCGACGCAAAAAAGGTACTCGATCAGGTGGGACTTTCCGACCGTATAAAGAATTTCCCTGCACAGCTTTCGGGCGGTGAGCAGCAGCGTGTGGCTATCGCCCGTGCTCTTGCGAAAAATCCGAAGCTCCTCCTCTGCGACGAGCCTACGGGAGCTCTTGACTATGCCACAGGCAAGGCGGTATTGAAGCTATTGCAGGACACCTGCCGCGAAAAGGGCATGACGGTAGTCGTTATCACTCACAATCAGGCTCTTACTCCTATGGCTGACCGTATCATCACTGTAAAGAACGGTACTGTCTCAGGCATTCGCACGAATGAAAAGCCCGCGGATATTTCGGAAATAGAGTGGTGACGCTATGAGATCGGCTATAAAAAAGACCGCGCTTCGTGAGATACGCGGCTCATTCGGACGTTTTTTTGCTATTTTAGCCATAATAGCTCTCGGAGTCGGCTTCTTTTCAGGTGTAAGGATCACCACTCCCGCTATGGTGGACACCATAAACAGGTTTCTCGATGAGTATCAGCTCTACGATTACAGGCTCATGTCCGCCATCGGCTGGACCGACGAGGATATTGAGGACTTTGCCGCGCGCAGTGACGTGCGGTGCGCCGAGGGAGCTTATTCCGCGGATTTCTTATCGGCAGGAGATACCCAGTATGTGGTGAGAGCTCACTCTATCACGGACAATGTAAACAAGCTCAGGCTCATTTCGGGAAGAATGCCCGAAAAGGACAACGAATGCCTTCTGGAAAGGGGCAAATTCAATGTCGGCTCTACCATAACCGTAGCAGGAAGTACTCCCGAATACATCAGGAAAAGATTCAGGCACGAGGTCTATAATATCGTCGGCTGGGTTGAGTCGCCTATGTATATCAATTTTGAGAGAGGAAACTCCTCCCTCGGTGACGGCGAGGTAAAGCTATTTGCATATTTCCCTGAGGACGCCTTCGATATGGAGGTATATACCGAGGCTTATGTGCGCTTCGATCAGGACCATACCATTTATTCCGACGAGTATGAGGAATATATGGACGGCAGGGAAGAGCAGTGGAAGGATATAGCGCAGTCCCGTGTGGATATCAGGTTCGACAAGGTGTACCGCGAAGCTGAGGAAAAGCTTCAGAACGGCAGAAAGGAGCTTGAGGACAAGCGTGCCGAGGGCAGGCAGAAGCTTGACGAGGCTAAGAAAAATCTTGACGACGGAAAGGCTCAGCTTGACGGGCAGCTTGCTCAGCTCCAGCAGATAAAGGACGTTATGCCCGAGCAGTATGCTTCGGGTATGGAGCAGTACAATGCGGCTTATGCCGATTACGAAAAAGGACTTGCGGAGTATGAGAGCTCCGCTGCCGACTACGAAAAGCAGATAAAGGACGCGGAGAAGGAGCTTGAAAAGGGAGAAAAAGACCTTGCAAAGCAGAAAAATCCCGACGTCTATGTTCTCGGAAGAAATACAAATATAGGCTATGCCTGCTTTGAGAGCGACTCCGAGATCGTCGCGCAGGTGGCACAGGTCTTTCCTGTGTTCTTTATACTTGTGGCAGCTCTGGTCTGCATGACTACCATGAGCCGCATGGTGGAGGAGCAGCGTACTCAGATAGGCGGACTTAAAGCCCTTGGCTATTCCGAGGGCTCGGTAATGGGAAAGTATATGTTCTATTCGGGTACGGCGGCTATTCTCGGCTGCGTGCTGGGATACGGTGCAGGTACCTACCTTTTCCCGAAGATAATCTGGAAGACCTATACCCTTATGTACCTTGATCTTCCCATGAGGTACGTATTCAGCCGCGAGCTCGCTGTGATAGCTATAGTGGTATCGCTTCTGTGCTCAGTTGGTGTGACCTGGTTCAGCTGCCGCATGGAGCTTTCCGAGATTGCTGCGGCTCTTATGAGACCGAAGGCTCCGAAGCCGGGTAAGCGCGTATTCCTTGAATACGTGGGATTTATCTGGAAAAGGCTCAAATTCCTTAAAAAGGTCTCGATAAGAAATATTTTCCGCTATAAAAAGCGCTTGTTCATGATGATCCTCGGCATTGGCGGCTGTATGGCTCTGCTGCTGACGGGATTCGGCATTAAGGACTCCATTGCAGGATTTGCGGATACGCAGTATGACGAGATACAGGTGGCGGACGCCTCTGCGGTCCTCAGAAAGACCGAGGACGGCGTTCCCGAGGAGCTTACGAAGCTTCTGGACGATAACACAGAGGATTACGCACTCCTGTATACAGGCTCATGGGATCTCCTTTACGGCAAGAAGGTCAAGAGCGTGACGCTGAATGCTGCCGAGAGCTTTGACGGTATGGACAGGTATTTCAGCCTCCATGATATCAGGGGGAATGCTCTTGTTCCTCCTGCAAAGGGCGAGGCTCTGGTCAGCCATAGTATCGCGGAGCGATACGGTATCAGAAAGGGCAGCATGATGAAGCTCAGAGATGAAAATATGCGGGAACTCAATGTCAGGGTAACGGGCGTATTTGAAAACCATGTATACAATGTGGTATTCATGGGCAGGGATACTGTCTGCGAGCAGCTGGGCGAGGACGTTCCGCTCAACTGCGCGTTCCTGAATTTTAAGGAAGGAGCAGACGTCCATGCGGCGCAGGCTGCCGTATCAAAGGACAACAGGGTAATGCAGATGATGGTGTTCGACGACCTCAAGGTAAGGCTCAGCAAGATGATGAGCAGACTTGACTATATCGTGCTCATCGTTATCATCTGTGCGGCAGGTCTTGCGTTCATCGTGCTCTATAACCTCACGAATATCAATATCACGGAGCGTCAGCGCGAGATAGCTACCATAAAGGTACTGGGCTTTTTCAGGCGCGAGACCTCGGCTTATGTGCTCCGTGAGAATCTTGCACTCACTGCTATGGGCATCGTCGCGGGAGTCGGGCTGGGAATACTGCTCCACAGCTTCGTAATGGCGCAGATAAAGGTGGACCTTGTGGATTTCAGCGTGAAGATAGCTCCGAAAAGCTACCTTTACAGCGTGCTTCTCACTTTCCTTTTCACCATTACCGTGAACCTGTTCATGCAGATAAAACTGGAGCGTATAAACATGGCAGAATCGCTTAAATCAGTTGAATAACTTAAATGATATCTGAAATTTGCTCTCCCTTCAATCAGGGGAGGGCATTTTTGTGCAATTCACCAAATATAGGGAAATAGTCTCTGCCATATATTGACTTTTTGTGCTGCCTGTGCTATAATGATAATGAACCAATAAAAGATAAAAGAGGTTCAAGGGGATATGTATCGAGGTAATCGATAAGGAGAAAAATGAATGAATTACAAGATCAGAAGAGGCGTACTCAAAAAGTACAAAGACGAGAGAAACGTCACCGAGATCTTTGTTCCCGATGATGTAGGCATCATCGGTGAGGGAGCTTTTAACGGCTGTACTAATCTTGTAAGGATCCTTTTACCCGATACCGTTCAGCTTATTTCTGATACGGCATTTATCGGTTGTGAAAACCTGAAATGCATCGCTCTTCCCGAAAGCACTATAAGGTTGGGCTGGTATGCGTTCAAGGGCTGCCATAACCTCAGCGATCTTACTATCCCGTCAACTCTTAAAGAGATAGGAAAGCACGCATTTGCAGGCTGTGACCGTCTTGTATCGGTCAAGGTACTGCATGAAGGCAGGATCTACAAGTTTGTACTCACTTCGGAACTCGATGACGAAAGGTGGCAGGAAATAAGGCATTCTCTCCACCGGCTTGACAAAGCGATTGCGGTTTGATAATCCCACACCCCCGTCCGTAAAGGCGGGTACTCGTAAAGAAGTTTTTATGATTTGAAGATGAGGTTGCGTAACCATGGCGGTTACGCAGCCTTTCTCTTTTTGTCGTACTTCATACTGTCAGCAACGGCAGTCGTTACGGCAACGTCGAAACGATAGTGAATCTCGATTTCCTGAGTGCGGTGACCACTGCTCTTGTCAGGCGCGTGAACGCTGATCTTCTCGACCAGTTCATGCATAATCTCAGGTGTCAGCTCCGTGATATGCTCATATTTCTGTACTGCCCTGATGAATGCGGTCACATCGGCTGACTTCTGTTCGGCAGTATCAATGTAAGCAGTCAGCTCTGCTACGGTTGCTCTTAGCTTCTTCTGCTCGTCCTCATAACCTGCCGACATCATGGCAAATCGCTCATCTGAGATTTTGCCCGAGACATTATCCTCATATAGCCTTGTGAACAGCCGATCCAGTTCTGCGATGCGCTTCTCAGCTTCTTTCAGCTTTTTCTTCGACTTCGCAAGTTCCGAGGACTGCTTCTGAACGGAATTGTCCATAGCCATCTGCACAAACTCGTCCTCATTATCCTTGACAAAGGCAACCATCTTATTTAGTTCACCGAGTATGATCTCTTTCAGCACTATTGTCCTGATGAAGTGAATTGTACAGCCGTTCTTGTCTTTTGCATAGGTGCCACATTTCAGATGCTCTTGGTCGGCAGTCATGGTTGTCGCTCGGCACAGATACAACTTCTTTCCACAGTCGGCACAGTAACAGATGCCTGAAAACGGATTGACTTCTTCGTGCTTTGTCGGGCGGCGTTTGTTCTTGCGAAGCTCCTGCACCAAGTCAAACTCCTGCTGTGTGATGATAGGCTCATGGGTGTTCTCAAAAATCAGCCAGTCCTCTTTTGGGTTATCCACACGCTTCTTGTTTTTGTAGGACTTCACATGAGTACGGAAATTCACAGTGTGACCTGCGTATTCGGGCTTTTCGAGAATACCCGAAATAGTCTCCATACCCCAACGATTAAGGTTAGCATTCTTATGACCGTTATCCCTGCCCTGCAACAATGCATAAGCCGTCGGCGTTGGGATGCCCTGTTCCGTTAAGATTCGAGCAATCTGCGCCGGACCGTAGCCGTCAATGCAAAGATGAAAAATCTTGCGAACAACTTCGGCGGCTTCATCGTCGATCACCCAAAGGTTCTTGTCCGTTTCCGAATGCTTGTAGCCGTAGATCGGATTAGAAAGATGTTTGCCCGACTGCCCCTTTGCCTTGAAAACGGCTCTGATCTTCTTGCTTGTGTCCCTGGCATACCAGTCATTAAAAATGTTCTTGAATGCCATCAGCTCGTTTTCGGATTTGAACGTATCCACACCGTCATTGATTGCAATGTAGCGGACATCATAATCAGGAAATATGATCTCGATGTATTCGCCTGTTTTCAGATAATCACGACCTAAACGGCTCAAATCCTTAGTAATGACTGTCCCGACTTTTCCGGCTTCTACATCAGCCATCATAGTCTTGAATCCGTCACGTTCAAAAGTAGTGCCGCTGACACCATCGTCAACGTAGTATACTGTATTTGTAAAGCCATTATCATCGGCGTACTTCTTGAGGATAGCCTTCTGATTGGTGATGCTGTTGCTCTCACCCTGTAACATATCGTCCTGCGAAAGACGACAATACAATGCTGTGATCTTGTCTGCCATAATTAACCTCTCTTTCCGACAGATACAGCAAGCTATGTTATCATTATAGCACGCATTGGAAAATGATTCAATGCGCCGATATTCCAAAGTTACACAGCCTGCTTCTCAGGTTCTTGTCCGGATTCACCGAGGAGTTTTTCACTCTCTCGTATGATCAGCCTTTTCAGAATATCCGAAAGGCTATCCTTTGAAGCAGGGTTGAACACGGTAGTCACCGTGTAAAGAGTATGTCCGATCTTGTATTCGGACGTTGTATTAAAAGTAGTGTTTGTATTCATAGCGAATTTTACTCCTTTAGCTTCTCTGTCTCTATGCTTTAGAGTCGAGGGCTTCGCTTTCTATCTCTCACCCTCATAATAGCCGTAAGATCGGCTCAGTGTTTTGAGCCGACTGAGTATTTTACGGCTACACTTTTTGTTATCGGATAGTTTTAATCCTCATAGGGATTCGCTTTATCCGTAAAGCTCATTTGCTGTCTGAAGTCTGCGACGAGTCGGCGGTATTGCTTTTCTCATTCTCAGCGTTTCCACCTCCGACCAGTTTCAGCAGCTCGTCATCGGACAGACCGCTGGCTCTCAGTTTCTCCAGAAGCTGATGCTCCGAGGTGATGATCTCATCAAGCTCACGGGGCTTGCAGTTGTATTCCTCCGCCATAGCCAGACGGGAAACTTCTTTCAGCTTATCCTCCAGCGTTTTCTTTTTCGCCGTATCGCCGGCGATACGCTTTTCCAAACCTTTGATCTTCTCGATGAGCTGATCTCTCTTTTCTGTATAGATGCCCATAGAAAAATCACAACCTTTCATTTTTTGTTCTCAGCAGGCAGAGCCGAGTGACCGAAGCTCACCTGCCATGATCCAATTATAGCGCGCTCTACATTTGAAATACAAGCCGCATTGCGCACAAACTTTTGTTCATACTTTGTCAACAAATGTCCGGGGAATTTTTAGATTCAAAAAACTGAAATCACGCTATTTCGCAGTTTATGCTATCCGGTCATTTTGACGAAGCAATTTTGAGCGAACATAAAAAATCTGAAATTTATTATTGACGTGATCGGGAAAGTGCGCTATATTGATTATGGAGAGCGACGAAACAGAGAAAGTCGCACAGCTCCAATTCTCGAAATCGAGAAAAACGACCGAGCCGAAAGGCTCGGAAATGACATTCGCCCCACAGGGGCGAAACTCTACCAGCAAGCACGGTACTATGTGGGCGCAAATTGCGACTTCACACATAGTACAAGGCTTGGCAGAGGGCGCTGCCCCTACGACCCCGAATTGAGAAAAATAAAAAGGAGAACAAGAGAAAATGAAAGACGAAAAGAAGCGTACATTGTACCTGAAAGTCCGTGTCAGCCCCGAAGAAATGGCGGCTATCAAGAAGAAGTTTGCTAACAGCGGTATGAGCAGTCTCAGCACATTTGTAAGAGCCATGATCTTCGAGGGTTACATCGTCCATATCGACGAAAACGAGCTGAAACGGCTCACTGTACTTGCGAATAATATCGCAAACAATATCAACCAAATTGCCCACCGAGCAAATGTCACAAACAAAGTTTACAAGGAAGATATTGAGGAGATCAAGGAGCTTGGCGATAAGCTCTGGCGTCCGCTGATGTTTCTGCAAACAAAGGTTGCTCAGCTAAAGCATTGAGCAGAATATGAAAATCGCCGTCAGGATAATTCCCGACGGCGATGAAATACGATATGTGCGCAATGTACCGGAAAGACTTTTGAAATTGCTGCGCCTTTCACAATAATGGTTACAATTATTCCGATATGCTGGACTCTGGCACTATTATGGTATATACTGTATCTACAATAATGATTTGGAGGTAACAGTTATGTTGAAAACACCTGAATTGGCAATGCCAAGGTCAAGCAAGGTCACGACCGTATACAACGGCAGATGTGAGGTCTGGACGGACTATGAAGAAGCAAAAGCCTATTTCCTTGAACTCATGATGTCTACGGACGGTGATGAGCGAGACCGAGCAGAGTGCGTATACATTCAGCTACTTCACGGGCTGGATGAGTGTTTGGACGAAGATGAATAACCGAAATAGAGCGAGTTGTCGAAAACGGCAACTCGCTCTTAGATATTGTTATTATTTGGTGCTTTGTGCTTTTTGAGATAAGTAGTTCTTAAATTAGTGATTTGGAGCGCAATTTATACAGAATCCATTTCCGCCATCGTTTTCGATAGAAATGTCTGTACCGCATTCTGGACAAGTTGTATAAGGTTTTGAATGCTCATATTTGGGGTATCTTTCCAATCTGCTGTCCCCTCCTAAAAAGACATGGAATTTTAATGCCTCTATGTTTTTTTGTTCTCGGTTAATTATGACAGAAACAGCAAAATTAGCTTTATGCTTTTCAATATTTATTCCAGAACCATAGTTATTATGATTATCATAGGAACATTCGGCGTCAATGGATACAGTGCATTTTAATCGTGAAGCAATGGCTTTTTCATCAAAGTAATCAATAGTGAAAATAGATATACCATCAACATTTTGATTGTAATATTTAACATCTTTATATTCATACCCAAATATATTTCCATAAGCGTCTTGACTTTGTCCAGCTAAAGAAATACAATCTTCATTTTGTAATCTCTTGGTAATCTCTGCAATTATAGATGGGAATAGTTCAGTTATTGTTTTCTGTATATTATTGTACTCACTTCGCGCTTTGGAGATTAAATCAAATACATCGCTAATCGACGAAAACACCGTACAGTATTCTTCTGCTTTTAATGCTCTTTTCACGCCATCATCATGGGTAATAAAATACAGAGGATTGTTTTTTCCGAATCTTTGCTTGATTTGCATCACAATAACTGCATCTGGGAATTCCGACTTTTTTCTTTCTTCAAACGGAGGATTTTTGCTAAAGTAGTTGATAAATAAATCTTCTATGCTTAGATTACTATAATCCATCACTGTAACATTTAGAGTATCAAGGAATTCAGTTATGAATGATTCAGCCTCGTTTTTTAACGATTCTTTATCTACCGTAGAAGGCGCGTATGATAATTTAAGTTGTTTTGAAATTGCTTGGCTACTCTGTATGTTATCTAATATCTTATTTGCTTTTTCAACACAATGGCTTTTCATTTCAGCAATCACGACATTGCTTAATACAACCTTTATATAGCCCTCTTGTACATACTGAATCAAGGTAAACAAATCTGAACCTTCATCAATATTGTATTGGTAGGAATCAAAAATATTTGTATCAAATGATATGGTTATTGGAAATTCCATAAATAAGTATTTCACCTCTATTTCTTCAACAGCCTATTGATATGATTCAGTATCATCAACTGGTCCCCGTCATCAAGCTGTTTCATGCCCTCAACCGCTTTCCGTATCAGCTCAGGATTTGAAATGCTGTCGTCGAAGAACTCCGCAGGTGTGATGCCGAAGTAGTCGCATATCGCAAACAGCTCCGACAGCGGTGGAAGGGACTTGCCCGATGAAATGTTGTAGATATATCCACGGCTATGACCGAGATCATAGCTCATCTGGTACTCCGATACGCCCTTTTGCAGTCGAAGCTGTGTGATCCTGTTTCTTACAAAATCGTCTGTCATAGCTAAATCACCTCTTACTACTATAATACAGCAAAAGAAATCAGCTATACTCAAAGGAAATATGTTGTTTGCTCTTGAATAATCTTCTTAGATATGTTATAATCAAGGTATATTAGATTGTTTGTGTAGAAGTATCATTAAAAAGATGAGCAATGACATTTTCAGGTGATAGCTATGGATATATACACTGTTAGTTTCTTTGGGCATCGTTTTGTGGAGAGAGCATCAGAGATAGAAGTCAGGCTTGAAATACTCTTGCATGATCTCATAACGCAAAAGGAGTATGTCGAGTTTCTCATAGGACGGGACGGAGAATTCGATCTGCTGGCAGCATCGTCAATCAGACGAGCGGTCAAGCAATACGGCTACGGTAACACATCAATTATCCTTGTACTGCCATATATGAAAGCCGAGTACCGTGACAACGAGCAGAGCTATCTCAGCTACTATGATGAGGTGGAAATATGCTCGGAATCGTCTGAAGCACACTATAAATCTGCAATACAAGTCCGTAACAGGTGTATGGTTGACCGTTCCAATCTGGTCGTGTGCTGTATTCAGCATAAAAGCGGCGGAGCATATAGGACGATGCAGTATGCTAAAAAGCAAGGAAAACAAGTCAGAAATCTGGCTGACTGCCAACTTTGATTCCGGTGAAATCAAAGTTGAGGATATTTGAGAAGCGGAATCCATTTTTATATTGTAGAAACATAGAGAAACGGATTGCTTTTTCACTAAAATTATGGTATAATATAGTATAAATAATTGTAATTTGTCACATTGCGAATTCTGATTATTTGTTTAGGGGTGATATGATGTTAATAAGACGTAATCTGTTTAACAGACTAATATCATTGATGTTAGTTGTTTCGATTTTGCTTATGACTGTCGGTTGCTCTAATGCACCGCCAACGCCCACTATTTCAGATGCAAATCCGCAGACAGTAACAGAGAGTGTTGAGATAGAGAATATAATCACCGAAAACGAGTTGCACGAATTCATAACAACGGAGATATATCTGGAAGAAATAGTTCTCGCAGAGAACAAAATTTCCGAGCTGTTGCTTGAAGAAGAAACTATCACCGAAGTTATGTGCTGTAAAACCATATATGTTCCACAAGAGCATATAGAGGATTTCGCCGAAAACAGTCAGACAACTCACCTTTTTGGAGAAGGCATCAATATAAAGTCAGTGCTAACAAAGGTAGCGGTAGGCACAGGTGTTATCGTTACTGTTGTGGTCTTAAAGAAAGCAGGACTTCCTGATCCTATTGCAAGTGCTGTTGTCGCTGCTGCAGATGAATCGCTGAAATTTGCAGGAACAGGTGCAGCGATAGGAACTTTGTTCGGAGGATTAACAGGTGCTACCGATGAATTGGACGAAACAGGAAGAAAATCTGCTGTCATAGGATTTGCTACAGCAACAGCCGGTCTTATTCTTTCAATTGTATCATTAGTGGCTGCTGTTCCTTCTGGAGGAAGCACTACTATCACAGCGGCAGCAGGAATAAAGCTCGTTATAGCTGGCATATCGGTCTTAGCTGCAACAGCAGGAACAGCTTATGCAGGATATAACGCCGTGAAAACATATACCTCGACAGATGCAGCCGATATAGATTGGAGCAATGTCGATTGGGAAAAGGTCGGCGTTTCATCGGCAGAGAAAGCTGTTGAAAATGCAGCTGACGGATATATGTGGGGTGCTATCATTGGCACAGTTCATGGCGGTGCTGAGGGATATGACTATTATCAAAAGTATAACTCACCTTATAGTACACTTAAAGCAAGAATAGATCAAACTCCTAAGAATGACGAATACGGTCATTGGTCTGGTGAGAGAGGAAAATCTGATTATATTTACGATAAATCAAAAACAATTAAAATTGGTGAAAAAACTTACGAGATCAAAGCAGACGCTAAAGTGACATACAAAAATGGAGTTCCAGATTTTTCATCAGTTCAAAAAGCCCAAGTAAAAATATCAAATATGACTGATAGCAGAACACAAAATTTCAAACAGGCAGATAAGGCTCTTGCAGAAATCTGGACTAAAAATAAATATGATGGAAAAAGCTGGACAGCAAGAGACATTGAAACATACAGGACAAGTAATGGTTTTACTTGGCACGAAATGAACAATATGGAATCAATGCAATTGGTACCAACTGAAGTTAATGCTGGATTTGGGCATCTTGGCGGAGTCGGAGAATATAACGCCATGATTGGTCAGAAAGGAGTGTCTGATTTTGATTGAATCATTAGAGACAACTATCTGGGGAAGAAAGTTTACGCTGCCTGTTGAGTATGACTGCTACGAAGGCGAAGAAGTAACAAAAGCCCAAATTCAAGCCTTAAAGAATTTCAGATCTCACACAGAATGGATTGAAAAATCAAGGAGTATCGTAGAGAAATACTGCCGAGAACAGGTCATGAGCGACGAGGAAAACACTAAAAAAGATAATATATTCAGCTATATCAAGCCTGAATGCCTTTTTGTCAAGCGGGATAAGGAAAGTCCCCGAATTGCTATGATGTGTAAATACCGCTATGATTTGGAGCATGGCTTAGCTGTTGTCTTTTCTTCGGACGGAGAAGTGACAGTTGGAATGCAGGATATAATTCTCTGACCGTTTGTAGTCACAGACAATTCAATACTGAGAAAAGGAGTATATAAAAATGAAAAGGATCAAAAGAACTCTCTCTGCCCTGCTCGTTGCAGCTCTTGCAATAGGAACACTGACTGCTTGTGGGGAAACCACCTATTCAGCGGCATCTGATTTCTTCTACAGTGCCGATAAAGGTCATAGCTACGGCGACGGCACTAAGGAATATGAGATCGGTGATACCGTATATATGAAGGTAAAGTTCAAGGTTACATCAAATAAGAGCAAGACCTCTCAGGTCAAGGTCGTCCTCACTATTCCCAGCATCGACAATGTGGATGCAAAGTACATGGACGGTCAGATCATCACGCCAAACTTCGATGCGGTAAATAATGTTACTACATACGAATTTACTGCTAACGCCTCTGAGACGGCGGCCGATCAGGAATGCGTTATTCAGTTTGTTCCTAACGCAGTAGGCGAAGTTCCTATGACGCTGGTATTCGATGACAACGTTGATGCATCTTATGACAAGCAGAGCACACTGATATTTGTAGAGAAAAAAGAAGATAAGACGGAGGAAGAATAATGACAGGCTATTGGATCAGGCACAGAGCCTTATTATCAATCTTCCTGAGTGCTGTCATTGCTGTAGTAGCCGGACTGTTGTTCGTATTCCCGTTTATCTCTCAGATAGCTGATAACTACAATTCACAAAGCGTATATAAAAATACAAGTATCGACTTTATCGCTCCTGAGCCGTCTTTTGAGCAGATTAGCGAACTTCCTGGAAGTAATGGAATCGACAAGGTGTTCCCGTTTTTCCTGACTAAAACCGCTGTAAATGCAGGCGGCAAGTCGAGAACAACAACAGTTCTGCTGAGTGACCACTTTGAGAATGTCGATATTACGATGTATAATGACAAGCGACTTATCAAGAAGTCGGATTCAGATTTTGATAATCCGATTCTTGTGGACTGGCAATTTTGTAAGGATACTTTGACAGATATTGGCGATACCGTATCTCTTTCTATTGGTGATACGACCGCAGAATATAGGATATACGCTATCTATGAAACGAACACCATTTACGAAAACGGAGCTATCCTTGCACAGATCAGCACCGAGCAGAAAGATTCTATCGTTCAAAATTCCCAGAACAACGGCTATTCGCAAATGTATATCTCTGCAAATGACTATAACACTTGTCAGGCTTATCTGACCAAGGATTACAGACCTATGGGCAGACTAAAGGATCGTGACCGTTTTGACAGTGACGAGCAGTATCAGGTGCATTATGATGCAATCATGTCATCGGGATATGCAAATGAGATTACAGATTTCCGTGTAAGAGAAAACAGCCTTGATAAGAAGGTCAGTCCTCTGATGGTATGGATCGGCACAGCCCTGTCAGCCGTTTTGATAATAGCTTTCAATGTAGTCATGGCAAAGCGTGGCAGTGAAAAGGGCTATTTCACCAAGCACTGTATCCCCAAGGGACAGAACGTAAAACCATACTACACCAAATCTTTCATTTGTGAGTTGCTCTGTTTTGCTGTCGCTTATGGAATTATACTGTTCCTTAAACAGAATACTTCGGCTATGTATATTCCAAAGAGTGCTATCGGTATTGAGATTGCCTTCATTCCTGTGGCAGTGCTTGTGGCAGAGATTATTAGTCTCTCCATGAACAATTCCATGATAAAGAGCATCACCAAAAAAGAAAAAGCCAAGGCGAAGAAATAATATAAAACGAGGTCAGGTGATAACACAATGAGAAATCGTATAGCTCTACACGCAGAGCCAAGAAAGACGATCACAACATCATTGGCATTCACTTTGATCTCGTTTTTTCTTATGCTCATACTGATTCTTTCTGTGAATAAAGATGCTATCCGGTTGAACTCTCTGCTGCACTCAGACTACGATTACTCGGTAACGATGCAGGATACAGTTCGGAAAGATGACTATTATCAGTTCAATGCAGGAATTGAATTTACGTTGTCTGCCGATGCGAATACCAGTTTAAACGCAGATATTGTTATGCAGTCAAAAGATTCGCTGTATACAGATATGGTCTCTTGGAACGCAGAGCCACTTAGCACCAACGGTGTGGCTGTATCTGAGAATGTAGCCAAATCCAATAATCTGCATATCGGTGATAAGCTCTATTCAAAGCACATTGTCAACGGTGAGATATGCGAATATACTATTGAACAATTCCTTCCCGAAGCGATAAGTGTTAGGGCGACTAACGGCACGAGTCATAGTGACGGGATCATCATTATGGGCTATGACGAACGGTACATCGAAAATATCACGCATAGCAGTATCGTATTTACAAAAGATTCGATCAATGATTTGTCAGCGATAGGGTCGCCTGAGAATATTGTTTATCGTGATGATGAAATAATATCATCGCTCCGAAGCATTATCCTGTATTTAGCGGTTTTGAGCGTAGTCTCGATTGTGGCAACGGTCGCATTAACTGTTATGCTGACCAAATCTTTTTCAAGTAATTTCAGACGATTGATAATACTGGGCTTTGATAGAAAGCAACTTAACAAAGCATATTACAGGCTTGTCCGTGGCACTGGAATCATATCAATTATCGCATCATTTGCTTTTTCGGGTATTGCATTTCTGTTTGTTAATTACAATGCTGTAAAATTACTGATACTGCTGTTGATACCGTTTATTGAGATCATTACTTTGCTTATAGCTTCAAACATATCAAATAAGCGACTCTGGAGGAAGTAGTTATGGGGGATATCCTTAGTATAGATAACCTGTTGATAAAGCTGAAACAACGCACTTTGATACAGAATGTTTCATTTGACATAGGGCAGGGTGAAGCGGTCTTATTATCCGGAGAAAACGGCATCGGAAAGAGTTCCATACTGAAAAGCATTATGCGGTTAGAAACCGATGGAAAGAAAATCGAAGGTAGGATCACACACCATACATTCGGTGATATTCTCTCGTTAAGTGATGACGAATTGCAGCGATTTCGTTCCAGCATTGCCTATATTCCCCAAAAGGACGAATACTCTGAAATGGGGCGCATACAAGTCAGAGATGTTATCAGCAACAGCGGAGAAGCCCACGCAGGCAATGATATGAGCTATTCCGAGGTCAATGACCTGATCGACGAATGGCTGCCACGCAGGGGAGATAACAGCAGGATATTCGATGCAAAGTCCAGACCGGGTAAATTCAGTGGTGGTGAGCAAAGGCTACTACAAGTGTTCTCTGTTATAGCTACTCGTTCAGATGCAGACCTGCTGATCATCGACGAACCGCTTAACAACCTTGACTTTGTGAACGCAAGGTATATCAGTAACCTCATCAATAAGGTCATTCGTGAGCATCCTCAAATGGGCTTGCTGATGATAAGTCATTGCAGGATATTTCCGTTTATTACACGGGAGCTTAAACTTACAGCCAATGGAATAAGCGAGATCTCAGAGCCTTATACTTGCCATAGCTGCTTTGGCGAGCATGATGAGAATGGATTTTATAAGTGAATACATACAAAAACAGGCGGATACCTTTTGTGGAAGTATCCGCCTGTTCTGCTTCATAGCCCGCTGTATAGGTCTTTCCATAATAGTTGTTGAAAAACTTCTATATGAGTACCGCCCTAATAATGGGCGGGGTGTTTTTTGCCTTCACGCATATAAAACATAAGCGCCCGTGCAGCTGCACGGGCGCTTGTTTTACTTGTTCTGTTCGTATTTGGGCATTAACTGCAGCTTGTGGAGATTTGCCCTGTGAAGTCGGTCTATCTTTTCCTTTATCTCCGGTACTGAGCTTAGATCGTCCTCGCCGCGGATATATCTGTCAAGCATTGCATATGTGAAGCCGAGGTTCTCCTCATCTGTCTTGCCGCAAAGTCCGTCGATAGGTACCTTGTGTACCAGTTCTTTGGGAAGCCCGAGATATTCGCCTACCTGTAATACCTCCGTGACAGTGAGGTCGGAAAGGGGAGAGAAATCTCCTGCGGCGTCGCCGTATTTGGTGGAGTAGCCTACCCAGTCCTCGGAGAGGTTGCAGGTATTCACCACTCTGCCGTTGTTGCAGGCTGCTATCGCATAGAGAGTAGTCATCCTTATACGTGCGGGAGTGTTTACAACAGCCTGGTTGGAGGGCTCTAAGTGCTTTTTAAGCTCGTTCATGAAAGCCTTTACGGTATCGCCGATATTTACGGTATAGCTCCTTATGCCGAGAGTGTCCACAAGCAGGTGGCTGTAGGAAATATCAGCCTGTTCGCCCTGCGGCATGAGTACGCCGATGACTCTGTCCCTGCCAAGCGCCTTTACGCATACCGCTGCGGCTACGGAGCTGTCCTTGCCGCCTGATATGCCGATAACGGCATTTGTTGTCGGTGAAGCAGTCTTCTCAAACAGGTCGCGCACCCATTCAACTACTTCATTTGTTACTTCCTCTGCATTGAAACTGTAGCTCATAAAAATACCTCCGCTCTTTATGTGCTGATATTGCGGTATAGTGCCGCATTCAGCGTTTTATTCTGACATTGCCTTCTTTATTGCCGCAAGGAGCTCGTCATAGGTCTCGTATGCGGGAAGCTCGGGGTGATCCTTCTTTATCTGCTCTGTGCTGCGGAAAAGGAAGCCTGCCTTGCTTGCCTCTATCATGCCGAGGTCGTTGTAGCTGTCGCCGCTTGCGATAGTATCATAGCCTATAGACTGAAGTGCCTTTACCGTAGTCAGCTTTGACTTCTCACAGCGCATCCTGAAACCTGTTATCTCGCCGTTTTCAGCTACCTCGAGGCTGTTGCAGAAGATAGTCGGCCAGCCCAGCTTCTTCATGAGAGGAGCTGCAAACTGTGTGAAGGTATCGCTGATGATTATTACCTGACCAAGCTCGCGGAGAGCGTCAAGGAACTCCTTTGCGCCTTCCATAGGCTCGATCTTTGCGATAGTATCCTGTATCTCCCTGAGTCCGAGACCGTGCTCCTTGAGGACGCCGAGACGCCAGTTCATGAGCTTGTCGTAATCGGGCTCGTCACGGGTGGTCTTTTTCAGTTCGGGAATGCCGCTTGCTTCGGAAAAAGCTATCCATATCTCTGGCACAAGAACTCCCTCAAGATCAAGACAAGTTATATACATAATTGATTCCTCCATTAAAAAATATCTTACCCTACTATTATACAACTTTTTCCTTTACTTGTAAAGAAAAAAATAAGAGCAGCTGAGAGCCGCTCTTTATGTCAGTATGAAAGCACGGTGTTGACTATTCCCTGATAGAGATAGCCTGTCTGACTTGCGAAGTCAAATCCGAAATCCGCAGGGTTCTGCAGCTGCATAACTATGATGTATGAGCCGTCATAGCCGTAATCGCTGTAGTCCGTGTACTTTATCTTTTCGCCCGAGCGGTCCGCAACGTTCCTGAGACAGCCCGTGATGTACAGGAAATCTCCGCGCCCGGTTTCTGCGGTTCCCGTTTTTGCAAAGAATTCGTAGTTTTCGGGCACGTATACGCCGATATTATTTGCGACCGCCCTCATGCATTCAAGGAGATTCTGCCGGTTTTCCTCGGGAATGCTTGCGATGACCTCATAGGGAGCGGTGCCCTTTGCACATTCCTTTGACGGGTCGGCAGTATCGACTACCTGCTGAACTACGAAAGGCTTTACCATTTCGCCGAATACGGCTTCTCTGCCGAGTGCGGCAAGGTATATGGGGCAGGTCTGTACATACGACTGACCGAATGCGCTTCGGCGCAGGTCGTCAAGGCAGTGTACCTCGATATTGTTCTCGATAGAGCCGAAATCACAGCTTATGGGATCGCAGAAATGGAAAAGGCTGTTCAGTTCGCTGAGTACCTTTTCTGTTCCGAGCTGATCGAAGGCTTTTGCGAAGAAGATGTTGCTGGAGTTGACAAAGGCTGAATACAGAGTCCTTTCAGGTATAGGATAGCCGCCGATGTCATGGTCCCAGTTCACGATAGTTGCTCCGCTGTCGAACCATTCTCCGTCGTCGTAAAGAGAGGTTATGCCGTTTTTGTCGGCGATGACCTCGGACATTATCTTGAAGCACGAACCGGGAGAAGCATTGGTGAAAGCCTTGTTTTCGAGAGCTCCCGACCACAGTCCGTCTCTGTACTCTGCGTCGGCGTAGTAGAGCTCGGGGTCATAGGTAGGGTAGGAGACCTCCGCAAGAATGGAGCCGTCTGTCCTGAGTACCACCACAGAGCCCGACATACCCATATTTGCCATATATGAGCTGAGGGCTGTCTGCACATCGGAGTTAATGGTGAGCCTTACCGAGCTTCCCACGTCGTGTTCTGCGTTTATGTGTGTGGGATTTGCTTTTTTGAGCAGCCCTGCAAGAGAGCTGTCGAAGCCGTTTGAAGCTTCGCTTATGAGATTGCTGAAGGAGTAGGCACAGTTTTCGCCGTAAAGGCGCTCGTCGTCCTCTCCCTTGGCGTAAGTGCCGTATGTAACAAGATTAAGATTAGTATCGTAAATGTTTCCCCTGTATACCAGCGCCGTAGTGGTGGTAGTAGTTGTCGTTTCTGCTGTTGCAGCTGTGGTAACAGCATTAGCCAAGTCAGTGTTGTGATGGACTTCTAATTGTCCGACCTCCGCTGTACAGGACGGAAACGTCATTGCCGCGGCAGCTGCGCCGATAAGCGGCAGAAGTTTTGTTCCCCTGAAAATCATTTTGATTACCGTCCTCAGAAATATTTGCATTTTCGCATCCCGAAAGATGCAGGAAAGTCATACCTTAATTATACATTTTTTTACATGATACGTCAATATGTTTCGGGAAATAAAATCAAAAAAATCTCCCTGTTTTCGTTGAAAAGCTGTACTTTTCTTGACAAAATATACAGTTTGGATTATAATAAGTGTGTATTCAATAAAAAAGCAGTTATTGTAAAGGAGTAAAGGTCATGGCTTCAAGCAGAGAATACCTTGAGTTTGTGCTGGAACAGCTTTCGGAGATAGAGAGTATAACATACAGGGCAATGATGGGCGAGTTCATCATCTATTGTCAGGGAAAGGTCGTAGGCGGTATCTACGATGACAGATTTCTTGTGAAACCGACTGCTTCGGCTAAGCGTCTTATGCCTGATGATCCCTATGAGCTCCCGTATGAGGGCGGCAGCAAGATGTTGCTGGTCGAGGATATCGACAACAGGGAGTTCCTCAGAGAATTGCTGGAATGCATGGCAGAGGAACTGCCATTGCCCAAGAAAAAGAAATAATAAATAAAAAAGCCATAAAGAAGCAATTCCTTATGGCTTTTACTTATATTTCACAGCTTTACTAATACTTATTTTCCGATTACCCTGTTTAGTATCTCACGGTAAACTCCTGCCGACTGTGAGGCAAACTCAAAGCCGTGTTCGGCAGGGTTCTGTATCTCCATAACTACCACATATGAGCCCGTTTCACCGTAATTGTCGTAGTTTTCCCAGTTCTGTGCGCCGCTGTCGTTATAGTTCTTTGCACAGCCTGTGATGTATAGGAAGTCGCCCAGCCAGCCCTCAGCCGTACCTGTTTTTGCATAGAAGCTGTAGCCGTCAGGGACGTAAACTCCGATATCACCTGCCACTGAGCCCATGACGCTGAGAAGATTGTCCCTGCACTCGGGAGGTATCGACGCTATAACATCGTTTGCCTTTGAGCCGCTGCCGATCTTTTTGTTTGCGTCGGAGCTGTCAACTATGTCCTTCATTACGAACGGTGTGACCATATCGCCGAAAACTGCCTCTCTGCCGAGAGCTGCAAGGAAAATAGGACAGGTGAGCACCTTTGACTGACCGAATGCGCTTCTGCGGAGGTCGTCTATATCTTCGATCTCGATATTGTTGCTGAGATCGCCGAAATCGCAGTGGATGTCGTCGGAATCGTCCTTGCCGAAGTGGAAGATAGTTTTCAGGTCACTGAGAACGGCCTCTTCGCCTATCTGTTCAAAGGCTTTTGCAAAGAAGATGTTGCTTGAGTTGATGAATGCGGAGTTCAGCGAGCGGTTGGGGATAGGATAGCTGCTCTTGTTGGTCTTGTGATCCCAGTTGACGATGGGGTGGTCGTTGCCGAAGTCCCATGTTCCGTCGTCATAGAGGGAATATATGCCGTGTCTGTCCGCAAGCACCTCGGACATTATCTTGAAGCATGAGCCCGGCTCGTAATTGCTGAAAGCCTTGTTTCCCACATCGCCCCAGGCAAGATCGTCGCTGTATTTCTGATCCTCCACTGCATTCGGGTCGTATGAGGGATAGTTTACCTGTGCCATTATTGAGCCGTCTGTCCTGAGGACTACAACTGCTCCCCTGAGATTTATGCTCTCCATGTAGCTGTAGATATCGTTCTGAACATCGCCGTCAATCGTGAGCTTTACGGACTGGCAGCTGTCCTCTCCCGTGGGAGTTGAAAGTATCTTGTCGAAAGCTGTGTCATATCCGTCGGACATGGTTGATATTATATTTGCAAAGGATACGGCGTAATCGCCTGCAAATGTCCTGCGTTTGCCGCTTTCTGCGTCGGAAACGAGGAGATGTCCCTTTGAATCGAAGATATTTCCCTTTGCTCCGCTGCTCTGTGGCAGAGTTGTTTCTGTTTCGGTCTCCGTGACAGTTTCCGTAGTCACGGAGGAAGCTGAGGTCGTGGTATTGGTATTTTCACCCATGTCTGCCTTGCCTACAGGCGATGAGCCGCATGAGGAAAGTGAAGCAAGAATTGCTATTGAAGCTGTAAAAGCAGTTATCTTTTTCATTATCATTTCTGATTTCCCTTAACATTTTTGTATTGTCAGCGTAAAAGCGGCTTTATTTCAGAGCGTACCGCTCCCTGATAAAACGCTTTCAGCCATTGATAATGATATCACATATTCCGCGGTTTGTCAATAAAAAAGCCATAGTACTTCAGATGTGAGTACTATGGCTTCAGCTTTTTATGCACTGACTTTTCCGGTTTTGCTGTCAAGGAGCTTCCTTGCAAAGTGTTCGCAGAAAAACTCTATCAGCGGTCCCATGAAGAATGCGGTTATTATCGTTCCGATACCTGCAATAGTCGGTATCTCCCTGAGGTGACCGCCTCCTGCGACGAACATCACCGAACCGAGTACTACGCAGCACACATCAGTGCAGATACGTATGAACTTGAACTTTCCTATCTTCCATTTGTTAGCCATTATCAGCGCTACAGCGTCATAAGTGGAAACTCCCAGGTCTGCGGTTATATACAGCGAGGAGCCTATGCATATGATGACTATGCCGACTATAAGGAACACGACGCGCATAGGCATTGTCGGCTCTGGAATGACCCAGCGCAGGAACCTGTAGGAGTATTCCGTCACATATCCCAGCAGGAACAGGTTGATAAAGGTGGCGATACCTATGTAATGCCTGTCGAAAATAAGACTGAATGTCAGCAGGACTGCATTGACGATCACATACAGAGTACCGAAGCTGATAGGTATGAGCCTGCTTATGCCGCTCATGAATGACTGGAATGGATCGACGCCGAAGGCTGCCATTTTGAAGATAGCTACGCTTACCGCACCTGCCATGACTCCCAGAATGGACATAATGATTCTTTTTTTCATGTTTTCTCTCTTTTCATGGTTTATTTCTGATTGATTATATCATAGCTTAAAGCCGAAGTCTAACCTAAAATTGCGATGTTATTAACTAAAAATGCGGTTTTATGATAAAAGTATTATTTATTACCGTATAAAAAAGGACAGCCGTATGGGTAATGTCATTAAGCTAAGGAAAAGTAAAATAATCACAGGAATCAAAAAGATCCTGTGATTATTTTTTTTGTATATAATGTAAATTTTTGCAAAAAGGTATTGACAAATAGCCAAAAATGTGCGGCGCAGCTAATCAG
>NZ_JAFYYT010000036.1 GCF_017549005.1 Ruminococcus sp.
CACAGACCAGGGCGAGAACCTCCTCTCACCGGGCGAAACACCTGCTGAGAATGCACAGTTCCTGCTCTTCCTTGCAGCTGTTATCAAGGCTGTTGACGATTATCAGGATCTTCTGAGATTGTCCGTTGCAACTGCAGGCAACGACCACAGACTTGGTGCTAACGAAGCTCCGCCTGCTGTTATCTCTATCTTCCTCGGCGACGAGCTCACCGCAGTTCTGGATGCTATCGAAGCCGACAAGCCATACGGCGGTACAAAGAAAGAAAAAATGCAGCTTGGCGTTGATGTTCTGCCTAAGTTCAGCAAGGATTCCACTGACCGTAACAGAACTTCCCCATTCGCATTTACAGGAAACAAGTTCGAGTTCCGTATGCTTGGTTCTTCCAACAGCATCTCCTGCGCTAACATTCACCTCAACGCTGCTGTTGCAGAAGAGCTGAAGCAGTTCGCAGACAAGCTTGAAAAGGCCAAGGACTTCAACAAGGCACTCCATGACCTTATCAAGAAGACTATCAAGGAGCACAAGAGAATCATCTTCAACGGCAACGGCTATGACGACGCATGGATAAAAGAAGCTGAAAAGCGCGGTCTGCTCAATCTGAAAACAACAGCCGACGCTATGCCTTATATCTGTGATAAGAAGAATGTGGATATGCTCACATCGCATGGTATCTTTACTGAAGCTGAGATATACTCACGCTGCGATATCATGCTCGAAAACTATATCAAGACAGTAAACATCGAGGTTGTTACAATGACAGACATGGCTCGCAAGGAAATAATCCCCGCTGTTGCAAAGTTTGCAGCTGATACAGCTTCTGCTGTTTCAATGAAGAAGAGCGTTTCAAAAGTAGCCTGCAAGTATGAAACATCACTGGTTTCACAGCTTTCAGAGCTCATTGATGAAATGGACTCTGCAACCACAAAGCTTGAAGCTGCTGTTTCAAAGTTAAAAACTATCAGCGATACGATGTCTGCTTCCGAATTTGTCCGTGACACTATGCTCCCTGCAATGGAAAAGCTCCGCAGTGCCGCTGACAAGGCTGAAGTTGTGACATCTGAAACATACTGGCCGTTCCCTGCATATGACAAATTACTCTTTGGAGTTTGATATACAGTTACAGCATAAATATAGCAACGATCCGTTTGAGCTTTCATTAGTTCAGACGGATCGTTGCAGTTTACAGCCTTGGTTCGTAATTCAAGAGAATAATATCATTGTCTTATTAGTGTACGTATATAGTAATAAGTTCAATACCTGAACGGGACAGTTGAAAAATCAACTGTCCCGTTAATTCATTGCAAACAGATAAAACCGCCCGGACCTGATGAAAGTCCGGGCGGTTTTGTTATTTTTCTTCGGTATCAGTTATGACGTCATCTTTAGAAACTGTTCGGGGACGAAACTCCACATTCCCTGTTTCTGTACTAATGAAATACATATCATTTTCAAACAGCTTTTTCAGCAAGCTAATGGAACTTTTTATTATCATAACTATCACCTTTTTTATATTTTTATGGCACATATTATTACGGAAGGTCTTTATGTTGCTATTTTCAACATCGTCCTGCTTTCCACATCCGCTCTGTACAAATGAGCACTGAGCGGAAAATGTGCTGTATGGACTTCTTACTTGTTACCATTTGTACAGCTCCTTTCCTGTGTGGTATGTTTATATTATAACCTGTCTTTTGCCGCTTGTCCAATGCGAAAAATCCATTACAGATTATAGGTAAACGCTATATATGCTGTTGAAGTGTAAGTCTCATCTGATACCACTCAGCACCGCCGTGCTCGGAATCGGATATACCTTCGCTGACAAATCCGAAACGGCTGTAAAACGGGATAAGCTCCTCCTTGCAGGTGAGAACAATACCACGGCGCTCCTGCTTTTTTGTATCTTCGGTAACACGTTCCATAAGCTGTGAAGCAAAGCCCCTTTTCCGATAAGCGGGAGCTGTTGCAACTCCGAAAAGCATGAGCCATTTCCCATGGGCAGCATACATATCTGTGCTGCTGTACATTTCGTCGCACAGATTTTTTTCATTTGTCGTCATTCCGTTTATCATGGAGACGGCTTGCCCGTTCATTTCAATAAGCCAGAAGCATTCGGGATAATTTTGCAGTCTTAGCTCAAAGGCTTTTCTGTCTGCGGCTTCCGAGACAGGGAAACAGCTCTTTTCAAGCTCTGTGACTGTATCAATATCGCTGATATTGGCCTGTCTGATAATTACGCTTTGCATATGTCTTTTATTACCTCTCCTGCGATGATAAGTCCCACAACTGACGGCACAAATGCTGTACTTCCGGGGATATCACGACGCTCGGTACACTTGTGCTGAGCTCCCGGAGGACAGATACAGTGTGTGCGGCAGGATATGGACATATCTTCTATGGGACGTGTAGGCTGTTCCTCGGAATACACGACCTTCAGCTTTTTCACCCTGCGCTTGCGGCATTCGATACGCATTACCTTTGCAAGGGGACAGACCTTTGTTTTGTAAATATCCGCAACACGGAACGCCGTGGGATCAAGCTTGTTGCCTGCGCCCATACTGCTGATTATTGGGATATGGAGCTCCTGTGCCTTCATAACAAGAGCAAGCTTAGCAGTAACGGTATCAACTGCGTCTACTATATAATCGTACTCCTCAAAGGGAAACTCATTCTCATTTTCGGGCAGAAAAAAGCACTTGTGTATGCGGATATCCACATCGGGATTTATCTCCCTCATGCGCTCCGCCATGACCTCGGCTTTGTATTTGCCTACTGTCTTTCTTGTGGCGATTATCTGGCGGTTAAGATTGGTCAGGCAGACCTTGTCATCGTCGATAAGGTCAAATTTATATACTCCGCTGCGGACAAGAGCTTCGCAGACGTATCCGCCTACGCCGCCGATACCGAATACCGCTACACGGGCATTTGCAAGCTTTTCCATTCCGTCCCTGCCGATCAGAAGCTGTGTCCTCGAAAACTGATTAAGCATATTATCCTCTCTCATTCTGTTTGCATAGTTTTTTGATGTATATAATATGATTATATACCGAGCTAAAGAATATGTCAATAACAATTTCATACAAATCATATTGACAAAGTAGATTTAACAAACTATAATATAGTCATAGCATACCTAAAAGCATATCTCCCGAGGTGAAATAAATGAAAAAGGAAGTCAGACAAGCTATTTATGACAAATATATTGCACCGACAAAAAAAGAACGCCCCGACTATATCGGAGTGGAAATAGAAATGCCCGTTGTAAATCTCAGCGGACAGCCTGTTGACGAGGCTGTTTCCATTAAAACTGCCGAGAGCTTCATAAAGAACTTCGGCTTTATTGAGTCGGGAAAGGATTCAAACGGCAATATCACATCTGCGAAGCATGAGGGAACAGGCGATATACTGTCCTTTGACTGCTGTTATTCAAATCTTGAATTGTCTTTCGGCAAGGCTGTGGATCTTTTTGAGATCAAGAAAAGATTTGAGGACTACTGCCGCTTTCTCAATGCTGAATTTGCTAAGGAGGGCTACACTCTCACAGGTATGGGCGTTAATCCCAATGCGGATATCAACCACAATCAGCCTATCCAGAATGAGCGCTACCGTATGCTTTATCATTATCTGCACTCCTATCCCAAACATAAAAATGAAGTGGCAATGCGTTTCCATGAACGTCCCGATTTCGGTACATTCACCAGCGCCTCACAGGTGCAGCTCGATGTAAGATATGATGAGCTCACAGACGTTGTCAACGTTTTCGGACTTCTCGAGCCCTACAAGGCTCTGTTGTTTGCAAACTCCTATCTCCCCGATTATCCTGATTTTCTCTGCGTGAGAAATATGCTGTGGGAGCACAGTATGCAGGGCTATAATCCCCATAATGTAGGAATGTTCGGCAAAAAGGTGTCGGGCATTGACGAGCTTATCGACTATATAGGTACGCAGTCTGTTTACTGTACAATGCGCGACGGCAGATACATAGATTTCACGCCGCTGACTTTAGATGAGTTCTTCTCCCGTGACTCTGTTGAGGGCGAATACTTCGACAGCGAAAAGTATCAGAAGATAACATTCGTTCCGGAGATAAGCGACCTTGAATATCTGCGGACATTCAAATTCGAGGACCTGACATTCAGAGGAACTATCGAATACAGAAGCTCCTGCTGTCAGCCGCTCTCGGAAGCTCTGACAGTGGCGGCATTCCACACAGGTCTGAAGGAAAAGCTTTACGAGCTTAAAGAGATACTGGAAAAGGATGACGTTATCTACTCTCACGGCTTCAATGCCTTAGAGCTTCAAAAGCTGTTGTCAAAACAGAAGCTCCCCGAATATATTGATACAAAAGCAGTTGAAAAGCAGCTCACAAAAATACTCGACCTTGCAGCAGACGGACTTAAAAAACGTGGTTTCGGTGAGGAAGTCCTGCTCTCTCCGCTGTATGAAAGGGTACATGAGCACACAAATCCTGCCAAAGCAATGCTTGACGGTATAAAAAGAGGTGTTCCGCTGAAAAGCTTCATTGAGCAGTACGCCGCTGTATAACAAGGGGTATCATTTATCCCTATAGCCGATTATAGATATTTGAGATTGGACATTTTTGAAAATTTGCAATATAATAATAACATCACAAAGAAAGGAGCTGTTCACGATGAAAAAGATTTGCTGTTGTTGTTTCTCGCTTAGCAATAGAATAGTCAATTGTCGGAGAAACAGCACTTTCGCTATCTGACTGCGCCTTTGTGTGCAGAAATAAAGATCAAGGGAAATGCAAGGCTCTGCATTTCCCTTTTTTATGTCTAAAAATAATTTTAAGGAGTTTTTATTATGAGCAAGTATATTTTTACATCAGAATCAGTTACAGAGGGACACCCCGATAAGGTGGCAGATAAAATTTCAGACGCTATCCTCGACGCATACCTTGAAAAGGATCCCAATGCAAGAGTTGCAGCCGAGACTGTCCTCAAGAACAATACCTTTATCCTCGCAGGTGAGATAAGCTCCTCTGCCGAGATAGATACAGAAAAGGTAGTCCGCAATGTCATCAATAATATAGGCTATGACCACGCCGAGCTTGGCTTTGACGGTCATACCGCCGAGATAATCAACCTCCTCGACAGGCAGTCTCCCGATATCGCACAGGGCGTTGATTCGGCTCTTGAAGTAAGAGACGAGCACGGTGACGAGATAGGCGCAGGCGATCAGGGTATCATCTTCGGATATGCTGTAAATGAGACTGAGGAGCTGCTGCCGCTGCCGATCTCACTGGCACACAGACTTGCATACAGACTTACGGAAGTCCGCAAGAATGGTACGCTCAAATATCTCCGTCCCGACGGAAAAACTCAGGTATCCGTCATTTATGAGGACGGCAGGGCAGTCGGTATCGACACTGTACTTATCTCCACTCAGCATGATGAGGAAGTATCACAGGAACAGCTCCGCAAAGACCTTATCGAAAACGTGATAAAGCCTATTATCCCTGAGGAATGGCTCAATGACGAAGTTCGTGTCCTTGTTAATCCAACAGGCAGATTCGTTATCGGCGGACCGGTCGGCGACAGCGGTCTCACAGGCAGAAAGATAATCGTTGATACCTACGGCGGAGCTGCTCATCACGGCGGCGGAGCTTTCAGCGGCAAGGACTCCACAAAGGTCGACAGAAGTGCTGCTTATGCGGCAAGGTGGGCTGCAAAAAATATCGTTGCAGCTGGTCTTGCTGACCGCGCCGAGATACAGCTTGCTTATGCTATCGGAGTTGCTGCTCCTGTGTCAATTTACGTAAATACATTCGGAACAGGCGTGCTTCCCGATGAAGAAATACAGGCGGCAGTTTCAGAAGTGTTCGACTTCACTCCAAGGGGAATCATCAGAGAGCTGGAACTCCGCAAGCCTGTATTTGCCGAGACTGCCGCTTACGGTCACTTCGGCAGACCTGATACTGATTTCTCGTGGGAGAGAACAAATAAAGTGTCTGCACTGAAAAAGGCACTTCAGACAAAAGTTGAAGTATGATCATGTAACAAGTCCTCGAAAAAACAGCTCCTTCGCTATAACCGTAATACTCATATAGAAGCTGGTTTTTCATTTCATTTTAGTGTGCAGTGAAGATTCCGATAGTTATCAGTTCTTTGACTTCAAATTTCTTTTCCATTAATCATTTCTGCGCTCAGTTTCTCCAACCGGTACTTACTGCGCGTTTTGTCACCATAGAATGATAAATGCCGTTATTTTTCATAAGGCTTTCATGATTTCCGGACTCAGCTATCTTTCCGTCCTTGATGACCATGATGTTGTCTGCACCGACAATGGTATTGAGCCTGTGTGCGATAACGAATAAAGTCTTGCCTTTGCAAAGCTCCGAGATAGCCTGCTGGATATAGCTCTCATTGTCGGCGTCAACGCTTGCTGTTGCTTCGTCAAGAATTACAATAGGCGAGTTTTTCAAAATGCACCTTGCGATAGAAAGGCGCTGTGCCTGACCGCCCGAAAGAGAAGCTCCGCCCTCACCGATGACGGTATCAAAGCCGTCGGGCAGCTCCATGATGAAATCATAGCACCGAGCCTTTTTCGCCGCTTCGATGACCTCCTCTCTGCTTGCATCAGGTCTGCCGAGGGCAATGTTGTTGTAAACAGTATCCTGAAACAGATAAACGCGCTGAAATACCATGCTGATATTATCCAGAAGCGCGGCAGCAGACTTGCTATAGTGGATTTACCGCCGCCCGACGGTCCCACAAGCGCAGTCATCGTGCCCTTGTCGGCCCTGAATGAAATATCTTTGAGTATATCTTTTTTATCATAAGCAAATGTAACATTTCGGTATTCTATCTCAGGAGCAGAAATATTTTTCAGAATTTCAGCTCCGCTGTCATCGAGCTCTTTTTCGGCAAAAAGCGATTCTATCCTGTCCATACATGAGTTCATGACTGTCAGTCTTGCGATCTGTCCGTAAAATGACTTCATAGGAACAAAAAGGTCGAACAGGAACAGCAGCATACCGATATAGAAGTTCAGCGGCATAGCTCCCGAAAAATAGAAATAAGAAGATACAGCAAGGACAAGGACCGTTCCGAAAGTATAGATAAGATTTACGCCTGTCTGCCACGGTGCATGGTCGAACTCAAAGTCAAGGTTAACCTTGCAGTTATGTTCAAAGCTGTCCGTCAGCTCCTTTGACTTGTCGCCCATGAGGTTGTATGTCTTGATAATGCCGATACCCTCGGTAAAGTCAAGCACCGACTCTGTCAGCTTTTCCGAAGCCTACTGACGCTCGTCCGAATGATGAAGCGTGCTCTTTTTCATGGCAGAGCCGAGCAAAAGCATTCCATTCTATTGCTTCATGTGCAATAGTTCTAAGCGAACTGACCGTAATCCTTCCTTTTGCAGCTCGATAAACAGCAAAAAATATGAAGCTCATATATATATTTGAGGCCATCGGATTATCAGCGCCTATGTCATCAACTCTATTCAGCATTTCACGATATTCCGTTCTTGCTTTTTCCATTGTCCTTATTGCAAACGCCTTTCCGTAATGCTTTTTCAGGGATTTTTTGACAATTGGCGCAAGAACTATCCAGTATTTGCCTGTATATTTCTGCATATAGATTCACCACTTAAACGTTGCCCAGCGATCATTCATCTTAGGCAGCAACAGAGCAAAAAGCTTTGCCCGTATGCTGTATTTCTTCATCTCTTCATTGAAGCTGTGTTCCTCCACAAACTGTATACCGTCTGTCAGATCAGCGATCTCCTATCCCGAATCAGTGCCGGACATGAAGTGCGCATTTGTATTTTTTACTGTATCGTGATGCTTTTCGCTTTTCTGCATTGCCTTGCAGTTCTGCTCAGCGATAAGTATACCGCCGTCAGGAAAGTTATTTTTCAGAACTTCAAGAAAAGTACGGATCTGATCAAGTGTCAGGTACATAAATAAGCCCTCAGCAACAAAAACAGGCTTGGATTTTCTGCCCACAAGCGCTTCCTGTACCGTTTTACACCAGTCGCTTTCCAGTGCATTTCCTGCAATCATCGTTACACGTTCACGTTCAGGAAAAGCCTTTCTTCTTGCAGCGATAGAATCGGGAAGGTCAAGATCAAACCACCGTATATTACCGTTATCCATTCTTTCAAATCGGTTGTCAAAACCTGCGCCTACATTTACAATTACAGTATCAGGCGCTTTTTTTATTATTTCTTTCAGCTGACGGTCAAGCATTATTGTTCGCGCAATTACTCCTTCATGAGACATGAACTTATCATACGGAGTTGTATCAATATTCAGTGCCTTTATGATCTCCACTGCTTTCCTGTCTTTGACACGAGCGTTTTTTCTGATTGTTTCATTCGCCTTTACAGCAAGGGGGATAAGTGCAGTAGTCTGCACATCGCCTAATCTTAATTCCATAATAATTACTCCTTTAATATTTATTTCATGCCTTTCAGCACTTCGACCATGTCTATTTTCTTTATTCTGCGCGAGAACATATGGTAAAGCTCACATTGTCTACTGCTGCCTGCGTTTCCTCAGCTTTACCATAAATTTTTACTACATTCTCGAATTAAACTGTTATCACATATTCATTTATTCAGTTAGTTACAGCAAACACAATATCAAAAAATAGCTCCTTAAATCTGTTATTCTCTTGTAATATGATCTCAGGATGCTTTTGAATCAAAAAGTGCTTTTCTCGTCGCACATACTATGCTCCATTTTAAATGCATCGTTTTTTGCATTTTCTTCTCCTGCGCCAAGATATCTTAGCATATAAAAGAAAAAATAATACCTTCCGTTTATCTTTTTGGCAAGTTTCATTCCTTTTCTTGTCAGAATAATATGAGAACCATTTATACCTTCAATGTATCCTTCTTTCTCAAGTTCGTGAACAGCTATGCTGACCGTTGGTTTTGAAACGCCAAGTTCTCCGACTATATCAATACCTCTGGCACTCCCGCATGATTCCTGAATTTTGAGTATAGTTCTAAGGTGATTCTCCGTTTTTCCTTACCAAGCACTAAAACGGCATCTTTAATTGTATACAACCAGTTAGTATATAATAACTTTATATTAAGATTATACCACCAAACATTTGTATTGTCAATATGAAGCATTAAAACTGTGAGTAAATATAATAACGGCGAGATTATTGTTTTCTAAACTTGATATAATACGCTACTTCCTTATCTTCTCTCTGCAGAAATCCAAATCTATCTCACCGTTTTCAGCCTTATCTCTCAGTTCCTTATGAATATGTAAAAGAGAAACAGGATGACATTGAACTTTTGAAAATAGAGCTCTTTCAGTGTTCCGTCAGCAAAGTAGTAAATATTCTCTTTCTTGTAGCCGTATTTCGAGTCCTTGACGCTGATATGCGGCTCAAACGTAAAGTAGCCCACTGACGAGAGCAGAGCCATGTTGCCTTTTTCGGTATATATACGGTCATTCTTGTCCTTCACGATAGAGTGACCGAGATTGCCGAGGAAGTCAAGATTTATGAATCCACGTTCGGTTATGAGCTGATTGATATGGAAATCCAGCTCCTCAAAGGTAGTCTGCGGAACAGCAAATCGAAGCAGTTCCGCGTGAAGTTCCTCCTCCATAAGCAGACCGTTCCGCCACTCGGAATTGCGGATACTGTTTATATCCTCGACAACACCGCCGTTCTCGAGAATTATCGTGCGTGCGTAGTCTCCCCATATATTGCCGCATTGCGGACTGAGGTCTATAGTTATGATATCGTCCGCAGCAATCAGCCTGTCGGAAGTCACATACTCCCTGCCAGAAACTGAAACCGTTGTCTCGTCTCCCGAAAACACGAAGGCTCCCACGTCCCAGTACCAGAAAGAATCAGCTCCCAGCGCGAGCATTTTTTCTTCGCAGAGACGCCGCACATCGGTCAGCTTCATGTCTGCATGGAGCACATTTTTTATGTATTCTATCGTATCTTTTGCTATTTTTTGTACTTCGGAGTATTCCAAAACTTTCGCCTTCTTTCTATATTAGTGAATCCCCCAACTCATACGCTTCTTTCAACGCAGGACTGCTTTCGATATCGCCAATGTCCTTGACTCCACGCACCAGCACCGTACCAATGCTTTCGAGCCTAAAGAAGTCCAGCACCATTTTGTACTGCATGATTATGGGCTCAAACAGATTCGGAAGTTCTGCTGCTCCCACAAGAAGAAGTCCGAGCTTCTTTATGCGGAATGTGTTTCTCATAGGCATGTGAAGCCTGTCCACGACAGCTTTCAGCTGTGCGCTGATACCATAGAAATAAACAGGCGAAGCGACTACAACAATGTCCGTATTCCGCAGCTTTTCATATATCTTAGCCATATCGTCGTCCTGAAAGCATTGATTTCCTTCGCGTGTAAAACAGCTGTTGCAGCCTATGCAAGGATTCACATTATAGTCGGCAACTGACACTATCTCCACGTTATTATTCTTTGCAGCGCCTTCTGCAAAGCTCTGCGCCAGCCGCGCAGTATTGCCGTTTTTTCTCATGCTGCCAACAAGAATTACTATGTTGCTCAACTCCAACATCTCTCTTTTCAATTATTATAACTGAAAAAATGCAGTTTTTCAAGGTTAATTTGTGAACAGACAACTGCATAAATGATTACCCCGAAACGATTTGCCAATCGCTTCGGGGAGATTTAGGGAATGTTGAATTCAAGTTTTTATAGCGGTCGCACTGAGATTTGAACTCAGACATCGGAATATTCCGATTACTCGCGGTTTAGCAAACCGCTGCCTTACCAGTTAGGCTTATGCGACCATTGGTGACGGATGTGGGAGTTGAACCCGACATTTAGAGGTTGAGAGCCTCTTGTCCTGACCTGTTAGACGAATCCGCCATATGTCTCCGCTCAAAAACTGGTGGAGATTATTATTGGTGGGCAAGGTAGGAATTGAACCTACGATGTTTACCGCAAGGGTGGCGGATTTACAGTCCGCTGCAATCGCCGCTATGCATACTTGCCCATGTGGGGTAATCGAAGAGAATCGAACTCTCATTTTCAAAGCCACAATCTGACGTCCTTCCATTAGACGACGACTACCTGGTGACGGATAGGGGGATCGAACCCACTATTTAAAGATTGAAAGCCTCTTGTCCTGACCTGTTAGACGAATCCGCC
>NZ_JAFYYT010000004.1 GCF_017549005.1 Ruminococcus sp.
CTGTAACTCTTACAGGGGGCGTCCTGTTTGGAAAAATTTGGGTTAAAAGTCTTTGGAAGGGGGTTCGGGGGAGAACCTTTCCTCAGAAAGGTTTCCCCCGATAAGTCCCATATATACTTCTTTACGAGTACCGCACATATGGGGCTGGCTTTGTATTTTACCGAACTCACGGATATGCTTCTGAACCGATATGGAAAAGATGCATAATCAGAAAAATCTTATTTATACTATTGTCTGTGCCTCGCAACACGTTATATGTATATTTATTATTGCAATTCACGAAAAAACATGTTATAATAAAATAAAGATTTTTCGTGCCAATAAAGCCAATAAAAAGGACAGAACAGGAGGTATTTTATGAAACTGGTCAAAAAAATATTATCAGCTGTAACTGCACTGGTATTTTCCATTGGAAATGCTGCTTTATTTACTACAGAATCATACGCAGAAGCTGTTAACTGGGACAAGGTACTTGAAAACGGACCTGAATGGCTTCCATACGACTTCGGTTCCGCAATGTATTTTCATAATAACTACGGTACTACCAAAACCGAAGATGATTTGTTGTGTATCGTTTATCATGTTCCCGATTCCTACAAAATGTCTGCTGATATCAGTTCTTTCAAACGTGATGACGGAGCGACAGCGAAGTCTGAATATGAGTGGAATACATATACATTTGACTTCGATCTTACCTCTAACAGAGACAATGCGAAATATCCAAACATCAGCAAAGCAGGTACGGTCGGTTATCATTACGAAGCACTGATGATACTGAATAACTGTGCAGCAGGTTTTGATATCGACATCAGCATTGAGGATACGAAAACAGGAAAATCTTCGGAAAGCGTCAGATATACATTTGTAAATGAGGACGGCAAGCTGAAAGAGACCGATATTTATGGCTGGCTGCCGGATTCTGTTCCCGAATTCAATGATTATATTGATAAAAACGGCAATATCTCATTAAGAGACGGTCTGCTCGTTTACTGCAACAATGTAAACTACTCCACAGGAGAATCTCTGAACGTTGAACAGACTGGTTCGGGAAAGCTCAGTCTCGCTGTTGACACCAGCATAAGCAGGGACAATATCGTTCAGCCCGTAGGCGGAACCAACAGCATATTGCAGGTCTATAAGGGAGAAGCAGAAGGCAACGTTGATATTACATTTACCTCGGGCAGAACATGGGAAACAAACGACGCCGCTCTTAATACAGAGACTGCTTCTGTCCACGTAGATAAAGATCTTATTATTACTGAAAATAACAAGGATATCCCTGACTGGATACCTCAGGATTATGAGTCAACTGTAAAGTTCAGCAATGAACATGGTTCATCATTTGTAAATGATGGTATTATATGCTTTGTGCGAAATGTAAATTCAGACAGAATTGATGAATATCCTGTAGGTTTTGAGGGCTCAGCTTCCAAAAATATCGCAGGTTATGAGCTTATAAACAAAGTGTATGACGATCCCGGGGATAAGTATTCCGCATATAATGTAAGAGCTTATGATATACCGAACGACTCCACTCTCACTGTAAACTTCATGTACGGAAGACGAAACTCTAATATAAGAACGATCAGTTCATACAGTTTCCGGAAGGACAGCACTGGTTACATAACCCAAACCGATAAGTATTCATGGCTGCCGGACTGTCATGAAGAATTCAATGCATACTTTGAAAAGCACGGTGCTTTTTCCATACAGGGCGTCTATGTTATGTATTGCACAAACATCTCCGCTTCTGATACAGTTTTTTTAACGACTGAGCAGAACGGCTCGGGAACATTGATCGAAGATCACGAAGAAGTTTCAATGAAAAAGGAAGTTACGCCAACAAATACAGAAGAGACCGATCAAAGTGCCCCAAATCACATAATCAAGCTTTTCAAGCCTGTAAAACCAGGCACAGTCAAGCTTGTAATTTCAAAGGAAATAAATCAGAACAAAAATGTTACAGTTGAAGAAGAGTGTGCATACTTTACTGTCACCGAGGATATGCACATAATTCCAGCAGAAGAAAATGATATGAAAACTACTGTCAAGGGCGACTGCAACGGTGATGGTATTTTCGGTATCTCCGATCTTGTCTCCATGAACAGGTGGCTCCTTGGCAAGGACAGTCTCCCTGAGTACGGTATTGCAGACGTTAATGGCGACGGTATTTTTGATATTTTCGACTTTGTTGAACTGCGAAAGCTTATTATAAATAACATCAAGGAAGAACCAAGACCCGTTATGGTATTCATCAATGAGAACTACGCATGGTCGGCTTATCAGAACGTCACTGTTATAGATCAGTACGGTTCAGCTTATCAATTCAAATACAGTCAGGAAATGTCGAGCATATCCGATGCCAGGGACGACCTGATTCGGATAAAATCCGGCAACTGGTATGAACAGCTGCTTGATATAATGGCATCAAACAATGCGTCTGCCGGATTCATTCCCGACGGTGCAATGACAGAAATAAACAAGTTTGCTCAAAAGGCTGAAAGCTACAGTAAGTCAGAATTGAGCGGCATCGGATATATGTGCGACGCAGGCAGCAGTTCTGTATATATTATAGGTTCCGGCGCCGACGGCAAGCCTGTTAATGCGGAAATTGCAACTTACGGTGATTATGTTGGCTGGATAGATGATCCTGCTGCAAAGGATTTCATAAAATTACTCAGCAGCTATAATATTTACGGAAGCAATATTATAAAACTGCTTGAATATAACAGAGATTCATACTTTTATTCGTTCCTTCTTTGATTTATCTGAGTAAAAAGAACAAACACAATGCCCCTGAGCTTTACATAAAACGCTCAGGGGCATTATATTATCCATTTTATGGACAGAAGAACATCATCGGAATGCTGCTTGAATAGTACGATATCAAGGCTGCTCCTTTTAGGTCTTTCAGCAGCAGCTATCTTTGAGAAAACAGGCTTGCCTTGTATCATAGGTATGCTTGTAGTCGGAATATTTATAAATCCTTATGTACTTGATATGCCGGACAGTTCGATACCCGGTATATCTTCCGTGCTTCGGCAGGTGGCTCTCATCACAATACTCATCAGCGTATCTTCACGTTTATCCGGGAAATTCGGCAAGCTGTGGAAAGATACGTGGATTTAAAGCAAATAATTGACAGCCTGTCTGTTATTGTGATATACTGTTTAATGGTGATTAGCTTTGAATAAAAAACTTGATCTGTTCCTTACCTTTATGAAGATAGGAGCATTTACATTCGGCGGAGGATACGCCATGATACCGCTGATACAGCGTGAGGTCTGCACGAACAAGAAATGGCTTGATGAAAAGGAGATAAGCGATATTGTGGCGATTTCAGAATCCACTCCCGGACCGATAGCGATAAATGCGGCAACATTCGTAGGTTACCGTACCAACGGCTTTATAGGCGCCTGCTTTGCTACGCTCGGCGTGGTATTGCCGTCATTCATTATTATATCGATTATATCTTTTATTCTGAATGAGTTTAAGAGCTTCAAGGCTGTTCAGTATGCGTTCATGGGCATTCGTGCAGCCGTTCTTGCATTGATTTTGAAAGCATTATGGATGATGTTCAAGTCCGCAAAGAAGAATGTGATCTCTTACGTTATCATGGGCGCGGCCTTTATTCTGACAGCGTTTTTGAAAATAGATGCCGTATTCGTTATCATCGGCTGCGGTTTGTTCGGCTTGATATGGTCGCTGCTGAACAGAAAGGAGCATAGCAATGATACTGATTGAGCTGTTCATGATCTTCCTGAAAATCGGTGCTTTCACCTTTGGCGGCGGATATGCGATGATCGCTATGATACAGTACGAAGCTGAACGGCACGGCTGGCTCACAGAGGCGGAGCTTGTTGACTTCGTAGCTTTGAGTGAGAGCACTCCCGGACCATTGGCTGTGAATATGGCAACATTCGTAGGTATCAGGACAGGCGGTGTACTCGGTGCTGTCATAGCAACACTTGGCATTGTACTTCCGTCGTTCATAATAATACTTATAATCGCTAAGTTCTTTGAGAGATTTAAGGACTGCAAAGCAGTCAAAGGCGTTATGTCAGGCTTGAAGCCTGCCGTTGTGGGAATGATCGGTACGGCATTTCTTTCGGTTGGAAGGACAGTATTCTTTCCGAATGGATTGCAGACAAGCTCGTTTACTGATATATCATTCTGGATATTCCTCTGCTTATTCGCAGTATCGGCTGTTCTTGCATTCAGGAAGATGAATCCGATAAAAATCATACTGCTTGCGGCTTTTGTCGGAATAGGAGCAGGATACGGGCTCGGATTATAAGCGGCAAGCAGTTTTTTACTTTTAAACGAAAAAGGAGACCTAAAACATAGCAGAAATCCAACTTGTTCCGCTGGAATCATCAGATAGGGAGCAATTTATTAAAGACAATCAGGAAGCCTTCAACTATGGTGCAATGGAAGAATTCGGTCTCAGAGGCGCTCGCTTTGAAGACAAAGCCGACGAGCAGATCATTTCCAGAAAAACCATATGTTTTTACATAATTTCAATGTCGCATGCGCATTTTTGACTGCATTTGCATAGG
Organism: Ruminococcus sp.; assembly: GCF_017549005.1. Taxonomy (GTDB): domain Bacteria; phylum Bacillota; class Clostridia; order Oscillospirales; family Ruminococcaceae; genus Ruminococcus. The sequence continues at coordinate 4,560 of NZ_JAFYYT010000004.1, forward strand.
CAGCAGAAAAGCCTGCATTTAGCGTTTTCTGCTAAATACAGGCTTCATAAAAGAGCGGACAGAGAGATCCGAATGTTTATTCGTTTCCGCATAAACAGAGCCTTTTATTCGTATGGAATGCTCTTCCTATATGAGAGTATTTCCTCTCCTTTATGGGATTTTCCCTGCGATATTTCTATTATTGCATCTTTCTGCCGCCCCATTCAACAACCGTGAAACCCTTTCTCTCAAAGTTCTCAAGCTGCTGAGGTTCGATATTCACGGCTTCTTCAAGAGGAACATAAGCCATGAACACGCGGAGCAGGCTGTCAGGTGCGGGAGTTATGTTCAGCTTTGCGGAATTTGTATACACATCACCTTGGAAAGATATGAGATTATACTTGTTATGCTCCATTAAAGGCAGCCAGTATACGATGAATTCGTTCATTTCTTCCTCGGTAAGTCCCATATATGTAAGCTTTTCCTTGAGGAAACTCTCTGTATCACTGCCTGCAACGCAGAAGCCTTTGGAAAAATCGAATCTTGTACGGCAGTTTACTGCGTCCCAGAAGAGATATTTATGATGTGTACCGTCAGCCTTGTTCCGAAGTGAACCGTCAGGAGAAGCTGTTACGTCCCAGCCGTTATTGTACTTAGGATAAGTTGTGGAGAGCTCTGCTTCTGTCAGCTCCAGCTCAACATGAACATCGGTCTCATTTTCGGGGTAAAGGTAAATTACAGGCTTAGCGGCAACAGCATCAGGATAAACAGTAGCTGTTTTATTATCTTCATCAACTGTTTTTATCCAGCCGTACCTTCCTTTATACTCCGTAAACATCCAGCGGTCATTATCCTTATTGTATCCAAGCTCATCAATGCTTGTATGTGCAGGGATAGTATTTATAACCTCATAGCTTTCATCGGGACCGAGACGCAGTTCAAGTCCGTCTTTAGCAACATTCATAGGATTACCGTATCTCAGACTCTTTTCAGGTATGACGCAATCCTTGAAGCTATTCCTGACAAACTCCTTCTTCATGCGGGTAAGGTCGAATATGTCCAGTTTGCCGTCAGCGCAGAAGTCGGCAGCCTTCCAGTCGTGAAGAGTGTATCTCTTATCACCTATCATCCATTTCTGTACGAGCAGAACGTCAGCTATGCTGAATTCGCCGTCAGCATTAACATCTCCTGACGCTGCCTTAGCGACAGGTTCTGTAGAAGCCTCGTCCTGTAGGAATGAAACTATCCATGCAAGAGAAGCATTACTGCTGAGAGAAGCTTCATTGGTAGACCATGATTCTACGGAATCAGCATAAAATCTTTCAGAAGGATCATCCGGATTTCCATATCCAATTCCCATAGCCCTCACATATGTGTCAATAGCCTTTGCAGTCGGACCGCTTACGATAACTCCGTCGGGTGCCTGAGGAAGAGACTTGTCGATCTCATACTGCCAGTATTCATGTGAAGGATTCTTTGTACAGTAAGAACCGTAACCGGAAATAAATGAGTATGACATAGGATTGTTGCCGAGGATATAGTCCATACCTCTTGCCACGCCGTTCAGGTATTTATCATCACCTGTTATGTCATATGCATAAGCCATAGCGATCATATTATTCAGAGCGCGTCCGTTGGAATCATATTCAAAGCCGCGGTAATATATTTCAGGACCTCTACTGTTTGGATCATAGTAACTTGGACCATCATACCTATACGGGATACCGTAGCCTTGTCTTTCTTCTTCTTCGATGAAATCATTTGCCGTTTCAAGAAGTGAACTCTTCAGCATCTCATTTTGTTCATCTGTGAGCAGATACTTGTGCATCAGCAGCGACAAAGACCCTGCTGCGGCTGGACTTTCGCAGTTGAACAATGTGAAGGAATATTCATGATCATTATTTGTTGTGCCATATATCCTTGGATAAAACGTAAATGCATCTTTAAATTCTGAAAGATCGGCAAGATAAACATCAGCATCTTTATCTTCCATTTCCTTTGAAGTGATATAAAGCTCACAAGCTGCCCAGTAGGCGTCAGCTGAGACCTCATAAGGGGATCCATTCGTTCCCTTCCACAGATTTTGAGGAGAATAGAATGATACTTGGTTAGCATGCTCATAAGCTTCTGCCTCATAAAAGTTTACCTTGTATGCCTGATATGCCTCCTTAGCACTTTCAAGAAGCTTATCTGCATATTCAGCGTCATATGATTCCCAAATTCTTGCTCCCTGTGCGGCACAAGCTGCATAATTCAAAGTTGCCGCAAATGTAGGCGGTTTAATGATACGTATATCGTCATAATTGACATAATCAGGTCTGTCGTTAAGACTGCGCCATCTGTGATCGGTTATGCAGTGATAATACATCCCCGTATATTTGCCCCATGTTTTCTCATCGGGCTGCACTTTCATACGTGACATAAAATCAAGCTCATATCTGCATTCGTCAAGAATATCGGGATATTAATTGCCCGTTTCGGGAACAACAACAATGCCCGAGCCGTCAGCAAATTTTCTGATTCCGTCTTGTGAACAGGTTGCACGCTCGTACATATTCTGGAGCGTCCATAGCGGAATACCGCCATCTGTCAAATTCTTGCTGTGATCGTCGGCTTTATACCAGCCTCCCGATGCATCAAGCTTTGAAGAAGCATAGTATTTGGTCGCTTCATCGTCTGACAGATATTCACCTATCCATTTAGTCTGAACATAGCCCATATCTGTCTTATGAACTCCTGCGTGTGCGAGTTTATCTTTTTCACCCGATGTGATGTAATCTGATTTGATATCTTCGCCCGAGCGGTTCTGATAGAAATAATTGAGCACATTGGTCAGCATATTATGTTCACTGTCACTGTAAATATCAGTACCTATCTTAAACGGAAATGATCTCCATTCCTTGTCCTTGATGCGGATATAGTACTCTCCGAGCTCGTTAAACTCAGAAAAGTCGATAATGCTTACAGTATCGCCAGAGTCAGCATCTTTCTTAGGCGTGCCTGTTTTGCTTGTATAAACAACTTCATCATCTGAAACTCTTACTATCTCATAGTCATATATATCGTCAAGCTCGAAATACTTTGCACCGTAGGTGAAATCTCCTTTATTATTGCCAAGTGTGGCTGTTTTTTCAAGTCCCTTATAATATCCAAGCTGATTAACAGATATAAAGTTATTCTCAAGTCCGCTGAAACCACGGGCAGTATAGCCGTAGTTAAATACAGGCGGACAGGTAATGTCATCTGTCAGGTCCTCAATGGACATATCATCGAACCATAACTCGTCGCCTTCATGAGCATTTCCACTATACTTGGTGCCTCTTGCATACTGGAAGGTCCATTGAGCAGCTTCAATATCATTCGCAGGCTTGAATATTCCCTCATAAGTCTGCCATTCGGTCGTAAGCTTTACAGCGCTCTGCGGCCAGTTGCCGTCCATATCAGGACCCATATGCATATCGTTAGTCGAACCGTCAAGCACAAAATATTCTTCAGAGCCGCTGAGATTACCGATAAAGGAGTACAGTTCCATACCATTACGTCGCGCCTTTACCTTGAAACTTACCTTGTACTCATGACCCTTTTTGAAATCGAGGTTCATGTGTCTGAACTGAAGATCCCACCTTTCCTTTTCGGCACCTTCCGGTAATAAGATTTTGATGTGTACAGTGCCATCAGAAAGCTCAAAATCCTGCCTCGCAGGGCTGTTCTCCACAGTATACCAAGGAAGCATCTTATGAGAAAATGATGTCTCTCCAAGGAGCTCATAAGCAAATACTTCCTTCGGCTCTGATATACTGACGGCGGTTGATACGATCATTACAGCCGTCATCAGTCCTGCAACAATCTTCTTATAATTTTTATGCATGGTATTCCCTCCCTTTATCTATCTGCATTTATAATAATATTATATATTATCATCTTACGTATGTCAAGATAGATTGTCACTATTAACAAACAAGTACACAGTATCAATATCCTCTAACCCGAATATCTCTACTTTACTTGATTAGAAGAGTTTAAAATAATACCCAAATCAGATTTAATAACAACAGCTCCCTCGCGGGTAATGTCATTAAGCTAATCGAATAATGAAAAGGAATCAGGAGTATGTTTGAAAATAAACGAGCATACTCCTGATAGTATTTATTAAAAAAAGGCAGCACGAAAAGACAGATCAGAGATCTGCCAGAAAAAATATTGAC
>NZ_JAFYYT010000037.1 GCF_017549005.1 Ruminococcus sp.
GCGCAACACTTTTTTTGCCTTTTTTTATTTTTGAGTGAAAAACTTTGTAGATTGTGGGAAAACGGCTCATAAGAACAGCCGCGGCAAACAGTTGATACAGGGACAGGCTGCTGAAGAAATAAAAAGCAGGCGGATACTCCGAAAATGAAGTTTCCGCCTGTCCGCTGCATGCGGTATGTATGAAATGCATAAACAACATTAGTCCAAAACTAATTGTGATTTTATATGCAAGGAGATAAAGGCATATTCTCGTAAGCTCTCTTAAGATGGCTATGAAGGACATCACTAAAAAATGGACCTGACGCCGTCAGGACTGTAGCCGAATAATACTTTCATTTTGACAGTCAAATAATCATGTGCTGATATGCAGATGAGACCGACTGCTTTCACAATCGGTCTCATCATATACTCTTTTATTTCACTATTTCTCGTTTACACAGAATTTGGGATTGACTCGAACCTTAAGCAAACTTGAAATTAACAAAACTTATTTAAGTTCGCTAATCTTAGCACTCTTGACATCACTATAGAATGTTGATGTCTTGCCGTTCTTAGTTACTGTCACATATCCTACTGCCCAGATAGTATTGTCATCAACAGGTGTTACATTCAGTGCCTTAGATGCTGTAGGATCAGATGTTGGTTTATCAATACCTTTCTGCTGAAGTATAGCCAGTGCGTTTTCTGCTGTAATATCATCGGTATTTTCCTTAATGAAGATAATACCTGACTTTGTGATCTCATAACCTTCTGCGCCAACAGGGGGCATAACAAATCTTGCCTTTGTGCCGTCCTTGAGAACAGCATCTGCAAGCTCTGCCTTGATACCAGCCTCAACAGCCGCCTGCTCAGCAGAAATAACGTCAACAGTAGCTACTGCGATAGGATCGGTTGTGTAATTGTCCTTCCTGAAATGCATTGTGCCCTTGCCTGTACCTTTATCAGTCATTCCGCCTGTAACGAGAGTCTGTGCAAACAAGTTCGCAGCATAATAAAAACCTTCGTTTTTTTCCTATACTCGTTGCTATTTTCTTCATTTTATGATATTATGATATAATAATACACTCTCTTTCGGAGGACTAACATGAACAAATACAAAAAACTCGCAGTAAATACTCTCATTTTCTCCCTAGGCAGCTTTGGCGCGAAGATATTTTCCCTTTTGCTGAATAATCTTTACACAAAACATCTCAGCCCCTCGGGGCTCTACACAAAGACTCTTCTCGAGACCCTTGTGTTGTTTCTGCTCCCTGTGTTCACCTTTTCCCTTACGGAAGCGGTCGTGCGATACGGACTCGACAACGAATACGACAAAAAACAGGTATTCACAACGGCAGGTATCATAACACTGGGCGGACTGTTATTAATGCTGCCCGTAACGCCTTTCCTGCACCTTATACCCGTACTCGAGCCCATAAAAAGCTACTCCGCTTTGCTGTATATCTATGTTTTCGCCTCTGCGCTGAGAGCTCTGTGCTCACAGTTCGTAAGGGCGCGGAATATGGTAAAGCTGTTCTCGCTCGACGGAATACTGGCAACTTTTTCACTTTTCGCATTCAATATCATTTTTATCTCTAAGCTCGGCATGGGAATAAAGGGATTCATGCTCTCGATGATACTTTCCGACACCTGTTCGGCGATATTCCTTTTCATTGCGGCAAAACTCCATGAATATGCTGATATAAGGAGCTTCGACCACTCTTTCGGTAAAACTATGCTGCGCTTTACGCTGCCTCTTGTTCCAACGACGATAATGTGGACATTCACAGGCTTTTCAGACCAGATATTCATAGGGAATATGCACAGCGACAAGGTATTCCTCGGAAGGGACGCTGCCGGAATATACGTGGCTGCAACAAAGATACCGAACCTGATATCCATGATGTCCACTATTTCCATGCAGGCGTGGAATATGTCCGCAATCATGGAAAACAAGTCCGCAGACAGGGACAAATTCTACGAAAAGGTCTATTCCGCATACGAATCCCTGCTTTTTATCAGCTCCGCGGGACTTATACTGCTTATCAAGCCTGTTTCCGCAATACTGATAAACTACACAAGCTTTCCCGAATACAGAACAGCATACAGCTACACTCCTCTGCTCATCGCAGCCGCTGTGTTTACCTGTCTGAACCTTTTCCTTGCAGGCATATATACTGCGACAAAGCACACTAAAAACGCTTTTTACACTATCTTTGCAGTCGCAGCGGCAAATATTTTCCTCAATCTGGGACTTATCCCAATATGGGGCATTCAGGGAGCGGCTCTTGCAACATTTCTCAGCTATCTCCTCTGCTACATAATAAGAATGTTCGACGCAAGACGCTATGTGCCCTTTAAGTTTTCAGCGGTAAAAACAGCCGTAAATACTATACTGCTGCTGCTAATGAGCGTTCCTGTAATATTCGGCTTCGATAAGTGGTTCTTATATGAAATTCCCGTGGCTGCTGCTATAGTTTTCATCAATAATAAGGCGATTTTTGACACGGTAAGAAAGCTGCTCGGCAAAGAGAGCGGAACAACTGAAAAAACGACGTAAAACCATAAAAGCGGTCCCGAAGGACCGCTTTTTTTCATCAATTTACAGCTCAGGAGCTTTCTTTGTAAAGGTTATCCTGTAGAAATAATTAATGCCGTCATTTACAGTGATCTGAGACATAATGACCTCTTCACTGCCGAACTCCACCAATTTTCGTGTAACATTACCATAATCGCTGGTCTTTATCATTACTCCCTCATCTGTAATTCCATCTATCTCGAGTATAAGCACTCCGTGTCGGACTCTTCCTTTCACGCCTCTCTCCCATTTTCCGCTGCTGCGCTCATAAAAAGCATCACCGTCCGCAGCTTCATATGTATTGGTAAAAGTACCATGTCCGAGATCCTGCCCTGCGACACCGTATCCGCCATAACTAACTTCAAACTTCATTTCTGTGCTTTCACTTTCAAGTTTTCCGAGGAGAGCCTTTCTCATCATGACAAGATCAAAAGCATAAAGGACTCCGTCTCTTGTGAAGTCGGCAGCTACCCAGTTTACGGCGTCCTTCTCTTCCTTTCCGAGAAGAAGGTTCTGCAAAGCAACAATGTCGGAGACCGCCAGCTCATTGTCATTGTTGAGATCTCCTGCAATGTATGTATCAAGCTTATAAACTATGTCCATGGAGCCGTCGGGATATTTTACGACAGTTCCCTTTTCGTCCGTGAGATAATTTCCCGCGGGAAGCGTCTGCTGAGCTATACTGTACTCGAACAGATCATAGTCCGCATATTCCGCAAGGTCGCAGGTCATAGGATTTGTGTCAATGGTATAAGCCGCACGGTCAACATATACATAAATCGGAGAGCCGTTTTCCTCCCCTGCTTTTTCTCCTATTTTCGGAATCAGCATCACGTTTGCCCCGTTAAGGTCAACAAGCTCGCCCGTTATGCTGTCCTCGAAGGTTATCCTTGCAACTCCCTCGCCAAGTCCGTCCTTTTTCAGCTCGATCGTCGAAAGATCATCGCTAATGACGTAATTCTTTTCATATGACGCTGTTATCTCGGGATATTCATTATCAAGGTAATAGTCGAAGCGTACATTGACTTCGCCGCTTTTTTCAGGCTTGTAAATCACAAATTTATCCACGTCGCTGTCAGTTCTGTAAACATCGGGATTTTCCGTACAGTTGACAGCATGAACTCTGCAAGCTTTATCTCGTCATTCTGGGTTATCTTCCATTTCAGTATAGAAAAAGGGTTCCAGCTGGCACAAAAAGCCACAAAGCCGTTTTCAGCGCTTATTATTCCATGCTGCTCCCGATACTCATTATACTCTGTGATACAGTCGGGCGCCCATGAATAGATATCGGTCTCCGTCAGCCGACTGCTTCCATCGCTACGGAAGCTGTATGAACTTTCCATTTTTTCGCCGTGATACAGGCTGACATCAAAATCCTGAGGAGACATACAATTGTTTACACAGGCAACTACTTCATATGTGCGATTATCTTCGTTTACAATTCTTTCGCGGTAGAGAATTTCCGTCCCAAAGGGAACTTTTACCTCATATTTTTCATCATAATACTCAGGAAAGATAACGCAGGCAACATCACCGTGAACGCCTTTCCCGATATGAGTTGAGCCGTATGTATTGCTGAAATCAAGGACTTCCGCAAAGTTTCTTGGTATCCAGTCGGGAATCTCAGCTTCTTCGGCGGCAGAAAAAGTACCCGGAACTGCACTGAGCATTACTGCCGCAGCAGACAGCATTGCCAAAAAGCCTTTTCTGATCTTATTCATGATGAACATCCGATCCTCGCGCATATCATACACGTTTTTCTTCATTATAACAGCGATCCTGACATAAGTCAATAGCAAAAGTCTCTTTTTTTATGCAAACAGCTCATTTCCGCTTGACATTCCTCCCCTGTCATGATATAATGCAATTAAAGTGAAACAGGCGCAATTCCGCTGCATTCGCTTCATTTTATTTAAAGGAGATCGTTGTTTGAAAAACAATAACAGAACTGAGATAGCAGCGTAAACGGGTGGTTTGCGAATACTGTCTCACACAAGCCTCCCGTGTTCGGTCAACAATTTCAGGAGGAAAAAAACAATGAATAATAATGACTTTATCATACGCAGGGAAACTAAAAATGATTACCGCGAGGTAGAAAACCTCGCCCGTGAGGCTTTCTGGAATCTCAGCAAGCCGGGCTGCTTCGAGCACTACTTCATACACATTATGCGCAGTCACGCAGACTTTATCCCCGAACTCGACTATGTTATCGAGGTCGGCGGAAAAATAGCGGGCAGCGTCATGTACTGCAAGGCTAAGCTCAGGGACGAAAACGGGAACGAAAAACCGATAGTTACTATGGGACCGCTCTGTGTACTCCCCGAATATCAGCGAAAAGGCTACGGAAAGGCTCTGCTGGAGCATACTTTCAAAATCGCAGCCGATATGGGATACGATACGGTCATCAACTTCGGCAATCCCGATAACTACGTTGCAAGAGGCTACAAAAGCTGCCGTAAATACAACGTCTGCTTTGAGGGAGACTTCTTCCCTGCTGCGCTTCTTGTAAAGGTACTGAGAGAGGACGCTCTCGACGGCAGGAAGTGGTTCTACTGTCCAAGCGATGTTGACGCTCCGTGCGACGACGAAGAAGCTGTTGAACAGTTCGATGCACAGTTCCCGCCAAAGGTCAAGGGTTGGCAGCCAAGTCAGGAAGAGTTCTATATCCACAGTCATTCTGTGATAAACCGCGAATGATAACATCAGACGCCTCCGAGTTTCGGCTCGGAGGTGTTTTTTTCTTGACTATCCCGCATAATTATATTATAATTATCTTAAAATCAAACTAAGGAGGACAACTGCATGGAGCTTGAAGAAGAATACACCCGAAACAGAACAGTAATGAAGAAGATAAAGAATCAGGATACTCAATGCTTTATTGCATTCGCTGCAAATCTTATGATCATACTATTCATGGTCTATTCTTTCATAATGACCGGCAAATTTATATATCTGATAATAAGTCTGATAACAATATGTACTTCTGTTACAGTTTTTTCAGCGTATATAAGAAAAGGTTCTCCTCTTGCGATAATTTCCGCTTCACTGATGGCAGCCGAGATCGTACTGCTATTCATGGATTGGGGTTTTTCATTGATACCTCTTTTCGGCTTCGGAGTTTTTATGTATTACGCTGTTGTAAATGTTATCAACTGCAAAAAATACGAATGGCTCAGTCAGCAGGACGGATTCCCGAATTTTGAAGTTAAGCAGAAGATGTATGAAATGGAAAAGGCACAATGGGACATAAAGGATCCCTACACACAGAAAAAAGAAGACATCGAAAAAAGGAACTCAGGCTCCGGCGGAATGCAGGAGTTATAATAAAACAGTAAAAGGAAAAGACTTCGCATTGCTGCGAAGTCTTTTCCTCATTGGAGAGAAATTCTATTTATAATGGATGGTCATGCTATTTTGATTGTCCGTAATAGGCATTTGCGCCGTGCTTACGGAAAAAGTGCTTGTCAAGAAGTCTCTGCGGCATTGCTCCCGTATCGGGACGGAGAGTCTTTGTAATCCACGCCATAGCCGAGAGCTCTTCAAGAACTACCGAATTATGAACAGCTTCCATGCAGTCACCGCCCCATACGAAAGGACCGTGATTTGCAACCAGCACCGCAGGGATATTCTTGTAATCAGGGCAGCACTCAACGATAACTTTTCCTGTTTCGAGCTCATACTCGCCCTTGACCTCTTCATCGGTCATTTCCCTTGTACACGGTATCTCACCGTAAAAGTAGTCGCCGTGGGTAGTGCCGAGTGGAGGGATCCCCATACAAGCCTGTGCAAAGGAAGTCGCATAGCGGCTGTGAGTATGAACTACACCGCATACGCCCTCAAAGTTCCTGTATATTTCAAGATGTGTGGGTGTATCGCTTGACGGTGACAGCTTTCCGTCGACTTTTTTGCCGTCGAGGGTCAGCACAACTATATCATCAGCCGTCATGGTATCGTATTCAACTCCGCTTGGCTTTATTGCCACAAGACCTGTTTCACGGTCGTATTCGCTGACATTGCCCCAGGTAAATGTAACAAGTCCGTGCTTCGGGAGCAGAAGATTTGCTTTGAGAACGCGTTCTTTAAGCTCCTTAACGTCCATATATCACATCTCCGATCATGATATCGCGCTCAAGCTTTTCCTTAGTTGTATCCTTGTTGATAACTACAAGCTCGATACCCATTATTCTTGCGAAATCCCTTACAGTTTCGTCGGTGATATCATAAGAAAGCACTGTATGATGAGCTCCGCCCGCAATAATCCAGCACTCCAGTCCTTCGAGGAAGGACGGTGCAGGTCTCCACATCGTTCTTGCAACAGGGAGATTGGGCATTGACTGGAAGGGCTTTTCGCACTCGATATCCTGCTGGATAAGTCTGAGTCTGCCGCCGATGTCGATAAGCGAGAGAACCTTTGCTGAACCTGCCCTGCCCTCGAATACTATTCTCGCAGGGGGCTCCTTGCCGCCTATGCCAAGGGGATGAACTTCTATACGCGGTCTGTCCGCAGCGATCGACGGACAAACCTCAAGCATATGTGAACCGAGTATGAGCTTTCGCTCGTAATCGTATGTGTAATCCTCCATAAAGGAAGTGTTTCCGTCGGGATACATTGCCTTTACAACGGCTGTCATTCCTGCGGTCTTCCAGTCGCCCTCCGCGCCGAAGCCGTAGCCCTTGTGCATAAGGTGCTGGGTAGCAAGTCCCGGAAGCTGCTTCATGCCGTGAAGATCCTCGAATGTATTCGAGAAAGCCTTTGCCCCCTCGCGTACAAGTATCTTTTCGATAGCGATCTCTTCACGTGCCTGATATCTGATAGTTTCCTCATCAGCCTTGTCATAGTCGTAAAGCTCTGCGTATTCCTTCATCAGAGCGTCTATCTCAGCGTCTGTAACAGCATTCATGCACTCAACAAGGTCACCTACTGCAAATGTATTCACCTGCCAGCCCAGCTTGAGCTGTGCCTCGATCTTGTCGCCCTCTGTAACAGCAACTTCGCGCATATTGTCGCCGAAACGAACTATTTTAAGGCTCCTGCTGAACATTACTCCGACAGCGGCGCGCTGCCATTCAGCTATCTTTGCCTGCACCTCGGGATCCTTCCAGTGTCCTGCAACAACTGCTCTCGGTACGCGCAGCCGAGCCCCAATGAAGCCGTGCTCCCTGTCGCCGTGCGCCGACTGGTGCAGATTCATGTAATCCATGTCTATAGCCTCATTGGGAATAGTCTCGTTAAACTGCGTATGAAAGTGAAGCCAAGGCTTTTGTAAGATTGCAAGACCGTTTATCCACATCTTTGAAGGTGAAAAGGTGTGGCAGAATGTGATGATACCGGCGCATTCCTCGTCAAAGTTTGCCTCCCTGACGATACGCTCTATCTCAGACTCTTTCTTCACAGTGAGCTTATACTCAACAGGGAAAGGAAGCTTTAGTCCGTCTACTATTTTCTTTGAGTCCTCTTCGACCTGCCTGAGAGTTTCCTCACCGTACAGGAACTGAGAACCCGTAATAAACCAGAATTTCATTTTTGATCTATCCTTTCTTTCATTCGGATACTGCAGCTCTTACAGCTGAAAGACCCGAAAGATATTTTTTCATATATGCATTGATACCGTCGATGTCTTCCTGTTTCGGAGACACGGTGCTTCCGACCATATCGGCGAACACTCTGCTGCTCAGATATGTCTCGAGGCTCTCGCCGCTGCTCTTGTTGACCATGTACGCAGCAAGCAGGGCAATTCCCCATGCGCCGCCCTCACCTGCAGTTTTCATCAGCGTCACATCGGAGCCGAGGGCTGCTGCAAGGAAGTTCTGACTTGGGAAAGGCGTTTTGAAGAAACCGCCGTGAGCATATATACGCTCAAGCTTTACGTGCTCCTGCTCGGTAAGAATGTCCATGCCTGCCTTGAGCGAAGCAACACAGGAATAAACAAGACTTCTTGCAAGATTTTTTATGCTGAAATCCGAATCCGGACTCCTCATAAGCAGCGGTCTGCCGTCCTTTATGCCTGTAACCGGCTCGCCTGCATAATAGTTGTAGGACACAATGCCGTCGCAGTCTGCGCTGCCCTCTGCCGCAAGGGAATACATGGTATCATAGAGCTTTCCCTTTGGTATATCCAGCCCGAACTCTTTGAGAAGTCCGCCGAACATACTGAACCATGCGTCGAGGTCGGATGTGCAGCTGTTGCAGTGCACCATGGCCACAGGTGCGCCGCAGGGCGTAGTAACTATATCTATCTCACGATGTACAGCCGAAAGGTTCCTTTCAAGCACTATCATGGAGAATATGGAAGTTCCTGCCGAAACATTTCCCGTTTTCGGAGTTATGCTGTTTGTTGCAGCCATTCCGGTCTGCGCGTCGCCCTCGGGAGGACAGAAAGCAACTCCGGCTTTGAAAGTTCCGGTAGGATCAAGCAGCCTTGCTCCCTCCTCCGTAAGTTTTCCGGCGCATTCTCCTGCGGCAACGATACGGGGCAGAAGCTCTCTGAGATTCCTGCGGAGCTCTGTGCCTGCCGCAAGCTCGTCAAACTTTGCTACCATATCCATGTCGTAATCGCAGGTCTGCGGGTCAATAGGGAAAATTCCCGAAGCGTCGCCTGCACCGATAGTCTTTTCACCTGTCAGAAGATAATGTACATATCCTGCAAGGGTAGTTATAAACGCAAGTCTTCCTATATGCGGCTCGTTATTCAGCACAGCCTGATACAGGTGAGCTATGCTCCAGCGCTGCGGTATATTGAACGCAAACGTCTCTGTGAGCTTATCGGCAGCCTCTTCTGTCATGGTATTCCGCCATGTTCTGAAGGGAACAAGCTGCTGATCGTTCTCGTCAAAGGCAAGATAACCGTGCATCATTGCCGAAATACCGATTCCTGCGGCTTTTTCAAGCTTCACACTGTAGTTTTTTTCAACATTCTTCATAAGATCGGCAAAGCATTCCTGCAGACCTATCTTTACATTTTCAAGGGAATAGGTCCACACACCGTCAAGCAGTTCGTTCTGCCAGTCATGTATGCCAGCCGCAAGGGGCGAATGATCCTCGCCGATAAGTACTGCCTTGATACGGGTCGAGCCGAACTCGATACCGATCACTGCTTTACCGTTTTTTATCTGTTCTGCACTGCTCATGTTTTAACTCCTTTTACTTCCGCAGGCTTATCCGCAGAAAGGTTTGCCTTCTTGCGTCTTGCGATGATGATACTCTGGACAACAAGGAATATACAAAGCATCGAAGCATTTGTTATACCTGTCCACCATGCCTCGTCAAGACCTGCTGATGATACTATGTTCTGTATGAGAGCAAGTGAAAGTACGCCGAAAAATGTTCCTGCGATATTTCCGACGCCGCCCGTAAGCATCGTTCCTCCGATGATAGAGGAAGCTATGGCATTCATCTCCGCTCCCGTTGCGTGAGATGCTGAGCCTGAGCCTGCGTGCATAAAATATACGAATCCACCAATTCCGCCTAAGATTCCGCACATGAGATATGCAAGGAATGTCGTTCTCTTTACATTTATTCCAAGCATAAGTGCGCTTTGCCTGTTACCGCCCACTGCATAGAAGCTTCTTCCTGTCTTTGTCCATTTGAGGAAGAGGAAAAGTGCGGCAACTACCACAAGAGCTACAACGACGCCGATCTCTATATATGCGTCGATATAATCGCCTCTCTTGTTTACAGAGCCCATACCGGGGATTATTATTCTTGTTTCCTTGAGCTTTACAAATGCTTCGTTCTGAACATTGAACGGGTTTGTATTGACAATGGTAGTCATGCCCCTTGCAAAGAACATTCCTGCCAGCGTTACGATAAACGGCTGAATGTCAAGGTAAGCTACGAGTAATCCCTGTACGAGACCGAATGCAAGTCCGATACCGAGCGATATCATTATTGCACCAAAGACGCTGCCGTTGTGATGATCGAGATACACAGCCGAGCACATACTTACAAGAGCTGTCATACCGCCCAGCGAGATGTCGATACCGCCTGTTATCATGACAAGGGTCATTCCGCAGGCAAGTATTATCAGTGCAGCGTTTGCATTAAGCATATTAAAAAATGTCTGTGCTTTGAGGAAGCCTGCACCAAGTCCGAATATCGCAAATAAATACATGAGTATAAATACGATTATCGTTATTGACATAAGCAGATTAGTGTCAGATATTCCTCCAAGCAGACGTCGGCGTTTTGCGCCGGCATTCATATCTGTTTGCGGCATAAATCATTCCTCCGTTCTGCGCCGATGTTATCAGGTATTGCTCCCTGCTTTTTCGGGAGTACGCAGCTTTCTGAACACAGCTGCGATCTTTTCTCTTACTATCGGTGCGCTGAGTATAACAAGAACGATAACTACTACCGCCTTGTATGCAGGAAGAGCATCCGACTGTACCTGAAGCTTGTAAAGCGTTGTGGTAAGGAACTGGATAACATATGCTCCGAGTACCGAAGCAGTAATGTTGAATTTACCTCCTCCCAGTGAGTTACCACCGAGTGCAACTGCAAGAATGGCATCCATTTCAATATCCTTTGCAACTACAGAGTAGTTTATCGTACCTATTCTTGCAACTTTTATAAAGCCTACAACTGCAACGCAGAGTCCGAGGATGACATATGTAATAAACTTGATAAGTGCAGGATTCAGACCGTTCAGACGCGAAGTCTTTTCATTGATACCGACAGACTGGACATACAGTCTGAGGTTTGTGAATTTCATGACCAGCCATATCACAATAAAGCATACTATCGCTATGAACACAGGAGTCTGAACAGGTATTCCGGGGAAGACCGTTCCGAAGCTCAGGAATGTCTTGTCGTTTACTACAGGAAGCTCATTATTATTTATCCATGCAGCTATTGAACGTCCTGCTGTGAAGAGTATGAGCGTCGCGACCATCGGCTGTATCTTAAACACGGAAACGAGAGCTCCGTTGAAAGCTCCGAAGGCCATTGCCACAAGACAGCTTACAAGGAATGCCACAATAATAGGCGCCTGCAAAGTCTCGGGACGTGAGTTCGTACCGCAAAGCACCCGCAGTATAACGCTTCCGCTTATAGCGATCGCCGCACCCACACTGATATCCTGTCCGCGTGAAGAAGCTGTTACAAGAGTCATGCCGATAGCCAATATGGCAAGTTCAGAGCCGTAGTCGATAATGGAAATGAGATTTCCCGAAAATATAGGATTGCCGTCGTTGTTGTGCCCAAGGGTTATCTTGAAGAACGACGGATCAACTATAAAGTTGAAGACCGCAAGTATTATCAGAGCTGCGATCGGTATAAAGATCTGTTTTCTGATAATGGCTGACAGAAAAGATGTCTTTTCAGCCGTTTTTACCTTTGATGACATTACCGATCACCTCCCGCAATAGTATTCATGATAGTGTTCTGAGTCAGCTCATCGCCTGTAAGCTCGCCTACAAGCTTACGGTCGCGCATAACGAGGAGTCTTGAACAGGTACGCAGCATCTCGTCTGTCTCCGATGAGATGAAGGTAATGCTCATGCCCTCGGAAGCAAGCTTCAGAACAAGCTTCTGGATATCGACCTTTGTACCGACGTCGATTCCGCGGGTAGGTTCATCGAGAATAAGGTATTCCGGATTAGTAAGCAGCCAGCGTCCGAGGATGACCTTCTGCTGATTACCGCCAGAAAGCGATTTTATGGGAGTATTCACGGAAGCAGTCTTGATATCCAGCAGCTTTATGTACTCCTCTGCGAATTTGACTGCTTCTGCCTTTGAAAACGGCTTGAAGAATCCCTTTTTGACCTGTAATGCAAGTATGATATTGTCCTTAACGGAGAGGTCTCCCACGATACCGTCACGCTTACGGTCCTCGGGAAGATAAGCTATACCGTTCTTCATGGCGTCAATAGGCTTGTTGATCCTTACTTCCTTACCGTTGACCTTCACCCTGCCGCCTGTTACCTTGTCAGCGCCGAATATAGCTCTTACGCACTCGCTTCGTCCGGAACCGAGAAGTCCTGTGAAGCCGTTTACTTCGCCCTTGCGGATATTGAAGCTGAAAGGCTTTATGCCCTCAGAACTGCAAAGTCCCTCCGCTTCGTAGACATAGCCCTTATTTTCCTTGGAGTAAGGCGGAGCGTCGTTCTTGATATCCGCCATATCATCCAGCTCTTTGCCCAGCATTTTCGATACGAGCTGTACACGGGGAAGATTTTCTATCTCATATTCGCCCACGAGCTGTCCGTCGCGGAGCACTGTTATCCTGTCGCATACCTCATAGACCTGGTCAAGGAAATGAGTAACGAAAATGATTCCAACGCCGCGCTCCTTGAGCTGTCTCATAAGCTTGAAGAGCTTTGCGACCTCAGATTCGTCAAGGGAGGAGGTAGGCTCGTCAAGTATGAGCACGCTGCACTCCATGTCAACAGCTCTCGCTATAGCGACCATCTGCTGGACAGCTATTGAACAGCTTGCAAGCTGCTGAGTAGGTTTAACGGCTATTCCGAGAGAATCGAGAAGTTCCCCTGCCTTTTTATTCATGTTACGCCAGTTCACGAACTGACTTTTGCCTCTTCCGAGGAAAATATTCTCAGCTACCGACAGATTCGGGCAAAGCGATATCTCCTGATATACGGTGCTTATTCCCAAATTCTGTGCTTCCTGCGGCGAGTGTATCTGAACGGGACCGCTTTGTCCCTTGATGAAGATATCTCCGCTGTCCTTGATGTGTACGCCCGTAAGGACTTTTATGAGAGTAGATTTTCCTGCGCCGTTTTCGCCCATAAGCGCGTGTATCTCACCGCCGCGCAGCGTAAAATCAACATTTGTAAGAGCTTTTACACCAGGAAAGGACTTGTATATCCCTCGCATCTCCAGCAATGATTTCTCCTGCATTGCTTTTGCCTCCTAAGTGAGTTTTCATATTGCTCCGTAATGTGTAATACGGAAAAGTTTTTAAAATTAGTGCGGTGACATAAAGCATTCACGGATGCGTCACCGCACTTGATTTAATTATTCAGTGTCCTGTAACAGAATAATCAGATACCGTACTGCTCTACGTCAGCGTCGGTGATAGTCTTTGCATCGAAGCCCTTTTCGTCCATAATGATGGTCTTCTCAGGGAGTGTCTCGCCCCTTTCGAGCTTGTCGATTATGTCCTTGATGTAAGATGACTGGAAAGGATTGCACTGTCCGTCGTAGTTCCAGTTGCCCTTCTTGAGCTCCTCGAGGGCCCACTTGTTGCAGTCGAAGCCTATAACGACCACATCCTTGTCAACGCCGTGCGAGATATTTGCTCTGTCGAGAGCAGCAACTGCACCCATTGCCATATCGTCGTTCTCTGCATAGATAACATTGAACTTCTTGTTGGCGTCGATAGCTGACTGAACGATCTGCTGCGCCTTTTCAGCATTCCATTCAGCTGTCTGCTGTGTAACGATGTTCCAGCCGAGTTCCTTGGCTGTCTTGTCAAGAGCTCCCGAACGGCCCTTCTGAGCAGCCGAGCCCATTACACCCTGAAGGTGGATAATGTCGTATGCCTTGAGATCCTGAGACTTGAGCCAGTCAACAGCCTTTTCGCCTTCCTTGTCCATGTCTGAAACGATAGAAGCTTCATAGAGGCTCTCGTCAGCGTCGATAGTACGGTCGAAGAGGATAACTCTTACGCCTGCTGCCTGAGCGTCCTTGAGGACTGAATCCCAGCCTGCCGTATCAGCTGCGGAGAGGAGAAGATAATCAACTTCGTCCTGAATGAACTTCTGAGCGGCATTGATCTGCTCTTCGTTCTTAAGGCTGTAGGTAAAGGAGGCGTCAAAGCCGTTTTCCTTTGTAAATGTAGCCTTAAGGTCGTTAACATTGGCTGTACGGTAGCCCGACTCATTCGGATCGTTATTGATAATGCCTACTTTTATCAATCCGTCCGACTTCTTGTCGTCAGTCTTTGCTGTGTCTGCACTTGTAGCTTTTGGTGCGTCTGTTGTATCAGCCTTGTTCGACGAGCCGCTTGTTTCGCCGCAGCCTGCGAACATTGCACCGCAAAGGATCGTACTTGCAGCCATTGCTAAAATCTTCTTCATTTTCATAATTAAAATTCCTCCATCCGAATTTATTATGCCATTAACGTACATTCCGTTAACTTGTACTTACATTATAATCAATTTGTACTTACATTGATACCAAAAATGTTACACTAAATGTTTATTATTTTTTGGATATACTTCCTGTTTTTATCAAGGGCATATATTCGCACTGTTCTGGAACTGTCTCGGCGTCTGTCCCGTATACTTCTTGAATATCTGGCTGAAATACCTGTAATCGCGGAATCCCACGTCATAGGCTATCTCGTATATCATCTTTGATGTGCAGCAAAGAAGCTCCCTTGCGCGTGCTATCCTCGCAACAGCGATATATTCGGACAAATTTTGTCCGTACTCTTTCTTGAACTGTGCGCTGAGATAAGAGGGGCTCAGTCCCACAGCCTCTGCTACGAGCATAAGAGAAAGCTCGTCGTTCATGTAGTTCTTGTCTATGTAGTCCCTTGCCTTCGCAACTATGCTTCTGCTGCTTTCCTTTGCCGATTCCACGCGCCACATTATGCAGTCGTGGATTATCTTATGCAGGAACTTCATTGTATCGTCCGCAGTCATCAGCTCAGTGCCTATATCATCGGCAGTACCGAAATGTCCGAAGAACTTCTCATTGCTCACGCCTATCTTACGGGCAAATGTATGAGCTGCAACATAGATATCCATACATACGTACAATCTTATCATGAGCGACTTGATCCTTGTATACTCGACCTCGCTCAGAATATCGTCGAGCATCTCATCACAGTTCTCAAGGCAGCCACTTTGCAGAAGATCCTCGATCTTCTTGATATCAAGACGTTTGACGTCCTGCGCCATATCTTTTTTCTCATTCATACTTAATACCCCTCACGCTCCATTAACACCGTCTTATCTTTATTTATGAGTATCAGAGCTTTTTAACAGAATCCCGTATTTTAAGCTCGGGAGTAAATATGATATCGTCGTTTTCTGCCGTAAAAGAGCTTATCCCGTCTATCAGCTTCTCCGCAACAGCTTCGCCCAGTTTTCTCTGCGGATGTATTATCGTGGTAAGCGGAACATCGCATATCGACGCATATTTTGAATCATCAGTGCCTACTATCGAGAGGTCGTCGGGGACACTGATGTCATGCTCCTTGCAGAATTGCAGGAGCTTAATGGCAATGTTGTCATTATAACATACAACAGCAGTTGTCTCGCTGAGGAACTCCAGCAGACGGTTCCCGCCCGATGTAAAAATAAAGTTCTTGTCAGTCGTTGCAAACCACATAACATTTTCCTCGGCATTTTTCAGTCCGTGGGCTATGCAGCTCTTTATGAAGCCGCTGTATCGCTTATGTCCCTGAATATCGTCAAGTGCGAACAATCCTGCTATCTTTGTGTGACCGCAGTCAAACAGGTAATCCGCCGCCATTCTGCCTGCGGCTTCGTCGTCAAGAGCAACACAGGGATACCCCGACCACGGGTAGTTCGCATTGAAGAACACAACAGGGATATTCTTGCTCCTGAGCTCGTCATAAAGCGCCATATTCGGATTAGGGAGAGCACTCTTGGAGGGCTCCACGATAAGTCCCTGAACTCCTCCCGATATCATGCTCTGGAGAGCCTGCTGTTCTTCGGCAACCTTATTATGAGTTATCGCCAGCTGCATGGAATAGCCCGAATCGTTGAGAACGCTCTCGATGCCCGTTACGATCTGCGGAAAGATATAATCCGTAAAATACGTGGATATTACGCCGATATTCCGCGTCTGCACCTGTGAAACCGGAACGCTCTGCGAATAGCCGCCCGAAACGAAAGCGCCGCTGCCGCGGACACGGCAGATCACATTGTCGTTCTCAAGACACATAAGAGCCTGCCGCACAGTCTGTCTGCTGACGCCGTGTATCTCACAGAGCTCCTTTTCAGTGAGAAAACGATCTCTTGGTCTGAGCCCTTTGGAAGCAATATAGTTCTTAGCCCATTCCACGATCGCCAAATATTTATAATCTTCCATAATATCCTCCCATATCCGAAAAACATTCGGCTTTTTCTAAATAATACCATACAATTCTCTATTTGTAAATACAACTTTTACAATGCATACGCAAAATTGTATGTACATACAAAAAGTCTTTTCCCTGATTGTGCATTACGACAAATTCGCATTTAATTTTCGTCAATACATCTTCTGCAAATTAAAAGAATTTGTATTGTCCGCCTCTGAAACCGTCTGTTTTATCATAAAAAATTAACAAAATATCGGTTGATTGTTATTTAAAAGTATGATATAATACTATATAAGCCAAAAGCTATCTTAACCAGAATGCGAGGTATCAATATGGATTTTAAAAAACTGCTTGAATCATTTGACTCCGTGACCTGCATAATGTCAGTCGAAAAGAAACCTGACGGCGGCTACGGCGACATAAGGATAGTTGACGGAAACAAAGCATATATCGATTCTATAGAACGCAACGGCGACAGCAATACGGACATCGCAAAGGAAAAAGTATTTGTTCCGAACTCACTTTACACCAAATACTTTCCGCTTGATCTCAATTTCGAGGATTTCTGCTACCGCTCGGCTGTTAAGAAGGAAGTACTGCACACATATGTGCACCCGGGACGCTACGATATATGGTTCAACCTCTTCTTCATGCCCGTTAAAAGCGATGATGAGAACATAGGCTATTGCACATACACATACACGATCACGCTGAACGCTGATTCCGAACTCATGTCGAACATTCCGCTTGAGACTGCCTCAAATGTGCTCCAGGCGTGTATAAAGCTGTACAGCGGCTCGGATTTCCAGACCTCGATAAATGATGTTACAGCTCATATCCGAAAGCTCTGCAACGCCAACCGCTGCTGCATACTGCTCACGGATTTCAACGCCGGAATGTGCAGGCTTCTCAGTGACGACCACATAATCGAAGGACCTCAGGGTCCCATAACAGGCATAATCACCCCTGAGTTCTTCGATATTGTCTCAACATGGCCTGCAACTATCGACGGAAGCGACTACCTCATGATAAAAAACGAACAGGACATGCTGCACCTGAAAGCGCGCAATCCTGCATGGTACGAATCGCTGAAGCAGTACGACACAAACACTCTTGTGCTCTTCCCTCTCAACTACGGCAACGAGACCAAGGGCTACATATGGGTGACCGACTTTGACGTGGACGAAGCTCTGAATATACGCGAAACTCTCGAGCTGACCACATATTTCATCTCATATGCCATAGCGAACTATCAGCTTCTCAACCGTCTTGAGATAATGAGCACTATCGACCTTCTCACAGGCGTAAAGAACCGCAACGCCATGAACAACCGCGTCAATTCGCTCGTTGACGGCAAGGAGCCTTATCCTGCCGACCTGCGCGTCATCTTCGCCGACCTCAACGGTCTGAAACAGGTCAACGATAATCAGGGTCACATAGCAGGCGATCTCCTGCTGAAAAATGCTGCTCTTATTTTGCAGGACGCATTTATAGGTCAGGAAATATACCGTGCAGGCGGAGATGAGTTCACCGTTTTCGTGTCGGGACTGAGCGACGAAGATTTTGAACAGGGTATAGCAAAACTCCGCAGTTATGCCGACAGTTCCGACGGAGTCAGCTTTGCAGTAGGCTTCTGCTGTGACGAGGGCAGAAACGACATAAGGTATGCAATGGCGACTGCCGACGAAAGAATGTATGCCGACAAGGAAGAATACTACAAGCGCCACCCCGAGCGCCGGCACAAGTAAAACAACGCCCCGAAGCGGCAAAAGCCGTTGCTTCGGGGCTTTTTATGCAGAATATCCACCTAAAATGCATATGTTCCCTTTGACATACCGCTAAAAAAATGGTATAATAATAGCACTGAGACATTTTACGGAGGTGACACCTATCAATATACACACTAAGCTTTCTCTGCTGTTTGCGGCAGTTTCTGCCGCTTTTATGATGCATTTTGCAGACACATATGTTTACGGAGCAGCAGAGGACTTCTCAGCAACTGTTCCGCATACTTCCGAAAAAGGCGTCATAACACTCGATAACGATCAGAAGTGGTTCAAGGCTACGGAACTCGAAAACGGCAGAAATTACCTTATCACCGCCAGGAACTCTGACGGCAGAGACGTGCTCCTCACAGCCGACGACCACAGAAGCGCAGAGTACATATGGCATTTTTATGAGGAAAAAATGGTCTCCAGCACCACTCCTCATTACACCTACTTATACACTGATACTCACCGCCTCTGCTGTCACGGGAACGACCTGTATCTCACACAGGACTGGTGGTCGGAAGGCGATCAGACATGGAATTATTCCGACGGCAGACTATTCTACATCGACAACGGCCAAAAGACCTACCTTACCTATACTGATGGCGCCCCGGTTCCCTTCGGCTGTACAGACAACGCAGCGGAAGCAGCTGATATCGAGCTGTACACCAGCGGCGAGGAGCTTGCCCGATGCATAAAAACACAGCCCTGCGCTCAGAGCTTTGCAATAGAGGGCAGCGGCTATTCAGCTCCCGAATTTACTGTTGAGCTCCTTAATGATTCCATTGTTGCCGACAGCGTAAAATGGTTCATTGACGGAGAGGAAAGTGCAACAGGCGGACTCAGTTTTACTGCTGACGCTCTTGCCGGTCTGCCGACGGGAGTTCATCACGTTAGTTGTATCGTCGAAGCACATGACAGTACTGACCATTATTACCGTGAAAAATCGCAGGAAGCACTGTTTGTCATTGCAAAGGGAGCTGTTCCGGATTCTGTCATTACATTTTCAGACATACACGAACAGTACGACCTTATAAGCAAGGCTATCGAAAATGTTCTTGACCGCACAGACGGCTATATACCGTCCCTTATTGTATGTACAGGCGACATGATAAACGGTCCGACTATGGACTATGATACAATGATAAACACATATGCTCCGCGGATAAAGCCTTATCTCGGCGGACTTGATACCGTATATGTGGCAGGAAATCACGACGCCTCAAAGGCAGTTTCGGAGCTTTCCATAAAAGCCGGTCTCGGCGCTGACAGCGATTTTTCCGACGGCTGCGGAGTTATTTTCCGCGGGAACTCAGCCGCTGCAGCTTCAAACGGAAAAAGCAGCACCGCCGCAAAGGATATAATTGTTTACGGTATAAACTACGGTTCTCTCGAGAGTTCACCTGCTCTGCCGCAGGATTACAGCAATGTAAAAAGCCAGCTCGAAAGCTTTCTCAAAGAAACAGCCAGGAACTATAAGGGAGAGATAATCATTATTTCTGCCCATGCAGGTCTCCACGCACTTGGAGTTCAGCCACAAAGCGGCAGCTCAACAGGAGCATGGGCAGGCTCTACCGCCTATAATATCAGCAATTCCTACGATATCGCAGAGCTTATCAATTCCTATGCCGTGAAATATGACATGAACATTCTTTATCTGTTCGGACACGACCACTCACGAGGCGAAACGGAGTTCATACTAACCGAGGGCGACACCATTATTTGTCCGACAGATTCGGCAGATTGGCAGACAAATACTACAGAGCTCGGCTTCACTTACGCACATTCCGGCTACCTGTCCACAGTCATCGGCTCTGCCGACGCGCATTTCAGCTTTATTTACCGAAACGGCAATGATCTTGCATATGAGCTGTTCCGTGCAGGCTCGTCGGAGTACGTAAGACATACGGATATACCGCTGAAAAATTTAAAGCTTCTGAACGCGGCAAGTCCTGTTTCGACAGCAAAAGCCCTGAGAAGCACCGGAAACAGTCCGAAAACATCGGGACGTTTCAGCATTACACCATTCCTCATAATATCTCTTGCAATGGTAATAATAAGCAGGAAACGCAGGAAATAACTCAATATTGCATAAAACACGCCCGAAAGCAGCAGAAATAATGCTTTCGGGCGCTTTTGTTTACAATTCGATCACCTTGGTTGCAACTTTTTCGCGGAACCGCGTATCATGCTCCACAAAAAGCATAGTCGGCTTATATTCCAGCAGAAGCTTCTCTATCTGCATACGCGAAAAAATGTCGATATAGTTCAGCGGCTCGTCCCATATGTAAAGATGTGCAGGCGTGAGCAGACTTGACGCTATCAGCACCTTTTTTTTCTGCCCCTCGGACAGATCCGTCAGCGGCTTTGCAAACTGCGAGCGCTCAAAGTCCAGCTGCCTGAGGATCGTGCAGAACATACCGAGGTCAATCCCTCTTGCATAGCAGAAGTCCTGTACACTGCCCTTCAGCATGGAAGTGTCCTGATCCACATAGGAAACAACAAGCCCCGAAGCCACATCGCATATGCCGTTTTCGGTGATATTCCGTGCTTTTGAAGCGTCGCCCGCCTTTGCGAGTATATTCTTTATCAGAGTAGTTTTCCCGCAGCCGTTTCCTCCGTTGAGAGCAGCTCTGTCTCCCCTTTTCAGCTCAAAGGTTAGCCCCGAAAATACATTGCTCTCCGCCGTATTATACCGCAGGCTCAGCTCCCTCACATTCACAAGGGTACTGCTGTGATGAACGAGCTGAGAGAGCTTCAGCTCGGGAGTCCTCTCTATATCGCTGAGAAGCCCCTCTTTTTCCTCTATCTCCCTGCCAATGCGCTTTTCGATATTCTTCACTCTGCTCTGCATTTTCTTGGTCTTTGCACCGATAAAGGAACGGGTGCTTATACACCTGTCGTTTTCCTTGACAGGGTCGAAGCCGATCTTTGTACGCTCGCTTTTATCCGCCCAGTCGGAAGTCCTTTTTGCAGCCTGCCTGAGCTTTTTTATCTCCTTTCTGTGCTTCTCGTTCTCAGCTATAGCAAACTGATCCTTGCGCTGCTTGTTTTCCCACCAACTTGAAAAATTACCGTTCTGCACCTCGATAGTCTTTCTGTTCAGCACAAGGACATGGTCGATACAGGCGTCAAGGAGCTCGCGGTCGTGAGAAACGAGTATAAATCCGCTTTTTGAAGCGAGGTACTTTTTTACAGTCTCCCTTGCATTGCGGTCAAGATGATTTGTAGGCTCGTCTATCAGCAAAAACTCATTTTCACCGGAGAAAAGAACTGCAAGCAGCACCTTTGTACGCTCACCGTGACTGAGTGTGCGGAACGGTCTGTAGAGGAGCTCCGCAGTCTCGCCGAGCTGACTCAGCTCGCATATGACACGCCATTCCTCGCAGTTATGCTTTATATCTCCGATGAACTCAGAAGCTGATCCTTCCATCTGTTCCGTCGTCAGCTGATACGGAAAGTACTCAAATCCCGATGAAGTATCAATTGAGCCGCTGTAATTATACTTTCCCATGAGAAGATTGAGGAAAGTTGTCTTTCCCTTGCCGTTCCGCCCGATAAAACCGAGCTTCCATGCAGTATCTATCGAAAACGATACATTTTCAAAAACAT
Organism: Ruminococcus sp.; assembly: GCF_017549005.1. Classification (GTDB taxonomy): domain Bacteria; phylum Bacillota; class Clostridia; order Oscillospirales; family Ruminococcaceae; genus Ruminococcus. The sequence continues at coordinate 21,954 of NZ_JAFYYT010000037.1, forward strand.
TGTCAAAACTTCCCTCATAACCGAATGTAAGGGAATTAACACTTATCTGTGACATAATTGTTCCTCCTTCCGAGGTCCGAAAAAAGGGACCCTTTGCTGCCAAAAGATCCCGTTACGCACTTATAACCTCATGAAAAGAGAGATGACACGGCTGTAAAATCCGTCACCTGCAAATATATAAAAGCAAAAAGAGGTTATGAGAACATAATCCACTTTTGGCAACATGACAAGACAGTATGCCTGTAAATAATCACACTGTCAGATTGATATTCATGTGTTCAAAAGTGAATTATCTTTTCATCCTCACACCTCTTTCGTGAAATTCTACTGGTATTATAACACAGCTTTTTCCATTTGTCAAGAAAAAATGCTGCGGACAAGCCGCAGCATTTGCTGTGATCAGAAAAACTGATGTTTCAACTTTTATTATCTAACTGTCACTTGAACATTTTCTCATAATACTCAGGCGTATTGTCAGTTCCCGTGCCGTTCATTTCAACGATACACATAAGATCGTCGTCGAGCTTTCTGACATAGAAGTATTCATACTGCTTTTCGCCATTGTATTCAACCCTGACAACTTCGCGGAGATATTCTTCTTCGCCGAGCTTTACCTTTGCTCTTTCCTCAAATGTAAGTTCAACGGAGTCCGAGCCTGCTAAGTTTTCCAGGAAAGCCTTGAAATCGTCAAGGTATTTTTCCTCGGTATAGTCAGTTTCATCAGGAGCGCCGAGCTTTGTATTCAGGAAAGAGAATGCCATACTGTCGGTATCGCTGTAGTAATAGCTGTCCCAGGCTCTTGCAGTTTCGCGTATCTCGTCCTTTCCCTCGGAGCACTGATACAGTATGCTGTTTTTAACAGTCTGCATCTGACCTTCGGGGATAGGCTCGAAGCCCTCTGGAATACTTGCATTTATCTTTGCATATTCGTTGGTGTAAACACCATTCTTTAATGTTCCCTTAGTGTAATTCGTACCCTCTGTAGGGTCTGTCTCAGGCTCCTCCTCAAAAACAGAAGCACCACCCACAGGAACAGGCTCCTTGCGCGGAACGAAGCCCTCTCCGTAATTCAGACCGTAGCCCTTTTCAAGCCAGCATTCGTCAGTACCTATCTGCTTTACAGACTTGTACCAGGGCGACGGGAGCTTGCCTGTGAAATCAGCACAGCCGCAGAGAACGTCTGAAATTCCCTTGCCCTCAGAACCCGGAAGATAGCACATTACAACGCTGTCCCAGTTATTGTAGTCGCCCTCGTCGATGAGCACCTGTCTGCCTGCAATGATACAGGTAACGATCGGTTTGCCAAGATCCTTTGCTTCTTTCATAGACTTGCGGTTCTTCTCAAGACCGAGCTCGCCGCAGAGCTTGAGGTCCTCTGTATCGCCGTTCCATTCTGAGTACACCTGCTCGCCCACAACATTCAGAACAACGTCTGCATTCACGGCTTCATCGGGATTTGTGATAACTTTTATACCGTAATCGTCCGCATACGTCTTGAAAGCTTCAAGAACAGTGGTAACACCGGGTATCTTCTTTGTGAAGCTCTCAGCCCAGTCGAGAGTCCAGCCGCCGCACTGCACGCTTGCATCGTCGGAAGCCGGTCCTATGATATAAACGGAAGCGCCCTCCTTGAGTGGGAGCACATTGTTTTCGTTCTTGATGAGAACAAGGCTCTCCTCCACCATTTTCTCAGCGATATTCCTGTATTCCTGTGAGCCGACCTCTTTCTGCTTTGTTTCGGACTTCTCAAAGAACGGATCATCAAAAATACCGTTCTCCTTCTTGACCTTTATTATACGTCTTACAGCGTCATCAACACGTTCCTCAGTGATAGTACCGTTCTTTACAGCGTCGATGATGATATCCCTTGCCTCGTCGTATTTCTCAGGCTCCATGAGCATATCGATCCCTGCATTTATTGCAGCTACCACCTGCTCCTCGAAGGTCTTGTTGGGGATATGGTGAATGGATTCCCAGTCGCTGACAATGAAGCCCTCAAAGCCCATCTCTTCCTTGAGCTTCATGATATACTTCTTGTTTTCGTGCATTTTCACGCCGTTGAGCATACAGTGGCTTATCATGATAGTCTGAGTACCTGCGTCTATCATATCCTGATATACCTTGAGCAGCTTATCTATCTCCGCGTCTGTAAGAGTAGCCTCTCCTCTGTCGATGAGGAAGCCCTCCTCGCCCTTTCCGTACTCAACGCTTCCCTCAGCAAAGAAGTGCTTTGCACAGGAGATTCCGCCGCCTGCGATATAGCCCTTGATGTAAGCCGAACCCAGCTCTGAGATTATATCGAGGTCTGAGCTGTAGCACTCGTATGTACGTCCCCAGCGGGGGTCTCCCGACTGAGTCACAACAGGGAAGAAATTCCACGGGATATGGCAAATCCTTGCCTCGTCAGCAACAGCCATTCCCATCTGATATGTAAGTTCGGGGTCGTTTGCAGCTCCGACGCCGATATTATGCGGGAATATAACGGAATCAAGGCAGTAGCCTACGCCGTGGGAGTGATCGCTTCCGTAAACGAACGGAATACCAGCCTCTGACCTGACAGCTCCCTCCTGGAGCTCATTCGTAATGTCCTGCCATTCATCATAAGATCTTTCCGAACCTGTATCCTCACCGAGAATGCTGCCGTAATCGTTTTCCTTCATTATGGTCTCAGGATCCATTTCGACTGTATAAATGGCAGGCTGGACCATCTGCGAAGCCTTCTGCTCGAGAGTGAGCTGTGCAACGATCTCTTCGGGAGTCATAGAAGCATACTTTTCATACTTTAATTGACCGTCATTAATTGTTGTTGTCTGTGCTGCGGTCGTTGTTTCGGTCTTATCGTCGGTCTTTGCTTTTTCCGCACAGGAAACCGACGATAAAAGCAATGCAATTGGTAATAACAGTGATAATGCTTTTTTCATGAATTTCTCCTTTTTTGATTTAAGAATGTTTTTACGTTTGCGTGCTTATGTCAAAAATTAAAAGTTATTGTTATTATATCACAGAATACGTATGAGGTCAACAAATAAAAGATATCAATCATTTACAAATTGTTTACAATTCAGGCCGCACATTTCAGTCATATAAAACGTTATGCTATACAGAAAGCACTTCCGTGCTCTTTGAGTGCAACTATAATTATGAGGAGGTATACTTATGAAATTCAGGAAGATCATCGCAGCTGCGGCTGCATTGACTATCGCAGCGCCTGCTGCAACATCAGCGTTCATCTCAAACGCCACACCGCCTTTAGACAGCAAGAACATTGTCACTGGCGACACGAATCTTGATCAGGTATTCAATCTTGCAGATATTGTATTGTTCCAGCGCTGGCTAAAAGGAGAAAAGGACCTGTTTCCTGCTTACGGCGAGCCCGCTCCCGGCGCAGACGCCAACAACGACGGCAAATTCGATGTATTCGACCTTATCACCATGAGAAGGCTTATCGTAAAGGATATAACATCAGCTCCCGAGCCGAGCTTTGCTCCGAACGCGCAGAACCTCTGTGCAGGAATAAGCAAATCTCCGCGCATAATAGGCACTGCTATGTCAGGCGGTGACACTGACAAGGAATTCATAGACAGCCAGACAAAGTTCACCGTCGATCTCTTCAAAGCCACATACAACGAAAGCAAAGGTAAAAACGACCTTATCTCGCCATATTCCGTGGCACAGGCTCTCGGCATGACAGCCAACGGCGCAAACGGCACAACTCTCAGTGAAATGGAAAAAGTCCTCGGCGACGGCATGAATATAGAACGCCTCAACGGTTATTTCCGTGGTCAGCGCGAAAGAACGGTCAACACAAGCGACTGGGCAAAGTGGTCGATCAGCACGGCAAACTCCATATGGGCAATAAACGACAGGACACGCATACAGGTGCTCCCAAGCTTTATCCAGAACTGCGTAGACTACTATGACTCAGAGTTCTACATTGCGCCTTTTGACGATACTACACTCAATGACGTAAACAACTGGGTAAACGAAAAGACAAACGAGATGATACCGTCAATTCTCAACCAGATCGAGCCTGATGACGTAATGTACCTTGTGAACGCAGTCGCTTTCGAGGCTCAGTGGAACGAGCCTTACGAAAAATATATGGTCTCCGACGGAAAGTTCACCGCAGCAGACGGCACCGAACAGGACGCAAAGATGATGTCGAGCTCCGAGTACTATATCAGCGACGAAAACACTCAGGGCATCGTAAAGGAATACATGGGCAGAAAATATGCATTTGCTGCACTTCTCCCGGACGAGAGCACTTCCATAGACAAGTATATAGGGGAACTCACACCCGAGAAGCTCAACGCTCTCCTCAAGAGCTTTGGCAGCAGCTTTGACATGGCAAGCGTAAAACTCCCGAAATTCAAGTACGAATACGAAAACGAGCTGAACGACGAACTGATCGACATGGGTATGCCCACTTCTTTCAGCAGCAATGCCGATTTCTCCAATATGTCAGCTATCGCAGACCGCAATCCACTCCACATCGGCTATGTCAAGCACAAGACCTTCATAGACCTCGACGAAAACGGTACAAAGGCAGCAGCAGCCACCATAGTTGTGATGAAGGACGAAAGCGCTCCCGCAAGACCAGAAAAGGAAATAGTTTTCGACAGGCCTTTCGTGTACTGCATATTCGATACAGAGACAAATATACCGATATTCATCGGCGTACTTAATTCATTAAGCTGATTTAAGACTTTTTTAAGTTTTGTTTGCTATAGTTTATGTGTAAAAAGCCGTATCTGCACATAAGCGGCGCAAACGATTTCCTTCTGTAAGGGGAAACACTCAGGTACCGTATCTTTATGATACGGTTTTCCTGTATTCAGGTGTTTTTTCAGCTGTTTTATAATGAAAAGCCACTTTTTTCACTGTTCCTGTTGATTTACATTATAATGTATGTTATAATATATTTTATATAAGACTTTCGGAGAAGGGGGCGAGCCTGTGTCCATTGATATCAATGAGCAGTACGACAAGATCTACCGTTACTGCTTTCTTCGCGTAAGACACAAGGAGACCGCCGAAGATATAACTCAGGAGACCTTTCTCCGCTACCTCGAACACCCGCAATACAACAGCGTTGACAAGACCCTGCAGCTGCTGTACACTATCGCAGGCAATCTCTGTCTTGATGAATTCCGCAGAAAAAAGACAACGGAGCTTACAGATACGGAGTTATCAGCCGATAACGTCGAGTACGACGTCCTTTCGGGAGTTGACCTGAAACAGGCTCTGAACAGACTTTCTGCCGAGGACAGGGAGATAATACTTCTGCGCTACGTAAACGAAGTACCTGTGAATGTTATCGCAAAGCTGTACAATATCTCGCGCTTTGCACTCAACCGCAGGATAAAGCATATCCTCGGGACGCTGCATGAGTATCTGGGAAGGGAGGAGCTTATATGACAGAAAAAAAGAAAAGCGCTCTTAAAGAAGCTTTCGGCTTTGAAGAGCCCGACAGAAAGGAAGAGTTCGCTCAGGAGTTCGCAAAACTTGAGAGCGGCAGAAATAAAAAGCCATTATTTCCCTTTATCATAAAATTTGCGGCTGCGGCTGCTATGATGACAGCCGTTATCGGTACTGCCATTATGATGCCGAAGGATATAAAGCATTTCAGCAGCGACAGTACGTTAACGGAAACCACCTCAGAAACTGCTTCTGCAGCGGTGAGTACGAAAAAAGCAGAGACCGCAACTGCTCCGCAGACCACCACTAAAGCAAAAACAACATCAACTGCAGCTGTTTCCACCGAAAAAGCTGAAACGACCACTGCTTCTGCTGTGGATACGACAGTTTCTGCAACAATAAAGGCCGCAACCGCTGCAACTTCGGCTCCCATAACAACAAGTACCGCGGCTGCAAGGACAGAAGCCGTACAGCCGACAACCAAAGCAGACATGCAGAATGAGAAGGAGGAGTCCGCACCGGGCCTGAGATACCGAGATCTGACGGTATCCGTCGACAGGAACTATCCTCTGCGCGGCAAGACCATCAGCGAGGAGGAATATTCCGGAAACGCTTCTAATAAGCCCGAAGTAATAGTTGAAGATTCCTCTGATGAATCGTTTCACCCAAAAGATAACGAAAAAAGCGGTATAAATATAGACATTTCAGAAATGTATAACGATTCCTGCGCCGTAGTACTTGCAAATCTTGACGAAATAGTGTATACTTCTATAGGCGGCGAAGCATTCACAGCAGAAAACATCACCGTCAGCAAGGTCTTCAAAGGCGATATCCGGGCAAACGACAGGGTCACGGTATTCTTCAGGGGCGGATTCATTCCTGCCGAGGAATACTCAGAGCTGTACGGTTTTCCGCCAATTGCCTGCCAGGAAGAGTACTCCGTTGAAGTCGCAGGCGAAAGCGGCGGCAGACAGAATGTGGGGCATTCCTACGTTTTCTTCCTCATGAACAACGGAGAAGCAGTTCCCGACGGAGCCTACGAGCCTGTAAAAATGGGAAATATGTCCGTTTTTGAACAGCAGCAGGACATATTAAGGGCTGTCGGCGACGAAAATCTGGTATTTACGATCCAACAGGCCGAAAACGGCTTCTGATATAAATTTTCCGAAAAAATTGCTTTTCGGATATTTCCAAAAAATTTTTTGTGTTTTTGTGTCACATTTTTCTTTCCCGATTCGTATATTAATATGGAAACGTTAATAAATGAAAGGAAGTCTTTTTATGAAACATCACAAGCTTCTGGGCTTACTTCTTGCTGCGGCAATATCGGCAGGAAACCTTCTGCCCGTATCTGCAAGCGCTGCCGTAACAGGTGACATAAACGGCGACGGTTCCGCAGACTCCACAGACCTGTCCTTATTGCAGGGCTATGTCCTCGGCAAGAGCGAGCTTACTCAGGCGCAGACAAAGACTGCCGACCTCAACGGCGACGGCAAGACCGACGTATACGACGTGGTAAAGCTTAGAAAAACTATCCTCGCTTCCGACAGGACAATAAAGTTCACATCTGTTACCGACAGGCTCACCACAGGCTATACCGACGCTTTCAAAAAGCTTGGCGTAAACGAAGGAGGAAGTGCAGTTACCTCGGTGACCGAACTGAAAACAGCTCTCTCCCCCTACCTGAGCGAAGCTGTTGTGAATAATTACCTCACAAAGTACAACGACGCGTTTTTCGCCCAGTCCGTACTTCTTGTAAAGCCCGTGTTCCTTACATCTTCCAACTATCAGAAGAAAAAGATATACACTACGGCTGAATGCGGCTGCAGCACAAGCTATGCAGGAACATATACGACGAAAAACGTTACCTCATATCTTAATATAAGAACAGACCACTCAGCGGCTACCGAGTCCATCGGCAGGATACCGCCCAATGCAATAATCCCCGTAAGCTACGGCAACGGTCAGTGGGCCCACGTTACCTACAACGGAGTATCGGGCTACGCAAATATGGATTATATGCAGAAGGTCTCAGAGCCTGCACCGTCCTTTGAATTCATTCCCGATGTAAAGGTGGATTCCGTAAAATATTCCGGCGGCAAGCTCAATATCACCGCAAGCGAGTTCAAGTCATCATCTTCTGACTTTGCTCCTGCAATACTGATACAGACCACTGTTTCAAAAAAGGACTACTACGCAGGCGGAACCGCATGGACAGTTACGGTAACTCAGCCGCCTGAGAACAAATACGATTATCCGCTTGCAAAAGCGCGTCTTGACGCTGTAGGCTGGGACCTTCAGGCAGCCTTCAAATCCGCGGCAGCAACGCCGTATTACGGACAGAAGCCCGATATGCCCCAGACCACGGATTACTCCCTCGAATGGTACGCCGACTACGGCTTTACCAACGGCAAGGGCAACTGCTATGTAATGGCGGCGATGTTCTGTGAAATGGGCAGACTTCTCGGCTACGACATACATCTTATCTCGGGCAAGGTACCGCTCAAGGACGGAACTATGGGCGCTCACTCATGGACCGAGGTAAAGATCGGCGATACAACTTATGTTTGTGACCCCGATTTCGCACATGAAACGGGTAACAACGGATATATGATAACATATGGTCAGTCAGGAACATGGAGATATGTAAAAGAATTAGTCATGGACTGATCAAGGAGGATAAAATATGAAAAAAGTAATTGCAACTCTCACATTCATTGCCGCCCTCATTCTTGCAGGCTGCGGAAATGTAACCCCTTCGGCTGACGTTGAGCCTGTTACCACAACTCAGGCTGCAAAGGTCAAGGTCGAGGATACCACATCAGCCGACAAGATGAAGCTCATAGGCGATAAGGCTACAGGCAGCTCTGTGTTCACCATCACTGTTGACAACAAGACAGGCAAGAGCATAAAGGGCTTCTCTGTAAAGTCCGGCTCTGAGGAAAAGTTCCCGAGCAATATGCTTCAGGAAAACGACCCTTTCATTAAGAACGAAAGACGTATGCTCTACTATGTTCCCGTTAACAGCGAGGGCTATGCTATCGGAAACAGCGACGCTATCGCAAACGAGGAATACCTCATAAAAATAGATTTCAGCGACGACAAGTCTGCTATTCTTCATCAGTTCCCCTTCGGCGACCTTGAGGGCTGCGAGCTTCTCCTCGACAAGGAAGTTGCTTACATAGAGTACACCTCAAAGCTCTCCGACCAGAAAGTAAGCACAAAGGAAGCTGAGAACATGATCGCTTCCCTGGAAGCTGAACAGGAGCCGACAACTGAAAAGCCAAAGGCTACCGAGCCTGTATACACTCAGCCCGTTTACGAAGAGCCCGTATACACTCAGCCTGCAACCACACAGTATGTCGCACCCACAACTGTTTACACAGAGCCCACAACAGTATACGTAGAACCCACAACACAGGCTCCCGCACCTACTGAGCCCGTTACGGAAGCTCCTACAAGTCCCGACGGCGGATGTGTCGCAGGTCAGGGCGGCGGAGCACTCACATGGTAAACGGTCGTGTGCTCTATCTGAGCCGCATAAAAGCATTAGCCTGTGCCGCAGTAGTTGTTCTGCACACGTTTTTCACAGCCGCAAATTATGCGGCTGTTCCATATCAGCTCCGCACCATGTCAGCCGTAAGGAACTGCATGATGTGGGCTGTACCATGCTTTGTTATGGCTTCGGGAGCACTTCTCCTCAACAGCAAACGAATACTGACGCCGAAAAAGCTTTTCGGAAAGTATTTCCTGAGAATGGTGTTCGCGCTTATCGTATTCTCTCTGCTTTTCTCGGTATTCGACGCTTTTACCACTGCCCATTATACCCCGTTTGAGACTGTAAAGGACACTTTCAGCGATATATTCCTTGGTACGGGCTGGCCGCATATGTGGTATATCTACCTGATGATGGCGATATATCTCATGCTGCCGTTTTACAAGCTGATATGCGACCACGCTTCGGCTTCAAAGATAAAATATCTGCTGCTGCTATACACGGTATTCCTTTCGCTTATACCGTTCATAGAGACAATATCCGGCAAGAAGCTCCCCTTCTATGTATGTGTTTTCAGCATTTATCCCCTCTATCTTTTCTTCGGTCACGCTCTCCACACAGGCATAATAAAGCTGCCGAAGAACGCTTCGGGAATAATGTTCCTCATATGCACAGGTATCACGGCAATGCTTACAGTATACGCAATGTCCGTGGAAAAGAGCTCGCCTGAGACAAGCAGGAGAATGATATCATTCCTGAGCGTTTATTCGTTCCCGGTATATGCAGCAGCTTCAATAGGAGCCTTCGCTTATATCCGCAAGACAAAGAATACTCCTGTTCCCGTTCTCGATACCATTGCAGCAGAGCTGGACACCTGCTCGTTCGGTATATATCTGCTCCACATGGCGGTGCTTAAATTCATTTTTGCAGTTATAAAGTTCAACCCCTTCGAGCACGGCGGTACAATAACTATCATCGGAATATGCATAATAACTCTTGTTATTTCATATGTATTGACAAGACTTCTGAAGCTTGTTCCGTTCGTAAAAAAGCTCATATGACCAAAAGCTCCCTGTGGGGAGCTTTTTATTACTGCGAGGTAAAATATGAAATCAATTGATACAAAAAACTACAAAAAATTTATCCGATGTGCGGAAAGTATTGAAATATGCAGGGTATTCCCACTTTCCGTCACAGAAGAATACCAGAGCGGCAGTATTTACGAGACCGTAAACTGCACCATTATCCGTCACAGGAACAACTTCACCTTTTTATCTGGAACTCCTAATGATGATGAGATACAGGAGTTACATGAGCTTATCCTTGCGGAAAAGCTGAAATTCCTGTGCAACGACAGAACATTATGCCAAAAGCTTGCGGATATGGGCGGAATTGAGCTCATTCCCCGTGATTTCTACAGCTACCCTGCGGAGACCGCTCCCGAACTCCATATACCCGAGGGCTTTTCCCTCAGAAGTATTGACAGGGAGCTTTTTGACAGCATAACAGGCGCAGTTCCTCCCTCTCTTTACTGGGACAGCTTCGGACAGTTCAGCAGGAACGGTCTGGGAGTCTGTATCATGCACGGAAACGAAGCTGCTGCATGGGCGTTCTCATCAGCAGTAAGCAGTAAAGAGGCTGATATCGGCATTGAGACCGCAGAAGCTTTTCAGCGCCGCGGACTTGCATATGCGGCAGCTGCCGCACTGATACGTGAGATACTCCCATCACGCCGCCCCACATGGACCTGCCAGCGCTCTAACCACGGCTCATCACGCACAGCGGAAAAGCTGGGGTTTGTCAGGTCAGGCGAATACCTGCTCATACGCCCACAATAAGCTATTTACCCGGACGTCTAAATGACGTCCATATGTTTTTTCGTAACATTGAACCGCTCAGAAGCATATAATAAGGCGAAAGGAGTGGTTTTATGGAAACTGCCGAGGTCATTGCCGTTTCAGTTGCGGCTCTGCTCATTGCTGCCGAGATAGTATGTCTTTATCTCTGCTCAAAGCTTAAATGCAAAAATTATCCCATGTGTATCCTGCTCCCAATACATAACGAGGACAGTGAGTTCACCAGGAGGCTGGACTGCATAGGCACGCATATCGAGGAGGGCGATCCGCTGATAGGCACTGTTCTTCTCATGGATATGGGTGCGAATGAAACTCAGATACAGCATTGCAGGGAGTTCTGTCAGCGCTATCATGCCGCAGAGATTATTCTCCCCGAAGATATGGAGAGCTCCATGAAAAAATATTTGCATTTTTCGTAATTATATAGTATAATATAAGTTGAATGTTTATGTGCAGAGGTGAAAACTGTGGAGCATGAGGTACTTCATATCGAAGGTACTGTGGAAAATGTCCTTTACAAAAATGAAAACAACGGCTATATCGTTCTTGACCTTGACGCAGGGGGCGAGCTCATAACCGTTGTGGGAGAGCTCGGCGACATCGAGGAGGGCGAAGGACTTATCCTTGAGGGAAGCTATATCACCCACCCCCGCTTCGGCACACAGTTCAGCGCAGTATACTGCGAGAGAAAGCTCCCCGAAACTGTAGTCAATATCGAAAAGTACCTTGCTTCGGGAGCTGTAAAGGGCATAGGTCCCGGACTTGCAAAGAAGATAGTGGAGGTTTTCGGTGACCGCACTCTTGATATCATGGAGAACGCCCCTTTCAGACTTGCGGAGATAAAAGGTATCTCCCCCAAAAAATGCGACGAGATAGCCGCAGAGGCTCAGAAGCTCTTCTGTCTGCGTAATCTCATGTCATTTCTCTCACAGTATGAGATAAAGTCGCGCTTTGCCATGAACACCTACAGGAAGTACGGCTCCGACGCCATGACGCTTTTGCGGCTCAATCCGTATCTGCTCTGCGGCGAGTACATAGACCTTGAATTTGCAAAGGCTGACACTATCGCCCATGATATGCACATCGCACGAAACGACAGCAAGCGCATCACAGCAGGAGTTCAGTACATACTCCGCGCCAACGGCGGCATAGGTCACACCTGTCTGCCACTTGAGGTACTTGCGAAAAAGGCGCAGGACACTCTCGGCGTATCGGAAAGCGACTTCTACAGCGCATACAACGCCGCACTTGACGACGACGAGCTCTTTGAATACGTAAAAAACGATATTGAGTTCGTTTATCTCCCCGATTACTTCTACGCGGAGAGCTTCATTGCGGACAGGATACATATACTGAAAGACTTCTCCTCTCCCGAGGACTTCAACTATGACACCCTCATAGACATCGAGGAGGAGGAGCATAACATAAAATACGAAAAGCTCCAGCGGCAGGCTATAACTACCGCAGTCTCACGGGGACTCATGGTGCTTACGGGAGGTCCAGGTACAGGTAAGACCACCACCCTCAACGCTATCATCTCCATATTCGAGAAGCGCGGAATGAAGGTGCTCCTTGCCGCTCCCACAGGCAGAGCCGCAAAGCGTATGTCCGACCTGGCAGGCTGCGAGGCTAAGACCATACACCGTATGCTGGAAGTGGTGTACGACTCGGGCGACAGGCTCACATTCGCCCATAATGAGAACAATCCCCTTGACTGCGACGTGCTCATCATAGACGAGATGTCAATGGTGGACGTTGTCCTCTTCGAGAAGCTCCTCCGTGCCGTAAGGCTGGGTTGCAGGCTCATAATGGTGGGCGACAGCGACCAGCTCCCCTCAGTGGGCGCAGGGAACCTGCTGGGCGATATCATCGACAGCGGCATAGTTCCCGTTACTGAGCTGAAAGAGATATTCCGACAGGCTCAGCAGAGCTGCATAGTCACCAACGCCCACAAGATAGTTGCAGGAGAATATCCCGACCTCACCCGCAAGGACAGCGACTTTTTCTTCTTCAGGCGCGACGACTATCAGAAAGCTTTGCAGCTCATAACAGACCTTGTGAAAACAAGACTTCCCAAGGCATACAACTACTCCCCCACTGAGGATATACAGGTGCTCACACCTTCACGAAAGGGCGTTACAGGCACTGTGGAGCTCAACAAGCTCTTACAGGCGGAGCTCAATCCCCCTGCTAAGAATAAGCAGGAGAAAAAGGGATACGTCTACACCTACCGCGAGGGCGACAAGGTCATGCAGACGCGGAACAACTATGACATCACATGGTCCAAGGACGGAGAACAGGGCGCAGGCATCTTCAACGGCGATATCGGCCGCATAATCAGCATTGACAACAGGAGCTCACTTGCAGTCATAGACTTCGACGGCAGAAAGGCAACCTATACCTTTGACCTGCTCTCTCAGGTAGACCTTGCATACGCAGTCACTGTGCATAAAAGTCAGGGCTGCGAGTTTGAAGCCGTTATACTTCCCATAATGGGCGGCTTCGACAAGCTGTGCTACAGAAACCTGCTGTACACCGCAGTAACAAGAGCAAAGAAGCTCCTCATAATCATCGGAAATGAGGAGAATATATATAAAATGGTAGACAACAACAAGCGCACGCGGCGTTACACCTGCCTGCGCCATATGCTCACAGGACCTGCAAGGACAAGCTCCCCCTTTGAGCAGTAAGAAAGGAAGATAAAAATGGCAAATACTGATATCGGAATCGACCTCGGTACTTCAAATATCGTTATGACTATGGGAAACAAGGGCGTTGTGCTCAGCGAGCCCTCTGTCATAGCCTACAACACAAGAACGGAGAGAGTTCTTGCTGTCGGCAGGGAAGCCTATGAGATGATAGGCAGGAATCCCGACTATATCGCAGTAAGACGTCCTATCAGCGAGGGAGTCATCTCCGACGACGACCTTACCCACAGCATGATACGCGAGTTCATCATAAAGGTTACAGGCAAGCAGCTCATGAAGCCCCGTATCGTTATCTGTATCCCCTCATTCATCACCGATATCGAGAGCCGTGCAGTCGTTGAAGCTGCAAAGAGCGCAGGTTCGAGACAGGTCTATCTCATTCAGGAGCCCATTGCGGCTATGATAGGCGCAGGTGTGAACATAACCAAGGCAAAGGGACACATGATAGTCGATATCGGCGGCGGTACCACGGACGTTGCTATCGTTTCCATGAACGGCGTTGTGCGCTCACACACGGTAAAGGTGGCAGGCAACGCCATTGACCGCTCAATAATCAAGTATATGCAGAACAAGTACAAGCTCCTTATAGGCGAAAGGACTGCCGAAAAGGTGAAGATAGAACTCTGCAACCTCTATGACCCCAGCGACGAGGTCACATACATCGTCAAGGGCAGAAGTCTCCTCAAGGGACTGCCTGCACAGGTGCTTCTCAGCGAAGCGGAGCTGTTTGAAGCTATCGAGGACGACACTTTCGCTATCATGGAAGCTATCCGCAAGGTACTTGAAGAAGCTCCCCCCGAACTGGTGGGCGACATCTACGACAATGGACTTCTCCTCACAGGCGGCGGAGCCCTCCTCGGCGGACTTACCCAGCTCATCAAGCGTACTCTCGGCATAAACTGCAACATCGCCAAGGACTCCATAAACTGCGTTGCAAAGGGCACGGGCATGGCTTTCGGAAGAATGACCACTCTCCTTGACGGCTTTGAGGCGGCTACGGTTTATAAGTACAGGTAAGATGTTAATAGCAGTGTTTTGAATTTAGAATTGAAAAATAGGATTGAGTATGGGAAAATAGTTATCACACACATAAAAGAAGGTGTTTATAATAGATTCATATTATTTAGTAGATTATGAGAATGTAGGGATTAATGGTCTTTCTGGATGTAAAAATATGATTGCATCCGATCATATCATTATTTTCTTCACACAAAATGCTCGCAAGATTGATATGGCTGAAATTGCCAATCATGGAAAAGCAGAACTGAAAATGATAGAAATCCCTGCTGGAAAACAATCGACAGATATACATATAGGTTCCTATCTTGGTTATTTAGCTGGTAAATCAAAATGTAACATCGTAATTATCAGTAATGACACAGATTTTGATAACGTCATTAAATTCTGGAAAAAAGAACTATGTATTTCAGTTTCACGAAAGAAAAAACTGCAAGGAACAACTGTCAAAAAGCAAAACACTAAACAAGTAAGCGTAACAACTTCAAAAGAATCTCAAATCCGCTCACTTTTTGGTCAGAAATTTAATAAATCTCCATATTCTACAAAAAAGGAAGCTATTATTACTCTTTTCCTAAATGCCAAAGACAAACAATCTCTCAACAATGAATTGACTAAACTTATACCAAGCAGCAATATTCCTGCATTATATAAAGCATACAAAGAATTCATTAAAAATCTACCATCTAATAAATCCAATTCAAAAGTTGATAAAAATATGCGCGAAGCACAATTCAAATCAGTTTATGAACAAAAATTCAAAAACGGTGTATATAAAGAGAAACAGGATAGAATCATCAATATTCTCGTAAATTCTACCACAAGGCAACAGATTAATAGTGAACTATGTAAAATCATTCCCAGTGAAAATGTAAGTAAGATAATAAAGCATTTCAAACCTATGCTGAAGAATTTACCGTAACAAATAATAGCCCCGCACCACTGAATCACCAGTGATGCAGGGGGCGTTTTATATTTTCACTTTCAAAGAAAAAGGGCGCACACTGTGCGCCCATACTTATCACTATGCACTTATGACCGGCAACTCAGAGCGCAGCTATCTTCTCGGCCGCTTCTGTGAGCCACTCGCCCTCGAAGAGCTCGATAGTTCCCTGGTCGCAGAGCTTTGCAAGCTGAGGGTCGATAGGGAGCTTAGCAAGTACGGGTATATCATACTGTGCAGCTATCTCCTCGATATGGCTCTCGCCGTAAATGCTGTGGCGCTTGCCGCAGTCGGGACATTCAAAATAGCTCATATTCTCGATGATACCGAGTATCGGTATATTCATGAGCTTTGCCATTTTAACGGCTTTCTCGACTATCATTGAAACAAGCTCCTGCGGTGAAGTCACGATAACTATACCGTCAACGGGCAGAGACTGGAAAACCGTAAGCGGAACGTCGCCTGTTCCCGGAGGCATATCAACTACGAGGCAGTCTATATCCTTCCAGATAACGTCTGTCCAGAACTGCTTGACAACTCCTGCGATAACAGGACCTCTCCATACAACAGGGTCGGACTCGTTCTCGAGGAGAAGATTGATAGACATGATGTCAAGTCCCATTTTTGTCTTGGCAGGGATAATTCCGAATTCGCAGGCGTCAGCCTTCTGATGTATGCCGAAAGCCTTGGGTATGGAAGGACCTGTGATATCTGCGTCCATTATTCCCACATTCTTGCCGAGTCTCTGCATGGAAACAGCAAGCAGTGACGATACGAGGGTCTTGCCGACGCCGCCCTTGCCGCTGACAACTCCTACCACCTTGCCGATACTGCTCATGGCATTGGGCTTTTCAAGCAGGCTCTGAGGCTCTGTTCTGCTGCCGCAGTCGCTTCCGCAGCTTGAGCAGTCATGTGTACATTCGCTCATTAAAAACACTCCTTAAAGATGTAATACTAATATTATATCACATAATTCCGAAAATAGCAACAGGATATTGACAAATGAATAACACAGTGATATAATAGCAGTTGAGAGTTAAGAACTAAGAGCTAAGAACTAAGGAACATAGTTCTGAATAAGTCACTTATATACCAATTCTCAGGTCTTGGATCCAATATATCTTCGGGGCAGGGTGAGATTCCCTACCGGCAGTATAGCCTGCGAACCTCTTGGTTGATTCGGTGAGATTCCGAAGCCGACGGTAAAGTCCGGATGAAAGAAGATAAACCGCACTATGTGCAGTATAAGTAACCGTGCCCCGATATACGGGGCTTTTTATATTTTCAGGGGATATACTGTCACGAAACAATATTTGCCGCAACGGGCGGATAATATCTGCCCCTACTCATTACTTATCACAGAAAACAGGAGGAACTATGTCTCACGAAGAATTCATGCGCGCAGCCCTTTTGATAGCCCGCAAGGGTATGGGCTTCACATCTCCCAATCCGCTGGTAGGAGCTGTTATCGTCAAGAAAGGCGAGATAATCGGCAGCGGCTACCACAAGAAATACGGCGACCTCCACGCAGAACGCAATGCTTTCGCCGACTGCGAGGCAAAGGGTATAGACTGCAAGGGCGCGGATATGTACGTTACCCTCGAGCCCTGCTGCCACCACGGAAAGCAACCGCCCTGTACGGACGCCATACTCGCACACGGTATCAAGCGTGTATTCATTGGCTCCTCGGACCCCAACCCCCTCGTTGCGGGAAAGGGTACGCAGATACTCAGGGACAGCGGCATAGAAGTGACCGAGGGCGTACTCAGAGACGAATGTGACGCACTGAACGACATTTTCTTCCACTTCATAACGACAGGTCTCCCCTTCGTGACCATGAAATACGCAATGACGCTCGACGGAAAAATAGCCTGCTATACGGGCGAATCCAAATGGATAACAGGTGAAGCCGCAAGGAACCATGTTCAGCTCGAAAGGCTCAGGCACAGCGCCATAATGGTGGGCGTGGGAACAGTTCTTGCCGACGATCCTCTCCTCACCTGCCGTCTTGAAGAGGGCAGAGACCCCATACGCATTATCTGCGACAGCAGACTGAGGACTCCCCTCGACTGCAATATCGTAAAGACCGCAAGGGAAGTCCCGACTATCATCGCAACGGTATCAGAGGACAGAGAAGCTGCCATACGCTTTGAGGAGGCAGGCTGCAGGGTAATAAGGACAGCTCCGGAAAACGGCAGAGTTGACCTCGGCGAGCTCATGAAGCTTCTTGGCGGCGAAAGACTGGACAGCATACTCCTCGAGGGAGGCAGCGAGCTCAACTGGTCGGCACTTAAGGCAGGCATAGTCAGCAAGATACAGGCATATATTGCTCCGAAGCTCTTTGGTGGCAGCGGAAAATCCCCTGTCAGCGGCGTCGGAGTCCCGACTCCGTCGGAGGCTGTAATGCTTGAAAACACAAAGATAATCAATATCGGCGACGATATCCTCATAGAAAGCAGGGTGAAGAATGTTCACGGGAATAATTGAAGAGGTAGGCACCGTCAAAGCCGTAAAGCGCTCGGGAGCTTCATCATTCATCGAGGTAGAGGCGAAAAAGGTACTTGAGGACGTTCACACCGGCGACAGCATAGCCGTTAACGGAGTCTGCCTTACGGTAACTCATTTCGGCGGCGGAGTATTCCGCGCAGACGTCATGAACGAAACTCTCAGCCGTTCCTCCCTCGGAAGTCTCACATCGGGAAGTCCCGTAAACCTTGAACGTGCAATGGCTGCAAACGGACGCTTCGGCGGACATATAGTCTCGGGACATATTGACGGCACTGGAACGGTCTCCGACATCAGGAACGACGGAATAGCCGTGTGGTACACCATAGATACTTCCCCGGAGCTTCTGCGGTATATTGTGGAAAAGGGCTCAATAGCCATTGACGGCATAAGCCTGACGGTGGCAAAGGTCACGGAAACATCGTTCAGCGTTTCCATTATCCCCCACACAGCCGCCCAGACTATCCTCGGCACTAAAAAAACAGGCGATATCGTCAACCTTGAAAACGATATCATCGGCAAATACGTTGAAAAGCTGATGAAGCCCTCGGAAACCGCCCCAAAAAGCGGCATTACCATGGAATTTCTCGCAAGAAACGGCTTTTAAAGGAGACATCGGATATGAAAGCACTGAAAGAGGTTTTAGCTGCATTTACAGCTGCGGCACTTCTCACAGGCTGCAACGACGGCATTGTGAAAGTCGACCCCAATGACCCTAAGATAAATGTTGACGGCATTGAGATAGACCTCAATGAAACAGAAAAGCAATACGAAACACAGAAGTTCACACAGATGGACTTCATATTTGATACTGCAAAGGAAGTATCGGAGTTCGGGTTGGATATAAACAGCGGCAGCGTGACCGTAGAGTACTCCCATGACGACAAGACTGGCTTAGCCCTTGATTATACGGTATATGCCGATACGGAGGAAGTCTGTCAGGAGGTCAAGGACCACCTGAACGCCATAACCGAAACAAAGGGCAGCAGAATGGATATACGTATTGTCGAGGACAAAACTCAGGAAGATATCACCGAATGGCTGAAAAAGAACATTCCCGACTGCCGCGTGGAATGCGACCTGTATATAACGGTCCCTGAGTTTGTCAGCAGCTTCGACCTGAAGGAATATTCGGGTGACCTCAGATTAAACGGGATAAAAGGAAAAATAAAAGGCGATGTGACCATAGGGAACATCAGCTGCACCGGTTCCGAATTCACAGGTCCTTCCGAAATAACCTGCAATGTCGGCAATATCTCCATGTCCTCCTGCACCTACAAGGCTGATACGGATATTTCCGTAAAAACGGGATATATCTCCTACGGTCTCCCCCTGAGCGGCTCTGACGGAGCAAAGATAGGAGTAAGGACTGAGACAGGCGCTATCAAGGTCAACGGCCTCAAAAACTATGAGGTTAAGAACGAGAAGAAGAAAAAAACTTCACACAGCCTTGATATTGACGCAGAGAACTGCAATATCAGCTTTAAAGTCGATAACGGCGAGATAAAAATTGATAAGGAGTAATCTTAATGTTCCAGTACAACACTGTTGAAGAAGCCTGCGAGGCTCTCCGAAACGGCGAGATAATACTCGTCACAGACGACGAGTCAAGAGAAAACGAGGGTGACATGATATGCGCCGCTCAGTTTGCAACAACCGAAAACGTAAACTTCATGGCTGCCCATGCAAAGGGTCTCATATGTATGCCCATGAGTGCGAAGCTCTGCGACAGGCTTCATCTGCCGCAGATGGTGGACTACAACACCGATAACCACTGCACGGCTTTCACGGTATCCATAGACCATGTGGATACTACCACAGGCATTTCCGCCGAGGAGCGCGGCTATACGGCGCGTATGTGCGTTTCTCCCGATGCAAGGCCCGAGGACTTCCGCCGCCCTGGGCATATGTTCCCTCTCACAGCAAAGAAGAACGGCGTTCTCGAACGCGAGGGACACACGGAGGCTACCGTAGACCTCATGCGTATCGCAGGCCTTGAAGAATGCGGACTGTGCTGTGAGATAATGCGTGACGACGGAACTATGATGAGAACTCCCGAGCTTCAGGAAAAGGCTCGGGAATGGGGCATGAAATTCATCACCATAAAGGCGCTGAAGGAGTACAGAAAAGTCCACGATGTGCTTGTGGAGTGCGTTGCGAATACTAAGCTCCCCACAAAGTACGGCGAGTTCAGAGCTCTCGGCTACGTAAACAAGCTCAACGGAGAGCACCATGTAGCTCTCGTAAAGGGCGATATCGGCAACGGACAGGATATCCTCTGTCGTGTTCATTCCGAGTGCCTTACAGGCGACGCTTTCGGCTCGCTGAAATGCGACTGCGGACAGCAGTTTGCTGCGGCAATGTCGCAGATAGAAAAAGAGGGACGCGGAATACTCCTCTATATGCGACAGGAGGGACGCGGCATAGGACTTATAAACAAGCTCCGCGCCTACGAATTGCAGGACAAGGGCATGGACACCCTCGAAGCGAACCTCGCTCTGGGATTCCCCGGAGATATGCGCGAGTACTACATCGGAGCGCAGATACTCCGCGACCTCGGCTGCAAAACACTGAGGCTCCTGACCAACAACCCCGACAAAGTATACGGGCTCAGCGGCTTCGGACTTGAAATAAAGGAGCGTGTGCCGATACAGGTGGACGCCACCGCCTACGACCTGTTCTATCTCAAAACCAAACGCGACAAGATGGGACATATTCTTAATTATTGAGGTGTTTATCATGAGTACATTTTTTACAGTCGTTCTTATCATTCTCTGCGCAGCCGCTCTTGTATATGATATATGCTGTTTCATTTCATGGTCGAGAGCAAAGGAAAAGACGTTCATAAGCAATATCCTGGCCCTCGCAGGCATTCTTGTTCTCGCTGTCGGAGGTTTGTTTGTAAAAAATACCATCCATTCCGTTCTGCTGATATCGCTGGTGGTGCTCCTTATCCCCTTCGATATCACCTGCCTTTCACCCGAGGGTATCAGGACTGCCATTTTTGCGGACAAGGGCATTTTGCCCGTGCAGAACCTGAGCTATGAATACAGCAAGGGAATGTTCGGAGTTGAGAAGCTCGATCTTTTCATTAACGATAAGAAGTTCGCAAGGGGCTTCAATCTCGGCATAAAAAAACCGAAGACAGTAAAAATGCTTGCCGACTGGTACGGAAAGCACGGCTATGAAAATCCCCTTACAAAGTAAAAGGAGCTTGTCATGACTACTTCGAGGATCATCTCTATTGTGATACTGTGTGCGGTAGGCGCGGTATTCGTTTTCGGTATCATCGGCTTTTTCATATTCAGAAGCCGCGTAAGCACGAAAAAAACTGCCATAAAAATCAAAAGGCAGCTCAAAAAGAACGCTGCATGGTGGGCTTGCTGCTGGGCGGCATGGCTCGTCATCGGCTTCCTCTACTGGAACAGTGCAAGAATAGCCCACGATACGGAAAGAGTAACTAATTTCGCTCTGCTTTTTGCGGCAGGCATACTCATTACGATACTGCTCCTGCTGGACTATACCATAGGGAAATATGCGTACATCACCTCTCAGAGGGTGTATTTCCCCGATAATTTCGGCTTTGCCCGTCAGAAAAAGAAGATAATGTACAGACTCACAGGCGACAGACTCAAGCTGTGGTTCGGAAACGCCCTCATGCCAAAGGAGTTTGAAGTCGTGGAAAAGAATGAGGAGCTGAAAAAGCTCCTGAAAGACTACTACAAGATAAACAAGGTCTCAAAGGATTAACGAAAGGAAGTAATTATTATGAAAACTTATGAAGGAAAGCTTGTCTCAAAGGACATAAGAGTAGGCATAGTTGTAGCCCGTTTCAACGAGTTCATCACCTCAAAGCTCCTCGGAGGCGCAGTTGACACTCTCAAGCGCCACGACGTAAGCGAGGGAGCTATCGACATAGCATGGGTACCAGGAGCGTTCGAAATACCGCTCATTGCTTCAAAAATGGCAAATTCAGGCAAGTATGACGCTGTTATCTGTCTCGGCGCTATAATCAGGGGCAGCACCTCCCACTACGACCTCGTCTGCAATGAAGCCGCAAAGGGTATTGCACAGGTTTCTCTCCAGACAGGCATACCTGTTATGTTCGGAGTTATCACCACTGAGAATATCGAACAGGCCATCGAGCGTGCAGGCTCAAAGGCAGGCAACAAGGGCAGCGAATGCGCCGAGGGTGCGATCGAGATGATAAACCTCATCAGAGAGATCGAGGCATAATGACAAATCTTATATTCGACTACGACGGAACTGTCCACAACTCCATGCTGACCTATGCTCCTGCATTCCGCGATACCATGAAATGGCTCTCGGACAACGGCTATATTGCCGAAAAGGAGTATACCGACGCTGAAATAAGCTGCTGGCTGGGCTTCAACTCCACAGATATGTGGAATAATTTTCACCCCGAGCTCGCCCCTGAGATACGCGAAAAAGCCCGTCTTATGCTGGGAAAGGATATGGCGGAGCGCGTTGACCGCGGCGAGGGAGCCCTTTACGACGGAGCTGAGGAAGTGCTTTCGGAGCTGAAAAAAAGCGGCTATACTCTCATTTTCCTGAGTAACTGCCGCTTTCATTATCTTGAGCGCCATAAGCGCGTTTTCGGTCTCGACCGTTATTTCGATCATTTCTACTGCTGCGAAGCCTTTGATTTTATCCCCAAATATGAGATATTCCGCAAAATAGCGCCGAATCACAAGGGAAGCTTCACAGTTGTCGGCGACCGTTTTCACGATATCGAGACCGCAGTCCGAAACGGACTTACGTCCATAGGCTGCGCCTACGGCTTCGGCTCGCGTGAGGAGCTCTCACAGGCCGACATCATCGTTGACAGCATAAAAGACATACCTGACGCCGTAAAACATCTTGCTGACTGAAAGGAAGTGCTGAAAATGACATTTCTCCGCTGTGTCTCCGCAGTTATGGCTGCTGCCGTGACTATTTCATGCTGTTCCTGCGCGGCTATGAACGATTCTCCGCCGCGTATCTCACGCTACAGGGACAGGGAAAGAGAATACAGTATAGGTCAGTCCGTAGCCGACGAAAACTATGAAGAAGCTGACGAGTCAGACGAGGAAATGCTTGATTCCGTACAGCTCGTTGTCAAACACTTCACAGAACAACTTGAAAAGCCACAGAACGAGGACAGGATACAGGAAAATACCGAACACCTGCTCGATATGCTTGACGGGATTTACGAAAGCCGAACTTTCGCCTCTGTGGACTTCTACAGCGACTATCAGAACGACGAAGCGATGGCTGCATATCAGAGCTCGGAGCACATTTATTCCGTTGCTGAGGATCTCATTTCCTACGCCTTTTACTGCGGAATGCAGAGTCAGTACAGTGAACTGTTCACAAACATAATTCCGCCCGAAATGGCGGAGCTTTACAGCGACGGCACGTATGATCTCGAAACTGCCCGTGCAGAAGCTGAGGCAGCTTATTACGACTCCTCAGAGGACAGGAACAGATACTATGAAGTGATCTCTGATGATACTCTTTCAGACGACGCAAAAGATCTTGAATGTGCTGAAATACTGATCGATATGCTTTCGGACGAAACTCCCGAGTCATTCTACGAGAGCTACTACAGGGACTACTCAGGCGAGGATATCCTTGCCCTTAAAGATACCGTACTCAGCGAGGTCATACCTGCGTATTACGCCATTGAAGAGGCCTGGCATAAGACCGCTCCTTCCGGCCAGTACGAAAATGATATGCTCAGTGAAGCTCCCTTTGATGTAATACGGACCTATGCAAAGGAACTCTCCCCCGATATCAGCAGAAGCGCAGACCGTCTCATAGACGAGGAGCTGTTCAGTATAAGCAACAATCCCGACGCTTTCAACATAGCCTTTACCGACGATCTTCCCACGCAGAACAGCGCTTACATTTTCATCGGTGAAAAGTCAAGGGACAATGTCCTTATGACCGCCGTCCATGAGTTCGGACACTTTCACGCTTCATTCTACGACGATACTCACGCCTATCTCATGAAAAACAACTATGATATCGCAGAAGTACAGTCCCACGGCATGGAAATACTGTTCACCAGTTTTTTCGACGATATATACGGCAGTGACGGCGACCGCAACAGGCTGAAAACTCTTGCGGATATGTGCTACTACATATTCAGCGCCTTTTATATAGGCTCATTTGAGTACGAGCTTGTCTCCCGTATAGACGATATTACACCCGAAGAAGTCGTCAGGCTGTATGAGAACTCCTTCAGCGACTACAACATCGGCTATCGTCTCAGCGATATCTCTCACCTTTACGAGTGCCCGGGATACTACATAAGCTATGCGACCTCAGGTCTTGCAAGCCTTCAGCTTTTCTTTGATATGAGGAACGACATGGACAAAGCTCTTGAAAAATACAAAAAAATTGCGAAAATATCCTGTTATTCAGGAGAATATACCTTCCGTCAGGCGCTTGCGGAATGCGGCTTTGAGGACGTTCTAAGCAAAGGGTACATAACAGGAATATCACGGAAAATGAGAGAATATGCCGCTGAAATAACAGCTCAGACATAAAAAAGGAATGCAAACGCATTCCTTTTTCTTTGTTTTATTCAGTTCTGAGTGCCACCACAGGGTCTTTCCGTGCTGCAACTCCTGCAGGTATAAGTCCTGCTATGAGAGTGAGCACCATACTTATGATGACCAGTACAACAGCTCCTGCAAACGGAACGTGTGCGCGCAGATTATCCAGCGACGTAACACTGTGTATAATTGCGTTTATAGGTATCGTAAGAAGCACTGAAACGCCTATACCGATAAGTCCTGCCGTAAGTCCCACAAGGAGAGTTTCCGCATTGAATACGGTGCGGACGTTCCTCTTTGAAGCGCCGATCGCTCTGAGTATACCGATCTCACGTGTACGCTCGAGGACTGAGATATACGTGATTATTCCTATCATTATCGACGAAACGACAAGGGAAATTCCCACAAAAGCGATAAGAAGATAGGAAATTCCGCTTATTATGCCGGTAATTGACGACATAAGCAGAGCCACGACGTCAGTATAGTGTATAACGTCTGCTTCCTTTGCTCCGTCGTTGTAGCGCTTTATGGCTTCCGCGATCTCGTCCTTGTCCTCGAAGCTGCTTGCATAGATACGTACTATTGACGGGTCTGATTCATCGGCAACTCCGAGAAGCTTCAAAACATCATCGTATGTGGAGTCTGATATCTCCTCGGGAGTATACTTCTCGAAGATGACTCCATAATTTTCAAGGCTTATCTCGGCTGTGTCAAGCATTGCCGCAAGCTCAGCGTTTCCGAGGGAACCCAGCTGCTCCTGGGACATTTTCGCGTACTGCTCCGCGATCTGCTCTCTTATAGCCTGTTCTGCGTAGCTCTTTATCTCCTCGTCGCTCATCTGACCGACAAAGGCAGTTATCTGAGAAGCGTCTACTCCCAGCTCAGCGGAGTACATATCCGTTATCTGAGCGATGAACTGTTCCCTGTCGAAGTCCTTCATAGCAGCCTCTACCTGTGCGTCTGCCTGCTTCGGGTCGGGCTGAGCTGCCACAAGTCGGAATATATCAGCCTTTGTGTCAGTATCGGCTTTTTTGATGAAAGCCTTTGCTGTCTCGGCTTTTTCCTGGGGAGTCGGCTCAACATAATCGTCGGTCATGAACTTTTTACCCGAAACTATATCGTTTTCATGGTCGTCCACCTGAGACCTGACTATTTCGCTGTCATTTGTCTGCTCTATAACGTAGTCCGTGAGAAGGTGCGTATATCCCACATAGCTTTTCAGCATAGGAGCCTTTACTCCCTCACGCGGACGGATGAATCCGACTATATTTATATCTGTTCCGATATCGTCGGAATTGAAGAGATATTCAAGTCCCGTCTGAGTAGCTGTGAGGTCGTTGAAGCCTTTTCCAGCAAGATCTTTCTGATAGTACTCGCACGGAAGTATCATCTTGAACTTCTTGTCTGTTATCTCGTCAATGCTCCACTCGACCTGACCGTAATCGGTTATCTCCTGATTGCTCATGACAGCCTTCAGCTTTTCGTTGAAGCCCTCCTGATCCTTGAGACCGAGAGCATAAACGATGATATCGGGAAGCTCATTGTTTCGCGTAAGAACTACAACTGCTTCATTGTAGCTTTCAGGCCAGCTGCCGTTTACGAGCTCATACTGTTCCTTTACGATATCGTTTACAGGCTCGCCGTTCTCACCGGGAAGGAGCTGCTCCATAACGTTAAGGCCGAAAGCCTGCATTTCCATGCCGGCCATAGGATTGTTCATGGTAGCGGTCATTATATCGGACTCGCCCATTCCCATAGCCTTGCCGTACATATCCATGAAGTCGACCTTTATGATATCACCCGAAGGAGACTTTGTGAATACAGGCATTTTAAGGTCATAACCGTAGCTGACTGCATTGGATTTATCCTTTATGACGCTGTCATTGTCAAGGAATGTCTTGAAATCCTTCATATTGTTTATCTGCTTTGCGGAAGCGTTGAAGGAATTGAACATATCATAGACCTGAGTATTTGCGTATACCGTATCGTCCCTGAACTCACGGCTGTTATACTCCTCCTGCTTGTTCATAAGGGCTTCTATCATGCCCGATGTATCCGTATTCTCACGCATTATCTCCAGCGGATATGAGGAAAGGGTCTCCTCCTGTATACTGTCGATAAGCTCGTTGATACCCGTTGAAAGGGCGAGTATCAGCGCAATGCCTATGATACCTATAGAGCCTGCAAAAGCCGTAAGAATAGTCCTTCCCTTCTTGGTAAGGAGGTTATTGAGAGAAAGCGATACCGCCGTACCGAAGGACATTGATACGCGCTTTTTCTTTTTCGGAGCTTTTTCCTTTGACTTTACAGCCTTATCCTTCTTCTTTTTTTCATTTCCGGACTTTCCGCCGCTGTAGGGAGCACTGTCCCCGGTTATCTTACCGTCCTTTATCTTTACGATACGTGTTGCGTACTTATCAGCAAGCTCCGGATTATGAGTTACCATAATTACCAGTCTGTCGCTTGCTATCTCCTTGAGGAGCTCCATTACCTGTAGTGAGGTCTCTGAGTCGAGAGCTCCCGTAGGCTCGTCGGCAAGAAGTATATCAGGATCGTTTATAAGAGCACGGGCAATAGCCACACGCTGCATCTGTCCGCCCGACATCTGATTGGGCTTTTTGTGGAGCTGATCTCCCAGTCCCACCTTTTCGAGAGCTTCCTTTGCGCGTTTGCGGCGCTCGGACTTTGATATGCCTGAAATGGTCAGTGCGAGCTCAACATTTGAGAGCACTGTCTGATGAGGTATAAGGTTATAGCTCTGAAAAATGAATCCTATGGAGTGATTTCTGTAGGCGTCCCAGTCCCTGTCCTTGTACTCCTTCGTGGAAACGCCGTTGATTATCAGGTCGCCCGAGGTATAGTGGTCGAGTCCGCCGATAATATTCAGGAGGGTGGTCTTTCCGCAGCCTGAATGTCCGAGAACGGCAACAAATTCGCTTTCACGGAAGGTTAGGCTCACTCCGCGCAAGGCAGCGACGGTATTCTCGCCGCTTCCATACTCTTTTACGATCTCTTTCAGTTGAAGCATATTATCCCCTGCTTTCTTTAAAAATTTAACCCTATCATGTTGCTTGTGATTAAATGTCACACAATATATTATAGCACTTTGACGAATAATTGTCAATCAGCTTTGTAGTTAATTAACAAGGTCTTAACGTATTTTTCACAAATGAAAAGGGCGCTGTTTGTAAACAACGCCCAATTAAAATTTATTACTTCATGCCGTACTTTATGAGAAGATTTTCGATCTTTGTATGAGGATCGATGATCTTGCTGATAGACACATCATGATTGATAGCTTCAATGAAATATGCGATATATTTTGATACATCGACCTCATGGAACCACGGTCTGCTGAGCAGCTCGGGAGTTCTGTATGTGAGGTTGGTACCGAATACGCCGTCGATAGTGCCCTCTTCATAAGCCTTATCGAACTTTTCAAGGCCATTGGTGAAGATAGCATAAGTAGCGTAAGCGAAGATCCTGCCTGCATTCTTCTTCTTGAGTGCGGAAGCAACGTCCAGCATGGACTCGCCTGATGAGATGATATCGTCTGCAACGAATATATCCTTGCCCTCAACGGGATTTCCGAGGTATTCGTGAGCTACGATAGGATTTCTGCCGTTTACGATAGTGGAGTAGTCTCTTCTCTTGTAGAACATACCCATTTCAACGCCGAGAACGGAAGCATAGTACATATTCCTGTTGAGAGCGCCCTCGTCAGGACTTACGACCATAAACTTTTCCTTATTGAAGTTGATACCCTTTATATCCTTGAGCATAGCCTTGAGTACCTGATAGGTAGGCATTACGTTATCAAAGCCCATAAGCGGTATAGCGTTCTGGACTCTCGGGTCGTGAGCGTCGAAGGTTACGATATTCGATACGCCCATAGCTTCAAGCTCCTGGAGAGCGCAGGCACAGTCAAGAGACTCACGGTAGCTTCTTCTGTGCTGACGTCCGCCGTAAAGAGTAGGCATAATGACAGTTATGCGGTGAGCCTTTCCGCTTGCCGCCTGGATTATTCTTTTGAGATCCTGGAAGTGATCGTCGGGAGACATGGCATTCTGCATTCCGAAATAATCGTACTTAATGCTGTAGTTTCCCACATCAACGATGATAAAAAGGTCCTTGCCGCGAATAGTAGACTTGATAAATCCCTTTCCGTCGCCTGAAGAAAATCTTGGACAATCGCTCTCAACGAGGAATGTATCCACATTGATGCCGCCTTTTCCTGCCCAGTCAACGAGATAATCGTCGATCTTCTTTCCCAGCTCTGTAACGCTGTTCATAGCGATAATGCCGATAGGTGCAACGTTGGAATCACTGCCGAATAAAATTTCACTTGAAGCTGTCATAACACTGTTTTCGCGCGTAAATACGCACGATACTCCTTTCGCTTTTTAGTCATTTTCGGTCTGATCAGTGCTTACTTGCAGAAATACTCGATATAGCGGTCAATATCTCCGCTTATGATCTCTTTTGCAATGTCAGCATGGTCGACCTCGTTAACGGCTGTTGTTTTGTTTTCAAGTTCCTTGTAAACCTTGAAGAAATGTGTCATTTCATCAAAAACGTGCTTCGGGAGCTCCTCGATATCCTTGTACATATTGTAATTCGGATCGTCAAACGGTATTGCGATGATCTTCTCATCGTGATGGCCGTTATCGAGCATTCTGATGACTCCGATAGGATAGCATCTCACCAGCGTGAGCGGCATGAGCTGTTCAGAGCAGAGCACCAGTACATCAAGGGGGTCATTGTCGTCTGAATAAGTCCTGGGGATAAATCCGTAATTCGCAGGGTAATGAGTGGAAGTATAGAGGATACGGTCCATTTTTATAAGACCTGTTTCCTTGTCAAGCTCATACTTGATCTTGCTTCCCTTGCCGATCTCTATCACCGCTATGAAATCATCCGGAGTTATTCTCTTTGGACTGATCTTGTGCCAGATATTCATAAATTTCCTCCAAAGCTTATCCGACCGTGCACGTAACACGGGTACAAAAATATTGATAAAGCCATTAAACATGACGTTATCCCCTACTAATTAGTATACCATTTTTTTGAGATTTGTCAATATACGCCTTCATTTTCAGCAATTATTATAAATTATCCTAAAATCATGAAGATTTTTCGTCTTTTCGACTTTGCCGTGAAAGTTCGTACATTTAACAATATATCTTAAAAAACAGCCCTTTGTTAATAAAACATGAATATTGCTAATGAATATTATAATAAAATACTCTTGCTTTTTGGATAAAAATATAGTAAAATATATTTGTAAAATTTCGTTCAGGATTATTTGAGGGGGAGGAAATTCTTTATGATCGGCTCACGGATCGCAGTTATAATCGAAGAGATGGGTCAAAGCTATCAGAGCACCATTTTAAGCGGCATAAATCAGGGCGCACGGGATTTCGGTCTGAACATCGCAGCTTTCACCTCTTTCAGCGGCGATATGGACAATCCGCGCCACGACATGGGCGAATTCAACATTTTCAGGCTGTCGGACTTCAAGGACTTCGACGGCGCCATTCTTCTCACAAATACCTTGTCCTACAAGCCTGTTGTCAACGATATCATCGATAGGATCAGAAGAGCCGGTATCCCCACCGTCAGCATAGACAACGACATAAAGGACTTTTACTATATCGGCAGTGACAACTTCACGGCAATGCGCCGGATAACCGAGCATATGATAAACGTCCACGGCTTCACGAGGTTCGCCTATATATCCGGTCCCGGAGGGAATCCCGAAAGTTCTGAAAGACTTGCTGCTTTCTGCACGGTCCTCGAAGAAAACGGCCTCGATATCTGTGACGACGCTATTTTTTACGGAGATTTCCGTTCACCCACGGGCAGAATGGCTGTGGAGCACTTCCTTGAGAATCTCCCAGAGCTCCCGCAGGCTATAATCTGTGCCAACGACGTTATGGCAGCTTCTGCAATAACCACACTCAGGACTCACGGGTATAACGTTCCCGACGATATAGCGGTAACGGGCTTCGACAACACCTACAACAATCATAACTATCTTGTTGAGCTCACGTCTGTAGACCGTCCCCTCGAGCTTACCGGAGTCCTTGCTTGCCAGATGCTCTACAATCACCTTAACAAGATACCGCAGGACAGAAAGCTCCTGCTGAATATGACTCCCCATTTTACCGAGAGTTGCGGCTGTTCACACAACGCCCTTTCGGACGTTTCCGAGCTGAAGGAGCTTAATTTCCGCAATTATTCCAACTTTGAGAACGTACAGGTATATATGGCTGTGCTGAACCGTATGTCCACCCAGCTCCTCGCCTGCAACAGCTTCGACGACTATATCTGCACTCTCAAAAAGACCACCATGGAGATTCACCCCGATGAGTTTTACTTCTGTCTCTGCGACAACTGGAACATAGAATCGGCTATAGATACCTCCATGAGCCTTGACGGGGTCGATAATTCCGTACCCATGACCTATACGGACGAGGTGACCATCCCCATTGCCTATGCAAACGGACATTTTATCCAGTGTGACAAGCTGAAATCCAAGAAGGTCTTCCCGCCGCCTGCCGAAAACGGCAAGGCAGGAAAGCTTTATTATATCACTCCCCTGCATTTCGGCGAGCGCTGTCTCGGCTACATGATAATACGCAGTACACGGCTGGAGCTGCAGAATATAATGTTCGAGACATTCGTTATAAATATCTGCAATTCCCTCGAAAACATGAGAAAGCTCATGTGCCTTGAATACGCGGTAAAGCGTCTCGGTAACCTCTATGTACAGGACACTTTTTCGGGAATATTCAACCGCAACGGCTTCGTTCATGCAACCAACGACATCTATCACGAATGTATCGAAAAGCAACGAGATATCATGCTTATGTTCATTGACCTCGACGGACTCAAGACCATTAATGACACATACGGTCACAGTACGGGAGACAAGGCTATATGCTGCATTGCGGACGTGCTAAGGGAGTCTTGTTGCAGCGGCGAGGTATTCTGCCGTTTCGGCGGAGACGAGTTCATTGTTTTCGGTGCGGACTACACTCAGGAAATGGCTGACGACCTGACTGCCGTGATACAGAACAATATCAAGCATATCAACGACAGTGCCATATATCCGTTCACTCTCAGTGCAAGCGCCGGCTTTGTCATTGCAACTCCGAAGATAGGTGAGGACATTTTCTACTTCGTTACGGAAGCCGACAAGAAAATGTACAACGAAAAACGCAAGAAGAAACACTCGCACTACCTCAAATCATAGCTGAAAGCCGCTGTCCTTTATGGCAGCGGCTAAAATATGCAATTGCAAATATGAACAAATTGTAAACTTTTATTATCTATGATAGACTTGCTTTTAATTACATGATATAATCATAATGTAACGGGCCCGTAGCTCAGTTGGGAGAGCGCTGCGTTCGCAACGCAGAGGCCGAGGGTTCGATCCCCTTCGGGTCCACTTTTCAAGCTCCGATATTTCGGAGCTTTTTTGTTTATAAGCAAAGCACAAAATGATATCACTTTTGTGCTGTATTCCCTTGACACAGCCTTGTATCCATGTTATAATAATGCTGTAAATCTTATTATGGCGGTGAAAAAAATGAAAATCGACGAGGTGGGCTTCAATCACAGACACAACCGTGATTTCTGCATTAACAGACCACAAGGCACCAAAAGCTGGCTCCTGCTGATAATAAAAAACCCTGCACATTTCAAAATTGACAGCAAAGATATCAAGACCTCGGCACATTCTGTCATTATCTACAGACCTTTTACTCCACAGTATTACTATCCTGCCACCGACGAATACTTCGATGACTGGGTCCACTTTTACCCCGACGAAAAAGAACAGAAAATGATGAACGAACTCAACATTCCTCTCAATCATCCCGTAAACATAGCCGATATCACCGATATGTCGGATATGATAAGGAATATGTGCTTCGAGCATTACTCTTCAAATCCGTACAAACAGCGCTCTATCGACCTGTATTTTCAGCTCCTTATGCTGAAGATGTCGGAAAAGGTCAGAAGAATGGCAGCTATCGCTGAAAAAAACGAGAGCATTTATTCAGAAAAGCTCATATGGATACGTCAGTCCATATACCGCTGGCCAAGCCGTGATTACTCCATTGACGACATGGCAAAGGAGCTCTGTCTGAGCCGTTCGCGCTTTCAGCACCTGTACACTGAGACCTTCGGCGTCAGCGTCAACAAGGACGTTATCACCAGCCGTCTGAACAAGGCTGCGGAACTGCTGAAAACCACCGATCTTTCGGTAAAGGACGTGGGTATCAACGTGGGCTACGGGAATACATCATATTTCGTGAAGCTTTTCGGCAGCTTTTTCGGACAGACTCCCCTGCAGTACAAACAGTCAGAAACAAAATAAAAAACGCCGTCATCGGGATCTTTCGGTCAATTGTACGCCTGTACAAACCGTTTTCCCGCTGACGGCGCTTATTTCAGCCGCTTTTCCTTTTTATCTGCCAGTCCTGCAAGGACTATGAATGTCAGAACTACCAGCACTGCTATGAGAACCGCCGCCCATTTCGCTCCGAATTTTATAGCAGGGATCAGAAGAACTCCCACAGCAACAGCGACATAGGTGAGAAAGCGCTTGCGGATAAGCACTTTTTTCCGCTGGCAGGCAAGTCTTTCTTCCTTTTCAGTCTCATGCCTGCGGCGTATCTCGTCGAGCTCAAGCTTTTCCTCCCCGTCGATCTTTTCCTGTTCCTTTGCAAATACAGCGTCGCGCACAGCGCTCACAAAGCGCTCATAGAACGTTGAGATCATAAGCTTATCGTCACCGTCGGCAAACTCGACGGCTTTTTTTATGTTATCCCCAAGCATTCCGCCAAACTGCGTCTCAAAAGCCACATCGTCGGCAAAATCAAAACCGTACCGCAGGATATAGTCGTCGGCAAAGCTGTTCACCACTTCCTCCAGCAGAAGGTCATTTCCGCTGCGGCAGCCATTGAACGCGAGGAACTTGGCAAAATGCGCCTGCCAGCACTGAGGAGCTGCGTCAAGTATCATATCGCTGTACTCCTCTGCGGCTTCAAAATCCTCGTCCGCAAGGAAAATATTCATTCTCCTTATGAGCTTTTCGGGAGTTGACCTTGCCGCCGCGGTCTTCCCCTCACTGACGCTGCCCGTATGGAGCTTTACAGTCCTGATAAGCTCCGCAAGAAAACTCATCTCCGAAGCATCCATTATATCATGATCTGCAAGTTCAGCGGGAACGTCGCCTCTGTCCGTATCCTTTATGCAGGTGATAACGAGCTTTCCGCTGTCCTTTCGGGCAGCAGCCGCACACCTGCTCCACTCTCTCCTGAACCTCGGCTCAGCAAAGCTTTCAGCCTCAGCGCTGACAACAAGAAGTATCCCCGCACCTTTTACAGCAGCGCTTATATACGCCTCTCCGTCCTTTTCTGACATTTCCCCGATGGTTTCGGGAGAATAGAACACCCTCAGCCCCTCTTTTGAGAGCTGACTGTATATTTCATCGGCAATGAGCCTGTCCCCGGAAGCTTCCGCTCCCTCAGTGCGGCAGCAGATATAGGCGTCATACCTTACTCCCGTGCCTACGCGCTCAAGCGTTTCCTTTCTGAGCATTTCTATAGCGGAAATCTCGCGGCGGTAAAATGCGCTCTGCTCCGAATCAGCAAGACTAAGCGCCGTGCAGCAGTCCCTGTCGTCATTGAGGGAAGTTCCGTATGCACGGTGACAAACAGGCAGCTTCATGCCCGAAACAGCTTCGTCCTCATAGAGTATGCCGCAGCGGCAGAGCACCTTTCCCCAGTAGCCCTCGGGCTCGTCAGGGAACTCCTCGCACAGCAGTGAAAAGAGCTTCTCCGCCCCCTCGAAATCCGTTTTGAAGCGAAGCTCGCAGGCTCTGTTGTACATTTCCTCGTATCTGCCGCTATACTGCCTCGGAACGGTCTGACGCGAGCCGCAGTACTCGCATTCGCAGATACTCTTTTCTCCGGACAGGGTCAGGAGCTTTCCGCACATTTTACAAACATATCCCACGAACTTCACCGCCTTTCATTCACATACTTTCCAATTATTATACCACAAAAAGGGCTTATAATCAAGTTTTTCCGATTTTTTACAGTCTATACACATATTCGGAATTTCTGTGCATGAAAAGCTCCCTCTGTACGTCGGTTATGTCAAGGCTCTCTGCAAGGCGCAGGTGTGCTTCCTGTGAACAGCTCCCGAAATCGGAACCGAAAATGAACCTGTCAGGCATGAGCCTTATGGCTTTTTCAAGCGAAACCTTTACTTCCGTAAGCCTTCCGCTGTCATCAGCCACAGAAGAGGTGTCAAAGTAAACATTTCCGCAGCCGCCGAGGACTTCAAAGCATTTGTCCGTCTCGGGATAGAAACAGTGGCAGTACACGAAGGTATTGTCCCGTCTGCTCTGTGCAAGTTCCCTCATTTTTTCTGGAGCCGCATACTGCGCCTCGTCCCAGCCCGTGTGGAACAGCACAGGCACGCGGAACTCCGCGGCAAGATCATAAACGGGAAAAAGCGAGCTGTCGGTGCAGTAAAAATGCTCATGCCCCGTGTAGACCTTCAACCCGATGATATCTCCGTTTTCAAGCAGCTCACGGCAGAAGCGGAGCTGCTCCTCAAAGCTGATGAGCGGACTTATCCCTGCAACGACCTTAATAACGCTGTCTCCACTGAAAAGCCCGGCGCAGTCCTTTACAGAGCCGATAACGCTCTCAAGCTCTGAATCCGCAATGACTACGCCCCTGTCGACTCTGTTTTTACTCATTTCGCGGAGCAAAGCACGCTTTTTTGAAGCAAGATCCGTAAAATCAACTGGAAGATGCATATGTGAATCAATTATCATAAAGATACTCCTTTCAGTTACAAGGCGTAAAACAACAAAAAACCGCAGATCACTCTGCGGCAGCTTACGATTATATGCAGAGCGGTCAATTTTGCAGCACAATAAGACCGCCAACGCAGTCCATGCACGTTAAATTCTGATCGTCCGCACTTTCCGACACATACGCTTACCGCTGCTGCGGCAGCCGTAACTTCGGGAGTATCACTTCCCTTTCGATTAATCGCCTTGTGACTAAATGATAGCATATTTCATGCATGAAGTCAAGTTTTTTCGTTCACATCGTGAAAAAAATGCTCCGCTAACCTTGCTATTTCGTTTATTATATGTTATACTAATAAATAGACATTTCGAGCATATTTAACATAATAAGTGCAAAAATAACAAATATCGGCGCATTCCGATATTTGTTGACCAATTTAAGAGAACGAAAGGTATAAAAATGAAGTTAAAATACATTTTCCCCGTATTAGCGTCGGTTTGTGTGCTTACAGCCTGCGGCAGCAAAAAAGAGGCAGACAAGAACGTAACGACATATGATTCAGCTGCTACCACAACTGTTTCCGCCACCTCTGTCACGACTACAAAGCTCACGACCACTTCCACGGTCACTACGACCAAAAAGGTCGATCCGCCCGCTGATCTCGTGCTTACGGGCATGGATTCCGTGGAGGTCTATTCCGAGATAAGCCTTGACAGCTTTGTTACCGAGCGCAATGTTGAACTCATGGACGGCAGCACTCTGCTCAACACCGCTGATACGGGAGTTTATGAGGTGGATATCCCCTATACCTACAACGGAGGCGAGTTTACAAAAAAGCTGACCTACGCGGTAGTCGATACCACAGCTCCGACTATTATAAATTCTGGCTGGGACCTCAGCCATAAGGTCGGCACGGACTTTGACCTCAACAACTACGTCGGCTTCGCAGACAATTTCGACAAGTACCCGAGCCTCACCTACACCGGTACCGTTGACCCCGACACCGTCGGAGCTTATCCCCTTACCGCCACGGTCACCGACAGCTACGGAAATTCCACATCATGGGACCTCACTATAAACGTGGTCGAGGAAGTCCCCAAGGGAATTGACAACAATCCCCGTGTAAACTACAGCGACTTCATACAGGCATATCAGGGCGAGAACAGACGCTTCGGAATAGATGTTTCCGTATGGCAGACCGACGTTGACTACAACGCCGTCCGCGACGCAGGGTGCAGCTTTGTAATGATACGTGTGGGATATTACTACAGCGAGATAACTCTTGACGACTATTTCAAGCAGAATCTCGAAAACGCCACAGCCGCAGGACTTGATGTGGGAGTTTACTTCTACACCACCGACAATACAATTGAGGGAGTCCGCGAGCACGCACGCTGGATAGCCGAGCAGCTGAACGGACATGAGCTGCAGATGCCTGTCGCCTTTGACTGGGAAGAATTTGCCAACTTCCAGAAGTACGGCATGAGCATAAATGACATCAATGACGTATATGAAGCCTTTGCCGACGAGACAAGAAAGCTTGGCTATACGCCCATACTTTACAGCAGCAAGAACTTCCTCAATAATATATGGAGCGAACGTTCAAAGTCCATAGCCCCCGTATGGCTGGCGCACTTTGTCGATTCCACTGACTATACGGGCGAATACGCAATATGGCAGGCAAGCGCCTACGGTCATATCCCCGGAATAAACGGCGATGTGGACATGGATATACAGTATATGGACAAGCCGATATCATAAATAAACGCAAAATTAAACATCCCGAAAGCATACTGAATAATGCGTTCGGGATGTTTTATTCGTATTGACCTGCCTGTTTCGATATATTTTATCAGTTCACGTGACTCCATACCCGTTTTTACCTTTCCTTATAAGCAAGATCTATGATCCAAAACACCGCAGCAGTCCGTATGTTTTCGGAACTGCTGCGGCTCATAATTATCTGTAAGCTTCGATTATATCCATTATATCGTCTTTATAAACATTTCCGCCGAGAACTTTTCCGTCAGGGTCGAAGCAGAGCGCCCGTATATCATGAGGATCGTCCTCATAGGGATTTTTCAGTTCCTCTGCGTCATCAAAATACTCCGCAAGGAACTTTTTCGCATTACCCTGAGGAAAAATAACATTTCCCCTGCCAATGCAAAAACCTCTGCGTTCAAAGCTCCCAAGAAGCTCCCTTGTTACGGCGTTATATGGGTTGTCGCATTCAGCGCTGCTCAGCCATGCGGGACTGAGCTCCGCAGGGACGCCTGACTCCCTTATGCATTCCGCAAAATACTCCACAGGCTCAAGGGGTATCGTTTCCTGATGAAAAGCGTCAACTGAAAGCAGCAAGCGGTTCACGCCGCTTTCGGCTATCATAGCAGCGACATCTTTTATCCTCGCCCTGTCGCGGCTGAAAAAGCCGTTAGTGATGAGCTCGCGCTCAGGAATACCTGCAAGCGCAGCTGCCCTGTGTATACAGCAGACTGTTTCGGGATAGAGAAGCGGCTCTCCGCCGAAGGTCATGAGTGACTTGATATCGTAGTGCCTGCATACCTCAGCAACAGCTTTTGCGGCAATACCGCCGTCAATGTGCTCGCCGCCGAAATCGTGGCTGCCCTCGCTGCAATGTATGCAGCGTCCCGTGCAGCCCATTGTGACAACAAATTCTATTCTTTCAAGATTTTTCAGATAAACATTCATAATAACTGCTCCTTTGTGATAATTTACGGAAATCAATACACATATCGGTGCAGTACGGGAACACTTCTTACTCGGTGTGCCGTTCCCTCTTACCGCACCGAGCAGTTAATTCGTTTTATCACCATTAATCTCACCTCATACGGAAAGAACGATATCTTTTCCGCTTGGGATATACTCCACGGTCTCGATACCGCATTTATCGAATAGTATGCACGAAGCCTTCACAGCTTCTGTGCCTGCGTACTTATTATTGTAGTATACAACGCGCTTTATTCCAGACTGGATAATAGCCTTTGCACACTCGTTGCAGGGAAAAAGCGTCACATAGAGAGTGCAGCCGCTGAGACTGCCGAAGCTGCTGTTGAGAATGGCATTTAGCTCCGCATGGCAGACAAAGGGATACTTGGTATCGAGAGTTGTTTCACCGTCACGCTCCCATGGCATATCATCATCGTTGCAGCCTGTAGGCATACCGTTATAGCCAACGGAAACTATCTTATGCTGGTCATTGACTATGCAGGCTCCCACCTGAGTGGAGTTGTCCTTGCTCCTCTGAGCAGATAGCATGGCGATACCCATGAAGTACTCGTCCCAGCTTATGTAATCGTTTCTTTTCATCGTATTCACCTCAAAAAATCACGTAATTGATAATTTATAATAGCATATCCGTCGAAAAAAGTCAAATAGTGGTTAGATTTCAGCGATTAGTGAATAGTAAGTAGAAAAAAGAAAACCGTTCAAATGAAATGTATCCCACCTTTATACCAAAACAGTGAATAATACAGAACCGCCTCCATACTCTCAACTATTCACTAATCACTAAAAACAACGCCCCTCAGCGATATGTGTGATACTCGTAAAGAAGTATATATGGGACTTATCGGGGGAAACCTTTCTGAGGAAAGGGTTTTCCTCAATAAATTCTCACAAATACTTCTCTATGCGTATCACACATATCGCCAAGGGCATTGTTGTAAGAGTGAACCAATTTAGATACGGTATAGAGCGCGGAAAAAAATTCGCGGCTCAGTAAAACTAAGCCGCGAATTTGCGCGCGCCCGCTCGGCGCTGGTTGGGGCAGCGGGATTTGAACCCACGAATGCAGGAGTCAAAGTCCTGTGCCTTACCGCTTGGCTATACCCCAACACTTACCAAAATATTATAACAAAAATCCTGCAATAAATCAATACCGCAGGATTTTTATTTTTATTTTAACTTGACTTTTCTTTTGTTCGTTCTCAGTTTCAGGCAATATTACTTTGTTTCGAGAGCCTTCATGTTCCTGAACTCAAATACAGCCATGACTACCGCAACTATTGCCGCAAGTCCGTCTGCAACAGGTCCCGTATAGGTAACACCGTCGATACCGAACACCATAGGGAGCACGATAAGCAGCGGCAGGAAAAACAGTATCTGTCTTGTCAGCGAAAGGAATATACCCTTTATAGGCTTTCCTATTGAAGTGAAGAAAGTTGAGGTTATGGGCTGCAGGCAGTTGAGCCATGTAAAGAACAGCGATATACGGAAGAACTTTGCTCCGAAATCGTAATATCCCTCGCTCGCCTGTTCATTTGCAAAGAAGCCGAGTATCTGTCTCGGGAATACCTGGAAGAATACAAAAGCGACCAGCGAGATGACAAGTCCCGTTTTGAGAGCCATCCAGTAAGCATTCCTTACCCTGTCGTAATTCTTTGCGCCGTAATTGAAGCTCTCGATAGGCTGTGTACCCTGTGCAAGTCCGATAACTATGGAGAAAACGATCATATTTACCTTCATAACGATACCTGCAACAGCTATAGGGTCGTCCGCACCGTATTCCGAAAGAGCACCGTAATGCTTGAGAGAGTTGTTGAGAACTATCTGAACCACAGCGATGGCAAGCTGATTGAAGCATGAAGCCATACCAATGGAACTTACCCTTTTCACTATCCCGAAGGACGGGATAAGATGCTTTCCCGAAAGAGGAACTGTCTTGAAGCGGAAACAGTACACCACAACTATCATAGCGGAAACGAACTGTCCGACAACTGTCGCGATAGCCGCTCCTTTCATTCCCCAGCCGAGACCGAGAACGAAAACAGCGTCCAGCACGGTATTTATGACCGCACCCGTGATACTGCATATCATTACCATTTTCGGACTGCCGTCCGCTCTCACGAGGTGACCTCCGCCTGTTGTAAGTATCAGGAACGGAAAGCCGAGAGCTGTTATCCTTACGTACTCCTCAGCATAAGGGAGTACCGCGTCCGTAGCTCCGAAACGCCTAAGAAGCGGCGTAAGGAAAATGAGCGTTACAGCCGAAATGACAACTCCGCCTGCCACCAGGAGTGACAGGGCATTTCCTGCGAAGTACGGCGCTTTTTTCTTGTTTCCCATGCCAAGTGTAAGGTTGAAGCACGAAGCTCCGCCTATTCCGAGAAGCAGGGCAAGAGCCATACAGGCAGTCGTAAACGGAAATGCTATGGAAGTAGCTGTATTTCCGAGAGTTCCCACAGCTTTTCCGATAAAG
Organism: Ruminococcus sp.; assembly: GCF_017549005.1. GTDB lineage: Bacteria > Bacillota > Clostridia > Oscillospirales > Ruminococcaceae > Ruminococcus. The sequence goes on from NZ_JAFYYT010000037.1 coordinate 62,519, forward strand.
AGCTGATCAACCATATTATAAAGTGCGCCAACCAGCATACCAACGATACTTGGTATGGCAAACCTGAGCATAAGAGTCCTTACAGGCGCACTGCCAAGAGGATTTCCCACTTCTCCCTGATGTCCTTCCGCACTATCGGTTGCTCCGTCATGTGGTTTTTTATTCATAAAAATTACCCTTCTTTTTTGTTTTACATCAAATACTTAATAATTATACATCATTACAGGCAAAAATACAATAGCGGTATAAAAAAATGATATGCCAATTTTATTTGATACTTTCTGTTAAACATAATGCAATTTCAACAAATAGGATAAGATTAGTCCTTGACAGTATGCACCGTGTGTGGTAAAATAATTCTTGTATATACTTTAAATCATATGGAGAAGCAATATGAAAATAATACTTGCTTCAGCTTCCCCGAGAAGACGGGAGCTGATGAGATACATAACCGAGGACTTTGAAGCAGTCTCCACTGACTGCGACGAGACTCTCCCCGAAGATATCGAGCCCATGAAGGCTTCCGAATACCTTGCTGTACTGAAAGCAAAGGCGGCTGCGGAGAAATATCCCGAATGCACAGTTATCGGCTGCGATACAACAGTCATCTGCGGCGGCGAGATACTTGGCAAGCCATGCGACAAAGCCCGGTGTATCGCGGATATAACCAAGCTTTCGGGCAGGACACATCAGGTAGTAACAGGCTGCTGCATTATCAGCGGAGGCAGAGTCAGCTCATTTTCCGAGGTGACAGACGTTACTTTCAGGGAGCTGACGGATTCCGAAATTGAAGCTTACGCCGATACCGACGAGCCTTACGACAAAGCAGGCGGCTACGGCATACAGGGGCTGGGGTCAGCCCTTATCTCCCACATTGACGGAGACTTCTTCAACGTGGTGGGACTGCCCGTGGGGCGACTTTTCAACGAGCTGAAAAGAGCCGTGTAGGGAACGCCGCCCTCGGCGTTCCCTACCACTAATCACTAAGCACTAAAAACCAATAACTATAAAGGAGTATTTACCATGAACTCAACTGCATTTCATTCTGCTGACATTCTTTTACCAAAGGACTGCGATATGCACAAGTGGTCCGTTATCGCCTGCGACCAGTACACCAGCGAGCCTGAATACTGGGACGAGGTAAGCGCAACTGTAGGGAACGCTCCCTCAACACTGAACCTTATCCTTCCCGAGCTCTATCTTGAACAGGACGGCGTTGCACAGCGTATCGACAATATACATAAATCAATGGACAAATACGTTTCCGACGGTATTTTCACCGAGTACAAGGACGCTATGGTGTACGTTGAGCGTACACAGAGCAACGGTATACTCCGTCAGGGCATAGTGGGAGCTATCGACCTCGAAAAGTACGAATTCTCAAAGGGCAGCACCTCAGAGGTAAGAGCTACCGAGGCTACAGTCATCGAGCGTATACCTCCCCGTATCAAAGTAAGACAGGGCGCTCCACTTGAACTCCCCCACATTATGATACTCATTGACGACCCTGACAATACAGTTATCGAGCCCCTTGCAAAATCTGCTTCCGACGACAGCAAGCTCTATGATTTTGAGCTCATGCAGAACGGCGGAAGCATAAAGGGCTGGCTTGTGGACAAGTCCGCACAGGAGGCTGTTGACAAAGCTCTCTGTGCTCTTGCAGACCCCGATACATTCTGCAAAAAGTACGGTCTTTCCGATACTCCCGTCCTCCTCTATGCTATGGGCGACGGAAATCACTCCCTCGCTACAGCAAAGGAATTCTACGAGCAGCTGAAAAAAGCAAATCCTGATAAGGACTTCTCAAATCACCCTGCCCGCTATGCACTTGCCGAGATAGTGAACCTCCACAGTGACGCTCTCAAATTCGAGGCTATCCACCGTCTTGTATACGATGTTGACTGCGATAAGCTTATAAGCGAGCTCACAGCTGCACTGGAGCTCTCAGAGACAAATACCTCCGACCAGTACGTTATCTGCTCATGCAATGGTACTGAGAAGAAGCTCTACATCAACAGGAAGTCCTCAAATCTCTCCGTCGGTTCTCTCCAGAACTTCCTTGACGGCTACATCAAGGCAAACGGCGGAAAGATCGACTATATTCACGGAGCCGATACAGTAAAGAGCCTTGCCGAGAAGCATAACGGCATTGCATTCATACTCCCCGATATGGACAAATCTCAGCTCTTCCCCACTGTTATCAAGGACGGAGCGCTCCCGAGAAAGACCTTCTCCATGGGACACGCCGAGGACAAGAGATTCTACATCGAAGCACGCAGGATAACCGAATAATGGAATTACTGAACAATATCGCCAAGCTTCATACAACGGAGCTTGGCGCAGTTCGTATAAAGAGAAATCTTTCCCTTGACTGCGCCGATGTCGTTGAATGGTGCAGAGAGAAGATAAGCTCTCCAGAAGCCGTTACCGAGCGCAGAGGAAAGAACTGGTACGTGACCGTGAACGGCTGTATAATTACCGTAAATGCATACAGTTATACCATAATCACCGCCCATAAACTCAGAAAGGAGAAATAAAATGAACATAAGAAGATTTAAAGAATCAGACGCGGACGCAGTTTCGGCTGTTGTCATAAAAACTTTAAGGATATCCAATGTTAAGGACTACCCTGACGAGTCCATGGAAGAGTGGGTCAAAATCATGCAGCCTCAGAATATCCTCGAACGCGCCGGCTGGACGCACTTCTATGTAGTAGAGGATAACGATACTATCATCGGCTGCGGAGCTATCGGTCCTTACTGGGGCAAGGAAGATGAGAGCAGTCTGTTCACTATATTTGTTCTCCCCGAGTATCAGGGCAATGGCGTAGGCAGACTTATTATGGAAACTCTCGAAAATGATGAGTTCTTCCTCAGAGCAAAGCGTATAGAGATACCCTCGTCCATTACAGGCTGCCAGTTCTACAGGAAGTTTGGCTACGACTACAAGGACGGCATTGCCGAGGTAGACGACGAACACGTTTACCGTCTGGAAAAGTTCAGAGTGCCTTCAATACTTACGATAAAGGCTATAGAAAGAGATGATATTCCCGAATGTACGGAAGTCATAAGGACAAGCTTCATGACTGTTGCAGACGAGTTCGGCTTCACTGTAGAAAACGCTCCCCGATTTGTTGCCTTTGCAACAACCGATGATAAACTGTACTCGCAGTTTGACAGCGAGCACCGTCCAATGTACGGCTATTTTTCCGAAAACGGAAGAATTATCGGATATTATTCCCTGCTTCTGCTTGAAAACAAAGAGTGCGAACTGAATAATCTCTGCGTTCTTCCCGAATACAGGCATAAAAGCATTGGCAGCGCTCTGTTCGCCGATGCCTGCACAAAAGCAAAGGATAAAGGCTGCGTGAAGCTTGTATTCAGCATAGTTGAAGAAAATGAGAAGCTCCGCAAATGGTACGAAAAGCAGGGAGCTGTACATACAGACACGAAAAAATTCGATTTCTTCCCGTTTACCTGCGGATACATGGAAAAGTCACTGTAAGAAGGAGTAAACTATGTCTGACCGTTTTTCAAGAACCGGGCTTCTTTTCGGAGAAGAAGCCATGAAAGTCCTTGCAGGCTCACGTGTGGCAGTTTTCGGTGTGGGCGGCGTAGGCGGCTATGCCGTTGAAGCTCTTGCCCGCTCGGGCGTTGGCGCACTTGACCTCATTGACGACGACAAAGTCTGCGTTACCAATATAAACCGTCAGATAATCGCCCTCAGCAGCACTGTCGGTATGTACAAGGTGGACGCTGCTGCTCAGCGCATACATGAGATAAATCCAGACTGCAGAGTGACATGCCACAGAATGTTCTATATGCCCGATACTGCGGACAAGCTTGATTTTTCGCAGTATGACTACGTAATTGACGCAATCGACACCGTAACGGGAAAGATTGAGATAATCATGCAGGCAAAAAGTGCAGGAGTTCCCGTTATAAGCTCAATGGGCGCAGGAAACAAGCTCGACCCCACCGCATTTGAGGTCTCGGATATATACAAGACATCGGTATGTCCCCTTGCAAAGGTCATGCGCTATCAGCTGAAACGCCGCGGCGTGAAGAAGCTGAAAGTAGTATACTCCAGAGAGCAGCCAATAGTTCCGCAGGGGCAGGCAGCCGAGGACGGTTCTGGAGCAACGGATATGCGTACAGGCTCCGCAAGGCGCTCAACTCCGGGTTCTACCGCTTTTGTTCCCTCAGTTGTCGGACTTATCATAGCCGGCGAGGTCATAAAAGACCTGACAGGAACCGGCAAAAAGTAAAGGTGTAATATTATGTCAAACTCCGAAGAAATGATCTCCGCCGCAAAGCAGGGATTTGAAGCTGCTTTTTCCGAGAAGAGCTTCTACAACAGGCAGACGCAGGACAGTTCCCATATTGAAGCTATACTCGGTATCCTTCCGGTAAAAAGGGACATGAGGATACTTGACCTTGGGACAGGCAGCGGCTATCTCGCCTTTGCAATTGCACAAAAGCACCCCGACATAACCGTTGTCGGTCTCGATATCGTGGAAAAAGCCCTGGAACAGAACAGACAAAGGGCGGCTCATGAGGGACTGAACAATGTCAGCTTCGCAAGCTATGACGGCAGCACTTTCCCATTTGAAAGCCGCAGCTTCGACATGGTCGTTACAAGATATTCCCTCCACCATTTCCCCGATATAAACAGCAGCCTTTCAGAAGTGGACCGTATACTGTCAGGGAAAGGCTGCTTTTTCATTTCAGACCCCGCCCCAAATGAGGGAGATGAAAACGGCTTTGCCGACGAATATATGCAGGTAAAGCCCGACGGACATATAAAATTCCGCAGCCTTGCCGAGTGGAAGTCTCTTTGTGGGAACTGCGGCTTTCAGCTTGCAGATTCATTCATCAGCAGCATTCGTTTTCCGCGAAAATACGAGGAAATATACGAAACTATAATGAAACGTCACCCGAAAGAGACTGTCAGCAGCTACGGTATCGAAGTCACTGGCGGAGAGATATTCATCACCGAACAGGTCAACAATATGCTTTTTTGCAGGGAAATCTGACATTTACTGTTAAATTCCCTTGACCTTTTCCGCTTTTTGTGCTATGATAAATGGTATTGGAATAATCAAGGAAGAAAGGTAACAAAATGCATTTTAATGAACTAAATCTGTCTCAGGAGCTTCTCCGCGCTGTAGATGAGCTGGGATACACTGAGATGACAGAGATACAGCAGCAGAGCATTCCCCTGCTGCTTGAGGGACGCGACGTTGTTGGGCGCTCAAATACGGGTACCGGCAAGACCGCCGCTTTCGGCATACCAGCCGTTGAGAGCATAACCGAAGCCGACAGGAAGTCAACAGTAATCCTTATCCTCTGCCCCACAAGAGAGCTTGCAATGCAGGCAAACGAGGAGATACGCAAATTTGCGAAATTCAAGGAGGGCGTGAAATCCTCTGCCATATACGGCGGTGCGAGCATGGAAAAGCAGATCCATGAGCTGAAACGCGGCGCGAATATAGTCATCGGTACTCCGGGACGAGTAATGGACCATATCCGCAGAAGGACCCTCAAGCTCGACAATATCCGCACGGTAATACTGGACGAAGCTGACGAGATGCTGAATATGGGCTTCCGCGAGGATATCGAGTCCATACTTGCAGACGTCCCCGAGGACAGACAGACTGTCCTGTTTTCCGCAACAATGCCAAAGGAAATAATGGCAATAACGGAAAAATATCAGACCGATCCCGTACATATAAAGATAAAGACCGCACAGAAAACAGTTGAGCTAATAGAGCAGTTCTACTTTGAGGTTGCAATGGGCCGCAAGACCGACGCCCTGAAGCTTCTCCTCGCCGCATACCGACCTGCCTCCGCAATGGTTTTCTGCAACACAAAAGTAATGGTAGACCAGCTCACTGAGGAGCTCGTAAAAAGCGGTTTCCGCGCCGCAGGTCTTCACGGCGACATGAAGCAGATACAGCGCACGCAGGTGATGAACAGCTTCAAGAACAAGGCTGCCGAGATACTCGTGGCAACTGACGTTGCTGCAAGAGGTATCGACGTAAGCGGAGTAGACGCGGTCTTCAACTATGACCTGCCGCAGGACAACGAGTACTACATACACAGAATAGGCAGAACAGGAAGAGCGGGAAGAACAGGCACAGCCTATACCCTCATAAGCGGCAGAAAGCAGCTTTACGACCTGAGAGCCATTGAGAAATACACACACGCTGAGATACGCGAAATGCCCCTGCCCGGAAAATCAGACATCATCGCCATGAAAAAGGAGTCCCTTACCAGCGAGATATCCGAAGCGCAGGCAGGTCACAACGCATATGATATCCTCGACAGGCTTGCTGCACAGGGTATAGACTACCGCGAAGCTGCCGCAAGATTGATTGAGAAGCAGCTGAAATCCGAGACCGACGCACTTCCCGACCTCGAAAGCGCCCGTCCGCTCAAAAAGGGCAGGAACAGCGGCGCAAAAACAGTAAAGATAGTTATAAACGTCGGCAGGAACCGCAGGATAGCTCCGAATTTCATACTCGGCGCCCTTGTTGACGCAACAGGCATGACGGGGCGTGATTTCGGCAAGATAGACATTTTCGACGAGCACACTACTGTTGAAGTTCCCGAGGCTGAATCCGAATACATCATAGACAGTACGGACTCAATGAAGATTAACGGCAACAAGGTGGAGGTGAAGCTCTACAAGGGCAGCGACAGCGACAGGTTCAAGAGCCGCCGCTCAGGCGAAAAGCCCCGTTTTGACCGAAAAAAGAAAGCATACGGAAACAAAAAGAGAGCGGAGATATTCTCCGATTACATACCAGACCGCAAAAAGCGCATGAAAAAAAGACATTAAGGAGTGATACAAATGAACAGAAATATGAAACCGTGGATGAGAGTTATCATTCTTGTTCTTGCAGGAATAATGATAATCGGAGCAATTGCACTGCCGTTTCTGAGGTAATAAACCTGCTTTTCAGGGAGTCCTTTTCAGGGCTCCCTTTTTCTGTTTCTTCCTTAATTCCGTAAAGCCCCCTGATTTTTTATATGTCATGCAGGACAGCTTATGACATATTCCGCGGACCTGCTGCATTATAATAATACTACAGACAGCAGCTCAGGGGGTGTACCGTGAAGACAATATACGTCGATGTGCTCATAGTCCTGAATATCTATGTAAACTTCTTTCTGCTCCGTATTGCCGCAGGGCTAACGCATTCTCCCCTGCGGACGGGCAGATGTGCGGCGGCGTCGGTCTACGGCAGCCTTTTCTCACTGACCATACTCCTGCCCGAGCTCGGGAACCTCCTGTCGCTCCTGATAAAGCTTGCCGCAGCTGTGAGTATAGTTGCCCTTGCATTCGGTTTTCACGGAAAAAAGCGGCTTATGCTGAACACAACCGCATTCTTCGCGGCGAATTTCGTCCTTGCAGGGACGGTCTACGGCGTATACACTATGCTGAAGCCCGGGTTCATTCACTTCAACAACGCCTGCTTTTACATAGATTTTTCGCTCCTGATACTCGTCGTTACCACTGCGGCTCTGTATTTCGCCGTGAGAGCAGTACGTATATTCACGGACAGAACTCCCGACGGCGATTACAGGGTCTTTATCCGTGCAGGAGACAAGGTGCTGTCGCTTGCAGGGCTTGCAGATACGGGGAACGCCCTTGTTGACTATTTTACGGGAGCTCCCGTGATAATCTGCTCAGAGGAGAGCTTTTCCGAGCTAACAGGTGCGGAGCTCGATATATCGCTGCTCCCGAAAGGCTTTCGTCTGCTCCCCTGTACTGCGGTCTCGGGCAGCGGACTGATACCCGTGTTCCGCCCGGACGAAGTACTGATAAGCAGCTGCACAAGCGGCAGAAAGCCGGTGGACGCTGTCATAGGCTTCGGCAGATGCGGCGGAAAAGCCGTTTTCAACCCCAAGCTGCTGAAAATATAGATGAAGGAGAAAAGACATGAACATTATCAGTATCATAAGAAATTACCTGAAAAAACGTTTCACAGGCGAGGTCTTCTACGTAAACGGCTCGGATACGCTTCCGCCGCCCCTTACAAGAGAGGAAGAGAACGAAGTCTTTTCGCGGCTTGCCGCTCACGATTCAGAAGCAAGGAACTGCCTTATAGAGCACAATCTGCGGCTTGTGGTATACATAGCCAAGAAATTCGAGTCCACGGGCATCGGTATCGAGGACCTGGTCTCCATAGGGACAATAGGGCTTATCAAAGCCGTTAACACCTTCTGTCCCACGAAGAATATCAAGCTTGCCACCTATGCTTCGAGATGTATCGAGAACGAGATACTCATGTTCCTGCGGAAGTCATCACAGTACCGCAACGACCTATCCATAGACGAGCCGCTGAATATCGACTACGACGGCAACGAGCTGCTGCTGTCGGACATACTCGGCACTGACGATGACATTGTCAACAAGGGTATCGAAAACGAAGCCGAGCGCGATATACTGCGCAACGCCGTTGCAGAGCTCTGCGACCGTGAAAGGGAGATAATGGAAATGCGCTTCGGACTTATCGACGGCAAGGAGAAGACCCAGAAGGAGGTCGCCGACTGCATAGGCATATCCCAGTCCTATATATCAAGGCTCGAAAAGAAGATAATCAAAAAGCTCCGTATCAAGATAGAAAGCGTATCCTGAGAAATACCTTTTTCCGGGCGGCATTACGCCGCCCATGCAGGCTGACGGCAGGAGACTGACAGCTTAATTTGTATTTTTTTATGCTTCGGTGTTGTAAAAAGGGCAGATCTGTGATATAATGATTATATCTATATCTTTCTCATCAGGAGTCATTGTATGAAAAAATGGAGCGTCGGAGTACCCGACAGAAAAATCGTTTCCGCACTTATGCTCAACTGCGGAGTAAGCTCCCTTGCGGCGGCTGCCCTTGCGGCAAAGGGCTACTCCTCAGCGGAATCTGTCATGGAAAGCCTTAATGCGGACGAGCTTTCCGACCCGTTCCTCATAAAGGATATGCAGGAGGCTGCGGACACGATAAACAGCGCCATCGAAAACGGCGAGCGCATATGCATTTACGGCGATTACGACTGCGACGGCATTATAGCCACAGTTATTCTATATTCCTATCTGCTGGAAACGGGCGCGGACGTGACCTATTACATACCCGAACGCTCGGAGGGCTACGGACTCAACATGAAAGCCGCCGACAGCATGGCAGCTGACGGAGTATCCCTCATAGTCACTGTGGATAACGGTATTTCCGCTATTCCCGAAGCCGAACACATATACTCTCTCGGCATGAGGCTGGTCGTTACCGACCACCACCGTCAGGGCGAACAGCTCCCATGTGCAGAGGCTGTAGTCGACCCTCACAGGCACGACTGTTTCTCCCCTTTCAAGGAGATGTGCGGCGCAGGGATAGCTCTCAAGCTTGTTGCTGCCCTTGACGGCGGCGACTGCACAATGGCTCTCGAGCAATTCGGCGACCTTGCCGCAATTGCCACAGTTGCCGATATAGTTAGCCTTAAAGGCGAAAACCGCTTTCTCGTTTCATACGGTCTCGGGCTTATAAGCAACTCCGACCGTCATGCAATAATGGCTCTCAAAGAGGTCTGCGGACTTAACGGCAAGCCTGTGGATACGCGCTCCGTGGGATTCGGCATAGCTCCGAGGATAAACGCCTCGGGACGATTCGGCTCACCGAAAACTGCAGCGGAGCTTCTTCTCTGCGAGGACTTCGACGAAGCCCTTTCAATAGCCCGTGAACTGGACAGGCTCAATAATATGCGTAAAGACGCGGAAAACTCCATTATTTCCGAGATATACTCCATGATAGACAAAGACCCCGGAATTATCAGGAGCAGAGTCATCTTCCTCTGCGGAAAGGACTGGCACCACGGAGTTATCGGCATTGTTGCCGCCCGTATAGTGGAGCAGTTCGGAAAGCCCTGCTTCATAGCCTCGGAAGCTGAGGGCGAGATAAGAGGTTCAGCCCGTTCCTTCGGTGAATTTTCCGTGTTCGAGGCGCTCACTGCCGCCTCTGAAGCTCTTGAAAAATTCGGCGGACACCCCGGCGCAGGCGGCTTTACCATAAAGGAGGGAATGACGGAAAATTTCCGCAGTCTCCTTGAAAAATACGCCCTTGAAAATCACAGGAATATGCCTCTTGCGGAGCTTCACGCGGACAGTCCCGTTACTCCGCAGGAGCTTACAGTTGAAAACATAAGAGGTCTCGACGTTCTCGAGCCTTTCGGTACCGATAACGAAAAGCCTCTTTTCTACATAGAAAACGCACAGATAACCGATATAGTCCCTTTATCTGAGGGAGCTCATACGAAGCTCCGCATAAAGACGGGCTTCACTCAGGCTGACGCCCTCATGTTCAGGAAGTCCCCATCGGAACTTCCGTTCGCAAAGGGTGATGTCTGCGACATGATAGTTTCCCTCGGGGTCAACGAATTCCGCGGCAATGTCTCTCCAAACATCATCATCAGCGACATAAGGCCACATATGTTTGAGCAGAGCAGATACTTCGCGGCACAGCAAGCTTTTGAAGCTTTTCTGCGCGGTGAGGAGCTCCCGAAGAACTACTACCCCAGCATGAACCCGTCACGCGACGATGTTGTAAAGATATACAAGGCCATACCTGAAGCCGGGATAAATACGGACTCCCTTTACATCAGGCTGAATGACAGGAACATCAACTACTGTAAATTCTGCGTTTCCGTCGAAGCTCTGAGACAGCTTGGACTTGTAGCTGTTTCATGCTCTGACTTCAGGATAAATAAGATCAGCGTCACTCAGAAAGCCGATCTGGACTCGGCTCCCGTACTCGTTTCCCTCAGAAGCAAGCTCGGACAAGCCATAGATAAGGAGAATAGATATGACAGATGACATGAATGTATCAAATCTCAAACATCAGGAGGTAGAAATACCTATACCCGAATCGGCGCTTCCGAAGGATCCGACTGACTTTCTCAACGATATCCCCGATTTCAAGGACGATTACACCATTGAGAAGATAATACAGAAGATACTCACAGACGACAAGCAGTACGATCTCAGCAAGATCATTTCCGCCTATGAGTTTGCTGCAAAGGCTCACGAAGGACAGACCCGTTCCTCGGGCCAGCCCTATATCACCCACCCCCTTGCGGTATCCTACACGCTCCTTGAGCTTGGAATGGACACGGATACTATCTGTGCAGCCCTGCTCCATGATGTAGTGGAGGACACGGACGCAACTCTTGACGATATAAAGAAGCGTTTCGGACAGGACGTGGCTCTCCTTGTTGACGGAGTCACAAAACTGAGCAAGATCCCCACTTCAAGCAAGGAGGAACAGCAGGCTGAGAATATCCGAAAGATACTCCTTGCTATGTCTCAGGATATCCGTGTAATGATTATCAAGCTCAGCGACCGTCTCCACAATATGCGTACACTCAAGTACCGCCCGCTCGAAAAGCAGAGGAACACCGCTCTTGAGACCATGAACATATATGCTCCCATAGCTCACCGCCTTGGTATCAGAGCCATGAAAGAGGAATTGCAGGACCTTGCTTTCCACTTCCTCGACCCCTATGCCTATTCCGAGATAGAGAATATCCTGGAAAACAAGAAGGAAGAGCGAGAAGCCTTCATCGAGATCATCAAGAGCCGTATCGCTCAGCGCTTCAAGTCCGAGGAATTCGCACAGCCCCCCCAGATAGACGGAAGAGTAAAGAGCATATACAGCATATACCGGAAAATATTCATAAATCACAAGGATATCGACGAAATATACGATAAATATGCAGTCCGTATCATAGTTACGACTATTGCGGAGTGCTATAACGTACTCGGACTTATCCACGATATGTTCAAGCCTCTGCCCAACCGTTTCAAGGACTATATCTCCACTCCTAAGAACAATATGTACCAGTCTCTGCACACCACAGTTCTCGGAAAGGAAGGTATCCCCTTCGAGGTGCAGATACGCACATGGGATATGCACGAGACCGCTGAATACGGTATCGCCGCCCACTGGAAGTACAAGGAGGGCATACAGGGCAAGGACAAGATGGAACACCGCCTTGCATGGGTGCGACAGGTTATCGAAGCACAGCAGACCTCCGACGACGTTGAGGAGATAGTCCGCATAATCAAGACCGACCTTGATCCCGAAGATATCGTCGTTATGACCCCCAAGGGAATGTCCGTGAGCCTGCCTATCAACTCCACGGTCATCGACTTTGCCTACCGCATACACACTCAGATCGGCCACAAGACCGTCGGCGCAAAGGTGGACGGCAGGATAGTCCCCCTTGACTACAAGCTCCAGACAGGCCAGATATGCGAGATAATCACCAGCAAGGACCCCGAAAAGGGCCCCAACCGTGCATGGCTCAATATCGTACAGACCAACGAAGCCCGTTCAAAGATACGCTCCTGGTTCAAAAAGGAGCGCCGCGACGAAAACATCACCGAGGGCAAGACCCAGCTTGAACGCGAATTCAAGCGTCACAGGATAAACCTCAAGGAGGAGCAGTATACCGAGTTCCTGCAGGACGACTTCAAGCGTCATAACTGCGAGACTCTCGAGGACTTCTACGCCTCCATAGGCTACGGCGGTATTTCCCTTTCAAAGATAATGCCGCGGCTCAAGGACAAATATGAGAAGCTCCACGAAAACGAGGACGAACCGTCTGTAGTTCCGCTAATTAAGCCAAAGCCCAACGGCAGGAGCAGTATCGTTCTCGACCAGATAGACGATATGCTCATAAAGTTCGCACAGTGCTGCAATCCTCTCCCCGGAGATGACATCATCGGCTTCATAACCCGCGGCTACGGTATTTCCGTACACACCACAAGCTGTACAAACTACAAGGCTGCCCTCGCAAGGAACAATCCCGAGGAGCTCGAACGCTGGGTTGAGATACAGTGGACTGACAACAGCGATACTCAGCTGCAGACAAGCTTTGAGGTCACTGCTGTGGACCGCGTCGGGCTCGTTTACGATATTTCCGCAGTATTGCTGGAAGCCCGTGTGCCTATCGTACATTCCGCTTCGAGAGTGCTCAAGAACGGAAACGCTCTTTTTGAGGGAACTATCGTTATTTCCAGCACTGAACAGCTCAAGAACCTCTTTGAGAAACTCAGAAAGATAAAGGGCGTTATCTCTGTCGAAAGAGCCGCCATTTAAGGAGAATATACATGAAAATACACCATTTACAGCTCGGACCGCTCCGTTCCAACTGCTATATAGTTGAAACTGCACCGGGGCGCTGCGTTGCCATAGATATAGGCGGAGACAGCAGGCTCCTGCTGGAATTCCTGAAAATGAAGAAGCTCCGTCTGGGAAAGATACTCCTCACTCACGGCCATTTTGACCACATAGGAGGCGCAGAGGAAGTACATCAGGCTACAGGGGCGGAGGTCTATATCCATGAGCTGGACGCTCATATGCTCACGAGCGAATCCGCTTCGCTTGCCTCGAATATGTCATTCATAGACTTTGTGCCCCTTACCGACTGGACCTGTATCTTCGGCGACTGCTACATAAACGACGGAGACTGCTCGTTCAGGGTCCTCCACACTCCCGGTCATTCAAGGGGAAGCGTTTGCTATATATGCGAGGACGTTATTTTCTCGGGCGATACCCTGTTCTGCTGCTCTGTGGGAAGAACGGATTTCCCAGACAGCAGCGATGCAGCTATGGCTTATTCACTCAACACCCTGTATCACCTTCAGGGCGACTACAAAGTGCTCCCAGGACATAACGAGAGCACTACTCTCGGTTACGAACGTGAAGCAAATCCATATATGAAACAGTTCAGAGGGAAAAATGACGACTGATAATACCAAAATGCCCATAATCCTCATCGGGAACTCCTTCAAATACGAAGTTGAAGCCACAATGAAGCTCTTTTTCAGCACGGCTCATTATACCTTCGGTACTTCCCGTGAGGACATAACAGGCGATGAATATGTGATAGCCGAGGTCTCGGAGGACGGTAACACCATTGCCGCAGAGGTTAAGCTGAAAGGCAGCGAAGCCGTATCAGAAAGTCTCCGCACCGACGACCCGTCTGTAAATGAACAGGAGCTTTGCAGGCTGATTTTCCATATCCTCTCAGAAAAGACAGGAATCAGGCCGCCCTGGGGACTTATGACGGGCATACGCCCCGTGAAAAAGGTACTGGAGCTCATGGATGCAGGGCTTTCAAAGGACGAGATATTCAAAAGGCTGTCGGACAAATACGAGGTCACGGAGAAAAAGCTTCAGCTTGCCTATGATACGGCGGTAAACCAGCTCCCTATAGTCGAAAAGATAGACAGTTCGGCTGTCAGCCTCTATGTTTCCATACCTTTCTGCCCTACAAGGTGCAGCTACTGCTCCTTCGTATCACATTCAATGGACTCCGCAATGAAGCTCATGCCCGAGTACGTTTCCGCACTCTGCCGCGAGCTTGAGATACTGGGCGATATCGTGAAGGAGACCGGCACAAAAATAGATACGATCTATTTCGGCGGCGGAACTCCCACTTCCCTTTCGGCTCAGGACTTAAAAACGATAATGGAAGCAGTTGAAAAGAACTTCGATATCGGAAAAGTCCGCGAATACAGCGTGGAGGCAGGACGTCCCGACACCATAACCGAGGAAAAGCTCCATGTTATCAGGGAGCTTGGCGCAGGTCGGATATCCGTAAATCCGCAGACGCTCAACGATGAAGTGCTGAAAGTCATCGGCAGAAAGCACTCGGGAGCTGACGCACTTAAAGCCTTTGAGCTTGCAAGAAAGGTCGGCTTTACCAATATCAATACCGACCTTATCGCAGGACTTCCCACAGAGTCAGCGGAGAGCTTCCGCAATACCCTCGACAAGATGATAGAGCTCGACCCAGAGAGCATAACCGTGCATACACTGACTATAAAGCGCTCTGCTACGCTCTTTGCAGACGGAAATATGAACTGCTCAAATCCTGCGGCAGAAATGGTGGATTACAGCATTCCCGCACTGATGTCACACGGCTATCTGCCATACTATATGTATCGTCAGAAGAATACCGTGGACAACCTGGAAAACGTGGGATACGCGAAAAAAGGCTTTGAGAGCTACTACAACATCTTCATCATGGACGAGACACAGACTATCCTGGGCGCAGGCTGCGCGGCTTCAACGAAGCTTCTGTACGAAAACAACAGGATAGAACGCATACACAACTACAAATTCCCCTATGAGTACATACGAAGCTTTGACAAGCTCATGAAAAAGAAACAGGAGGTCAGGGAATGCCTGAAAAAAATCAAATTTTTGAAGCTGAGATAACAGACCTGACCGCAGAGGGAAATGGAGTCTGCCGTGCCGATGGTATGGCGGTATTCGTACCCGGAACAGCTGTCGGCGATATCGCAGAGATAAAAACGGTCAAGGTGCTGAAAAGCTATGCTTTCGGCATATTGGAAAAAATAATCGAGCCCTCCCCTGACCGCATTGAAAACTCCTGCGAGGTATATAAAAAATGCGGAGGCTGTCTTTTCAGACACATTTCCTACGAAGCCGAGTGCAGGACGAAAAACAAGCTCGTCCGCGACGCTTTTGAGCGTATAGGCGGTCTTTCTCCCGAGTTTGAGAGCTTTCTCTCCGCAGAAACTACAGAACATTACCGCAATAAGGCACAGTATCCCCTTGCAAATGAGAACGGCAGGGCTGTATGCGGATTTTATGCCCCGAGGAGCCACCGACTCGTTCCTGTAACGGACTGTGCTCTGCAGCCCGAGATCTTCAGCAAAATTCTCGAAGCTGTCCTCGCTTACATAAACGAGAAGAAACTACCGGTGTATGACGAAAGCAGAAATACTGGCATAATGCGGCATATCTACATTCGCAGGGGAGCTCACTCGGGAGAGATAATGGTCTGTCTTGTGGTGAGAAAGGACGTTTCACGTCAGCTCTCCGCGCTTTGCAGAGCTCTCACCGAAAAGTTCGGGGATATAAAAAGCATAGTCATGAACATCAACCCCGACAAGACAAACGTTATCCTCGGAAACCGCTGCATGACCTTATGGGGCAGCGATACCATTTCGGATACGATGTGCGGAAATAAAGTTAATATCTCTCCCCTTTCCTTTTATCAGGTCAATACATTGCAGGCGGAGAGACTTTACGCAAAAGCGCTGGAATATGCAGCTCCCGAGAAAAGCGATACCATTGCCGACCTTTACTGCGGCGCAGGTACTATCGGACTTTCCATGGCTCATAAAGCGGCAAGAATAGTCGGCGTTGAGATAATTCCGCAGGCGGTGGAAAACGCTAAGTGTAATGCAGCTCTGAACAGTATTCCCAATGCGGAGTTTTACTGCGGCGACGCAGGCGAGTTTTTCGGAAAGCTGAGAATAGATGGGTGCAGTCCCGATATCATCGTGATTGACCCTCCGAGAAAGGGCTGCTCAGCCGAGACTATCGACGTTATCGCAGAGACTGCTCCCCGTAAGATAGTCATGATCTCCTGCAATCCCGCAACTGCCGCCCGTGACGCAAAGCTCCTTGCGGATAAGGGTTACAGCGTGGACAAGGTCTGCGGCGTTGATCTGTTCCCGAGAACAGGACACGTTGAATGTGCAGTTTCGATGTCAAGGAAGAAATAAAATGGCAAATTCTATAACAGGAAGCAGGATCATTCTAAGTATATTGCTGCTTTTTATCACTCCGTTTTCGCCTGCATTTTATGCTCTGTACTTAACCGCAGGTCTGACTGATATGATCGACGGTGCAGTGGCAAGGAAAACAGATACAGTCAGTGAATTCGGAGCTAAGCTTGACACGATCGCAGATATTGTATTCACAGCAGTTTGTATGATTAAATTTCTTCCACTGATAGAAATGCCGATCTGGATATATCCATGGATCGCCGGTATTGCATTTATCAAGCTTGCCAACTTCTTTATCAACTACATCAGACATAAAAAGCTCACCTCATTCCATTCTGTTATAAACAAGATCGCAGGAGCAGCATTATTCTTTTTTCCGCTTAGTTTCAACCTGATTAATACAACTCTTTTCGCAGCAGCTCTATGCGTTATCACAACGGTTGCAGCAATACACGAAAGTAATTATGTTTTGCGCCATACCGCCTAATATGCTGAATACCAAAAGAAAAGTGCCGTTTTTCGGCACTTTTTTCTTATGTAGTTATATCCTCAACAGGGACGGCACAAATAATTTCGGTAATGCCGAGGATATCGTAAACGAGGACAATATGAAAAAGTCCTTTTCCGTACAGGTATTCATTAATAATTTCAGCTACATGGGCAAGGATTATAAAAGCGTTACACCGCTTTATCTTGTTTAAATACCGCAATCTGGTCAAAAACTCTCCATATACAGGCAGCCGCTTCAATCTTTAAGGAGCGGCTGCTTTCTTTGGTTCTGAACTCAACCAACGGAAAGCGCATATGCTGAAAAGCTATACCGCCGCCCACTCCTTCATTCCCTTGCTTTTTCGACAATAGTATGGTATACTATTCATATAAATCCATTTTCCTTAAACTGAATATGCGCGTTGAATGCGTGGGCTCAATACAAAAAACAAAGATTTTTGAAATAAAAGGAACAGAAAATGAACAATAAAGATATTTGCGATTACATATCCAAACTGCCAGAACATAAAACGGATAAAGACTATTATGCTGAAGAATTTGTAAAAAATGGTTTAGGCCAGACAACAGGCGGTTATCTCGGGAATGTCGAACCGGATGAGATTCCAAAGATAGGAATAACACAAAAAAAGCATTTCCAGGGTTACTATGGTAACATACCTGATAAAAAGCCGACTTACAACTATCTTCGCTGCCCGCAGCTTATCCTTTTTATTGCCGAGGCTTTCGGAGTTCCACCTTCCACCCTTAAAGCTACATATGATCTCATAGAGAAATATGAGAAAGATAAAAACTTAATTAAAACTCGGAAACACGGAAACTATTTATGGGGCGAGCAAGTTTTCAGAGACTTCAAAAGCACTCTGAAAATAGGTGAAGTTAACAGAATAATCCGCAATAACAACAATATCGAAGATATAAAGGAAAAAGTGAAAGAACTTTTTAAGTAAAAAAGAAAAGAGGAAAAAACTATGTCCAGAAATCACATTGAAAAGCTCAAATGTCCGAAATGCGGAAAAGAAGGCGATTTTACCGCATGGGAAAGCATCAGCACCGACGACGCTCCCGAAATGAAGGAGCGCATAAGAAACAATGACGCCTTTATGTGGAAATGTCCCGAATGCGGAAATGATTCTGTTGTTTTCTTCCCTGTGTACTACTATCAGCCCGATAAAAACTTCCTTATCCACTTTGTTCCCGAGTACTCACAGGCTGCCGAGAACTTCATGAAAAACCTCAGCCATGACCCGTATGACGAGAAAACTCCCCTCAAAAGCGGCTGTCATAAGCGCGTCGTTTTCAATATCAATCAGCTCCACGAAAAGCTCCTCATTCTCGACGAGGGCTTCGACGACCGCGTTATCGAGCTTATGAAGCTCTTCATCATCGCAGAGGTCATGAACAAGGACAAGGACAGCAAGGTCAATGAGATCTATCTCAATAAGGAAAAGGACGGCTCCATTAAATTCGCATTACTTTTCGACGGCGGCGACTGGGCAAGAACTGAGTTCATACGCGCCGATTACGACCTTATCGTGAAGAAATTCAAGGTCGAGCTCCTTTCGGATTCCGAAGTCGTTATAAATATACAGTGGGCTATGAATTTGCTCAATAAAAAAATGTAAGCAGCAGCTTATATCTTTTTGTGCTTTTTTGAATACATATCGCATTTGGCTTGCCACTTTGTGCTATTATAACGCGGCAAAGTAAAAGTGACCAAAAGTTTTTTCAGTACTTGCTATTTTTGACACAATATGGTATAATAATCATAATCGGGCATTATAAATAATTTTTATACCTTTGCAGATAAGCAGATCAGAGAGCTGCTCACTGCATATCGGACAATTGCAGCATGACGCTTCGATCATATGCTGCAACAGACAAGAGATCAAAAACAGGAGCTGATAATTTGTTCAAGGATATTGTTCAGATGAGCTACCTCATAATTATTACGGATATTACTCTTTTCCTGTTTCTGCTGTTCAATTCGACCCTGTCCGTGAAAAGAAGATCAAAGTTCCTGCTTTGTACTCTCCTTTCTTTCGTCATGGTCATATGCAATATCATCGTCTATTCCCTGAATGACGCAGGAGGACACATATTGCTGATGAAGATAGTTTCGGCGATAAGCTTTTCTATCAGCGGAACTGTTACCCTGCCGTTCATATTCGTTACGGACGTACTGAAAAAGCAGACCCGGCGTATTATTGAAAGTCTTGCGCTTTTCAATGTAGTACTTTGCATCACGAGTATCTTTAACGGCTGCGTTTTCAGGTTCGACAGCGACGGGAACCGTATACTAGGACCGCTTGCTCCCGTGCCCTATATTTTCAGCTTTATATACATAACTGTTCTCCTTACTACAGCTATTATAAAGTTCAGGCTCGGATTCAAGCATGAAAGCGTGTTTATACTGACGCTTACGGTGGGTATCGTCATGGCGGTCATCATGAACGCCGTTTTCCACTACAAGTTCCTTATAAGCGGTATGGCTTCCCTTTCGTGTACATTCTACTATATGTTCTATACCTCGGAGACACTGTCGCGCGACGCTCTTACGGACGCTTTCAACCGGCATTCGTTCTACAACGATATCAAGAACATGAGCAAGAAGCAGATGTACGTCATATCTATCGACCTTAACGGCCTCAAGCCGATAAACGATACCTATGGCCACGACGCAGGCGACAAGGCTATACTTGCAGTTGCAGAGAGCGCAGGAGAGATACTTCCCGTAAGATGCCGCTTCTACAGAATGGGCGGCGATGAATTTGAGGTGCTTTTCCCTAATTCGACTTATACAGAAGTGGAGCTTACCGTACAGAAGCTCAAGGAAGACGTACACAAAAAGGGCTACAGCATTGCGGCAGGCTTCTGCGAGTTCAAGAAAGGCATGAGGCTGGACGACGTTTTAAGAGAGGTCGATGCTATAATGTATGAGGACAAGGCTCAGATGAAAGCTGCAAGCTGAGACTTTATATGCCTTTCTGTAAGAGGGGCAAAAAAACATGAAATTAAACGCAAAACCGTTTAATAAGAAAAAAATAATTTTCAACTTTGTATACCTGCACAAAAGCGCCCGGGATAATTCCCGGGCGCTTGTTTATTTGTTCAGATAGTCGCCCCATTTGTTCTGGGCGGCTTTTTTCATATCATTGAGCTCGTCTCTGTGTGTATTGATGAACTCCCGCAATTCCGCAATCTTTTCATTATCTATATAATAGCTCTCCATTATAAAATTGAAGTCCGTATCGGTACGGAAGCCGAATATTTCCCTCGACTCCTGCCCTTCAAAAATCCTTTCCCGCTGTGCCCCCACAAAGATAGTATCATCTGAAAACAGGTCATTGTAAAAGGCTATACGGAGTATAGGATCAGTTGTATCGTTGATATGCGTCATACCGTTCCCGTCTATAGTTATCGCCCCCTTTGGAGAAACTGTTATTCCGCCGGTCGAGAATTCAAGATACCGCGGCATAAACACTATATATTGGTATTTGTCGTCCTCGGCTGAATATACAGTCACCTTTCTGACATCTCTATCGTACTTTTCTTCATCATTAGGAGCTATCCTTTCCATGCCACCGCAAAGCCTTTTCATTGGACGATAACTAAGAAAATACCATGCTCCGTTGACACCTGCGAACAGTACAAGACATATGCACATAAGCACTGACATAACCTTTGTAAAGCGGCTCTTTTTCAGCTTCTTCCCTACTTTTTTAAAGGTCTCGTTCTCGGTGGGAGCTTCTTTTTTCCCGACTTCGGGTACTGTCACCTGCTCACTGATACGACGGCAATCCGCACACTCAGCAAGGTGCTCCTCCACAAGAACTTTTGTCTCCTCGCTGCATATCTCCTCCTTGTACAAGGGCAGAAGGTCAACTATGACATTACACGATATATCGCTGTTTTTCATAAAAGTCTCTCCTTTCCGAGAAGCTGTATGAGCTTCTGTTTTGCGCGGTAATAGGTCACGCCTGCCCAGTTTTCTGACTTGCCGAATACCTTTGCGATGTCCGCAAACCTCAGCTCCGCAAAAACACGCAGGGTGAACACCTCGCGGTAGGGCTCTTCGAGCTCATGCAGAAGATGATGGATATGCAGGGCTGTTTCCCTGTCCGCAAAACAGCTTTCTATGCTCACTGGTGAAACGGGCTCGCTTATGCTGTCAAGGGACTTATTGTGGTTCTCTGACTTTTTCAGGTGGTCGTACCACAGATTCTTCGCTATCGTATACAGCCACGTCCTTACAGAGCAGCTTCCATTAAAGCTTTCGGCGCTTGTCATCGCTTTCAGCATCGTGTCCTGCAGAATGTCCTTTGCAAGCTGCTCGTTGCAGCACATTCTCAGGATAAAGGAATACAGGTCGGAGCTGTATTTTTCGTATATCTCGTGCAGTTCCTGCTTCATCTTCTCACCACCTTCATTTATATAGACGAATGACTTTGGAGTTTATTACAGATTTTTCAAAAAATTTCTGTACAAAGTAAGACTTTCTATTGACAAAAAAACATTCATGAGATATAATCTAAGCAAGAAAACGGAAGCAATTTATACTCGTTTATTTACAGGTGATATGAATGGAAAATGAAAAACAAATCATAATGCTGGATAAGGGTAAACAGATAGGTTATTCGCATATGGACGGAGATATATTAATAATAGAATGCGGAATACAAAAGAAAGATGATCTTTATTATGTATATTTCTTTGAAGGCAATCTGAAAAATGATCCGTTTGGAGAAAACGGCACATTCAAAGAAGAATTCTATTTGTTTACAGATATAAATAAGGCAATTAATTACATAAATTCAAGAGATTTTAATTTTAGTGAATTTACTCCACGAAAAGGCAATAAATATTTTTATATTGAAAATAATAACTTTGTCCCCATGTAAAGTATTTCTGTAAAAAAACCGAAGCATTTGAATATGCTTCGGTTTTTTATAATGTGTACCCAATATCCGCACGTACAAAAATCAAACATTGATAAGCGCCTGAAACTCTTCCTCGGTTATTATCGGTATGCCAAGCTCCTTTGCGGTCTTGTTCTTCGTGGAGTTCGACGTATTGTCGTTATTGATAAGGTAGTCTGTCTTTGAGGATACCGAACCTGCCGCCTTTCCGCCGTTCTGCTCGATAAAGGCTTTCAGCTCGTTGCGGTTCTTCCATATATGCACCGCTCCCGTGATAACAAAGGTCTTGCCTGCTATGGCGGACTCGCTGTTTACTGCGGAGGATTCCTCTATCGTCAGCTCCGCAAGAAGGTTACGGAACTCCGCAAGATTCTTCTCGTCAGCAAAGAACTTCACGTAATCGTTGGCGAGTACTTCGCCTATGCCGTCAATAGCTGTCAGCTCTGCGGCGGTAAGGTGCTCAAGCCTGTCGGCTGTGGGATACTCCGCACAGATAAGGCGCGAAGCCTGTCTGCCTATATTCGGTATGCCCATTGCGTAGAGCACACGGCTCAGCTCTGTTCTGCGCGAAGCTTCAACTGCGTCGGCAAGCTTCTGGTAGGACTTCTCTCCGAAGCCTTCAAGCACCACTATTTTGAACCTGTAGTCGTCAAGGTGGTAAAAGTCGCGGAATTCACGGACAAATCCCTCGGAAACAAGAGTCTCTATGGTCGCTGTGGACATTCCGACTATGTTCATGGCGTCGCGCTGCACGAAATGCTCGAATTTGCCGATATGCTTGGCGGCACAGTCCTTATTGGGGCATACGAGAGTTTCCACATCCTCGTCGGAAGTGCGTACCTCTGTGGCTTCTCCGCAGACAGGACAGACTTTCGGTATTTCAAGCGTTCCCGAAGCTGTTTTGTTCTCAAGTACCTGCGGGATTATCATATTTGCCTTGAAAATGGTCAGTGTATCGCCGATACCCAGACGGAGCTGTTTAACTATGCTGAGATTGTGGACCGAAGCGCGTGATACCGTAGTTCCCTCAAGCTCAACAGGATCGAATATCGCCACAGGATTGAGCAGTCCGGTACGGCTTGCCGACCACTCAACCTCGCGGAGCGCAGTATCAGCGGTCTCGTCGCGCCACTTGAAAGCGATGCCGTTCCTCGGAGCATGGGAGGTCTCGCCGAGGCTCAGTCCATAGGCTACATCATCGTACATGAGGACAAGTCCGTCCGAGGGGAACTCGTTTTCGGATACAGCCTTTTCAAAGTCGGAAACAGCTCCCTCCAATGTTCCGGCAGTAACGGTCAGACCGTAAACGCGCTGAAAGCCCTGTGTTTCAAGCCAGTCAAGGCGCTTTATAAATGAATTTTCCTCGTATCCGTCGGCGGAAACAAGGTTGAATGCAAAAAAGTTTATGTTTCGCTGAGCAGTAACACGGGAATCGAGGTTCCGCACTGTTCCCACGCAGAGATTCCGGGGATTTTTGTACTTGGTACCGTCCTCTATCTCCGCATTCACACGCTCGAAGTCCTTGTACTTCATAAGTGATTCGCCGCGGACTACAAGACGTCCCGTGAAAGGGATACGCGCAGGGATACCCTTGATATGACGGGCGTTTGCGGTTATCTCCTCACCTATCTCGCCGTTTCCGCGGGTCACAGCCTGTACCAGCTCGCCGCCCTCATAGGTGAGTACAAGGGTAAGGCCGTCAAGCTTCCAGCTGAGAAAGCCTGTATGCTCTCCAAGCCAGCTTTTCAGCTCCTCAACGCTCTTTG
Source organism: Ruminococcus sp. (assembly GCF_017549005.1). Taxonomy (GTDB): domain Bacteria; phylum Bacillota; class Clostridia; order Oscillospirales; family Ruminococcaceae; genus Ruminococcus. The sequence continues at coordinate 86,307 of NZ_JAFYYT010000037.1, forward strand.
TCTTGTCCAGTGACAGCATTTTCGAGGGGTGCTTTATCTTTTTCAGCCCTGATGATACCTCATAGCCCACCTGCTGTGTGCGGCTTCCGCTTAATATGACACCTGTCTTCTTTTCAAGGGCTTCAAGCTCGTCGTATAGTTCGTCGTACTGCTTGTCGGACATTATCTCCACGCCCGTGTTGTAGTATGCGTCCGCTGCCTTTGCGAGGAGCTCGTTGAGCTCCTTCATTCTGTTTATATCATTTGTAGCCATGGCTGTTCTCCTTATTGAAATGTATTATTATTATACCATATTTTATTAGAAAAAGCCATAGAAAAAGATAAAAAGAGTTATGACTGCGGATATTGACGAAATTAAGTGAAACTGGTATAATTATTTCAAGCAGTTAGCTTTTTATGCTATGGCTTTATAGGATAATTCAGATCATATCATGACAATCATTAATTTTAAAGGCAGGGATAATTTTTATGGGGTATAATTTTTTTAACATCAAAGAAGTTCCAGACGCTTTTAACTGCAAATTAAATGAGTTCAGAGCATCGCTCGGAGCTGCTGTAGGCAAGGGAAAAAACATAACCTTTGCAGATAATGATATTACATATACTCTGAAACTTCAACATGACAGGATATCCAGGAAAGGGCTTGAGCTTGACTATGATATCTATTCCAGAGATGACGGCAAAAACAAATTCATAGCAGGCAGCAACTGGAGAGACGCTCACTATGAAAGTACCGTCTGCTTTAATCAAAGCGGAATAAAGCGAAAAGTCAAGATCGGCGGAAAGACCAAGTACAGCGACGATCATAAGAGCGTTTTATACGAAACGATAACCGATGTGGTAACAGGTTCTCATCCGGATAATGATCCCTTCTGCTGTCCGAACTGCGGTGCGGTCTCAACTGTTGCCGGGCTTCAGAACGGCTGTCCTCACTGTGGAACAAGGTTTCAGATAGATGACCTTTTCCCTAAGGTAACATCATATTATTTTTTAGATAGTCCCGGAATGACAAAAAAGGAGTTCATGTCAGGATATCTGGTTTCATATGCCATTACTCTTATCGCCATGTTTATTCTTTGCCTTATCCTTCACAAAAGTATAGGCTTTTATATCGGCTTTGCCATAGGAAGCATTTTTATTGCGTATATTTTGTATGCTTATTTTCTGTTAATGAAGCTTATCGTGGGAGCAATTTCCTCTGCGGGGAAAATGGGGACAGCAGGTTCACGAAGCAAATTTGAGAAACGAATGAAAAAGATCAGTCCCGAGTTTTCTTATGAGTATTTTACCAGCAAGACACTGTCCCTTATCAAAACGGCTGTGTTTTCCGAGGATGAGAGTGAGCTTTTGTTTTATGAAGGGGAAAAGCTTGATCCGAAGATGAAGGACATTATAGACCTGAATTACGGCGGTGCGTTAGGCTGTAAGAGCATACGTGAAGAGGGACATTTCGTAACAGTCGAAACAAAGGCTTATTTTGATGTGCTTTATGCAAGCGGCGACAAGGTGTTTTTCAAAAAGCAGGTTTTTAGCGCAGTATTGAAGCGCCGCACTGATATCCCTGTGAATTTTAACTTTTCCATGACGAAGATCTCATGCCCGTCTTGTTGTGCGAGCTTTGATGCAACGAAAAACAGAAACTGTCCGTACTGCGGAAATAAGTATGAGATCACCACTGACGACTGGGCTTTAGCCGAGCTGAAATACATTTAAGTCATTGAGCCGTAAGCCTTTAGCTTTTTGCGCTACAGCTTGATAATATAAATCGCAATTGAATGGATGAACGAGATAATAAAACCGTTCATGCACAATTCTGATTTACCTCAGCAGTTCATAACTTTCAACTCATGGAACGCCGAGAGCGGCGTTCCCTACAGACAGAAAGGCAAACTATGTCAAATATAATTGAAATAAACGACAGCATAAAGGACAAGCTCAATATATTCACGTCGCTGTCTGAGCCGCAGCTGCTCCACTTTTTCGAGCCCGGGCCGGGACTCTTCATAGCGGAAAGCCCCAAGGTCATCGAGCGCGCTCTCAGCGCAGGATATGTTCCATATTCTCTGCTTATGGAACGCAAGGACATCAACGGTCAGATGAAGGAGCTGCTCCCTCTTGTAGGTAAAGTTCCTGTATATACCGGCGATTTCGACTATATTACAGAGATCACAGGCTTCAAGCTTATACGAGGTGCGCTATGTGCTTTCAGACGTGCGGAGCTTCCCGCTGTTGAAAATCTGTGCAGCAATGCGCGGCGTGTGGCTGTACTCGAAAACGTGGTCAATCCCACAAATATCGGAGCAATCTTCCGCAGCGCCGCCGCTCTTGACATGGACGCGGTACTGCTCACTCCTGCGTGCAGCGACCCTCTGTACAGGCGCTCATCCCGTGTGAGCATGGGTACTGTTTTTCAGATACCGTGGACTTATCTTGCAAGCGACCGCGATTATCCGCAGCAGCTCCGCGAAATGGGGTTCAGGACTGCTGCTATGGCACTCAGCGACGATTCGGTAAGTATCGACGCTCCCGAGCTTGCAGATATACCGAAGCTTGCTGTCGTTCTCGGAACCGAGGGCGAGGGGCTTGCGGACAAAACAGTAGCGGACTGCGATTATACCGTGAAAATACCGATGTCTCACGGCGTTGATTCGCTGAATGTTGCCGCCGCAAGTGCAGTTGCTTTCTGGCAGCTGGGCAGGAAACACAGCTCATAACTCTCCGGAGTATGAATATATAATGATATGGGGTAATCAATATGAAACTTTATTTTAAGCAAAGGTTATTTTCTTTCAGACAGTGCACCGACATTTTCGACGAGCACGGAAACGTAATGTTCACAGCTGAGGGCGAGATATTCTCACTTGGCAGAAAAATGCACATCTACGACATGGACCGCTGCGAAGTCGGATTCGTACAGCAGAAGCTCCTGCACTTTATGCCGCGGTTCTCCGTTTTTATAAATGGTCAGTACATGGCGGACGTAGTCAAGGAGTTCACGCTGTTTAGTCAGAATTACTGTGTAGAGGGGCTGGGCTGGCACATCGACGGAAACGTCTTTGCTCACGACTACAGGATAACCTGCGGCGGCTCTTATATAGCTTCAATACACAAGCATTGGATGTCATGGGGCGACAGTTATGAGATAGACATAGCATACGAACAGGATATAGTTATGGCTCTTGCTGTGATAATCGCTATCGACTGCGTTATTGATCAGGCACAGGTAAGCTGATAACGAAAGGAGTATCATCATGAGAAAATTCAGATGGGGCGTGATCGGAACAGGTAAGATCGCCCACACATTCGCAACTGCCCTCAAACACAGTGAATATGCGGAATTATGCGCCGTAGCTTCAAGAAGCGATGAAAAAGCCAGGGATTTTGCTGAAAAGTTCGGTTTTTCCGAGTACTACGGAAGCTATAAGGAATTCGCCGAAAAAAGCGGAGCAGAGATAGTTTATATCGCAACTCCTATGGCTTCACACCTCAGCGACGCATGGCTCTGCCTTGAAAACGGCAAAAACGTGCTCTGTGAAAAGTCCCTCACCCTCAACACACCTCAGACGGAGAAGCTCCTTGCATTTGCCAAGGAAAAGGATCTCTTCTTCATGGAGGCTATGTGGATGAAGTGCCGCCCTGTCTACAGGAAGATGAAAGAGTGGATAGCTTCGGGACTTATCGGCGATATCGAGTACATCAAGGCTGATTTCAGCAACTTTATCCCCTATAATGAAAATGACAGGCTTTTCCGCTCCGACTGCGGCGGCGGCTGCCTGCTTGATCTGGGTATCTACCCTATAACTCTCACACACGATCTGCTTGGTGTGCCTGACGAGATAATCAGCTCCGCACATATGATGTACGGCATTGATATGAGCAATTCTATCCTTTTCAGGTACAAAAACGGCGCTTTCTCGTCAATGGACAACGGCTTCGAGATACAGCTCCGCAATAATGCCATTATTTCAGGTACCAAGGGCTTCATCACCCTCGGTAACTGGTTCCACTGCACGGACGAGGGCATACTCTATGACCGCAGCGGCAGCGAGGTCGAGCGTTTTGTGCGTAAGGACGATATCAACGGCTATGAGTACGAAGTCGATGAAGTTCACCGCTGTCTTGAGAGCGGTATTAAGGAAAGTCCTCTCGTTCCGCACAGTGATACCGTGGCAGTTATGAAGCTCATGGATCAGTGCCGCGCTCAGTGGGGAATGAAATTTCCGGAAGAGTGAATAGTGATCAGATCTGTAGGGAACACCGTACTACAGGGAGTCACCCGGCGTTACGAAAAAGGGCGCACAATGTGCGCCAGTAAAAAAGGAGCACATTGTGCTCCTTTTGTTTTTATTTTGTACCGAAAATACGGTCTCCTGCGTCGCCTACACCGGGGACGATGTACTTGTCCTCGTTGAGCTTCTCGTCCATAACGCCTGCATATATCTCAACGTCTGGGTGTGCGGTCTGAAGCGCCTTTACACCCTCGGGAGAGCATATGATACACATGAACTTTATGTGCTTTACGCCGAGGTCTTTCAGCTCTGTAACTGCTGCAACTGCCGAATTACCCGTTGCGAGCATAGGATCGACTATTATAGCGTCACGCTCGTGGATATCATCAGGCATTTTTGCATAGTACTTTACAGGCTCCTTTGTGACAGGATCGCGGAAAAGTCCGATATGTCCTATCTTTGCGGCAGGTACAAGAGTCGTAACGCCCTCGACCATGCCCAGTCCTGCACGGAGGATCGGTATAAAAGCAAGCTTTCTTCCCGAAATAATCTTTGTTTTAGCCACAGCAAGAGGAGTTTCAAGCTCTATCTCCTTCAGCGGAAGGTCTCTTGTTGCCTCATAGCATATGAACATTGCTATCTCGGATACAAGCTCGCGGAACTCCTTTGTACCTGTATTCTTGTCTCTCAGCAGCGAGATCTTATGCTGTACCAGCGGATGGTCAATTATGTGCAGCTCTGCCATTTTTTAACAGCCCCTTTCAGTTTTTGGCTTCTATAGCCGATATAAGGTCGATACGTCTCTGATGACGACCGCCCTCGAATTCAGTTGTAAGGAATATCTCGGCAAGCTCGCAGGCAAGTCCCTGTCCGAGAGTTCTTGCGCCCATACACATTACGTTTGCATTGTTGTGCAGACGTGTGAAGCGTGTTGAGAATGAGTCCGAGCAGAGTGCAGCGCGGATACCCTTGAACTTATTTGCGGCTATGGACATTCCTATGCCCGTTCCGCAGATGAGTATGCCCTTTTCGCAGTTGCCCGCAAGTACTTCCTTGCAGAGCTTTTCTGCCATATCAGGGTAATCGCAGGGCTCTCCGTCCGTGCCTAAGTCCCTGAACTCAAAGCCCTTTGCAGAAAGAGCCTCTATTATCGCCTTTTTCATTTCCACGCCGGCGTGGTCGCAGCCTATTGCTATCATATTAAACATCTCCATATTATTTGTTTTTATTCTCTAAGTCCTTCTCAGCCTTTACCTTCTGAAGGTAAGAAACTTCAAGCTGATCGGGCTCTGAAAGCTTTTTCGATATGCCTGCAAGACATACTCCGACTGCGCTTTGCAGCCGTCCCTGAGGAGGGGCGATCATGAATGCAGGCGAGCTGTATGCATTGTAGAATTCGGCAGCTCCGTCGCCGCAGAGCATTGCCTCCTTTACGTTGAATGCGAGGTACTCCGCAAGCTCGTCACGGGAGATAATCTGCTCCTCAGTGACCTGTTCCACGCAGTAGCCGTCGCTCTTATAGGTGCAGGTGTAAACAAGCTCTCCCCTTGCCTTCATTATGGCGCATATATGCCCCTTATAGGCAAGATTGCTGCAGGCAAGCCCTAAAAGGGTGGATACTCCGCAGCATTTTATGCCAAGTCCGAAGCTGAGGGCCTTTACTGCCGCCACGCCTATGCGGAGTCCCGTATAGGAACCCGGTCCGTTGGCAACGGCGATCCCTCCAAGATCGGAGAGTTCCTTTCCTGCCTGAGCCATAATGTCCTTGACTATTGGCATTATCACCTGTGAGTGAGTCTTCTGCGTATATACTGTCGTCTGAGCCAGAAAGAGCTCGTTTTCCGAATCAAAAAGCGCTGCGGAAGCTGTCTTTCCCGAAGTATCAATCCCAAGCAGCAGCAAATCTTCCACCGTCCTCGATCATTATTTCCCTGTCATTTTCTCCCAGACTGCTTATGGTCACGAATATAGTATTCTCAGGGAGAAATTCCGCGATATTTTCAGACCATTCCACAGCAGCGACGTTATCCTCAAAGGGATAGTCGTAAAAGCCTGTGGACTCAAGGTCCTCCTCGGAACCGATACGGTACATATCAAAATGATAAAGAGTTATTTTTTCACCGCGGTACTCGTTTACCAGCGCAAAAGTGGGAGAGGTAACACTGTCACCGAGCCCCATTCCTATGGCGATACCGCGTGTAAAGGTTGTCTTTCCTGCGCCGAGTCCGCCCTTATAGGCGATCATGTCCCCTGCCCTGAGGAGTCCGCCAAGCTTCTCGGCTGCCTTGATAGTCTCCTGAGGAGAATGAGTTATTATCTTCATATCCCGTCAGAAAAGTCCTGTGATACTGCCGTTTTCGTCGCAGTCGATGTTAAGGGCCGCAGGAGCCTTTGGAAGTCCGGGCATAGTAAGGATATCGCCTGTGTATATAACTACGAAGCCTGCGCCTGCGGAAAGTCTCGCGTCACGAACAGTGATCTTGAAATTCTTAGGCTTTCCGAGAAGATTCGGATTGTCCGAAAGCGAATACTGTGTCTTTGCAACGCATATCGGCAGATCCCAGAATCCGATGTTCTCGATCTCCTTGATAGCCTTTTCAGCCTGAGCTGTAAATGTTACGCCCTCGGCACGGTATATCTCCTTTGCAATCTTCTCGACCTTGTCCTTTATAGTAGCATGAGTATCGTAAAGAGGTCTGAACTTGTTCTCGCCGCAGAGGTCGATAGTCTCGCACACCTTCTTTGCAAGGTCTGTTCCGCCCTCGCCGCCCTTTGCGAATACCTCGCACATGGACACCTCAACTCCCATATCGGAGCAGAAGTTCTCGACGAATTTTACTTCCTCGTCCGTATCTGTTGCAAACCTGTTTATGGCAACAACTACGGGCACATGGTACTTGTGCATATTCTCGATGTGAGTTCTGAGGTTCTCGATACCCTTTTCAAGAGCCCACATATTTTCCTTGCCGAGGTCCTGTTTCTGAACGCCTCCGTTGTACTTGAGAGCCTTTATGGTAGCCACAAGGACCACACATGATGGCGCAAGTCCGCCTACACGGCACTTGATATCCAGGAACTTCTCAGCTCCCAGGTCAGAACCGAAGCCTGCCTCGGTAACTACATAGTCGCCCAGCTTCAGTGCCAGCTTTGTTGCGCGCATGGAGTTGCAGCCGTGAGCGATATTTGCAAATGGTCCTCCGTGTATGAACGCAGGAGTATTCTCGAGAGTCTGCACGAGATTAGGCTTGAGAGCGTCCTTGAGTAGAGCAGTCATCGCTCCTGTGCAGCCGAGTTCCTTTGCATATACAGGCTCGCCGCTGAGATTATAGGCAACAAGGATATTTCCAAGTCTTTCCTTGAGGTCCGAAATATCGGAAGCAAGGCAAAGTATAGCCATTACTTCGGAAGCAACGGTTATATTGAAGCCGTCCTCACGGGGAACACCGTTGGCTTTGCCGCCGAGACCGATGAGGATATTTCTCAGGGCGCGGTCGTTCATATCCATACAGCGCTTGAAAAGTATGCGGCGCTGGTCAATTTTAAGCTCGTTTCCCTGCTGGAGGTGATTGTCTATCATTGCGCAGAGAAGGTTGTTTGCAGCTGTGATAGCGTGCATATCACCTGTAAAATGGAGATTTATATCCTCCATCGGTACTACCTGTGCATAGCCGCCGCCTGCAGCTCCGCCCTTCATGCCGAAAACAGGTCCCAGTGAGGGCTCGCGGAGTGCGAGCACTGATTTCTTTCCGATCTTGCGGAGAGCGTCGGAAAGTCCCACGCTTATGGTAGTCTTGCCCTCTCCTGCAGGAGTCGGATTTATAGCTGTAACAAGTATGAGCTTGCCGTTTTCTTTATCTGCAAGTTTTGTAAAAAGAGCTTCCGAAAGCTTAGCTTTATAATGTCCGTAGGGTTCAATGTCCACTTCATCTATGCCGAGACCTGCAGCGATCTCGGTAATGCGCTTCATATCGGCGCTCTGAGCGATTTCGATATCTGATAACATATCAAGGTCCTCCGTGTCAGTATTAATAAGAATATTATACCACGTTTTTTCACCAAATGCAAGCAATGCGCCAAAATAATGGCACAAAAACAACAAAGAAGGCTGCACTGAGAGAGTGCAGCCTTCAATGATTTAAGAAAGAAAATGTGATAACTTCTGAATTAAATTAACCCTTTACACCGCCAAGTGCAACGCCTTCGATGATGTACTTTGAAAGGAAGAAGTATGCGATGAGGATAGGCAGAACTGTCAGGAAAAGTCCCAGATAAACAGTACCGTACTGTGTCTTGTAGGAGTCACCGTTAAGTAATGCTACCATCTGCGGCATAGTGAACTTCTCAGTCTTGGTATTGAGGATAGAAGGCATGAACAGTGAGTTCCAGCTGGTTACGAAGGCAAAGATAGCCTGTGTAGCCATAGCGGGCTTCATCATAGGTATAACTATCTGATTGAAGATCCTGAACTCGCCTGCACCGTCGATTCTTGCCGACTGGAGTATCTCCATAGGCAGCGACGGTATCATGTATTGCCTCATAAAGAAGACGACCGTTGGCGCAGCGATTGCGGGGAGAATAAGTGGTAACAGGGAGTTGGTCCAGTGCCACTTATACATCATGTTATAGAAACCGATACTCGATACCTGTGCAGGGATCATGAGTACAGCCATGATAAATGTGAAGAATCCCTTTTTGAGCTTCCAGTCATAAGCAACGATAGCAAAAGCTGTCATTGTCGAGAAATAAACCGTACAAAGAGTTGTACATACAGCTACTATGATAGAGTTCTTGAATCCGGTGAAAGGATTGAAGGACTGGCTTGCAAAGTAGCCCCAGTTAAATCTGAGATTATGACCGGGGATAAGTGAAAGAGCGTGCTGCTGGATCTGTTCCGAGCTTCTTGTTGCGTTTACAAGCATGATAACGAATGGGAAGATACTAAGAAAAGTGAGAAGAATACATACAGCATAAGCAACTATTTTAAATGCAAAATTACCTGCACTCTTTTTTACAACTGCCATTGATCTATTCCTCCCTTGGAAGCTCTCATAGCTTCCTTCTTTGCTTTCTTAACTTCCTTATCAAGCTTGATCTGTTCCTTATCACGCATTATGAAGAACAATACAGCTGAACACAATGCTATGATCACCCACATGATCATACTTGCAGCGGCTGCTCTGTTATATATCCATTTGCCCGAGAAGGCTTGCTTGAAGATGAACACACTGGTCGTGAGTGTTGCATTATCAGGCTTACCATCGTTGAAGCACTTAGGAATATCATACATATTAAGACCGCCGACAAGGCTGGTAACGAGTGTATACAGTAAAACTGTCTTAAGATTTGGTATAGTAATACGGAAGAAGGTCTGAACACCATTTGCACCGTCGATCTGTGCCGCTTCATAGATATCAGGGCTTATACCAAGAACGCCCGATATAAGAACTATCATTGTATTTCCGTACCATGTCCAGAACTGGATAAATGCAACTATAAGCTTAGATGCCATTTTATGCTGCAGGAAGTAGTATCCTGAGTCCCTTAATCCTGTACTGATAAGGAAATCGTTGACAGGTCCTCTTGGGTAAGCAAAGAGCGCCTGGAATAAGATCGCAACTGTTGCAGCTGTGATAATGTTCGGCATATAGAAAACGACTTTAAAGAAACCCTTACATTTGATCTCATTACTGTGTGAGGTGAACCACGCAGTAAGAAGAAGTGCGAGAGTGATCTGCGGGATAAAGTTCATTATCCAGATAACTATCGTGTTTGTTATGGAAGTTTTAAAGGATTCCATACTTAATACCTTCTTGAAGACATCGAACGGGTGCTCCAGGAAATGATAATTTTCCGGGCCGTTGATACCTTTACAGTCGGTAAAGCCGAGGATAGCTGTATAAATAGTAGGATACAGCGTAAAAATCAAAAAAGCAACAACAAAAGGAATACTGAATAGATATCCGTATTTCGAATAACTAATACCCTTGAGCTTCGTTTTCAAAGCCGTGAGCCTCCTTTATTTTTTAAAGAGTGCTGTACCGCATTATCTGCGGTACAGCAAACTAAACAATTATTATTCTGCCTCAAAGTCGAGAGTTTCCTCTACATCGGTCTTGAAGTCCTTGATAGCGTCTTCTCTTGACTTGTTGCCTTCAACATACTGACCAACCTGATCACGCCATGACTTGTTGATGTGCTCATCGTATGGAGTGAGGTTCTTACCGCTTGCATAAGCGTTACCCTTAACGAATACTTCGTTCATATTCTGTCCGCCGAGGAAGTCGAGTGTTCCGTCAGACATATTAAGAACTGTCTCAGAAGCAACGCAGTCCTTTGTCGGGTTGTCAGGATCATATGTACCGTTAGCCCACATGTACTGGAGACCGTCCTTAGTGCAGTCGAGAGTTATCCAGTCAATGATCTTACCAACAGCTTCCTTCTTTGTGCTGTCCTTGTTGCACATGAGCCATGTACCGCCCCAGAAGAAGCCTACAGGAGGTGTACAAACAGCCCAGTCGCCCCATGTACCAACTGAAGTATCGAGCTTCTGCTTAGGATTGCCGTCTTCGTCCTTCTCATCTGTGTCAACCCATGAACCGCAGTTCTTAGCGATTGTATAGTTGATGAGCCAAGCAGGTCCGAAGAATCCGAGAACCTTCTTAGGTCCTTCGTCTCTCATATCAGCGAACCATGTATCCTGCCAGTCAGTTGACTCGTTGTAGTAGTCATTGTCCTTGAGCTTCTTAGCGAGGTCGATGAATGCCTCACGCTTAGGATCGATGTGGAGCTTATCGTCAACGATCCAGCCCTTGTCAGAGCTGTTCTCAACAGCGTGCCAGAGGTCGCCGTCGCCGGAGATGATAGCATAGCCCTTGCCCTTAAGTGTCTCAGCAGCCTCGAAGAACTTATCCCAGTTGCCTGTACCTGCACCGATTGCTGCCTCTACTGCGCTTGGCTCCTCTGAACCGAAAGCGTCCTTAGCGATGGAACGTCTGTAGATGAAAGCACCGCCTGTAGCCTGGTAACCGAGAGCAACCTTTTCGCCGCTTGGGTTTGTACCGATCTCTACAGCGTAGTCAGCGATCTTAGCCTCAGCGATCTTATTGTCAACATCAAGACCGAGATCCTTGTAAGGTGTAGCATAGCTTGACATATCGCCCTGTGTATACTTAAGTACGAATGCAGCCTCTGCACAGTAAAGGTCAGGAGCGTCCTTGCCGCCAGCCTGAAGAGCCTTATCAAGAGCAGGTGTGTACTCGTTGTTTGTTGTAGGAATATTTGTTACATTGATGTCATACTGTGCAGCGAAGTCAGGGTTGAGCTTGAGGAACTTCTCAACCATGCCTGGTACTTCAGCAGTGAAAGACCAAACATTGATTGTTTCCTTCTTGCCGTCGCCCTTCTTTTCGCCGTCGTCCTTGGTAGTTGTTTCAGCGTCATCCTTGGCAGCTGTAGTTGTCTTGCTGCTGGAATCATCCTTCTGATCGTTTGTCTTATCGCCGCAAGCGGTGAAAGATGTGAGGATTGCAAGTGCTGAAATGACCGATAATACTTTTTTCATATTCTTGACCTCCATTTGAAAAATAGAATTGATTTATTTCCAATCAGCCTTTGAATTAAAGGCTGAAAAGAACGTTATTTACGATGGACTCGAGCATTTCCTGTCTGCCGCTTGAGAGTGAAGCTGTAACCTCGCCCTTTTCAAGCGCATACTTTTCGAGTGCTGCGAAATCTGCCTTGCCGGCAATGATATCTGCACCGATACCTGTGTTCCATGAAGCATATCTGTCAGCAACGAACTTGTCGATACGACCGTCGTCGATGAGCTTGAGAGCTGCTCTGAAGCCGAGTGCGAATGCATCCATACCTGCGATGTAGCTGTAGAAGATGTCCTCAGGTGTGAAGCTGCCTCTTCTTGCCTTAGCGTCGAAGTTGAGACCGCCGTTTGTGAAGCCGCCTGCCTTGATAACTTCGTACATACACATTGTTGTGTCATAGATGTTTGTCGGGAACTGATCTGTATCCCATCCGAGGAGCATATCGCCCTGGTTAGCGTCGATAGAACCGAATACGCCGTTGTCTCTTGCAACACGGAGCTCGTGCTGGAATGTGTGCTGAGCAAGTGTAGCGTGGTTAGCCTCGATGTTCATCTTGAAGTCCTTGTCGAGACCGTACTTTCTCAGGAATCCGAGAACAGTAGCAGTATCGAAGTCGTACTGGTGCTTTGTAGGCTCCTTTGGCTTGGGCTCGATGTAGAAGTCGCCCTTGAAGCCGATCGAACGTCCGTACTCAACAGCCATCTTCATAAGACGAGCCATATTGTCGAGCTCAAGACCCATGTTTGTATTGAGGAGAGTCTCATAACCCTCACGGCCGCCCCAGAATACGTATCCGTTACCGCCGAGCTTTACTGTAGACTCGAGAGCCTTCTTGATCTGTGCAGCAGAGAATGCGAATACATCAGCAGAAGGAGATGTACCTGCACCGTGCATGAATCTCGGATGATCGAAGCACTTGGCTGTACCCCAGAGACACTTCTTGTCGCCCATAGCAGACTTCATGTAGTCTGTAACGATATCGAGCTGAGCGTTTGTGTCCTTTAAGCTGCCGTACTCAGGAGAAAGGTCACGGTCGTGGAAGCAGTAGTAGTCAATGGAAAGCTTATCCATAATCTCCTTTGCTGCGTCTACCTTAGCCTTAGCTCTTGCGGCGGGATCAGCCTGACCCCATGTCTTGTCAGTTGTGCCGCAGCCGAACATATCTGTTCCGTCGCCGCCCATTGTGTGCCACCAGGAAAGTGCGAACTTAAGGTGATCGCGCATCTTCTTTCCGTTGATCATTTCATCAGGGTTGTAGTACTTGAATGAAAGGGGATCTGTACTATCCTTGCCCTTGTACTCGATTTTTCCGATGTTGCTGAAAAATTCCATTTTATCCTCCATTAAATGTTATAAATTTATTTTCAGAGTGGTGCATTTCTTACCTGTCAGCTTTTCACTGAGCTCGTCAGGCTGTGAAGTTCCTGCGTAGAGGGTGAACTCACTGCCTTCCTTTACCCACTCGCCCTTTTCATTGACTGCCATTGTAGACCTTTCGGGAAGAGTGATCTGTACGACCTGACTCTCGCCCGCGTCAAGTGCGACTCTCTTGAAGCCGCAGAGGCTGTGGTTGGGAACTGCGTTCTCCGAATAACCTTTGATATAGAACTGAACTACGTCTTCCGTAGCGCGGCTGCCCGTATTTGTAACCTTTACGGAAACAACGCCGTTTTCAAATCTGAGATCGGAACATTCCGTCTCGGAGTAGGTCAGTCCGAAGCCGAAGGGATAAAGAATATTGCCCTTCGCGTATCTGTATGTACGGCCCTTCATGCTGTAGTCCGAGAAATCGGGCAGCTTTGAAGCGTCCTCATAGAATGTAACAGGGAGCTTACCGGAAGGAGATACCTTGCCGAAAAGGATATTGGCAAGAGCTCTTCCGCCCAGCTGTCCCGGATACCAGGCGTGTATAAGTGCGTCGCAGTCTGCCTCGACATTTATCGCGCTGCCTGCGGCAGTAACGATGATAACGGGCTTGCCCTTGGACATTACAGTCTTTACAAGCTTTCTCTGCGACTCAGGGAGTCTAAGGTCGTTCTTGTCACCTGAGGAGAACTCGTTGCCTGTATCGCCCTCTTCGCCCTCGATAGTAGCGTCAAGTCCGACACAAAGCACAACAAGATCGGAATGCTCTGCAATGATCTCTGCCTCGGCGAGTCTGTCGTCGGGGAGACCGAGCTGCATACATCTGTCCTTGTAGAGGTGACAACCCTCTGAGAAGATGACCCTGCCGTCGAATGCCTCACGGATTCCTCTGAGGAATGTGACATATTCGTCAGCCTTGCCGTTGTAGTTGCCCTCAAGTGCGGGAACGCTGTCGGCATTGGGTCCGATGACTCCGATAGTTTTATATTTTCCCTCTGCAAGAGGTAAAATACCGTTATTTCTGAGGAGCACCATTGAACGCTCGGAACATTTGAGTGAGAACGCCTTGTGCTCGTCGCAGGCTACGATATCGTAATCAAGTCCGTCAAATTCTGTGGACTTGTCGAACATACCGAGCCTTACTCTTGTTCTCATCAGCTTCACGCAGGATCTTCTGAGATCCTCCTTGGTGATGAGTCCTTCATTATATGCAATAAGAAGGTGGAGATATGTATTTCCGCAGTTGAGGTCGCAGCCTGCCTTGAGAGCCATAGCTGCCGACTCGGGAGCGGTCTTTGTTACGCCGTGATTTGTGTGGAAATCTCTGAGAGCCCAGCAGTCGGAAACGAAATGTCCGTCGAAGCCCCATTCCTTGAGCTTTCCCATAAGGAAACTGCTTGCACAGGCAGGCTCACCGTTTACGCGGTTGTAAGCGCCCATTACGCTCTCGACCTTTGCTTCCTTGACAAGAGCCTCGAAAGCTGCGGTATAGGTCTCTGTCATGTCCTTCATATTTGACTTTGCGTCAAATTCATGTCTTGTGGCTTCAGGGCCGCTGTGAACTGCGAAATGCTTTGCACAGGCAGCTGTTCTGAGGACCTTGCCGTCTCCCTGAAGTCCCTTTGCATACGCAACGCCGAGTCTGGAAGTAAGGAACGGATCCTCACCGTAGGTCTCCTGACCTCTTCCCCATCTCGGGTCTCTGAATATATTAACATTCGGTGACCAGAGTGTAAGTCCCTTATAGATATCGCGGTCACCGTGCGCCGAATATTCATTATACTTGGCACGTGCCTCCACAGAAGTTATCTCTCCTGCCTTGTGCACAGCCTCCTCGTCAAACATTGCTGCAAGACCTATGGTCTGAGGGAACATTGTAGCTGTTCCGGCTCTTGCAACGCCGTGAAGTCCTTCACTCCACCAGTTGTAAGCAGGTATCCCCAGCCTATCGACCTTGGGAGCATCATACTTGAGCTGTTCAGCCTGTTCTTCGACTGAAAGCCTGTCCGTGATGTCCTCGGCTCTTTCAAGTGCGGATAATGCTTCATTCATATACTTTTCCACAAGCATTCTCCTTTCATTATAATTTGCTTACAAATTCGTCTATGAATTTTTCAGGAGAACCTTCTGTACCTGATATCTCCCATACTTCCCTTATCGAAGCGGTCTCTCCCGGCTGATAGCTTCTCAGCTCGCCGAGTATCTCGCATTCAAGGAAAAGATCGTTTGTATATGTCTCAAAATTGCAGCAGAAATCAGGGTAAACTATTTCCTTATAGTCATCAAAGGTAACTTTCAGTACCTGTTGATCCTTTATGTAAACTATCTGTTTTCCTGTTACATTGAACCCTGCCTTGAACGGCTGTTTTTTCTTCGGATCCTGCCTGAGTACAGCGTACCCGTTATTGAGCCCGAAACGCTCGTCCTTTATATCGGAATAGCTCCAGAGCGCCATAGTCCTGTTGGGGAGGAAACCGTTATCGTCCTTGCAGAGAGGGATTACCTCGGTTCCGCCAGCCACAAGTCCCGTAACGGACCAGGGAGCGAATTCGGCAGGTTTGTCAGAGCAATTGGTGATCTTATTTTCTATGATCACTGAGTTATCTTCACCCATGGTCACAACGATCTCGAACTGCTTGTCAAATTTTGTCATCGCAGGTCTGAGAGTAAGGACTCCGTCCGCAAAAAGCGCCTCGATCCTGTCGTTATCGGGCAGGTAAGTCTCAGGCATAACTTCGGGCGCGAGCCACATTCTATGACCACCATAAGCGTACCAGACGCCATAGCCGTTATTCATCTCATAGAAGTTTCTGTCGATGTCCTCGAAAAGCATATTTGCACCGTCAGAGGGTCCGAAGAAAACAATTCTCGGTCCAACATCTATAGTTGCAATGAGCTTAATCTTCCCATTATCGAGACAGGCGCACTTTCCATAGTTTTTAAAGTCGATTTCTTTGTAGTTAGTAGACATCGTATTTCACCTTTCGTTTACTCTGTAAATAATTATAATACACTTAAACAATTAATACTAATCAAATATTGCGACTTTTTTTATAGTTTTTGCTCATGAATTGCTAACATTTTCAGTTTTTTATCCAACCCACTTTACAAATGATATGGTTATAGTGTATAATATAGCTGAAAAAATGAGGTTTGTATCGTGAAAGCAAACCGATTGTACGGACAAATCAGGCTCTTTTCAACATTTTTTTGGTTACCATTAATTAAGGAGGTCAGTCATGATCAAAAACCTGTCAGGCGATTATGAGACCGTCGAGTATGAAAACCAACGCTTCGTCATGCTTTATGACAATGACGAAGTGGAGGAATATCCTACTCACTGGCATAACGCCGTGGAAGTCATTATCCCTCTTCACAATGGCTTCACAGTGACTATTGGCGGAACGAATTATCATCTGAACGAAAAAGAGATAATAATCATACCGCCGGGCGAGCTCCATTCAATGCCCGCCCAGGAAGGCAGACGTATAATATTCCAGTGTGAAAACAACATTATAAGCGATGTTCCGGCACTTGAAGCGCTTATACCAGTTTTCTCCTGCCCGTTCCACATTACTCCGGCACTGAGTAAGGAGCTTTACGTTCTCGCCCGCAAGAATATACTCGATATCTATTCCGAGTACTACTCAAAATCCTCGCTTGCCGACGTAAGGATATATCTCTCCCTCGTGAATATCCTTGCAGCCGTCAGAGAGTATCAACTCACTATGGCAGCTGACGCTTTCTCCACCGAAGCAACGGGACGCGACGACACAAGAAAGTTCGGAATGGTCATGAAGTACATCAATCAGAATTATATGGAAGAGATACCTCTCGAGAAGATCGCCTATATCGCAGGCTACAGCAAGTACCACTTCTCCCGTCTTTTCAAGAAATACAACAACGTTTCCTATATACAATATATAAACAGCAAGCGTATCAAGGCAGCCGAAAGACTGCTTATCGACCCGAATCTCTCCGTTACCGAGGTCGCAATGCGTGCAGGCTTTGCAAGCCTCACCACATTCAACCGTGCATTCAAAAAGGCTAAGAACTGCACTCCAACGGAGTTCAAGACGCTTTACAAAATATCGGATCATACATAAAACAGTCACAGGGCGCGGCAAAGTTTTGCCGCGCCCTGTTATTTTTGTATATAACAACGGGCGGTACTCTCGTATCGCCCTTTTGTTATGTATAATGGAAGGATTTATCAAACAAGCAAATGCTTATTGATCACTGCTTATTGTATGTAGCCCACTGATAACGAGCTGTAAGAGGAGTCTTGCCATTGTAGTGGTTGAGCCACTCGTCAACGCCTCTGCCGGGCCATGTGTTCATCATGATCTTGCCGGGAGTCTGCGGGATATTCTGATTTGCCGTGTATACAGCCTTTCCGTCAACGTACCATGTGATGTGGTCGCGCTGCCAGTCGAAGCCGTAGGTATGATATCCCTGCGAAGCGTCAAATCCGAGGTTATACATGAACTCGTGATTGCCCTGACCGTTTGTATAGTAATTGAACTGTACCTTTGTGGTATCCTTGCCGAGGATCTCGATATCTATCTCGTCCCACGGATTGTTGTCGGAAGGACCTGTGTAGGTGAAGAATGATGATACAACGCCGTCATTCTTTATAGCCTGCATTGATGTTTCATAGTAGCCGAAGCCGTAGAATTCATTTGTCCTGTACTCAGCGCCTGCATAGTTGTACTTGCCCGAGTAGTCCTTGTCGATACTGAGGGTAAGAGCTCCGTCCTTGAAAGCTGTCTGTGACTTATACCAGCCGCAGTCAAAAGGATCGCCGTTCTCCCAGCCGTCGGAAGCAATGAAATAACGTGATGAACCCTTTCTGAAGTCATCAGCCATTGTAGCTGATGTATTCATAGCAGTACCGTAGTCTGTGAGACCGGAAGCTGTCTTGCCGCCTGACTGCTGATTGTTGTTATTGTTATTGTTGTTATTATTGTTGCCCTGTTCCCATGGATTCTGCCAGGGGTTCTGGTTCTGATTGTTATTATTATTGTTATTGTTTGATGAATCGCTCTTCTTATATGTAGCCCACTGATAGCGAGCTGTAAGAGGAGTATTTCCGTTGTAGTGGTTGAGCCAGCCGTCAACGCCTCTGCCGGGCCATGCATTCATCATGATCTTGCCGGCTGTCTTCGGGATATTCTGATTTGCCGTGTATACAGGCTTTCCGTCAACATACCATGTGATGTGATCGGGCTGCCAGTCAAATCCGTATGTATGGAATGCCTGTGAAGCGTCAAATCCGAGATCATACATCTTCTCGTGATTGCCCTGACCGTTGGTATAGTAGTTGAACTGTACCTTTGTAGTATCCTTGCCGAGGATCTCGATGTCTATCTCGTCCCACGGATTATTGTCGGACTCACCTGTGTAGGTAAAGAATGATGATACAACGCCGTCATTCTTTATAGCCTGCATAGAGGTCTCGTAGTAGCCGTAGTGATAGAAGTCATTTGTTCTGTACTCAGCACCTGCGTAGTTGTACTTTCCTGTTTTGTCCTTGTCGATGGAAAGTGTCAGATATCCCTTGTCAAGAGATGTCTGCGAAGCATACCAGCCGCAGTCGAAGGGATCGCCGTTCTCCCAGCCGTCGGAAGCTATGAAGTACTTGGACGAACCGTCGCGGAAGTCCTCAACCATAGTAGCGGAAGAATCCATCTTCGTGCCGAGATCCTGGATAGTTCCCTGCTGCTGGTTGTTATTATTGTTATTATTGTTCTGTTCCCATGGATTCTGGTTCTGGTTGTTGTTATTGTTGTTATTATTATTATTGTTGTTATTTCCGTCGGGAGCTCCGTTCTTATTATAAGTTACATACTGATAGTAAGCTGTGAGAGGAGTATTTCCGTTGTAGTGGTTGAGCCAGCCGTCAACGCCTCTGCCCGGCCATGTGTTCATCATGATCTTTCCGGCTGTCTTCGGGATATTCTGATTTGCCGTGTATACAGCCTTTCCGTCGATGTACCAGGTGATATGATCGGGCTGCCAGTCGAAGCCGTAGGTGTGGAAGCCCTGTGAAGCGTCAAATCCGAGATCGTACATCTTCTCGTGATTGCCCTGACCGCTTGTATAGTAGTTGAACTGTACCTTTGTAGTGTCCTTGCCGAGAACTTCGATATCGATCTCGTCCCACGGATTATCGTCGGAAGGACCGGTGTATGTGAAGAACGAAGAAACAACGCCGTCGTTCTTTATAGCCTGCATCGAGGTCTCATAGTAGCCGTAGTGATAGAAGTCATTCGTTCTGTACTCAGCGCCTGCGTAGTTGTACTTTCCTGTTTTGTCCTTATCTATGGAAAGTGTCAGGCAGCCCTTGTCCAGAGATGTCTGTGAAGCGTACCAGCCGCAGTCGAATGGATCGCCGTTCTCCCAGCCGTCGGAAGCTATGAAGTACTTGGACGAACCGTCGCGGAAGTCTTCAACCATAGTAGCCGAAGAATTCATAGGTGTACCGTAGTCCTTGATATTCAGCTGCTGCTTTGGAGCTGTTGTTGTGGTGGTAGTAGTTGTTGTCGAAGTAGTAGTTGTTGTGGTCTTCGATGTTGTAGTGGTCGTAGTTGTGGTAGTAGTTGTTGTAGTGGTATTCTCGTTGTTTACGGGATCGTCATTGTTTTTCGGGAGATAAGACTCAGGAAGCTCCTTAACGATATTGAGCAGATACTTCTGGATAGTGAGCGCGTCATTTGAGGTAACTGACGAGCCGTTCTCATAAACGTCCGCATTGAGCTTTCCTGTCTCTGTGATATGGTGCTGATCCGAACCGTTAACGCCGTACTTGTTCGGATTTGCAAGCGACTGCATAATGGTAACAGCGTCGCCCATATCAACTGTTCCGTCGCAGTTTGCGTCGCCCCATTTTGTAACAGCCTCAGCAGCATTTGCAGCCATAGGCATTGCAGTCATGGGGAAAGTCATCATCGCGCATGCTGCAAACACAGCAGCGCAGCGCCTGAATGTGTGCTTTTTCATAAATCTTCCCTCTCATTCCGTGACAAAGGTCACTAAAAATAAATTTATACATTTGAAACAGAACGCGCCAAAGCACACATTGCGCTTGAACGGCACGTTATGTCACATCCTGTGATATCCTGCGGAACTCCGACGGAGTATAGCCCGTCTGCTCCTTGAACTGCCTTGCGAAATGAACGTAGCTGCGGTATCCGCTGCTTGCGGAGATATCGTTTATATTCATATTCGTTGTTGAAAGCAGCATTTTCGCGTAGGTCACGCGGCTTTTTACGAGGTCTTCGATAAAGGTGACGCCGAAATGCTTCTTATAGGCGTGCTGGAAAGCCGAGCGGCTCATTCTCACCTCATGAGCGGTGCTGTCAACGCTGCGCTGCTCATAGGGGCGGCTGTATATTTTATTGCGGACAGTGGATATGAGCTCGAACTGAGTACTTCTCCTGCCCGATACACTGTTCTGAGTGTTTTCCTTGATCTTTATGAACATAAGTCTCATGAAGAGCTCTGCCGATTCCACCCTGCAGGGGTTGTCGGAATACCGCTCATAAGCGATTGACTTCACGCAGTAGCTGAGGAACTCCAGCGGCATAGGTATAGCCGTTTCGAGAGGCAGGTTCATTTTCAGGAACTCCTCTTCCTCGCCGGCATCGTCAAAGTCGAAATGAACCCAGTCATTCTCGAACACGTTCAGTGGGACACAGCGGTAGCGCTGGGGTCTGCCCTTCGGATAGATAAACACCGTACCTGCCGGTGTCTGTGTCTCCCTGCCGTCCACCTCAAAAACAGCGGGCGTGCGGACAAGAAGGAGCAGATAATCTCCGCTTCCGTCGGGACGGTCGATGAAAAAGTCTGCGTCATGGCAGTGGTCAAAGCCAACATTATTAATGATCATTGTCAATTCTCCGTTTTCTAAAGATTCCGTTTTATGACAGATCTATAATTCAACACTCACGAGCCTTTTTATTCATTGTGTAGATTATAACATTTTCAAATCTGTTTTTATATTATTATATTGTCAAAATTAGCAATATAATGATATCTGCATAAAACGTTATCCCCCGCATAGGCGAGGGATAATGGTTTTTACTTGTTCTCTTTCATGAAATCAGGAAATTTGTAGCGTTTTTTGTACTCTTTCGGAGTAACGCCCAGGTATTTCTTGAATATCTTGATAAAATAGCTCTGGGAGCTGAAACCCAGAAGGTTGCTTATCTCAGAATCGGTATACTCGGAAAAGGTCAGAAGATTTGCAGCTTCCTCTGCTTTCGTCTTGCTTACATAATTACTGAAAGCGATGCCCGTTTCCGACTTGAAAAGCCTTGAAAGGTACGCAGGACTTATTTTAAGGAAGTCCGCGGCGTCTTCTATCATGATCTTTCCGTGGAGATGATCGCTTATGTAGTCGAGAGCGCGTACTATCTGCTTGGAGTAGATACCGCTGTTGCGGACTCTTCTCATATGCCTCGTATAGCCCTCTATCATTTCCTGATGTACTGCATGGACCTCGTCCTCCGTCCTGCATTCATCAGCCTTCATTATGTAAATATCGCTGAGATTATAGGCTTCTTCAAGTGTCATGCCGCTGTTTATGCAGAATCTTGCAATAAGTGCGGCTGAAATTGAAAAATGGTATTTTAAGTTTCTGAGAGGATCCTTACTCAGGATACCGTAGCCCTCGCTGCAAAGCGGAGTCGCAAACACCTTCACAAGCTCGATATTACCCGAACAGATGCTCTCATAGCACGCTATCTCACGGTCAAAGGGCGCGTGCTCGAAACCCTCCTCGCGTTTAAGGAAAAGATGGGATGAAATATACTTCTCTGTATAATCGCTCATGTAGGACACCTCACTTATATGGTACTTTAATTACATTATATCATCAAAATATGAATTAATCAAGCACAATATGTTACTTGTGCTATTTGAATCAAGCCCACTGCACACAGAGCGCAGTGAGCTTGACGAAATGATATTTCAGTTATTAAGTACCTGTTTCATGGAAGAAGTAAGGAAGTGCGTCATAAACGTAATGCCTTACATAGCCCCACCAGTGAGTCTTGCCTGGAGCGACCAGCCAGTAGAGGTTGCCGTTTGAGAAATCCGAAGTATATGTAAAGTACTTCGTGCGTGTCTTGAGGTCCTCCATTTCGGGCTTCATGTTGGGATATGCGATATCATCGGAACCTGTAGCCGCAAAGATGAAGTACTGATTCTTCTTGAGACCGAGTCTGTCGATAGTTCCTGTCAGAGCGTCCATGCCCTCCCAGTTATTGCCCGAAAGCGGCATCAGGTAGCCGACGATGTCCATATCGTGGTCTGCAACGCACCATGTCGAGAGACCTCCCATTGAGAAGCCGCCGTATGCACGGTGCATTCTTGTAGCCTGGAGATTCGACTCGGAAACGTCGCCCTTGGCGTATGTTGAATACTTCTTCTCAACGAAAGGAACCACGCTCTTCTTGAACTCGTCCCAGAACTTGTCTGCTCCGCTCTTGTTGAATGTAGGAGTTACCACGATCATAGGCTCAAGCTCGCCGTTCATTATCATATGGTCGAGGATCTTGTTGAGCTTTACGTCGTCGCTGAAGATCGTATTCTCGTTCTCTCCGCCGCCGTGCATGATGTAGAAAATGTTGTACTGCTTGCTCTCATCATAGCCGTAAGGGAGATAAACATTGAGAGTATTGCTGCCGTTTATGCCGTTATAGGTCTCCTTGACTATCCTGCCCGACTGCGAACAGGAATTGAGGTAGTCACCCGGCGCTTCCTTGTAGGAAACAGCGGGATTGTAGTCGAAAGGCGTTACCTGCGGCTCCGGAGAGTTATCCGGGAATTCCTTTATCTTGCCGAGAACGAAATTCTGCATAAGGATAAGGTCATTCACCTCAAACTCAGTGCTCTTGTCAACGTCTGCGAGTTTCTCCAGAGAAGCATCCCTGCTGCTTGAAAGAATGAGCTTTCTTGCAGCGCTTATGTCCATCGCGTTCAGACGTCCGTCGGAGTTTACATCGCCGAGTATGAACTGTCCGCCGACTGCGCCCTCGATAGCCGTGCCGGCCGCTGCGACAGCCACATCGTCAACATAGAAGCTCGTCGAACCGCTTTCTGTCTCGACATAGACCATTATATCGGAAGCGTCGGCAGGTACGGTAAAGCTGGTATTTGCCAGCTGGACCCACTTGCCCTTCATAGGAACAGCCTTAGCGATCTTCTCGTATTTTGTATCTGTTCCGTCGCTGTACTGCATAGTCAGGTAGAATACTTCAGAGTCTCTGCCCTCATTCTGCATTACATTAGCGCTGAAGCTGTAGGACTTGCCTGCGCTTATGCTGCTTCCCGGTTTGAAAGCCGCGCCGTTCCACGAATCCGATCTGCCTGAGCAGTAGAGCGAACCGCTGCCCTCGAAGGCCGCCTTGGATGATGCTGCTACAGAAGCTCCGCCTCTGCCTTCCCAATTTTCATCGCTGCTTTCGAATGTATAACGCAGCAGATAATCCCCTGAAACGACAGTCTTTCCAATAGTAGTAGTCGTTGTATTATTCCTGGGTGCAGTGGTCGAAGTTGTTGTAACAGAAGGCTGAACGCCCTCATCTCCGCCGAATTTCCACCAGTCGATGTTGAAGAGGTAGTCATTGCCGCCTGTATATTTGAAGTAAAGGTCGTGCTCGCCGCTTGCGCCGCTGACGCTGCAGGATACTTCTTCCCAGCTCTGCCAGCCGCCCGTCACGGGAACTTCGCAGGTACCTACCTTCTTGCCGTTGAGGCCGTCAAGATAGATCTCTATGCTGCCGCCGCTTCCTGCCGAAGCAACGCTTGCTGTGAATTTATCGGCACCGCTGCCGAAATCGACGCCGCTCACCTTGACGTAGCTGCCGTTTCGGATATTTGAAAGATCCATGCCGACATTGTCGCAGGCTTCCGTCTTTACGCCTGACGAGAAGCACATAGTCTCGGCTTCAACGCGCTTGAACGGGTCAAGAGCTTCCAGCTGCTCAGGCCCCTGCTTTGTAGGCGAGATAGTCGGTATAGAACCGTCCGAGCCGTACTGAAATTCGTCAACGCATACGCTTCTGTCGAAGCTGCCGCCTCCCGGGAGACTTGCGTCGTGATAGAACAGGTACGAATGGCCCTTGAAGTCGATAACTCCGGGGTGATTTGTGAAGCAGTTGTGCTTCTTCATTACCTGTCCGCCGTATTTCCACGGACCTGTAGGTGAAGGCGCTGTAGAGTAGCCTATGCTCTCAGAGTCCTCTCCGTTGTAGAATGCAGCGAAAACAAGATAATAGAGATCGCCGCGCTTGTAGAACCACGGTCCCTCGCCGTAGGAGGACGCTTTTCCGCCTCCGGGACCGAATGTGGAGGAGTTCATGTCAAAGTGACCGATAGGACCGTCAAGAGTTACCATGTCCTCCTTGAGCTTGACATAGTAACAGGTCGGATTTCCGAACATGAGCCAGGCCTGTCCGTCATCGTCGATGAACACCGTCGGGTCAATGTAATCCCAGTTGGGACCGCAAAGAGGCTTGCCTAAAGCGTCCTTGAAAGGTCCCGTCGGCGAATCGGCAACTGCAACGCCTATGCCTCTGCCGCCGCCTGATTTGTTCTCGAGAGTCACATAGTAATAGAACTTACCGTTACGCTCTATACACTGTGACGCCCAGGCGGAATCTTCCTTGCCCCATGAAAACGAGTTCCACGAAAGCAGCATACCGTGATCTGTCCAGTTCTGCATATCCTGCGAGGAATAGCAGTGCCAGTCAGGCATATAGTAGAAGTCCGAGTTGTCTTTGTCACGTCCGGTGTATACATATACCGTATCATTATACACCATCGGTGCAGGGTCAGTGCTGTAAATCGTCTGGATACAGGGATTATCAGCCATGACCTGAGCTGTCGGGACTGTCGCCAGCGCAGTCAGTGACATTGCAGCGGCAGTCGCAAAAGATAATAATCTTTTCATAAGTCTGCCCCCATTATTAAGTTTTTTGGATTTTGCCTATTATTTCCCTTCTGATTGAGCGTGAACCTTTAACGGTCAAAGTTCACAATTTCTTTATATTTTATCTACAGTATAATGTAAATTTAGACTTTTCTTATACCAAAATTATGATATTTATGGTAATATTACTACCATTTATGTTCGTTTTTTGCTAAACTTATCATTTATTGCTATCCATACTAAAATATCTCTACATTTTGCTGTTTTGTTCATTATTTTCTTTATTTTTCGGCAATTTCACGTAAAAAATCTTCCATTTACATGAGTCCATTGCGGCCATGAACAATATTATTTTTGTGCTGCTGTCAGCAATTTTTAGCTATGATCCACAATTACCACAAAAAACGACTTGCATTTAAATACTTGTTCATTTTACAATGAAGTCACAGATATCTTCGGGCACTTTTACAATTGTTTTTTATGATTTGAAAAAAGGAGTGATCCACCATGAGATCAAAGATTTTCAGCAAAGTCACAGGCGCAGCTGTTTCCGCAGCGCTGCTCCTTTCGTCCGTTCCCTTCGCCGCTTCGGCAGCAGACGATCAGAAGCTCGGCAAGATCGGCGGTTTTGACTATGAGATGTGGAACATGAACTGTGCAGGTGAAATAGAATACGAACCGGGCGAGAGCACTTTTACCTGTAAATGGTCAAACATAGATAACTGCCTTGCAATGATGGGCAGAAAGTATGACACGTCCAAAAAGAATTACTATGACTTTGGCAGGATATCACTTACATATGATATCGACATTACACCGCAAGGCAATGCGACATACGGCGCATACGGCTGGACGCGTAACCCGCTTTCCGAGTACTATATTGTCGAAGGCTGGGGCAACTGGAGACCATGCCCGGATTCAAAAGATCATTACGCCGGTTCTTCAACCGTTAACGGTCACGAATACGACGTATTCCGTTATTACCGCTATAATCAGCCATCTATCATGGGAACAATGAGCTTTCCCACTTACTACTGCGTAAGAAAGGAAAGCGCCATAGAGGATAATGTGCTCAACCAGGTAACGGATTCTATTGACATTACCAAGCATTTCAAGTCTATGGAGGCTCTCGGCTTCGATCTTTCTGGAGAGCTGTATGAAACAATGTTTTATGTTGAAGGCTACAGATCAAGCGGAAGTGCTCAGCTGAAAAAACTTCATTTCGGCAGCGGCATGGACACCACTCCCCTGAAGATAGATCCACGCAAGTACTGTGAAGAAGTTAACGCCATAGCTGACGCTTACGGCTACATATACAAATACGATTTTGATTACAGTATATATGACTGGCAGCCTCGTGTTGACGAGAAACTGAAACTAAGTCAGATAAGCTACAAGGGCGGCGGCTCGATGAGTGTTTCCGGGCGCACTTCATCATGGCAGGGACCTGTTTTCCCGATTTCCAGATCAAACTTATTTGCAGGAGATTGCTACAGCATAGGCGCTGTTGTTATGCAGTGTGAAACCGAAAAAGCTGATTTTTCCATTGTATGCCAGTATCTTGACGAAAACGGTCAGTATCAGTTTGAAAATGTCGCAGAGGTCAAAGCTTACACAGGAGTATGGACAGATCTTTCCAACACCTGCTACAAAATACCGGAAAATGCCAGAAACTTCTCATTCTTTATCGAAACTCCAGATTATGTCGGAGATTTCTATGTTGACAGTGCATACACAGCCTTAGACGGCGTCGAAGCTTATGCACGTTTTGCTCCAGACCCTGTTCCGACTTTACGCGGTGATATCAACTGCGACGGTCTCATAGACGTATTTGACCTTGCTTCGTTCAGAAAGGGACTGCTCGGCATGATATCAGGCAAAGGAAAAGCTCCTGCAAACTCCGACATAAACGAAGACGGCATGATAAACGTTGCAGACCTTGTATGCCTGCAAAGATATCTTCTCGGCGCCGAAAAGTTCCCTGATACTGCAGCAGAAACGACTACCACAACCACTTCCACAACAACAACACCACCAACAACAACTACTACTACCACGTCTGCTTCATCAACGACTTTCAAAACGACCGAAAAGAAAACTTCAACTACTACATCACAGAGCACAACGACTACACCTGCTGCAACAACGACCACAACTACAACAGCGGAAAAGGACTCCTATGAGTTCAATGCTCAGTATATAAACACAAACGGAGAATATGACAGTACCTACCCTATGACAACAATCATAACAAACCGCGACGAGCTTGACAGCTATATGACCGATTATATGGAATCTTTGCGAATCAATCCTCTTTTCTCATATTCATTCGATGCGGAAACATTTTTAAAGAACTCCGATAATTATACTGATGAATGGTTCAGCAGCAACAAGCTTGTCGTTGTACTCTTGCGTGAAGCATTCTTAGCTCGCGACATCCATAAGGTAGCTTACATCAATAAGGACGAAGTCGGAATTGAACGCCTTAAAAACGGCGGCGATATGGTTTGCTCTTACTGGCACATTTTTATTGAAGTTGATAAGGACGCCGAAATAAATGATGATCTTAAAGTAAGTGTTACAGATTCACCCGATATGGATCTTCGCTATCCATTTGGTTAAACTAATATTACCATAAAAGCAAAGCAGAGCTCTTAAGAGCTCTGCTTTTCACTCATATCATTGATATTTTTCGGAAAATATCTTCCGTTTCATGTACAGCGCCCTCAAAATGAGGCCATGCGTCAATATTGTCTCCGTTTTTTCTCGGGATAATATGTATATGAAAGTGAGGAACGGACTGCCCTGCGCTCTCATCGCTTGCATTCAGCAGATTTACGCCGCTGTACCCGCATTTTTCAACAAGGTGGAGCGCGACCTTTTTCACAGTTTTCATAAGATATGAAAGTTCCTCTTCACCGCAGTCGAGGATATTTTTTGCGTGTTTTTTCGGTATCACAAGGATATGTCCGTCAACGTCCCCGGCTGTATCCATAAAAGCTAAGGTATGCTCGTCATCAAAAACCTTCATGGAAGGCAGGGAACCGCCTGCGATACTGCAAAAAATACAGTTATTCATCATTATTTCTCCTTTATATCCGTAAAATCAAAGAAAAGCCATAGTACCCGGAAATACTATGGCTTTTTTATCCGTAAAGCTGTAATGTCAGTTTGAAGCGCTGATTATCGCTTTTTTCATCTCAACGAGGTCAAAAACATCGGAATTTCCGTCCTTATTGAGATCGGAAGCCTCAAACTGAGCCTTTGTGAAGTCCCCTGACTTTTTAAGCAGATGATCCTGCAAAATAACGAGATCGGCCGTATCGAGCTTTTTGTCGCCGTTAAGATCTCCTGCAACGGTCTCGGTATTTGCCGTATTTCCGCTGCCCTTGCCGATTATGAAATCACTCTTCACAAGCTCGAACTTGCCGCCGTTCTTATCCTCGGCAATGATCTTGTAGGTGTAATCGCCGTCATTAAGGGCGTTGAACACGATATTCCTGTCAAAATACGAGGAAAGGTCGTATTTTACCGCATTCGGAGCAGCTTCCGCATACTGGCTCGTAGCTTCTCCGTTCCGGAAATAAACTCCGCCGTAAACTTTCGTAATGCTGAAGTTGGAAGTAATGACTCCCTTTATGGAGAATACCTTTCCTTTGGCGATTGTACCTGTAGGAGAGGTAGCTCCCGTTATTTTCATATCGGACTTCATATCCTCTTTCTTCTGCATATAAGCCATTGAAGAAAAGCCGCTCTTGCCGTTGTACTCAACGTGAGCCCACTCGCCGTTTCCCTTTGTTACGGTAAATTCAGCTCCTGCAGGTATCTCTCCCACAACTGCCGAGCTGGTACTGTGACCTGCCCTGATATTGAGAACTGTCACAACTCCCTTTGTAGTGTAAAGTCCTGCACAGTCGGCAGTACAGCTGCAATCGTTCTCCACAGCTGTCGGAGGAGCCACAGTCGTTCCGCCGCCCACATTGTCTGAATATGTGAAATAAGACAGCGGATCGTAGTATGTTTTCGCAGGCCAGCCTGACGATAAACTTGTGCATATTCCGAAGTGCAGATGATTTCCCGAGGAATTGCCGGTACTTCCGACCTTAGCAATGATATCGCCCTGTTTTACAGCCGCACCGCCGCTTACGAGAAGCTGCGAAGCATGGGCGTAGAAGGTATAAACTCCCAGATCAGCATGATAGATTATGACCGTGTAGCCGTAACCGTCCTTCCATTCCGCGGAAGTGACCTGACCGCCGTATGCTGCAAAAATACTGGTTCCGCCGTTTGCTTCGATGTCGATACCGTTGTGATATCCAGAAGCATCGCTGATATTGCGGTTAGCGTCAAAATAAGTGGTTATGTTTTTGTACTGCGGCTCAGTAGGCCATACAGCATATACGGCTGCATAAACTTTATTGGCCGAAGGAAGCCTTATCTGTGCTGTGAATATCAATGCTATGGCAACAAGGACAGCCGAAGCTCTCCTGATAGTATTTTTCATATGTAAAACTCCTTTTTAAGAGGCAGATTCAATTGTCCGAAATACATATTACCATATTTTCACAAAAAAGTCAATCCGCGCTCACATGACGCTCCCCTTTCGGAGCTGTGTAAACGTAAAAACTCTTGACTTTTGTATCAAAATGAGCTAAAATTAATTCGTAATTATATGCTAACCGGAAGGAGTTTTATATATGTTCAAAACTACTATAAAGATCGATGGCATGATGTGCAATATGTGCGAGGCTCACGTAAATGATGCCGTTCGTGCAGCTGTTTCCGCTTCAAAGGTGAATTCTTCCCACAAAAAGGGCATAACAGAGGTCATTACCGACAAAGAACCGGATGAGACAGTCCTCAGGGAGGCTGTTGAAAAAGACGGATATAAGGTCCTCGGAATAACCACTGAGCCCTATGAGAAAAAAGGACTTTTCGGCAGAAAATAACTTCATACAGCTGCGGCTGAAGCTTTGCCCGTCAGAAAAAGGGCAGCAGCATCTCCTTTTTGAAATTGCTTTTTCACTATAGGGTCAAAATCGGCTCAAATTAAACGGAAAACCGTTTAATAAGAAAAAATAATTTTCAACTTTGTAGGAATGCACAAATCAAACTGATAAAAATTGTTGGCATTTAACAGGAGCAGTCATGGATACACTAAAAACCGAAGAATTTATAAAAGCTAATGCAAGACCGCTTGAAAAAGCGCTTTTCAACTATTATTTCGGAAACGGAACTCGTCAGCAGGTAGTTCATAGAGTCATGGAATTTCAGAACGACGACTGCGGCTTCGGAAACGCTATCGAGCCCGACTGCTGGAACCCGAACTCCACACCCATCGCCACGAACGACGCTGTATTCACTCTTTTCAGAGTGGGAGCTCTCGATGAGAAAAGCAGAATGACCGACAGGATAGTTCATTATCTCAGCTCGCACGACTCCTTTGACGAGGAAAAGAAGCGCTGGCTTTTTGCGATAGACAGCAATAAGGACTTCCCTCATGCAGTATGGTGGGAGAAGCAGGGGGACGGCATAAGAGCTTTCAATCCTTCTGTATCACTTGCTGCGTTTATGTGCTGTTTCTGCGAGGAAAAGCAGTTTTACGTTCAGATCTGCCTTGACGCATTTAATGAAATTGCCGAGCAGAATGAAATGATAGCAGACGACCTCAAGTGCTATCTCCTTGCATATGAGCTTATGGAAAGGCATAATATTTCTCTTATCGGCAGCAATTTCAATGCCAAGGCTCTGCTGTGCGAAAAGCTGGAACAGGTGATATGCAGCGATACTTCAAAATATGCGTCGGAATACGTCCCTAAGCCCTCCGACTTCTTCTGCGGTATGTTCGGACAGTTCATAACCGATAAGATACGTCCGCTGATAAAGGCGGAACGGGAGATACTGGCTGAGGTACAGCAGGAGGACGGCGGCTTCGATATCCCGTGGCAGTGGCACACGGACTATAAGGAGTTCGCACAGGCAAGAGAAATGTGGAGACCGAGAGTAACACTTGATAAGCTGCTTTTTTACAGATATAATGCCTGAGAGTTGTTAGTTATCAGTGCATTGTCCGGACATTTTCCACTGCTTACTATTTACTGATCACTAATAACTAACTACCGGCAACTCACAAGGAGAAAAAAATGAAATACGGACTTGTTCTTGAGGGAGGCGCTATGCGCGGTCTTTTTACCGCAGGCGTCATCGACGTCCTCATGGAAAATAATATCAGATTCGACGCGGCTGTGGGAGTTTCAGCAGGCGCTTGCTTCGGCTGCAACTACAAATCCGGTCAGATCCGCAGAGCCATCCGCTATAATACAAGATTCTGCAGGGACAAACGCTATTGCAGCACCCTTTCCCTCATAAAAACGGGAGATATGTTCGGAGCGGAGTTCTGCTATCACACTATCCCAGAAAAGCTCGATATATTTGACAAAAAAGCCTTTGATTCTTCGCCTATGGACTTCTGGGTGGTCTGTACCGACGTTCATACGGGCAAGGCTGTCTATCACAGGTGCGGTCCGATAAACTCGGAGGAAATGGAGTGGATCAGGGCTTCCGCTTCAATGCCTATCGCTGCGAGGATAGTCGATGTAGGCGGATACAAAATGCTGGACGGCGGCATTTCCGACTCGATACCTTTGAAGTTCATGGAGAGCAGAGGCTGCGGCAAAAACGTGGTTGTCCTCACTCAGCCACGCGACTACGTTAAAAAGCCTTCGGGCGCAATGAGGCTCATGAAGCTCAAGTACCGCAGATACCCCGAGCTTCT
Organism: Ruminococcus sp.; assembly: GCF_017549005.1. Lineage (GTDB taxonomy): Bacteria > Bacillota > Clostridia > Oscillospirales > Ruminococcaceae > Ruminococcus. The sequence goes on from NZ_JAFYYT010000037.1 coordinate 118,212, forward strand.
GAAAGCCGTTGCCAACAGGCATAAGATGTACAACAGCGAGCTGAAATATATACGCGGCGCCGAGGAAAACGGCTCCGCTTTCGTTATGGCTCCCCCTGAGAAGCTGCCCGTGGGTCATATCGAACACGACCCCGATGTTATGCGCGAGGTCTACCGCATAGGCAGACGTATTGCCAATGAGAACCTCGAAGCGCTCAATAGATTTCTTGCAGATGAATAAGATCAAGACCTGTTCGGCTGAACAGGTCTTTTTTGCTAATATTTTATTGCTGCGATGTCGGGAGGAGTGCCGTTTACCATGGCGGAAACAGTATCCGAAAGTCTTTGGCTCAGCTGTTCGCTTTCCTCCTCGTCCCCTGCAAGCTCTAAATATACGGAGGTTCCGTTTATTGCAAATTCGGAAAAGAATACTATCCGTTTTATGCCTTTGCTGTTTGGTTTTGATATGGAATAGCCCGTTTTTACTGTTGTTCCGTTTATATCTGCCGTGCTCTCCTCGCCTGTTATGATACAGTCAGTGAGAGGAAGTCCCATTTTGGCAAGATGTATATGGACATCATCGGCTGTCAGCTCTGTGCGGAGCATTTCCCCTGTTTCTGATTTGAATACGGCATAAGGGAGACCGTTTTCTTCCGGAACTGCTAATGACGGCAGAAGATCGTGGAGTTCCTCCACGGTAAGACGCCTGTCTGTGACCTCGTAATCGTATGCGTAACAGGCTTCACCTTTGACATCTGATCTGCCGTATATGAGCTTTTCGCCGCTTTCGAGTAATACGGTGTAGTTTTTTGATACGAACCAGTTATTGCGTATACCTAAAAAAGCCGCGAATGATATTACAACTGCAAGGCAGGCTGCAAGCGGAAGAAGCCTTTTCACAGCGGCTGTAACAGGTGCTTTTCTATTTTTGCGGCTGTACTCCATGATATCGGAGAGCATTCGGCGGTTTGCGGCTTCATCGGGAAGTATCCTGTCCCATGATGCAACGATGACGTCATTTTTCATTGAAATACTCACCTAACCTTTCCTTGAGAAGTCCGCGGGCTTCGTGAAGATGATTACGCACAGTCGATCCCGGCTTTTTGAGGATTTCGGCGATCTCGGCACTGTTATAGCCCTCGTAGTAATACAGGTATATCACCGTCTTGTACTTGTCGGGGAGCTCCATAACAGCTTCGAGAACTTCGTCCGTTTCAATGCTGTCCCCTGTCCGGAGCTCTGTGTGTTCGTCGATATCCTCACATTTCCGCCGCCAGTGTTTCAGCTCGTCCTTGCAGATGTTGGCAGCCGTCCTTATGAGCCAGGCTTTTTCATGCTCAGCGCTTTTGAACCAAGGCCCTTTGTTTATGAGCCTGTAAAAGGTCTCCTGTACTGCGTCTTCCGTGTCCGCGGGATTTTTCATATAGGCATAGCAGACGCGGTATACGGTCTTGCTGTGCCGTTCGTATAATTCTTCTATTTCCTTGTCCGTACGCAACAAAGATCTGAACATCGTCCCGCCCCCTTTCACTCATAATACGATCGAGACCGCCGAAGTGTCGGATAAATTTAAAAAGCGGCGAAATGTTCGCCGCTTTTAACTGTCAAAAAAACTGTCTTATTTAAGGAGACGCCCTCACTTGCGGAGCGCCTGTTGAATGCGGCGCTTTGCCCCACTCCCCACAATGGCTTTCACCCTTGACCTGACCAAAGGGTTGTAGCCCATTTGGAATCCCTTACATGGGTAAAGCGGCTTTTGGGACAAGCTAAGCTATTTTTACAGCTTTACGTGCTTTCTTATACGGTAGGATATCACAAAGGCAAGCACCATTTTCAGAAGATCAAAGGGTACGAACGGAAATACGCATATCTCCGCAGCTTTTTTGAAGCTCATGACGCTTTCGCCGTTTGAATAGCCGTATACGAACCATAATGTTCCGAATGCATAGCAAACAAGAAGCCCCACTATAAGCAGCGCGATGCGCGCTAACAGCTTTTCACCGAAAAGCTTCGTTCCTGCCCAGTATATGAGCGCCATGAATATGAAGCCGAGTATATATCCGCCCGTGGGTCCGAGAAGAACTCCTGCGCCCCCCTTGAAGCCGTTGAATACGGGAAGTCCGATAGCTCCGAGAAGTATGTATGCAAGACATGAGAAAAGTCCGTTTTTGCCGCCAAGAGTCAGCAGCGCACAGAATATCGCAAAGGTCTGCATGGTAAAGGATATGGCTCCGAAAGGAACGGATATCCATGCACATACCGCCGTTATTGCCGTAAAAAGTGCCGTAAGTACTATTTCCTTGGTGGAAAAACTCCTTTTTGCCGTGTTCTGTTCTGTCATCTGTAACATCTCCTATGTTTTTGTATCTGTATTATAGCACATTCAATTCCGTTTGTCAACTAGTTTCTTGAAATTTGGTTGACATTTTTGCACACACGTTTTTTACCCTCATATCTTGCTATTTTAATTATATTATGTTATAATAAAATAAGTATTTTACGCGAGGTGTTTTTAACATAATGAAAACCAGTGAATTTCGGGACATCGTTGATTATAAACGCATAAAAGCGGATTTCGACACGGGTCTTACCTCCGAACAGGTAAAGCAGCGGTTGGAAGAAGGTCTGGACAACCAGCCTGTCGAAGCTCCGTCCAAGACTGTAAAAGATATACTCTGCGATAATATCTTTACCTACTTCAACCTTATTTTCGTTATCCTGTCAGTGCTTCTGATACTTGTGGGCTCGTACCGTGACCTTACTTTCATGCCCGTCATCATCGCAAACGCTCTGACGGGTATCATTCAGGAGCTGCGCTCAAAGTCCGTGCTGGACAAGATATCCATGCTTAACGCTCCCGTTTCTACGGTGGTCCGCGACGGAGAAGTGCAGAAGGTCCCCTCAAAGGAGCTCGTTCTCGATGATATCGTCATATTCAAGGCAGGTAATCAGATATGCGCCGACGCTATCGTTGTGGACGGAAACGTTTCCGTAAACGAGTCGCTCCTCACGGGTGAATCCGACGAGGTAAGCAAGAAACCCGGCGATACACTTATGTCGGGAAGTTACATCGTTTCAGGCTCCTGCCGCGCAAGACTTGAAAAAGTGGGCAGGGAATCCTATATCTCAAAGCTGACAATACAGGCAAAAAAGACCAAGAAGGGCGAGCAGTCGGAAATGATACGCTCACTCAACAGGATAGTTAAATTTGCGGGCTTCGCTATCATTCCTATCGGTATCATTCTTTTCTATCAGGCTTACTACCTCAACCATGAGACTATCAGAGCCAGCGTGCAGTCAATGGTCGCCGCTGTCATCGGAATGATACCTGAGGGACTGTTCCTCCTTGCCAGCGTGGCTCTCGTTATAAGTACCATGAAGCTCGCTCTCGGCAAGGTCCTCGTTCACGACATGAAATGTATCGAGACTCTTGCGCGGGTCGACGTTCTCTGCGTGGACAAGACCGGTACTATCACCGAAAATACCATGTCCGTATCGGCTGTCGTAAACGCCGCGGAGGGCAACGATGACGACCGTATACAGGGACTTCTCAGCGACTTTGCTGCCGCTCAGGACTCCGATAACGAGACTATGGCTGCGATAAAGAGCCATTTCCACTGTCCTGCAGGCCGCACGGCAGTTGCCGCAACAGGCTTTTCCTCTGAGTTCAAGTACAGCAGCGTTACCTTTGACAAGGATTCCTATGTTCTCGGAGCTCCCGAGTTCGTGCTGAAAGAGAATATCAGGGAACACAGGGAGCTTATCGACTCATACAGCCGCAAGGGCTACCGTGTGCTAGCTTTCGGAAAGTACAGGGGCATTCCCGACGGCAAGGAACTCACATCGGCTGCTGAACCTGTGTGCTTCGTGATAATGTCGAACCCAATAAGGGAAAAAGCTCCCGAAACATTCAGATATTTCGCGGAACAGGGTGTGGAGATAAAGGTAATATCGGGAGATAACCCAGTTACCGTTTCGGAAGTCGCAAAAAGGGCAGGTATCAGGAACGCAGGCGACTATGTGGACGCTGCTACCCTTACGACTGACAGCGCTATCAGGGAGGCTGTTACAAAATACACCGTCTTCGGACGAGTTACCCCCGAACAGAAGAGAAAGTTCGTAAGAGCTCTCAAAAAAGCAGGCAAGACCGTTGCTATGACGGGCGACGGCGTCAACGACGTACTTGCTCTGAAGGACGCGGACTGCTCCGTGGCTATGGCTTCGGGAAGCGACGTTGCCGCTCAGGCAGCTCAGCTCGTGCTCCTCGAATCGGACTTCTCAAAAATGCCCGATGTTGTTGCAGAAGGACGAAAGGTCGTCAATAACCTTGAACGCTCGGGAAGCCTTTTCATAGTAAAGAACATCTTCTCGCTGATAATCGCTATCCTTTCCATATGCTTCGGCATGAAATATCCGCTGCTCCCCGCACAGATATCACTCATAAGCGTATTCACTATCGGACTTCCTGCGTTTTTCCTGTCGTTCATGCCGAACCGCGACCTCATACGCGGTAGGTTCATCATGAATATCCTGCTGAAGGCTCTGCCTGCGGCGCTGACGGACGTGCTTGTGGTCGGTGCTATGATATATTTCGGCAATATCTTCAGCGTCGGTCAGAACGACATAGCAACAGCTTCGACCATACTCATGAGCATTGTGGGCATGATGATACTCTATCAGATATCAAAGCCCCTCGATGTGCTGAAAATGGGCATATGGGTGGGCTGCGGACTCGGTCTCATATGCTGTATGGTATTTGTCAGCGACCTTTTCGCTATATCGTCAATGTCAAACAGATGTATCATTCTCTGCATAAACTTCTCTATCATCGCAGAACCGTGCCTGAGGTACCTGACGCTCATAACCAAAAAGATACAGAACTTCTTCATCAGGGAAGAATCTCACAACGAATAAAAAATCTCCCGGAAGCAGCAAAAAACTGCTTTCGGGAGTTGTTTTTTTCAGTTATCTGTAAGGTCGTAGGGCGGCTCCTCGTTGGAGAGGGCTACTTCTATGACCTTTCCGTAAAATCCGGCAGGATTGAGAAGTATCTTCTCGCCTATGAGCTTCGCCTGTGTCAGGTCGGGGGCGTAAAGTCTCAGGTCCATAAGGTCAAATCCTGTATCCACGCACCTTACGTGGGTATAATAGCCGTTTCCCACAGGCTCGTACTCTATCTTCAGCTCCTTTTCGTACTTTATCCTTGTAAAATAACGCAGAGCTGCAAGTACAAGCTTGTCCCTGTAGGACTTGGGAGCGTAGTTTTTCAGCTGCTTGGCACATTCCCTGCCCTTCGGGTCAAGTACATAGGTCTCGCTTCCGTTTTCGTCCTTCCGTGAGGAAACCAGTCCGTTTTTCAGGAGATAGCCGATAGAATCCTGATAGTAGAAATAGTTTATTATCCCCGTGCCGATAGCTATATCATATAGCTGCTCGGGACTTACGGGGCGGTCTATTTTGTAAAGCAGATAGCAAAGAAGAATATTCAGCGTAGGAACGTCCCTTATCTCGGTATCGGCGCGTTCCGCCATTTTCATTATATTTTCGTCCTGCATAGTTTTTCACCTTAACAGAAATTCGGATAATCCAGCATATGCGACAGAAGCGCGATGTTCACAGCAGCCTCCACACACGGAACTGCCGCAGGTACTGTGCATGGGATATGCTGCTCGCTCTCGACGGTCTCGCTGGTCATTTCACGGTAATTCACGGCTGTCTGAGCGCCTGCGGTGTACTCCGAGGGCTTCATGGCAACTCTCAGGGTTATCGGCATACCCGAGGATATACCGCCGATTATGCCACCGTGATTGTTTGTCTTTGTGAGCACATGGCCGTGGTCGTTGACATAGAACTCGTCGTTGTTCTGACTTCCTACCATTTTCGCCGATGTGAAGCCTGCGCCGAACTCAAGTCCGCGTACTCCCGGGATACCGAAAACAAGCTGTGCGATGTTGTTTTCAAGTCCATCGAATACGGGAGAGCCTATTCCTGCAGGGACGTTGACTGCCGCGCACTCGATGACTCCGCCGAGGGACTCGCCGCCCTCATGTGCCTTATTTATGTCCTCTATCATATCCCAGCCCTTGCGGTCGTTTATTACGGGGAACTTCTTGGCTCTCACGCTGAGAACGCCGTCACGGGTGATATTTACGGGGTCAAAGGGATTATCCTTTATATTGTGTATCTGAAGTATATGCGCGCCAGTGTAGATACCGCGCCTTTCAAGTATCTGAGCGCATACAGCTCCCGCAAAGCAGAGCGGAGCCGTAAGTCTGTCGGAAAAATGTCCGCCGCCGCGCACGTCGTTGAAGCCCTTGTAGCGGACAGCTCCCGTATAATCGGCGTGTCCGGGACGTACAAGGTTGTCCGGCTCTTCATGCTGAGGGGCTGAGGTCCCGGTATTCTGCAGGAAGGCACAGAGCGGAGAGCCCGTTGTGCGGTCGTTGAATACTCCCGACATTATATGCGGAATGGAATTAACAGGAGAAGAGCTTCCGCCCGAATACCGCCTCGCCATAAACTCTCCGAGGGCCTCGGCGTCGATGTACTCCCCTGCGGGAAGGTTGTCAACGGTCACGCCTATTGCGGGACCGTGAGCTTCTCCGAACATGGAAATTGATATCCTGTTATTCCATACTGATGACATTTGCTTTACCTCCGAGCATTCTGTAGTCGTCAAAGAAAGCAGGATAGGACTTTTCGGCAGCCTCCGCGCCCTTTATGACTACCTCGCCGTCTATGCGCGTTGCAGCAACGGCAGCAGCCATAACTATCCTGTGGTCGCCGCAGCTGTCGACTGTTCCGCCGTGCATGGCGTTTGTGGGGCGGATAATAAGTCCGTCATCGGTAACAGTGACATCTCCGCCCAGTGCATTCAGCATGGCAGAGGTACTTTCAAGGCGATCGCTTTCCTTTATTTTAAGTCTTTTAGCGTTATAAATGACAGAGTCGCCGCTTCCGAAAGCTCCCAGGACAGCCAGTATAGGCACAAGGTCGGGAATGTCCGAGCAGTCGGCTCTGTAATGTCCGATATTGCCATTATAACACATATTGCTGATAATTTCAAGGATTTTCTTGTCGCCCTGAACACTGTTTTCATTCAGATTGTGCAGCTCCACCTCCGAACCGAGGGCGTTTGCCACGCAGAAAAAGGCTGCCTGGGAATAATCTCCCTCTATTTTTTCGTCTCGGGCAGTATATCTCTGTCCCCCCTTTATGTGGAAACCGCGGTCGGTCTCCTCAGCGGAAACGCCGAAACGACGGAGTGTTTCAATGGTTATATCCACATAGGGACGGGATTCGAGGTGAGAGGTGAGGACTATCTCGGAATCCCCTTCAAGTAGAGGAAGAGCAAAGAGAAGTCCTGTTATGAACTGTGAGGAGACGTTGCCCTCTATCTCAAAAGTCCCGCTTTCAAGTCCGCCGCTTACAGTAAAAGGCATGGTATTGTGATAATCAAAGCGGACTCCGTTTTTTCCGAGCTCGCGGATAAATATATCTATGGGACGCTGCGGCAGACGTCCTCTGCCGCGAAATTCCGTGCTTTTTCCTATGGCAGCTGCAACGGGTATGATAAAACGAAGGGTCGAACCGCTCTCGTTGCAGTCGATAACGCAGCTGTCAGCGCTTTTTCCGCCTGTTCCCCTGACGGTTATGTCTCCGCCGTTCACGGTGAATTCAGCTTCGAGAGCAGTCATTGCGCCGATTGTTGCCTCAATGTCCTTCGACATCGTAACGCCGCTCAGATGTGAGACTCCCTCCGCAAGAGCAGCGCAGATTATAGAACGGTGAGCGCAGCTCTTTGACGCAGGAACGTCAAGCTTTCCGCGCAGCACCGATGGCCTTATGCTGATATCCATAATTATTCACCCATAAGACGGCAGAACTCGCTGAAAGGTACCTTTACTATCTCGCACTTGCCGACTTCCTTGCATATAATGTAGTTTATGTCCTTCTTTTCGTTCTTCTTGTCCTTTGAACAGAACGGCAGCAGCTCGCTCATGGGGATATCGCTGCCTGTTGGGAGCCTGTACGCCGCACAGCACTTCTTCAGCCTTTCGGAGAGCCGCGGTGCCAGTTTATCGGTTATCATGCACATTCCTGCGGCAACTCCTGCGCCGTGAGCGTAATCAGTGTAGTTGTGCCAGCCCTCGAGAGCGTGTCCGAGTGTATGTCCGAAGTTGAGTATCATGCGCTCTCCCCTGTCAAACTCGTCATTCTCGACAACTGCACGCTTTATATCAATACATCTGTATACCATTTCATCCATTATTTCGTCCAGGGTCTCAAGATCGTGGGACTCCATGAGCCCGAAGAGCTTTTCATCGCGTATCATGCCGTACTTTATGCACTCGCCCATTCCCTCTGAAAGTACCTCGGGGGGAAGAGTTTTCAGTGCGTCGCTGTCGCAGATGACCAGTGCAGGCTGCTTGAATGCGCCTACCAGGTTCTTGCCGCCGGGGATATCTATGGCAGTCTTGCCGCCTACAGAAGAATCCACCTGTGAGAGAAGTGTCGTGGGTATCTGTACGAACTCTACTCCCCTAAGATACGAAGCAGCCGCAAAGCCTGTGATATCACCGACTACTCCGCCGCCGAGAGCTACTATGATATCAGACCTTGTGATGTTGCTCTCGCAGAGAAAATCGTAGATATTTCCGAGATTTGCAAGGCTCTTTGAGGGTTCGCCGTTGGGGAAGGCAAATACGCTGCACTCAAAGCCTGCCGCCTTCATCGAGTCCAGTACCGTCTGCAAATGCAGCTTTTCAACGATATCGTCCGTGATAATCGCTGCTTTCCTTGAATTTGTCACCCTGGATATGTATTCACCGCTTTTTGCAAGTCCGCCGCGCTCTATGAGCACCTCATAGGGGTGACTTGTTTTTACGCTTATCTTCTTCATACTGCCAACCTCCGAAAACGTATTGGGATACTGCTATGCGGCAGTTTCCCTGCGCTAATAGAAATTATACCATACAGTATAAGGACTGTCAACACTTTTTAGCTTTAAAACTTTTAATCGCTGAAAAACTTTTTTCATCGAGCCATAAAAATCATGCTGCCGAAAAAATGAAGCATGATTTTTAACTATTTGCTTGACAATCTACCGCTTTCTATGATATAATATTTACTGATGTGCCGATGTGATGGAATTGGCAGACGTGACGGACTCAAAATCCGTTGGTGGCAACACCGTGCGGGTTCGACCCCCGCCATCGGCACCATATTTAGACGTCACAATGGAGATAATACTCATTTGACGTTAGTGAAAATCATACAAAAAGAGCTATCCGATTCGTAAATGAATCAGATAGCTCTTTTCTTTGCAGACAATTATTATATCACTGTTGCCGATAACAAGGATATCTATGCAACCAAAAGCACGGTATTACGATGCTTTGACATTTATCTGCATTTTTCGCTCGATGCCTTAACAAGTTTTTCATGGTATCTGATATTTTTATTGCCTATTTTACGTAGTTTTTATATTCCATATTTTCACAATTATATGCAGTTTTATAATGTCAAAACAGTATCAGTGATACTGAATAAAACCATTCTTTTTTATTTGTTAATGTCAAGTTCGATACTGAAAACACTTCCTATGCCTACCCCGGACTCTGCCTTGCAAACGCCGTTATGCTGGCTGACGATCTGCTTTACGATTGCGAGTCCCAGTCTGGAAACGCCCTTGCCGCTGCGCTGACGCTTGGTATAGTATCTGTCCCAGATGTGTTCAAGCTCGTCGGGAGCAATACCGCTGCCATGGTCGGATATTTCAATAATTGCCTTATCATTATCGGTTCTTAACGAAATACCTGTCCATTTGTCCTCTCCTGCATGGCGGACAGCATTATCCAGCATGTTGTACACCGCTCTCTGAAGACGTGAAACATTGCCTTTGACATGAATATCATCAGTAATACTCCGCTCAAAGACATAGCCTTCCTTTGAATACAGTTTCTCAAAGCTGTCTGCAACAGATGTTACTGTTTCACTGAGATCAACGTCATTCATCACAGTTTCGTGGTCGAACATCTGCAGCTCGGAATATTCAAGTATCTCATTTACAAGAGCAGTGAGCCTGTCCGTTTCCTCTACGATAACTGCTACGTCCTCGGCGCACTGTTTTTCGTCCTCACGGGATATATCTATTATCATTTCGGCGTATCCCTTTATCATAGTCAGTGGAGTACGCAGGTCATGGGATACGTTTGCAAGAAGTTCGTTCTGGAATTCCCTGTTCTTTTTCAGCTTTTCCGATGTAGTATCAAGAGTTTTGTTCAGCTCGTCAAGCTCTGTGCAGAAGCCCTCGCTGAAAGCCATATCATCATCTTTTTCGCCAAGCTTATGTGCTTTTTCATTAAGCTGTGAAACAGGCTTTGAAAAGCTCTTTGACATGAACAGAGCAAGCACAAATCCGACCACCACAGACAACAGTGTGACCCATACAAGCAGTATACGAATGATACGAGCCGCCGAGCCTACTGCATTAAGGGTAGTTCCAACGTAAAGAACAGCTTTTTCATCGCTCCCATACAGATCAATAAGCTTACCGTATACATAAATATCCTCGGTTTGCATCTCTGATTCACCATTTTCAGATGCAGTAACATCGTTAATGAATGCTTTATAATATTCCGGAAGCGACCTGTAATGATAATGATTGTGCCTGTTCATTTCCATTCTTTCGTCTGACCATTCATTGTAATCTGCTATGAATCTGTGACCCTTCTTGTATTCATCAGAACTGTATAAAACATTGCCGTCAGTATCGGTGACAAATATAAGAACTGAATTCTCTCTTGAAACATCATCAATATACGACGAAATATCGCCGCTTTGACTTTCCGAGGATATTTTACCGGCAACCTTTACGGTATTCCTGATTATCATGCCGTTGTAGAATTTTTGCAGAAAAACCGTCTGCAAAAGCCACAGAACAGTGAATATCACGACTGTAAAAAACATAAACCAGCTGAGCAGCTTTTTCCGGAACGAATTTGTTTTACGCTTCAAATTTATATCCCACCCCTCGCACTGTTTTTATGCTGTCACGGTATGCTCCGAGCTTGCTTCGGAGAAGCTTTATCTGCCAGTCAACGGTTCTGTCAACGCCGAAACTGTCATAGCCCCACACCTCGTTGAGTATCCTGTCACGGGTAAGAACTATACCCTTGTTTTTCACGAGAAGCAGCAGAATTGCATACTCTTTTGCGGTCAGATCAGCCTTTTCGCCGTCAACAGTAACTGTCAGCCCGAGCGTGTCTACCTCAATCCCACTGACACAAAGCTTTCCGCTTTCCGATTTCTGTTCGATGATCCTGCTGTGGCTGAGTATGACCTTGATACGTGCTATCAGCTCCATAGGAGAAAACGGCTTCGTTACATAGTCGTCAACTCCCACCTCGAAGCCGAAGAGCTTGTCGAACTCCGTACCTCTTGCGGACAGCATTATCACGGGAATATCCTTGAATCCCTTTATCTTCTTGCAGGCGGTGAAACCGTCCGTATCGGGCATCATTACGTCCATGATTATAACGTCGAAATCCTCGGTCTTGCACTTATCTATGGCTTCACGTCCGTCATAAGCGGTAACGATATCATACCCCTCACGCTGAGCATAGCGGCTTATGAGGGTGACTATATTCGGTTCGTCGTCAACTATCAGTATCTTCGGCATGGCACACCTCCGCAGTTTTTATTGTAAATATTATACATGAAAAGCGCCCTTTTGTAAAGAGCGCCTTTGTTTCAACGGAACTGTCTGCCGCCGTGATCTCCCTGCTGTGTGCTTTGGAGAGATGTGTTTGTTTCGCGGTAAAAGCCGGATCTATAATCTGAACATCCGGAAGGTCTGTATCGCATTTCACAAATTCATCACATAATGATTGCCTTTATTCCACATTACAACTGTTCATTCCACACTAAATCCATTTATCTTTCATAAAAGCACGTTATAATACAATCAAGCAAATACTCACAGACGAAAAGAAGTTATTTTATACTTACAGAAATAATTTATGCTCTGTATATTTTTAAGATTTATTTAAGGTCTGTATATTATCATGTAATTATTTGATAATGTTAAACCTCCGAGTCCATTTTCGTTCAGTAGTACGCTCTCTGAGGTTTAAGTTCGGACATAACAAAAAGTGGAATTTGCCAAGCCCTCTCCTTAGCTTATAAATCGGCGGTTATTGCGCTTTACAGTCAAATGTTGTGATGTTTTGTTTGCATCTGATTTTTGATAAAAACGCCAAATAATTGATATACTTCTTTGAGCTTATTTATTACAATACTTTCAGTAATATGTGCGCGCCGATAAACTTTAAGTATCATAGCACCTTGCTTTTCTGCATACGATCAGCTTTTTATCATAATATGCTTTTTTCAACTTCATCAATGCAGGATATTACACTAAATAAGGAATACAAAGCAGTTTCAGCACAGGTGAGATCTATGACACAAAAGTGTATTGAACCGCTTCAATACATACAATGCAATAAACAGCTCTCATATCTCCGCAAAAAGCTTCTGTTAAGGAAATATGACTGCCGTTTTATATAATATCTCAACATCAAGTCTTGTACAAAAGGGAACGTGATCGAAATGATAAGAAAAAACGACAGGACCGGTGTATATGCAGGCGAATACAGCGACACCCTCAACAGCATAATGTCACATCAGGAAAAATACCTTCCTGAAATCAAGTATTTCCTCGATACCGAATATACATGGTCAAGCAGCAAAACCAAATCTCAGCAGCGCCCCTCAGTTGTTATCCTCGGAACTGGCATACCCGAGGAGCTCGTTATGGCGGCAGGAACGGAACCCTACTGGCTTATCGGCGGAAGTCTCGGCTCGGCTGCATGGTCGGACGAGCTTGTGCCCCGGGATACAGATCCCGTGAGCCGTTCTATCCTCGGATATATCCACCAGCCTGACGGAGCAGATTTTTCAGAATCCCTTTTTATTATTCCGATCACGAGCGACAGCATGAGAAAGATCGCATATCAGCTCAAGGCTGAGGGAAGAAAAATATGTCTTGTGGACGTTCCGCCTGACCGTAGTGATGACAGGGCCAAAGAAAAATGGCAGCGCCAGATGATGGACATGGTGGAAACTATCTCTGCTCATACAAGGAAACGTATAAAAAAAGACAATATAGAAGCGGCTGCTTTAAGAGTATCCAAGGCCCGCTGTGCATTATCGACTTTTCTCAATGTTTCCCGAGGACGTTCCGATATAATCTGCGATGATGCACGACTGCTCGTTCAGGACAGCTATTACCGCACCGCAAATCTTGATGAATGGACGTATCATGTACAGCTTCTCACCGCCAATGTCACTGACATGGCAAGCCGTTACGTCAATGCGGGAAACAACAGACCGAATGTTGTCATAATGGGCTCCCCCATAGCTTTCCCCAATTACAAGATTCCGTTTCTTGTTCATGATGTCGGCCTGACCCTGCTGGATACCATCGACTGCTCAGCATTGAAGCATGAGGTCCTGCACGAAAGAAACAGTCTGTCCGGCAGCTGCGAAAGCATGATAAGAAATATTGCTTCGTTATGGTATGACAGGGACGCTTCATCTGCATTTGTAAGGAACAATGCCCTTTTTGAATATATTTCCCGTCTTGTCAGAAATCGCGATATCGAGGGCGTGGTATACCATGTTCTCAAGGGACAGATAGAATACGACTTTGAGCTTGAACGCTTTGAAGCGCTTTTCTCAAAGTACAATATACCCGTGTTCAGACTTGAGACAGATTATCAGTATCAGGACGTTGAACAGCTCAGGATACGCCTTGAAGCTTTCTCGGAAATGCTCACGCAGAACCGCTACAAAGAGGTGAGAAAAGCAAAATGAGAAAGAAAAAACGTATTATAGCTGCAGGCATTATATGTGCCGTTTTACTTGCGCTCGCTTATTTTGCCGCATATCTGCCTTTTTATAAATTCGGAGAGGGCAGCTACGCTACAAGTCTGAAAAAGATATTTTCATCTGAGTACATAAAGACTGTTGCACCGCTTTTCATCATATTCGCCGTTTCTGCTCTCGGTATAGTTCTGATAGTGTGTATCAGAAAAAAACTGATGAGCAAGGGAAGGAACAGCTCCGTATATGCAAACAGATACAGCGTCAGAGGCGCGGGAAAAGCTCCGAAGCAGAAGCTGTCGCTGTTTATGATGATTCGCTGGGCATTAATGACAGCATTTACTGTTTTTATGATATGGGGCGGACTGCTGTCCGGACTCAGGAATGAGAACATCAGCATACCTGTGTTTTCATGTCCTGCCAACACAGTTCAGCCGACAGAAGCAAGCTGCTATTTCCTGTCACATCTGAACGTGCTTTTTACTCTTCCCATAAAGAATATCATAATCTTTTTTGTAAGCACACTGCTCTTTACGATATTGCTCGGACGCGCCATGTGCGGCTTTCTGTGTCCTATGGGACTTATACAGGACATCATGGACAAGATACGCAAAAAGACAAAAACCAAGGGCATATCTGCCAATGAAAAGATGTATTCGGCGTTCAAGCCTATAAAATGGTTCATGATACTGCTGTTTATCGGTCTTTGCTTCATAGGCGGAAATTTCTGTGATTTCTGCCCTGCGATAACTGTATCGCCCATACTTGCAGGTCTCGGAGTGAGCCTTTATGTCAGCGGATTCCTTATGATATTCATTCTCATAGGCAGCTTCTTCAAGCGCAGGCTTTTCTGCAACGTCTGTCCTCTCGGATATCTTGTGGGACTTTTTCACAAGGTATCGCTGTTCCGCATAAAGAAGGACTGCACAACCTGCACCGAATGCGGAGCCTGCTATGAAGCCTGTCCCATGGGAATAAAGACCATATACACCGAAAGAGAAAAAGCAGACGTTACCGAAGCCAACTGCATTATGTGCGGAGAGTGCGTAAAATGCTGTCCCGAGGACAATGCGCTTTCCCTGACAGTTGCAGGAAAGAAGCTGTATACCGCTTCAAGGAAAAATGTAATGTCGGGCTATGCTCCGAAAGATCATTGAGGTGAGAACCATGATAACAATATCAAGAGATCAGGAGCGAAAAGCTCGTCAGGACAAGCGTTTCATAAATAAGGAAACGCAGACTTCGGAAAAATACCTGCGCCGTATTGAGGAGCTTCCGGGAGCTCCCGAAGGAATGAAAGCTTTTCTCGACGTTCTGGAGCATATATATGTTGATATGCACGGTGTGGATATTCCCCAGAGACAAAAGACCATAGGCACTTACTGCGTCATGGTGCCGCAGGAGCTTATATACGCTGCAGGAGCTGTTCCTGTAAAGCTTTGCAGCGGCAATTACACGGCATTTTTCATAGGCGACGATATCGCTCCCCGTGACGCCTGTCCGCTGGTAAAGGCGGTGGCAGGCTTCAAGCATACGGGACTCATGCCAGTTTATGAGAACTGCTCCATGATGATTGTTCCTGTCACCTGTGACTGCAAAAAGAAAATAGCAGGAATGCTCGGCGATTACTGTGACGTTATGACCATGCACGTGCCTACTACCAAGAACGATGACGATATTGACGAATTTGTGGATCAGCTTTACGACCTTGCGGAAAGGCTTGAAAGCATCACAGGAAATAAGATAACCTACGATTCCCTTTCAGCTGCATTCTATAAAGTCGGACGGGCACAGTATGAGCTTTCAGAGTTTATAAAGCTGAAAAGACAGAGCCCCTACCTTATAAGAGGCACTCACGCTATGACTATAATGAACGCTTACGGATATATGCCTGCGGATAAATGGGCAGATGCCCTCAGAAGCGTAAATATGTCCCTCAGTCTCCGTGCAGTGAAGGGTGAGAAGGTGACCGCAAAGAAACTGCCGAGAATACTTCTGACAGGCTCTCCCATAGTGTTCCCGAACATGAAGATACCGCTTCTTATTGAAGAAATGGGCGGTATTGTCGCAGGTGACGAGACCTGCATGGGCGAGCGCGGTATGTGGGATCCTCCCGTGATAACCGATAACAGCTTTGACGGTATGATGAGAGCTCTTGCGAACCGCTCCCTCCGTCCGTGTCCGTGTCCGACCTTTGCCGACAACAGTCAGCGTATATACCGTCTGAAACAGCTGATAAAGGAGAATCAGATACAGGGTGTTATCTACCACGTTCTGCGCGGCTGTCTCGTATACGATTTTGAGTACAAGCGTATCGAGGACGAGCTCGGAAAGCTGGATATACCAGTTATACGCCTTGAAAGCGACTACAACGAGGAAGATGTCGAACAGCTTCGCATACGTATTGAAGCTTTCATTGAGCTTATCAAGCTTCGCCAGCCAGTTGAAAAGAATACAAATATACGCAGGGAGCTTTAAGGAGTAAAGACAATGGGAAAATACTACATAGGACTTGACGGCGGCTCCACTTATCTTAAAGCCGCTCTTATCGGAAATAATAAAGTCATTGACACTATGGTGCGGAATACGGGAATAGACAATGACGGTACCGCACGTAAGCTCGTCCGTGAGCTTTGTGACAACAATGGCATAACGCCATCGGATATAGGCTATATAATGGCGACAGGCTACAGCCGCAAGGTGCTTGAAGTAGCTGACGACGATATCTCGGAGATAACCGCTCACGCATATGGTGTGCGCCTTACTGCGCCAAAGGACTACCGCCCAGGAATGATAATCGACATCGGCGGTCAGGACTCCAAGATAATTTATCTCGACAGCAAATATGCAGTGAAAAATTTCAGTATGAATGACAAATGCGCCGCAGGAACAGGCAAGTTCATGGAAGTCATAGCACAGATACTTGAAACTACCATCGACAACGTGGGTCCTCTTTCACTGGAAGCTACAAATCCATGTGATATCAACAGTACCTGTGTTGTTTTCGCGCAGTCCGAGGTCATATCGCTTGTTGCAAGAAAGTATGACCGCCGTGATATACTTGCAGGTATGCATATCTCAATGGCAAGACGTATCGTAAAGATGATGAAGAAGTCCGAGAAGGACGGAGATATCCTTATGACAGGAGGAGGCTCCCTGAATATAGGTCTCCATAAAGCCTTCGAGGAAGAGCTTATGAGAGATGTGTTCGTAGCTGATTATCCGCAGTTCAACGGTGCAATAGGCGCCGCGCTAATTGCCAGCGAAAGAGGTTGATCCTATGGGCTTTTCGGTACTGATAGAGAGCATGACAGCGGCGGCTTCCGTCGGAATGGGCTGCGGTACCTGCTGCGGCTCGGGAATAAGTGCGGCACTGTATGGTTATCTCACAACTCATACGAAGAACATCAAGCAATCTGTCAAAGCGTTTCTTGATTTCTTTTTCGGAAAATTCCTTGCAGTGATACTGCTTTGCTGTGCAGCTTCACTGGTCGGTTCAAGCGTTATAGACGATGACGGACGAGTATTCGGTATAAAAGCTGCACTTATAGTTGACGCTGTTATGCTTGCTATGGGAATATGGTTCCTTATAGGCTGGATAAGAGAAAGAAAAGGCGTCCACAACTGTAAAAGCTGTAAGAGCTGCAAGACAGACAAAGCTGAAAAGCTTACAGCAGATAAAACACATCACGCGGCTCTGATAGGCATGGGCTTCGGCTATGGTATATCGCCCTGTGCGCCGCTGATACTTATAACGGGCTATGCAGCGACTCTGCCTGTCGGTTTTGCGGCAATTCTCGGTGCTGTATTTGCTCTTGCAAGCACGATTTCTCCTGTGCTTTTCATAATGCTTATCTCAGGTGCCCTTGCAAAGAGAATGAATAAAGAGATACCACAGTATCTTACTTGGTTCAGACTTGGCTGCTATATCCTGCTGATAGTGTTATTTTCTATAGGTCTCGTAAAAGAGGTCATTAAAATTGCATGAATGTTACTACATTTTTTCACATATCAGAGAAATGATGCTCTGTACGGACTCAGAAATTAAACAAAACCCTGACTGAAATTACTCTGTAAAATCAGTCAGGGTTTTGTTTAGTATCAAGAGCCTGTCAGTGGTGATACAAACGGCGTATCCAAGTCATTTGTTCTGAGAAGGTTATTATTCCCACTCGCTCCTTGAACCGTAATCTTAACCAGTTTGAGTTAAGTTTTATCGCTCGTGGTATCTCTATTATCTCAGTTGTCTGTCAGATTTGGAGTATCTGATTTTTTGTTGCCATTGTGTTGCCGGAAGAAGCTGAAAGTGAAACTTTAAATGTTGACTTTCTGATCAATTAGCGCTTGAAGTTTTTCGGCAATGTCTTTCTTGCATTGTTCAACCGCCAAATACTTCGCAGCTATCTCTTTCTGTGCATTTAAATCTATATTTCCGTCTTTATCAACAGGAACAGGTACCATTACGTCATCTAACATTGAAGGATAGAGCTTGGTGAACTCATCTTCTCCATTATCGCCTTTACGTCCTTTTGCCATATCACGGAAAATAGGCTCTAACGTGAATTTCATATAATCGAAATCAAGGTCCGTTCTTCCGTCTCTTGGAACTAAAATTCCTCTGTCACCATTGATTGAAAATTTTCCATCAAGTATGAGTATAGTGCCAGCAAACCCATTTGTTGACCATGTCATATATTTTCCGTTATAATCATAGGTGTTAATATATGTCAATGGTGCAAAACTCGAAGCAGAATATACGGGATATTCTCCACTATTAGTATTTCCATACTTCTTAGTGTATTTTGCTAATCCCTTTGTTGTGGAGAACAGTAATGGTAATTTAAAACGAGTCATAGTATAGCAATCTAAATCTAGTTCAACTTTCAAATTATCCACTGTATTCTTATGGCATTTTAAAGTCTCAATTAATTCGTCATAATAATGATAAATTTCAACTATATCTTTTTGCTTGTTTACATCAAAAATGCCCTCTGAATTTGTAGGAATGGTTATTTCTATCGGTCTTAGGTTTCGGGCGTTAGCTTTATGCGCATGATTGAAACCATATTTTGACTTAATATCCCTAAGCATTGCCAAAACAAATTCAATAACAATAGAATTATTAACGGATCGTATGGCAATTCTATCAGTATTAATATAGAATGGTTTTGTATGAAGGATGAAGTTTCTGCCAGCAGATCCATCTCCATTTGTAGCAACAGACAAGATTGGAAATGCTTCCGAAGCATCTATTGGTACTTTAGATTCAATCCTTTCAATATATGCGACCGGATATTTGCTTGCTGAAAAAACAGGAATATCATCTTCATTATTTGTGTTAAGCGAGGAGAGAATGGTATTGTTTTTCCCAATCGAAGATGTTACCAACTGAAAACAAGAATCATCTCCTATTTTTACAGTTGCTATTTGTCCGTCATTCACGTTTTTTTTTTCAAGCTCTTTTAGCGGTTCTTGGAACTCAAGAATAGAATCTGACACATCAGATATAAATGAAATAAAATTAGATAAGCTTATTGATGATTCACGTTCTTCAATGCCAAGATTAATTCTTTCTTCATGTGTCCACCAACGTTCAACACACCAGTGAGATCCTTCATAAAAGTCTTTGATATCAACAATCTTACAGCGCTTATCCTCAGATTTAAATTTGCTTTTAGCTCCCTTGAACATATTGAACAAATCTGATGCGACTTCTAAATCATTCTGCTCAATGTCGAAGCGATATACATCACGGGTCTCGCCAATCTCAGAACACAGATAGGTAAATACTGGAGTAGTCTGTTTCTCCAATGTTGGTGTACCGTTGACGCTAATAGGTTCTTTCTTTGTAAGAGCTAAAATATATGTTTTCTTATTGGTCGTAAAGAACGTATTCAAAGGCAAGGAGATTACAGCATCTATTATACAATTCTCTAATATAAAATCCCTGAGTTTCTTATCGTTACTACGATTCATTATGCCATCAGGAACAACAATAAATGCTTTACCATTAGGCTTAAGAGCACGAACAATCCATTCCATGAATAAACCTTCTATACCCATAGCACTGATAGTATAGTGAGCCTTTAATTCATCTTGCTTGGAGATTTCTTCTTTCAGATTGCTACTTCCGCTCATAACATAAGGCGGATTTGTAAGTATCAAATCGTATTCTTCTTTTATAGGCTGAGCCAATGTACCGAGAATCGTATTAGTCTGCAAGAAAAATGTTTTATTAAACAATTCAGAGAATTGCTCGGTAATGCCAGGGTTTTCTTTGATCATGCTTGACATATAAATCAGCATATTTGCTTTGGCAAGTATAATTGTCTTCTGTTCTTCCTTATCAAAGCCCTTATCAAATCCTGACAAGGAAATCTGAGGAGAAAGTACCCCATTCTCAACCTTAAAGTATTTATGCAGATCATGAAGAATAGGTTCAAGCAGGAATTTACCAACTCCACAAGCCGGATCGCACACTTTCATTCCAGTTGAAAGCTCTACCATGTTAACAATAGCACGAACAACTTTTAAAGGTGTAAAATACTGTCCCCAGTTCTTCTTGCTTATTGATTCCTTAAGGAATGTTTCAAACAGTTTACTCTTGAAGTCATAGTCAATGTTTTCAAGAGTACCGAAATCATTAAAGCGATTAAGAATACGTCTGAAGACTGTGGCATACCCCGAAACAGCCTTATCATCTTTTGAAACAAAGATAGTGCCGTTGATAATTGTGGTCTTGTCTTTAGGATTCCACGGGAACAACTGTTTAATCTTGACACGGATTGTTTGAGCGTAAAAATCGAGAACATCATCGTCAGTATTACTGCCATACTGAGATAATAGGCTGTAGAAAGAGTGAACTCCCTGAAGAACGCCTAAATCACTGAGGTATTTAAAGATGAATATCTCAACAAATGTGTAAAGACAGTTTTCTGGTGTCGCACCGGAAACAGCCCATAAATCCTGCCAGACTTTCTGTGCTAAAGGCAGCGGATCTACAGCAGAGGGTGGTTTGATTTGATCATTATCTGATGTTATGGACGCAGTTATCTTGTTGATTAAGTTTATACAATCTGTGCTATTCTTATCAAAATTTAAAGTGATATTGCTTCCGTCTTCCTGAGTGATTTCATTACCCGTCTTAGGATTTACCCAAATAGATTTTTTGCCATCAGTAATGATGTATATTTTAGCATTTAATGCTCTTGCAGTACCGAGTTCTTGAGCAATTGCCTTTTCAATCTGCTTTTGTGTGCGTAACTGCTGGGGAGTTTTATACTCGATGGCTGCGATTACAATAGGCTTTTTGACTATCAAAGCATCAGGTTTTTTCTTTTCGTACTCATCATAGTCATGATCGGGGATAATCTTGGCACTTTTCAGAGCTTTTAGTGTTGTAGCTCCGATGTTGTAAAAATTCCAATCTCCCATCTTTTCAGGAGAATCAACAAGATTACGCTGAATCAATTCCTCACTCATCATTATCACCTCTATCAGAACTATTTGCAGTATCCCTAATATACTTGTCTATATCAGTATTCTTAATGCGCCAACGATTTCCAACTTTTGACGCAGTAATCTTTTTTGTATTTATTAAACGCAATATGGTTTTATTACAAACCTTTAAATATTCTGCCGCTTGCGAGACAGTCATCATTTCGTCTGACATATAATACACCTCTGTAGCTTAACTATAGTTATTATAACACCATTCAAAGAAAAATGCAAGACTTTTCTGGCGTTTTACGGAATTTTAAGAAATAACGGGCATTATAAATGACTTTTAAGAACTTAATGGTATTTTAAAGGACATATTAACAATGGGGGGATACGGTCAGTACCCCCATTGCATTGTCTACTCAAACATACACCATAGTTGCATATATCGGCTCTCTCGCACACAGGCGATCCATGTTTTCCAGACCTCTTGCTTTTGCGAGGTCACCGACCGCCACAGCTCTGAGATACTCAATATCATTTTCAAGCATCTTTTCGACCTGCCGTTCAATGGCATCTGTCACGGAACGGTCAAGCTCGGTCAGGTAGCTGAGTATCGTGCCGTCGTTGACGAGCTTCTTCAGCCTTGCAGGACGGTACTCCGCCGAATAGTGCAGATGATACTTGATGTGGTTGGAGCTGAATGTTGTCACGCTCGGCTCGGCATCGGGTATGTTGTGGGTGACGGTCATGGCATCGGTGTCGAGAACCCATACGGGCTTGTTCTTTCCGTTGATCTGAACCTTGTCTTTGCTTCTGATAATCATAGTTTTTTCCTCCTTATTCCAGCACATTCTTTCTTGTAGTGCTGTTGTACTTGTACTGCTGATAATCGGAACTCAGTCCGCAGGCAGAAATAAAAGCCTTTGCCTTTTTCAGTTCACGCGACAGCTCATCCTCACGGCTGATTCGCTTTGCTTCTTTTTTCAGCTGATCACGGGTGAAAAGTCCCTTTTGCTCCTCGGTTTTCTTGTAAGCGGCAAGCTCCGAGGAAACCGCTGATAGCTTAGCTTTCAGTTCGTCACGCTCCCGTACAGCTTCATCACGTTCCTTACGAAGTTTCTTTGTCTGTTTCTGCGTTGCTACTTCCTTCTTTGCAAGGTCGGTAATGTTCTGCCAATCCTCCTGCGACACCGTGACCTTACCGCCGAATACAGTCTTACCTGTTTCGATGCTATCTATCTCCGCAAGTTTAGCGGTTTTCTCCTTGACCGCTTTGAGTGTTTCACGTTTTTCCACAAGCTCCGCTTCGACCTGAGCATTCTGCTCTGCCAGTTCATCTGCCTGACGGCGCTGTTCCTTATACTCAGGTATCTCAACCGTCCCTCTTGCCTTTTCGGGAGCGAGAGGCTGGATACCGTGTTCAAGGCAGATTTTGTACAGCACTTCGACCTCGGCAGCTCTCCACTTGGCGATAGCCATTTTTCCTTCGCCGTACCCCATTTCTTTCAGAGCCTGGGCGATACCGTTCTGAACGTCCTGTCCTCGCTTGTAGTGACCGACAGGAATGTAGTCGATGTGCAGGTGCGGCGTTGCCTCGTCCATGTGCAGGACAGCGTTAAAAACGTAAAAGTTCGGATTGCGATTCTGGAAACCTTCCATGTACTCTTTCAGGCAGTCGGCAACGAGCTGAAAGTCCTCAGTGCCGTACCCCGAATCTTCCTTCTTGCCGATCTGAACAACGTCCTCATAAAAGCTCTTGCGCTTGTCGGCAGCAGTGCGGACAGTGTTGCAGGGCTTCACGCCAAAAAGGTGTTCGTAGTAGCTGCCGTGAACCTTACGGTCGTTACGCTTCTGTTTGGCATTGTAACGCTCGGTGGATTCAGCAAAAAGCTGATCGTATGCTTCGTCTATCGGCTGACGCACGAAGGTGATGTTTTGCGGAGTGCGGAGCGGATCAACATTGTCCGCCATGAACTCTCTATTGTTGTGAGTCAGAGAACCCTTTCCCTGACCGAATGAGATTCTTTTCTGTTTCATAGTTTTGCCTTTCTTGTTCATTGGATTTACTTCTCTATCTCTACGAAATCCAATCAAAAAATCATAGGCATCAACTCCTTTCTTGACCGCTAAGGCGGAAGGGCTATCGCCAGCCCTGACGGGCAATTTCCCCTGAACGACACAAGAGATGGTCGCAGGGAAAAAGCTGCGGAGCAGCGGTTACAACGGTGCAGAGCGCCGCTTGTAACTCCGTAGTACTTGCGGCAGCATCAGACCGCCACAAGAACTACTCCGCCCTGCGGGGCTATCCCTTACGGGAGAAGAACGGCTGTCGGAGCAGCCGAAAATGTGGGTACATTTATTCATAAATCTGCACTACATTTTTTGAAAAACACCATATTGGAAATGATATTTTCTGTAAAAATCTCTGCTCGGATTTTGTAAAAAACTCACTCCGAGATCATAAGAATCAGAACGGCGGCTCCTCCTCGACATCGAGAGTTTCGAGCAGATATTCTATCTCCTTTTTATAGAGATAGCTCTCATATCCATCGAGGTAGTGAATGTTGCGAGCAACAGCTTCACGAATATCAAGACCGCTTCTTTCTTCAAGGATAGAAGTCAGCGCTTTTACCTTTTCCATATCGACCATATAACTCACCTCCTTCCTCAAAATTCCATCGTGTTGTTTCTGCGTCGATGTGCGTCGGTGGTGACGATGTTTTATACACCCCTCAAACCATCGACGCATCGACGCACATCGTCACGCTAAAGCATTGTCGATCATCTGCTGATAAGCTCGGTCATAATCTTCACCTGCAATATCATCGACCGTGTCGGCGCTGATGATAAGTTCTCCTTTAACGACAGGAACACCATCTATTCCTTTTTCGGTTTCTTCTTTTTCAGGTTCAGGCGAGATAACAATCGGGTGATCAGCATCATAGCGGAGCTGAATCAGCTTTGCTTTGTGTGTCCGCTTATTGCTATACTGCACGAAGTAAAGATTATACAGCTTTCCTGCGTTGACATTCAGTTTCAGCGACAGGGCATTCGGCTTGATGTCAAGCTCCAGCTTTTCGATCAGCTCGGTCGCCGTACCCTCCCAAGTCGGATTGTCTGCATTGATGAAATTGCCGATAGCTTCAAGCACAGGTTCAGGCGGCTCTGTGTATTCGGGAGACTTCTCACCGCTCAGTTCCCAGCACAGCGTTTCTTTATTTCGGCTGAGCATGAACTTCTTGTCCGGCTGATCTCGCCCTGATACCTCTATCGTGGCATCACCGTCAGAGCGTTTATTCTTATACATGATGAACGCTCCGTCCGCTGCACCGAGCAGACCATTCGTGCCTGAGATGCGGTCGAAATTATCATCGGACTTCTGCTTGCGGGTGTGGTGAACGAGTATCAGGCAGATGCCTGTCCTGTCTGCAAACGCTTTCAGCCCTGCGATAATATCGTAATCACGGGCATAGCTGTAAGTGTCGCCCTCCGCTTCACGGACTTTCTGCAACGTGTCAATGATGACAACCGAGGTTTCGGGGTGTTCGTGCATGAACGTGTCGAGCTGATCGAGTAGACCCTCATTCAGCGACTTTGAAGCGACTGAAAAGAAAAGATTGGGTGTTGTCTCCGTTCCGAACATTCGATACAGGCGCTCCTGTAATCTGCGGTAATCGTCCTCCAATGCAAGATACAGCACCGTACCCTTGCGGACGGAATAGTTCCACATCGGCGTTCCTGAGCTGACATGATAGGCGATCTGAGCCATCATAAAACTCTTGCCGACCTTCGGCGCTCCCACGAACAGGTACGTTCCCGGATAGAGGAAGTGGTCGATGATCGACGGTTTGCCCGGATAGACCATCTCATAAAGCTCCGGCATCGAAACAGTCTGCATAAAGCCGGGTGAAGCTTCTCGCTCCACCTGAGCCTGTGCCTGCATTTCCTGTTCGTACTGCATCTGCGCCTCGAACATTTCCTCGGCTGATGGGTTGAAATCCTCCCCGTAATCTGGTATAATAATAGGTGTTAAATCAGGTGACTGCCCGACCTCTGCGCCAACAGAGGTCATAGGGGCGGTCATTTCTCTTTCTTCGGTCATTCTCTATCTCCTTTCAGACCATTCAGAGTTGTTGTAATGAGCTGTATCGTAGACTGCAGCTCATCGTCCACAGCAGAGCCGTTCTTAATCCTTTTCAGCTCTCCGAGGACTTCTGCAAGCTGATTTTTCAGAGCCTTGTATACTCTCGGATTGCCCTGCACCACCACATCACGGCACAGCAGCCGCTTCACGATGTAGTCCTGCTTGGTCAGTCCTGAGAGAGCCACAGCGGAATTGATCAGCTGATCTTCTTCGTGCGAGACACGGAAACCGATCGTTCTTGCCCTGAAACGTCCCTTGCTGTCAAGATTTTTCGCTGACATCTGAATCACCTCCCTCCGCATCATCGCTTCTCAGGTCACTGAGCCTGTCCGCCATTTCGTTCTGCGTACTGGGGAAAAGGTGAGCATAACGATAAGTAATATCAATGCTCTCGTGTCCAACCCTGTCTGCGATAGCTACGGCGGAGAACCCCATTTCAATGAGCAGAGAGATATGCGAGTGTCTGAGGTCATGAATACGGATACGCTTTACGCCTGATTCGTTCGCCCCTCTGTCCATTTCGTGATGAAGGTAGCTCTTTGTTATCATGAACATACGGTCATGTTCTCCGATACCGTAGAGCTGTCCGATGAAATCCTGTATCTCCTGAGAAAGAAAATCAGGCATCTTCACGACACGGTTGCTCTTGGGTGTTTTCGGATCAGTGATAATATCCTGTCCCTTGATACGCTGATAGGACTTTGTGATCGAGACCGTCTGCTTCTCAAAGTCGAAATCGGCAGGGGTGAGGGCGAGAAGTTCACCCTCACGGATACCGCACCAGTACAGCATTTCAAAGGCATAGAAAGAAACAGGCTTGTCCATCATGACCTCTGCAAACTTCTTGTACTCCTCCTGCGTCCAGAACAGCATCTCTCGGTTCTTCGCTTTTCCCATATTGCCTGCCTTGGCTGCGGGATTGCTCGGCAGTCCGTAAAACTTGACCGCATAGTTGAACACGGCACTGAGCTGATTGTGGAGCGTTTTCAGGTACACAGGTGAGTAGGGCTTGCCCGTCTTGGTCGAACCTTCGAGCATTTCATTCTGCCACGCTATCACATCTTTAGGCTGAATGTCGCACATCTTTCTTTTCCCGAAGAACGGGATCAGCTTTGTGCGGAGGATATGCTCCTTGGTGTGCCATGTGTTGTCTTTCAGACGCTTCTTCATGTCCTCGAAGTAGATCTCCGAAAAGCTCTCAAAGGTCATATCAAGGCTGGATTCCGTTTTGTTCATCTGCTCACGCTCCCACGCCTGAGCTTCTTTCTTTGTGGAGAAACCACGCTTCTGTGTCTGCTTGCGTTCTCCACGGCTGTCGGTGTAGCGGTAGATCACACGCCACTTGCTGCCGTCTTTATAGACTGACATCGTATCACTTCCTTTCGCTGTCCTCAGCAGAACCGCCATAGCAAGTTCTTTCGAGGAAGTACTGTCTGTTTACTCTGCCTGAGATCGTGATATATCCCTTGGCTTCAAGCTCCTTGTTGAGCTTCTGCACTATTTTATATGCATAGGACTTGGATACATCAAGCTCCCTGGCAACATCTTCTACTCTCATAAAATTTTTATCTGTCATTAAGAGTATCTCCTTTCTCTAACTTAACTCTAAATCGTTAGGTTCTGATTATATTATACTAAACATATACCGTTATGTCAAGTATAAAATCACTAAACATTTTTATTTCTACTATCTTGACAAACACTAAGCATATATGTTATAATTGATTTGTGAAATATGGCGGCACAGATCGTCAGCCGATTGAAAATGGAGGGCAACAATATGGCAATAGGTGAGAGGATCAGGTTTATCAGAAACCTCAGAGGTATGACGCAGAAGTTCTTAGGCTTGCAGGTCGGCTTCTCGGAACGGACAGCCGATATTCGTATGGCACAGTATGAATCAGGCTCACGCACACCAAAGGCTGATCTGGTGGAACAGCTTGCCGATGCACTTGACGTATCGACTGAGGCTCTGAACGTGCCAAACATAGACAGCTACACAGGGCTTATGCACACGCTGTTCGCTTTGGAGGACTTGTATGGTTTCAAGATCGACCGTCTGGATGACGAGATCTGTATCCGCATCAACAGGCAGAACGGCTCGACCTTTGCGAAGATGACAGGTCTGCTCGAACCCTGGGAGGAAATGGCTCAGAAATACCGCAACGGTGAGATCAGCCGTGAGGAGTATGACCAGTGGAGATACAGGTATCCGAGGTCGGAAGCGGAGCGGAATGAAGCTGCTCGCAAAGAAAAAGGAGATTAAAATGATTCAATCCTATGATTTCTTAATACACGCATATCGTAACGAAGAATTTCGTCAGGAAATAAATGAGCACATTCTTATGAATGAAGATAGTGAATTGACTCATTATAGTGCTCTACTTAAATTCGACAGCGCAAATAGGATTATAAGAGAATTTCCGCTTGAAGGTGCTATGTTTGCTTGTAAGATCATTCCAATGGAAATCAGTTATGATGACTTTTCAGCACTGATGAATGGTGATGATACTTTCCCTTTACTTGAATCAGCTTGTAAGTTTCTTGAATAAAACAAAAAGAGCTATCCGATTCGTTATTGAATCAGATAGCTCTTATCTTTTCAGACAAATATTTTTATACTGTTGCCGATAATCGAAAAATGTTGCCAAATCGTTGCCATTCGGCTTAACTATACCACAAAAAGTACGGTATTAAGCCGTTTTAGCAAGCGTTCGCATTATTCCCACTCCACTGTTCCTGGCGGTTTCGAGGTAATATCATAAACTACCCTGTTAACGTGCTCGACCTCGTTGCAGAGGCGGTTTGAGACCTTAGCAAGCACGTCATAAGGTATCCTTGCCCAGTCAGCTGTCATGAAATCGTCGGTAGTTACGGCACGGATAGCGATAAGATGATCGTATGTGCGGTGGTCGCCCATTACGCCGACTGTACGAACATCGGGAAGGACTGCAAAGAACTGCTTGAGCTGCTCTTCGATACCGCTCTTGCGTATCTCGTCGCGGAAGACCGCGTCGGCTTCCTGCAATATCTTGATCTTCTCCTCGGTTATCTCGCCGATGATACGAACTCCGAGTCCCGGTCCCGGGAATGGCTGACGCCATACAAGGTCGTGAGGGATACCGAGCTTTTCGCCGACCTTTCTTACTTCGTCCTTGAAAAGGTCGCCAAGAGGCTCAATAGTGCCTGCGAACTTGATATCATCGGGCATTTTTACCATATTATGGTGAGTTTTTATAACAGCTGTGCTTCCGTGACCTGCCTGATTGCCCCTGCCCGATTCGATACGGTCGGGATAAATTGTTCCCTGTGCAAAGAAGCCGTCTGTTCCCTGTTCTCTGATCTTGTCCCAGAAAACGTTGTAGAACTCCGTACCTATGATCTTACGCTTCTGCTCGGGGTCAGTTACGCCTTTAAGTGCGGCAAGGAACTTGTCCTTGCAGTTCACGCGGACAAAGTTCATATCGAAGAGCTTTGTAAAGGTCTCCTCAACGAAATCGCCCTCGTCCTTACGCATAAGACCCTGATCCACAAACACGCAGGTGAGCTGCTTGCCTACTGCGCGGCTGAGAAGTCCTGCCGCAACGGAGGAATCCACTCCGCCCGAAAGGCCGAGTATTACCTTCTTGTCGCCTATCTGCTCGCGGAGCCTTGCAACTGTATTCTCTATAAAGTCGTCCATTACCCAGTCGCCCGTGCAGCCGCATACATTGTAGAGGAAATTATGTAATATCTGCTTGCCGAACTCGCTGTGAGTTACCTCGGGGTGGAACTGTACGGCATATATCTTCCTTTCGGGAGCTTCAAAAGCCGCACAGGGACAGTCGTCGGACTTGGCTGTAACGCGGAAGCCGTCGGGAAGCTTGCTGACGAAATCGGTATGGCTCATCCAGACAACGCTCTTCTGCGGAACGTCCCTGAACAGCAGGCTGTCGGAATCCTGAGTGATCTCGATCTTTCCGTATTCGCTTTTTTCACAGCTCTCGACCTTTCCGCCGAGGGTATAGGCAACGAGCTGACAGCCGTAGCAGATACCGAGAACAGGCACGCCGATGCTGAATATCTCCTCGGAGATATGGGGCGAGCTCGGGTCGTAAACGCTGTTGGGACCGCCTGTGAAAATGATAGCGGTTGGGTTCATCGCCTTGATCTCGCTGATAGGCATGTCAAATCTCTTGATCTCGCAGTATACACCGCACTCACGGACTCTTCTTGCAATGAGCTGGTTATACTGACCGCCGAAATCAAGGACGATACAGAGCTGGTTAGACATAAGTCCCTCCTTAACTTCCGCTTTGCGGCAGCGGACGCCATATTTCTAAATGCATAATGCCTAATGCGTAATTCGTTATTCAAATCAGTCGGCATAAGCCGACACATTAATTACGCATTATGAATTAAAACATGGTTTTGCCAAGCAAAACCATGTTTATATTATGCCACATTTCAGAGGAAATTTCAAGGGCTTGAGAAGATTTTTTTGCCGTCTGAAAAGTTGTATTACCAATTATGGTTAAAATTCATAAAATAATCATACAGACCTATTGAATTTAATAACATTTTGTGGTATACTATATATGTATCGAATAACAAGGGAGTATACAAATGACACCAAAAGAAGAATTTATCTCAATATATAAAGAAAACATCAAGCGAGAGGGAGCTGACAAGCTCCTGGAGTACCTCGAAAAGAGTGATTTCTTTACAGCACCCAGCAGCACACGCTACCACGGTTCATATGAAGGTGGTCTCGTTCAGCACAGCGTGAACGTGTACCACTGCCTTAAAGATTACCTTTCCCGCCCCCGTACCAGGGAGCTCTACGGTATGGATTACTCAGACGAAACGATCGCGCTGGTATCGCTCCTTCATGACGTCTGCAAGATCAATTTCTATACCGTCGAGATGAGAAACAAAAAGAACGAAGAAACGGGTCAGTGGGAGAAAGTACCATATTTCGCAATAAATGATACCCTACCATATGGACACGGAGAAAAATCTGTGTACATACTCTCAGGCTTTTTCTACGGAGACAACCGTCTTACCCGCGAGGAAGCTTTTGCAATACGGTACCACATGGGCTTCTCGGGAGTTGAGGACAAGAATACCATCGGCAGGGCACTTGAAATGTACCCGCTCGCTCTGGCACTGAACGTGGCCGATATGGAAGCCTCTTACTACCTTGAAGGCTCAAATAAAAAAATGTAAGGAGTTTTTTATTATGAACTGGTATGATAATGCTATTATCTATCACATCTATCCTCTCGGCTTTTGCGGTGCGCCGAAGTTCAACGACGGGAGCGAGGATGTGACCTACCGGCTTGACAAGATCCTCGAATGGATACCTCATCTCAAGGAGATGAACGTGGACGCAGTCTATTTCGGACCTGTTTTTGAGTCCGTCGAACATGGCTATGATACCATTGATTACAAGAAGATCGACCGGCGCCTGGGCGATAACAATTCATTCCGCTTTATCTGCGACAGGCTCCATGAGAACGGAATACGCATAATACTGGACGGAGTCTTCAATCATGTAGGCAGAAGATTCCCTCAGTTCATCGACGTGCAGGAAAAGGGTCAGGCGTCCGAGTACTGCGGCTGGTTCCAGAATCTCAATTTCGGCGGTCCGAGCCCCTACGGCGACCCGTTCTGGTATGAGGGCTGGAACGGTCATTACAACCTCGTAAAGCTCAATCTCCGCAATCCCGGCGTTTGCGACCATATCATCGACGCAATAAACTACTGGATAGATTCCTTTGACATCGACGGTATACGCTTTGACGCCGCAGACTGCATAGATTTTGACTTCTTCAAGAGGATAAGGAGCTTCTGCAAGGGCAGAAAGCCTGATTTCTGGCTGGTCGGCGAGATAATCCACGGCGACTACAACAGATGGGCAAATCCCGAAATGCTCGACAGCGTTACGAACTATGAGTGCTACAAGGGCTTATGGTCGTCACACAACGAT
Source organism: Ruminococcus sp. (assembly GCF_017549005.1). GTDB lineage: Bacteria > Bacillota > Clostridia > Oscillospirales > Ruminococcaceae > Ruminococcus. The sequence goes on from NZ_JAFYYT010000037.1 coordinate 149,636, forward strand.
AAGAACTACTTCGAGATAGACTATTCCATCAACAGGCAGTCTGGAGCAAACGGCGGTATCTACCGCAATATCAACCTCTACAACTTCGTGGACAACCATGACGTCAACCGTCTTGCAAGCACTCTCCACAACAATGCACATCTGCCCCTCGTTTATACACTCATGTACACAATGCCAGGTATACCTTCTGTTTACTACGGAAGCGAATACGGCATAGAGGGCAGAAAGGAGAACAATTCAGACGACAATCTCCGTCCGTGTCTCCATCTTAATGACCTTTCCGAGCACGGAAACAAGTCGCTTTACAGTCATATCGTAAAGCTGGGACGCATTTACCGCTCATATCCTGCCCTCAGAACAGGCAATTACGAGCGTATAATGATAACCAATCAGCAGCTTCTGTTCAAGAAGACACAGGGCGAGCAGACAGTTTACGTTGCTCTCAACCTCGGCGACTACGAGTACGACCTCAACTTCAAGACCCACATGAAAGGCCTTGTGAACGTATTCACAGCAGAGCCGCTCAGGATAGATGACGGAAATGCCTATGTCCGCATGAGACCGTACACAGCAATGATAATAGTTGCCGATGATATCGTAAATACCCAGCCGGAAGTTGAAGAGACTGTCCCCGATGAGGATACAGAGATCGTTATCGGCGGAAAGTACCGCCACTTCAAGGGCAATGAGTATGAGCTCATCGCAGTAGCACGCCACAGCGAGACGATGGAAGAGCTTGTTGTATACAAGTCTCTCAAGGACGGCGAGGTCTGGGCAAGACCAAAGTCCATGTTCATCGGGAAAGCAGGTGACGCCAGGCGATTCACAAAAATCGACTGACAATAAGGAATAATATCAGCGCCGATACAAATGTATCGGCGCTTTTTTCAATATCCGATAAGGTAACCGTCAAGCGTTTCATGCACTGCCTTTTCCAAATCGCCGAACATAAAACCCGAAGCCTCCGCTTTTGAGGTGTCAAGAGTCGCAAAGGACGGATATCCGTTATACGGAGCAGCTTCACCGCTGTCCGAAAGCAGGGCTTTTCTTCCTGTTTTCTGCTCTATAAAGCCAATTATCTCCCTTACAGAGATATCTCCGCGGCAGCAGCCGTTTACAGCTCCGAAAATTTCATTTTCAGCAGCATATGCAAGGAACTCTCCTGCTTCACGCTCATGAATGAAGCTTATGCGCGAGTCCATATCATCTATATGCATCGGCTCCCCTGCAAGTATCTTTTCCGCATAAAACCTGAGTCTGCCGGTATAGTCATGACTGCCTATGACCACGGGACAGCGTACAGCTGCGTATTTCTGTTCCGGATAGCGCTGCACAAGAGCGCACTCTGCCTGTCTCTTTGCTTCGGCGTAATCAAAGTCAGCCCTTTCGCACCATATGAGCCTGTGTTCTGCGGGGACAAAGCTGCTTTCGGGCGTTGCCCTGCCGATATCCGCATACACGGAGGAAGTCGACATAAGTATGTATTTCCCGCACTCCACATGGTCAAGCAGCCTTTTCACATCGTTTGACGAGTATGCTATCTTGTCGATGACAGCGTCAAAGCGCCTGCCGTCAAGCGCAGCCGCGATACTCGCTTCATCGCTCCTGTCAAGGCACAGCCTTCTGACTCTGCCGCCGAAGCTGTCAGGAGTCCTTCCCCTTGTTGCTATTGTCACATCATGACCGTCGGCAATCAGCTTTTCTGTCATCGGTATGCCGAAAAAACGGGTACCGCCCACAACAAGGATATTCATTTCAGAAGCTCCTTTTTCATATAGTCATAGCAGAGATAATCGCCGTTTTCAGTGAGTATCTTATGAAATCCGACTTCCTTGTAGCCCTTCCTGAGGTAGATTTCCTTTGCAGGAAGAGAGGAGCTGAGCTCCGCAAAGCCGTATTTTTGCGCGGCAAGCTCCTCGGCAAAGGCAATGAGCCTGCCGCCGAAACCATTTCCCTGATATTCGGGAAGTACGAAAAGTCTGTTTATCTCACAGCCGTTTACTGTTACCGTACCTGCCGCGTTTCCCTTGTCATCAGTCAGCAGAAAAGCGTTTCCCTCCTCAATGTCCTTTCTTATATGCTCGTCGGAGTGATGAGCGAGAAAGAAATCCACAGCTCCCGCAGGATAATAATGGGGATATACCGCCTTTATCGTTCTGTGGGCTATGTCCTTTACAAGCCCGAGCTCCGAAATATCTGCCTTTCTTATATCCATTCCGTTCATCTCCTTCATAAATGGTATTATAAAGCAAAAAATGGGAGATGTCAATGCTTGCAATTGCAGACTTATCGTGATATAATATATTTGTATGCGCCGCCTGCCAACTTGCAGGCAGCAGTCTCAGAAAGCAATCTTTTATCACCGAAAAGGAGATTTTATGACCGATAAGATCATCATTAAGGGTGCAAGAGCAAACAACCTTAAAAATATAGACCTTGAACTCCCACGTGACCGCCTGATAGTCATGACGGGACTTTCGGGCTCGGGCAAGTCCTCCCTTGCCTTCGACACAATATATGCTGACGGTCAGCGCCGTTATGTGGAAAGCCTTTCCTCCTATGCGAGAATGTTCCTCGGACAGATGGAAAAGCCCGACGTTGACAGCATTGAAGGACTTTCCCCCGCTATTTCCATTGACCAGAAGACAACGTCGAAAAATCCGCGCTCAACAGTGGGAACAGTCACCGAGATATACGACTATCTCCGTCTTCTCTACGCAAGGATAGGTATTCCTCACTGTCCCGTCTGCGGAAGGGAGATATCACAGCAGACTATCGACCAGATGGTGGATACTCTCATGGCTCTGCCTGCCGGTACGAAGCTGCAGCTCCTTGCGCCTATCGTAAGAAACCGCAAGGGACAGTATGCAAAGGAGCTCGAGAGCGCAAAGAAATCAGGCTTTGTACGAGCACGTATCGACGGCATAATGTATGAGCTCACTGAGGAGATAAAGCTCGACAAGAACAAGAAACACAACATAGAGATAATAGTTGACCGTATCGTCATCAAGGAGGGCATAGAGTCACGTATCACCGACAGCCTCGAAACTGTATTCAGCCTTTCGGGCGGACTTGCCATTGCTGACGTTATCGGCGGCGAGGAGATACTTTTTTCGCAGAACTACGCCTGCCCCGAACACAATATCAGTATCGGCGAGCTCGAACCGGTCATGTTCTCATTCAACAATCCCATGGGAGCCTGCCCGAAATGTACGGGTCTCGGTGTTTTCAGACATATCGACCCCGAACTCGTAATCCCTGACCCCGACATCTCCATTGAAGACGGAGCTATCAGCGCTTCGGGCTGGAACAGCCTTGACGAAACTTCCATAGCTACCATGTATTACCGCGCTATCTCGAAAAAATACGGAGTTCCCATAGATGTTCCCGTAAAGCAGCTGAAAAAGGAACAACTCGACCTGTTCCTCTACGGTACGGGCGATGAAGCTCTCGACCTCAATCGTCCTGCCTCACTTGGCGGCGGTAGCTACCGCTCACCTTTTGAGGGCGTTATAAACAACCTCGAACGCCGCTATAAGGAGACCTCCAGCGAATACTCACGCAACGAGATAGAGGAGTACATGAGCGAGGTGAACTGCCCCGTATGTAAAGGCAAACGTCTCCGTGACGAGTACCTTGCCGTTACTGTTGGCGGAAAGAACATCAGCGAGATAACCGACCTCTCCGTAAAGGAGTGCCTGAATTTCTTCGGCGGACTGAAGCTCTCAGAGCATGATTCCTTCGTGGGAGAGCGCATTATCAAGGAAATAAAGGAGCGCCTCGGCTTTCTCAGCAGCGTGGGTCTCGACTATCTCACACTTTCGAGAGCCTCGGGTACTCTCTCTGGCGGTGAGAGCCAGCGCATAAGGCTTGCAACTCAGATAGGCTCATCACTCGTGGGAGTTCTCTATATTCTCGACGAACCAAGTATAGGACTTCATCAGCGCGACAACGACAAGCTCATAGCAACGCTGAAACGCCTGCGCGACCTGGGCAACACCCTTATAGTAGTCGAGCACGACGACGATACGATGCTTGCCGCCGACTATATTGTCGATATCGGTCCGGGCGCCGGGATTCACGGCGGCGAGGTGGTCTTCGCAGGAACCGTGGACAAACTCCTCAAATGCAGGACTTCCATAACCGGACAGTACCTCAGCGGCAAAAAAAAGATCGAGATACCGAAAAAGCGCAGGAGCGGAAACGGAAAGTTCCTGACAGTACGCGGAGCCTGCGAGCATAATCTCCGAAATATCGACGTACAGATACCTCTCGGCGAGCTCGTGTGTATTACAGGCGTTTCGGGCTCGGGCAAGTCATCTCTCGTAAACGAGATAATCTACAAGCACCTTGCCTCAAAGCTCAACCGCGCAAAGACCAAGTGCGGCGAATTTGCTTCAATGGAAGGCGTTGAGAACCTTGACAAGGTCATTTGTATAGACCAGTCCCCTATCGGCAGGACCCCGCGTTCAAATCCTGCGACTTATACGGGAGTTTTCAGCGATATCCGCGACCTTTTCTCAAAAACTCCCGACGCAAAGGCTCACGGCTACACAAGCGGACGTTTTTCCTTCAATGTCAAGGGCGGACGCTGCGAAGCCTGCGAGGGCGACGGAATAATCAAGATAGAAATGCACTTTTTGCCCGATATATACGTTCCCTGCGAGGTCTGCAAGGGCAAGCGCTACAACCGCGAGACCCTTGAGATACACTACAAGGGAAAGTCAATATACGACGTGCTGGAAATGACGGTTGACGAGGGCGTGGAGTTTTTCGAGCATATCCCCAAGATCGCAAGGAAACTGAAGACCCTGCAGGAAGTCGGCCTCGGCTATATAAAGATCGGTCAGCCTGCCACTACCCTTTCGGGCGGCGAGGCTCAGCGCGTGAAGCTCTCCACTGAGCTCTCAAAGCGCTCGACGGGAAGCACTATCTATATCCTTGACGAGCCTACCACGGGACTTCACACAGCCGACGTCCACAAACTGATTGACGTTTTGCAGCAGCTTACAGACCAGGGAAATACGGTACTTGTCATCGAGCACAACCTCAACGTGATAAAGGTTGCGGACCACATCATCGACCTTGGACCCGAGGGCGGCGACGGCGGCGGAACTGTAGTCGCACAGGGTACTCCCGAAGAAGTGGCAAATTGCAAGGCTTCATATACGGGACAGTATCTGAAGCCCTACCTGAAATAGAATAAAACTGAAAAAAATCCCCCAAGCGTTCAATTTTGCTCGGGGGATTTTTTAATCCGTTAGCTTGCAGAGGACGACGCCGCATCGCCCCGAAGCTGAACATTGTATGACGGCCTGAGGGCTATATCTTTTTAAGTATGGCAATTGCCGCATAGTGCAGCACATCGAACTCCTCGGGAGCAATGCTGTTCAGCATTGCCATATGCTCGCGCTCCCACGCCTCGGTCTCCTCTTTGCTCAGTGAAGCCTCAACTCCGCGGCAGGCTTTCATTCTGCCGTTCCAGCTCTCACGGGTGAAGTGCACATTCACGTCGGACTCCACACGCTCTGCTATCCTGAACCTTTTCAGCACCTCGTTATCAATGAATACAGGCCTTCTTGTCCAGCCGCCGCCCGTCCATGTGGGATTGTATTTCAGTACGAGCTCCTCGCTCTTTCCTGCTATTTTATCTTCAAAAGGCAGCCATGCCATCTGCATTATAACAAGACTTCCGTCGTTTTTAAGCAAATCACAGAGCTTCGGTACAAGCTTCCTGCAGTCGAAGTACCAGAAGCACTGACAGGCAGTGATAACGTCAAAGGTTCCGCTCGGAAAATCTATATCCTCCGCAGGCGAAGCAATGAAGTCAATGTCCATGCCGCCCTGTTCCGCAAGGAGCTTTGCCTGTTCTATCTGATTAACGGAAATATCGCTTCCTGTCCACTTGGCTCCAAATCTGTACATGTTACGCGGGATAACTCCCGTTCCTGTTCCGAGGTCAAGTACGGACTGCCCCCTGACGCAGAGTCCGCGCTTAACGAGAGCTTCATAGAACTCCTGTGGGTAAATGTCTCTGTACTTAGCATAGTTTGCGGAAGTTCTGCCCCAATCGAAAGCTTTTCCGCCGTCGATATCCTTATTTACGATATCCATTTTCATAGCTCCTTTCAAAATAAAAAATATAGTATATGATATCACTTTTCCTCCTCATTGTCAAGGAATGGAACTGCGTTTTACGAAGCGATCCTGCTTTTGGTATGACATATTATGTCATATATCATTAAATTTTACTGCATTATTTTACATAAGCAAAGCCGTTGTGGACAAAAAAGTGTAAAAACGATACAATAAATCATTGCAAAATTATGAATAAGCGTGTATAATATAATGGACGAGGACCGCAGTCCTGAGATCGTGAAAAAATAAAAAAATTGACTGGGGGAATTACAATGAACCTGAAACTGAAAAAAATAGCGGCTGCTGCTGCCTCTCTCGCAGTTGCCGCAAGCTCAAGTCTTAGCATGGGAACTTCTCTCATTGCTGACGCTGCCTACGGAGTCGGCGGCAACGGCTCCGCCATAATGGAATACCTCGACCGCGGAATCTATGCTATCAAATCGGGCAACGGAATGTTCATCAGCTGGCGATTCAATGCCAACGACAAGGACGACGCCGAATTCCAGCTCTTCCGCGACGACCAGCTCATCTACACAAGCAAGGCAGGCGAAGCCACCAACTACTGGGACGCAAGCGGCAATTCAAGCTCAAAGTACCGCGTTGACACTCTTGTGAACGGAAATGTCGTTTCTTCCGAGGACTGCCGCTTCACATCCGGCTCGAATTACTTCGATATACCTCTCGATGTGCCGAGAGGAGGCACTATCAACGGAGAAGCTTACACCTACTCGCCCAATGACTGCTGCGCAGGCGATGTTGACGGCGACGGACAGTATGAGATATTCGTTAAGTGGGATCCTTCAAATTCCAAGGATAACTCTCAGACTCACAATCCCGATAAGGGAATACAAGGTTTTACGGGAAATGTTTACATTGACTGCTACACCCTTTTCGGCAAGAAGCTGTGGCGTATAGACATGGGCAGGAATATCCGCGCAGGTCAGCACTACACGCAGATGGCAGTTGCCGACTTCGACTGCGACGGAAAGGCTGAGCTTATCACTAAGACCTGCGACGGAACTGTTGACGGCAGAGGACAGGTCATAGGCAACGGCAATGCCAACTATCTTGACAGCGCAGGAACCGTATTGCAGGGTCCCGAGTACATGACCCTTTTCGACGGTGCAACAGGTGCGGCTCTCGATACTATCGACTTCCCCGTTTCCCGCGGTGACGCTACGAGCAATACCGCCAAGAGCACATGGGGCGACAACTACGGAAACCGCTGCGAGCGCTACAACTGCGCTATCGCATATCTCGACGGAGTTCATCCATCTGTTGTCTACGGCAGAGGATACTATACAAGGCTTACAATGTCGGCTGTGGACGTTCAGAACAAGAAGCTTGTAAAGAAGTGGGTATACGATACGGGCTTCAACTCGAGTGATCCGGGCTACGGCAACGGAAACCACAACGTAATGGTCGCAGATTTCGACAACGACGGCAGACAGGAGGTCTGCATGGGCGCCTGCGTTATCGACGATAACGGAAAGCTTCTCTGGTCCACAAAGAAGGGTCACGGCGACGCTATGCACGTCGGCGACCTCGACCCGAACCGCGAGGGAATAGAGGTGTTCCTCTGTCACGAGAGCGGAAACTACGGTATCTCACTTGTTGACGGTAAAAACGGTCAGATAATCTGGCACTATGACGGCGATAAGGATACAGGCCGCTGCTGCGCGGACAATATCGTTGCCGGCAACAGCGGTGCAGAGTTCTGGGGCTCAAGACCCGCCAATGCGGTATATGACGTTTCAGGCACGCAGATAGGCAATAAATGGCCTGCTACAAACTTCCTTATCTACTGGGACGGCGACCTGGAGCGCGAGCTTCTTGACGATATCACTATTACAGACGGTGCGGCAATAAACAATTATCCGACAATTTTCACAGCAACAGGCTGTGCTTCAAATAACGGCACAAAGGCAGTTCCCTGTCTTACAGCCGACCTCTTCGGCGACTGGCGCGAGGAGCTCGTTCTCAGAACTGAGGATAACTCCAAGCTCCGCGTATGGTGCACAAATACCGAGACAAAGTACAGGCTGACGACTCTCATGCACGATATGCAGTACCGTATGCAGTGCGGCTGTCAGCAGTCAAGCTACAATCAGCCACCTCACCCGAGCTTCTACCTGGGCACAGAGGCTCAGCTCCCTGCAAGACCGAATGTAAAGCTGAACAATACTCCTCCCGAGCCTGTAAACGGAAAGCTCGTCAAGAACCTTATAGTCAGGGACTACGCTAATTCGGGCTACTGGAAGCTCATGGATTCCAACAGCACAGGTGGTCTTATCTACGGCGACAGAGACTTTACATACACATCTCTTCCCTCAGAGCTTGAAAACTGCGAGTACATAATGACTGCCTGCAACTCCAAGAATACGGACAGCGACCTTGCAGAGTTCACAACTTCCGACAAGACAGAGGTATACGTCCTAGTTGACACCCGTGAGGAGGAGGCAAATTCTGTTCCCTCATGGCTAAGCAGCTACACAAGAACGGACCTTACAGCAAAGTCAAGCAACGAGGTAAACTTCGTAGCTTATAAGAAGTCCTTTGAGGCAGGTCAGAAGGTAGTTCTCGGAACCAACGGCATGACAGGAAACGTTATCAATTATTCCGTTTTCGTAAAGGCTCCCGAGATCGTTACAACAACATCAACAACAACTACAACAACTACTACCACAACGACCGAAACTACTACCACCACAACCACTACAACAACTACAGCCCCCATAACAACAACTACCACAAACGGCGGTGTAACAGTTATCACATGGGGCGATGCAAACTGCGACGGCGGAATAGATATGTCAGACGCAGTCCTCATAATGCAGAGCCTTGCAAATCCTGATAAATACGGAGTAAACGGCTCCAGCGACAAACACATAACCAATCAGGGCATAGCAAACGGCGACGTTGATATCAGCAGCAAGGGCATCACTTCAAACGACGCTCTCAGGATACAGGAGTATCTGCTCCATAAATTCACAAGTCTCGACCCTATGGCAAAGGATTAAAAAACACAGCCGCTCAGAACTGTGACATACAGTTCTGAGCGGCTTTTTGCCTGATATAGTATTTATTTGCCGCAGTAAGCTTCGATAGCCGCCGCTGCAAATTCAGCCGCGCCGCTGCCGCCAACACTGTTGATATGCTCCCTGAACTCGCTGTCTGCGGCGTACATTTTGCCGAGACCACTGAGTATCTCATCAGTGCAGGTGTAAAAATGCTCGGTTATGAAACCTTTCAGTTTCTTCACCATAGCCTGCGCTTCATCGCTTTCGGGACTGCCGTTTTTCAGCTCGCCGAACTCTGCAAAAAGCTTCATAAATTCCTCCATGAGCTTTTCGTTTTCGCTCTCGGAGCGCTTTCTGGACTCAAACTCTTTATAAGCGGAAGTATCCCCCCACTTCTCCTTGGCCCTTTTTGTGTATTCATCAATTTTTGATGTGTCAAATGCAGAAAAATCCACTGCTCTCACTCCTATTAATTTTATTCCGCGAGCGAAGCTGATGAGGTTCTCAAGGTGCTCCTTTTTAAGTTCAAGAAGCTCAATCTGCTGCTCCAGAGCCTTTTTACGGTCGAAATCGTGACTGCTCACAATGCGTTGAATGTCCTTGAGCGGAAACTCCAGTTCGCGAAACAGCAATATCTGCTGGAGCCTTTCCAGATCCGTATCGTCATACAGCCTGTATCCGCCTCCGGTATGCGACGCAGGTGGCAGAAGTCCGATCTCGTCGTAATATCGGAGAGTGCGTATACTCACTCCCGTCAGCTCGCTGACCTGCTTGACCGTCATCATGTTATCAACTCCTCTCGTGTGATTTCAGTATAGACCATGACGTAACGTGAGAGTCAATAGGCTTTTTCATCTTTGTAGGAACTCACAAAAATCAGTCTGCTTATTTGTGCACTATTATATCTGAAACTGAAAAAAGCACTGCTCTGCCTGATATCTTTACTCTGTCGCCGCATATCTCGCATTGCAGCGATCCTGTGCGCTCAGAAGCCTGATACGCGGTTATTGTTTCCTTGTTCAGACGCTTGCTCCAGTATGGTGCTATCATGCAATGCGCCGAACCTGTGACGGGATCCTCAGGTATACCGTATCTCGGGGCAAATACCCTTGATACGCAGTCATATTCTCTCCCCTTTGCAGTTACCGCCACACAGGCACATTCAAGCCGGGAAAGCTGTTCCAGGTCAGGATTCATATGCCTGATCTCATCCTCGTCCCGAAACACGAACATGATATCCCTGTCACGGTAAGCCGCAAGCGGTATTGCTCCGAGAGCGTTTATCATTTCATCTGTTATCTCATAGTGTTCAGGTCTATAGGCAGGAAAGTCCATCTCTATAAGGTCACCCCTGCGCTTCACTGCAAATCTGCCCTTTGCCGTTTCAAAAACTATACTGTCGCTGTTCTGCTCATAGAAACTGAACAGCACGAACGCCGCTCCAAGAGTTGCATGACCGCAGAAGTCCACCTCGCCTTTCGGTGCAAACCACCTCAGACGATAACCGCTGTCCTCCTTGACTAAAAAAGCAGTCTCGGAGAGATTATTCTCCGCAGCAATGCTCTGCATGAGCTTATCCCCCGGAAAACTGTCCGAAACGCAGACCGCCGCAGGATTGCCGCTGAAAAGCTTATCGGTAAAGGCGTCAACTATGTACTGTTTCATTTTCATCACCTCTTTTTAACAGGGTGGCGTATAACGGTTTTCAGCTTTTCGGGAGCAGTTTTTCTCGGGTCAGAGAGGTATATCTCATGGTGAGGGCGGCTGTCGGAAATGTCCGTAACATAGCCCATGCTCCCGGCAAAGCCGTCCATAAGCGCCACTGTTGCAGGCTCGTCGTCATACGAGCCGATGTGCATACACTGCACACAGGCTCCCTCCTCATATGTCATGAACTCCGCCTTTGAGCAGTCCAGCTTTTTCTTCGTGGCAGCCTGCTCCACAGCCCAGTCGAATTCGGCTTTTGTAACAAAATCAGGAAGCCTTATCATAGCCGTCCACTCAAGGTCGGACTTGCGGCTGTAGTCAATACCTACAATGCCCTCCTGTTTCCACAAGCCCTCGAGGGGCGGTACAACGAAGTCAAAATACCCGTCAATCCGGTGGTCGGTCATCTTGCTCATTTTTATTGTATAGGCAACCGCATAAAGGACTTCGAGAGCCTTTTTGTACTCGCCGCCCTCTTCATTCGGGTCGCCCTTTCCGCGTACTGCTATAAAATGCATAGACGGAATCGTTATTATCTCAGGTTTATTCTTCGGCATATAGAACTCCCTGTACTCTTTTTTGAAATCCAAAGCCATGACTGACGCTCCTTTTTTATTAGTTAAAATAAGTATATCATACCGCTGTTGCAGTGTCAAATGCATTTCGCATTAAAACGATTGACCTTTCCGCACTTTAATGCTATAATGTATTCATAAAACCATATGTGAGGAAATAACATGGACAAGAACAAAAACGCCATTATGACGCTTCATGAGATAGCCGAATCGGATATGTCCGAGACAGAGTTCCTGCAGGCTGTGGAAAACAACATGATACCTCTGAAGGAGTTTTTCACCTACTACAAATGTGCCATTATGGAGATCGAGACCAAATTCCGGGTGCTCAACCAGCAGTTTTCCATAAACGGCGAAAGCAATCCCATTGAGTTCATACAGTCAAGGATAAAGAGCTACGGCAGTATTTTCCGCAAGATGATCGACAAGAATATACCGCGTACTCTTGACAGCATAGAAAAAAACGTATCCGATATCGCAGGAATAAGAGTCGTATGCTCCTTTGTGCAGGACATTTATCACCTTGCGGACTGCTTTCTCAGTCAGGACGATATCTTTCTCATCGAGAAGAAGGACTACATAAAAAATCCCAAGCCCAACGGCTACAGGAGCCTCCACCTTATCGTGGAAGTGCCTATCTTCCTTGAAAATGAAAAAAGACTTGTCAGAGCCGAGGTGCAGCTCCGAACTATCGCTATGGACTTCTGGGCAAGCCTGGAGCATAAGCTCCGCTACAAGAAGGACCTGCCGCAGAACAAGCTGGATATGCTCACCGACGACCTGAAAAAGTGCGCCGACCAGAGCGCAGAATGGGATATACGTATGCAGGATATCAAAAACATAATCGAGAACGATCAGGTGTGATAAGCCGATCTGCTGAGTTACATGGAGGTCTATTATGAGCAGAAGCTATAAGCACAGGAAAAGTCCTGTTGTCCACATAAAAGATCCGAACAACAAATTCTGTAAAAAAAAGGCATCTGCGGCAGTTCGCCGAGCTGCTGACGTTCCGAACGGAAAACAGTACCGAAAATTTTACTGCTCCTGGGATATAAGCGATTATGCATGGACCGAAACGAAGTACACACGGGAGGAATTCCGACGCAAATGGTTCGATACGTCCCATTACAATGCCGACAAGTACGGAAAAGACAGATTTAATTATTACAGAAAAAGGTTCCGTAACTGGCGAGAAGCATACCGTGACTATATCAGGGATCACAAAACAAAGTAGCTGCTCCGCTGCAAAAAGTGTAAACAACTATTCGGTGTTCGGAAGCGGCTGGGCGTTTGTGGTATAATAAGCAACTGCGAACGCCGTATGTTTAATAAACCACCCAAATCTTAACATCCACCCCAAAACCTTACGTCTGCGTCTTCTGATATTCAGACTGCTGATGTAAGGTTAACTAACACTTTAACTCCCCCTTTTCATGACATGAAAAGGGGGTTTTTTGGTAAAATTACGTATAGAAATATTATTATAATGTTCATTTTCTTATTTTCTTCCAAAAAACAGTTGCAAAAAACTCATAATTATGGTATATTAAACATAATGACAGGCGTTGTGCGCAATAATCATGTAGATATCTAACAATATCTATTAACAAACAGTCTGCCATACACAATAAATAATTAAATGAGCGGAACTCGGTTCCGTCAGGGGAATTAAAATTCAAAGGAGGAATTACTTATGAAACGTATCGTTTCAGCAGCTGTTGCCATAATGACAGCAGCAATGTCCGCAGGGACATTATTTCCTGCAACTGTAAGTGCAGCAAATGTTTCATTTACCGGCAGTGAGTGGACAGGAAAAAACGGCGCAGAGGACGTTTTCGCAGTAAACCGCGAGGCAGCTTCATGCAATCCTGTCCCCTATCAGAGCACAGAAGCCGCAGTAAACGCTGTATGGGACTACAATGCCCGCGAGCAGTCTGACTATCTGCAGATGCTCACAGGCAAGGATCAGGACTGGGATCTTGTAGTCGTTCAGAACGCTCAGCAGGCTCAGTCACATATCAATGCAGGCTGCTTCAAGGCTGACTATCAGCCCTCTGCGGAGCATGGCTGGAAAACGGTTCAGCTCCCGAAAAGCTGGCCTTCTCTCGGATTTGATTTTTCGATTTACACCAATATAGGCGAGCCCTGGCAGGCTAAGTACGACGGCAACGTACCTGTGCCCCAGGCTCCCACAAACTACAATCCTGTTGGACTTTACCGCAAGAAGTTCACGGTTGACAGCGGGATACGCCAGTCGGGCAGACGTACTTATCTCGAATTTGACGGCGTTGAGTCGGCTTACTATGTCTATGTCAACGGACAGGCTGTCGGCTACAGCGAGGACACTTTCAGCCCTCACCGCTTTGACGTTACGGACTATCTCGTTGACGGCGAGAACACTCTTGCTGTGGAAGTCCACAAATTCTGCGACGGAACATGGTTCGAGGATCAGGATATGATCTACGACGGCGGCATCTTCCGCGACGTTTTCCTCGTAAGCGCCCCCGATATGCAGATCAGGGACTATAATGTCCGCACCGATCTTGACGATTCATACACAAATGCAAGCCTCGAGATATCCATGGATATAGCCAACCGTTCAGGCAACTCCAGAAGCGGCTGGAGCGTTGTTGCAGAGGCTTACGACGAGGCAGGAAACAATATCCTCAGCGGAGCTTCCGTGAAGCTTGACGAGCTCGCTTCCGGAAGAAACGGCGGAGCTGTCATTAAGACGAACGTGAAGTCGCCAAAGCTCTGGTCGGCTGAAACTCCGAATATATACGCTCTCGTGCTTAAACTCACGGACGACAGGGGCGATGTACAGGAGATAATCTCCACACAGCTGGGCTTCCGCGAGATAGGCTTCACTTCCGCACAGGTAGACGGCTCCTACAGAGTTACCACCAACAGCTGGCAGCCTATAACCATTAACGGAAAGAGACTCCTCCTCAAAGGCGTAAACCGCCACGATACCGACCCCTTCAACGGCAAGGCTATCCCTCAGGAGACTATGCGCGAGGACGTTACTCTCATGAAAAAGAACAACGTCAACGCTATAAGAACTTCCCACTACAGCAACGATTCATACCTCTACTGGCTCTGCAACAAGTACGGTATGTACGTTATGGGCGAAACAAATATGGAGTGCCATGCCCTCCAGGACGGCACTCACAACAATGAAAAGGCTCTGTTCTACGAGCTTGCAATGGACAGAACGGAAACAGCCTACAAGAGACTCAGGAACAATCCGTCGATCGTTGCATGGTCTATCGGAAACGAAATGGGCTATACAGGCAACCCCGGTGACGCAGGCGGAATGTTCCGCGATATGATATGGTACTTCAAGAAGAACGACGGAACCCGTCCGGTGCACAGTGAGGGACAGGGATTCGGCATGGGCGTCGATATGGGAAGCAATATGTACCCCAACGCCGATGTTATAGGCAACAACGCAGGCAAAGGAAAAATGCCCTACGTTATGTGCGAGTACGACCACGCCATGGGCAACTCCGTAGGCGCTCTCAAGGAGTACTGGGACGTCATAAGAAGCGCTGACAATATGCTTGGCGGCTTCATCTGGGACTGGGTCGACCAGTCAAGAGCCGTTAACGTTCCGAACGGCGGCTGGGACTACTACTCGGAGTCCTATGCAAAGACCAACCTATACAAAAACGAGGCAAAGGGCAAATACTACGGCTACGGCGGCGACTGGGGCGACTGGCCAAACGACAACAGCTTCTGCGAAAACGGACTTATCAGCCCGGACAGAACTCCTCAGCCCGAACTGGCGGAGGTAAAGTATCAGTATCAGAGCTTCTGGTTCTCCGCTGACGCTTCACAGCTTGACAAACAGGAAGTATCCGTATACAACGAGAACAACTTCCTCAATATAAACGATTTCGACGTTACTTGGACGCTTCTTAAAAACGGTATCGCCGTAAAGAGCGGAACTGTTGAGAACGCCGATGTTGCACCGCTCACAAAGGGCACTCTGAAAGTTCCTTTCGAGCTGCCGAAGAAGACCCTTTCGGGCGATGAATACTACCTTGATATGTCCGTCAAGGTTAAGAACGGCACAGACCTGCTCCCCGAGGGCACTGAGGTTGCTTACGGACAGATAGCGCTCGCTTCAAACGGTACTGCCGCTAAATACGACAGAGGAAGCGACGCCGTAACTGTTGTGGATACCCCCGACGGCTATGTGCCTACAAACAAGAACTTCAACTTCCTCATAGACAAATCCACAGGTCTCCTAAAGAGCTATTCATACAAAGGCGAAACTCTCATCGCCGAGGGACCTGCTCCCAACTTCTGGCGCGGCAATGTCGAGAACGACACAGGCTGGGGTGCAAGAGGCGAATTTGACGGCGCATGGCGCGACGCCATGAAGGGAGCTAAGTGCACAGGCATCGACGTCAAGGACATCGGCGGCGGCGAGCAGATGATAGTTTCACATCTGTCGCTCCCGAACGCAGGCGGCACGACCGTTGATATCACTTACACAATACACTGCGACGGCAGCGTTGATATCGAGTTCAACGTCAACGCAGTCGGCAAGGGTCTCGGAAACTTTATCCGTGTGGGCTCTCTCATGAAGCTCCCCGAGGGCGCCGAGAAGCTCAGCTGGTACGGAAACGGTCCCGTCGAGACCTTCAACGACCGTAAGACAAACGGCAGAAAGGGCGTATGGGAAAGCACAGTCTCGGATATGTTCTACCCCTACATGAAAGCTGACGACTGCGGAAACCTCACGGACGTGAAGTGGATAGCAGTTCAGAACAAAGAGAAGAACATGAGCCTCATGATAGCAGCTGAGGGAACTGTGGAAGCAAGCGCTCTCCACTTCACTCCCGAGGATCTGCAGAATGCAGACCACCCCTACAAGCTCAAACCGAGAAGCGAGACCATACTCAGCGTTGACTACGGCTCAATGGGTACGGGAAGCGCTACCTGCGGACAGGCTACTCTTGAAAAGTACCGCCTGTCATCGGGCAGACCATACTCATGGAAATACACTATCGTGCCTGTTGCTTCTGCAAGCACAGGTCAGGATATGACTACACTTTACGCAAAAATGCGCTCCGACGGAGCAGTTGTACAGGACAAGAGCAGCAACGCGCTTACAATACCCGTTTCAGGCGGAGCTAAGCTCGGTCAGAGCAGCGACGGCAACTGCATTTCGGGCTCAGTGAGCATTCCTCACAACAGCAGGCTCGATTCGGCTCTCGAAGGCAAGAATTCCTTTACTGTTGAAGCAAACGTAGTTCCCACAGGCTCGCAGCAGTACAATATGTTTGCAAGCAAGGGCGACTACTCCTTCGGTCTCAGAGCAGAACCATCTATCCTCTATTTCTTCATCTACGCAGGCGGAGAATGGCACAGCGTCAGCGCTTCGATCGGTTCGGACTGGATCGGAAAGAAGCATCAGGTCGCAGGTATCTACGACGCTGAGAACAATGTCCTCAGGATATATCTGGACGGCAAAATGGCTGCTGAAAAGGAAACAGGCACAACAGCAGGCGTTGCACATTCAGGCTACAACCTCACGCTTGGTGCCTGCCCCGAAACAGGAAGAAATTCTCAGGCCAACTTCTACGAAATGAGAGTTTACAGCAAGGCGCTCACAGCAGCGGAGCTTTCCTCGCAGAATACAGCTTCACCCACATACGGCCCCGACAGCGAGTACGTACAGCTCTGGCTTGATTTCGACAATCTTGCGGACGCTCCCGAGGACGTTCCCGATGACGAAACAGTCTACGGCGACGCGAACTGCGACGGCGGAGTTGATATGTCCGATGCGGTGCTCATAATGCAGAGCCTTGCGAATCCAAACAAGTACGGCATAAAAGGTGCGGACACGAAGCATATAACCGAACAGGGACAGCTCAACGGCGACGTTGACACATCTGTAAAGGGTATAACTTCAAACGACGCCCTCCGCATACAGGAATACCTGCTGGGCATAGTAAAGGCACTCAAACCCGAGGCATAATCAAACAGACAGAGCCATGACGATTTGTCATGGCTCTGTTTTTGCGTATTTTATTCTATAGGCTTTGCATTTTCAGCAGCTGTATCAACAAGACGGGCAAGCTCTTTCTTCATATCATCATCTGTTGTATGAGAGAATGCGATAAATACAGCAGGCTGTTTTCCAAGTTTTGGGAAATCCATTATACCGAAATAGCCGGCATATGCATAATCAATTTCTCCATTCAAGCTGTCACAATGATAAACACCAGCCTGTCGTATAAAATCACAGCCATTTACTTGAACAGCTTCTTCACTTTCTACTTCATTATCTTTTATGCTTAAATATGCGTCTTCAGCAGCAAGAATGTCTTTTTTAATCGGACGTCCATAGAAATAATCCATAGCCCCTTGCGCTGTCATAGGATCAAGATCTTCTTCTGAAAGTAACGCACACTGTGGAAATCCTGCACTTCTATCAATCGTATATTCAGCAGGACGATATATATTTAACCCGAACCAGTCAAAATAATTCTCACTGTCAGCAGAATCAGCTTTTGCTTCTGTCGCTTTTTCCTCTTCCATGCTGTCAGACTCGGTCTTTTCCTCTGTTTTTTCCTCGCCAGCCTTGCTTTCGGCGGTTGTGCTTTCTACAGTAGTGCTCTCAGTCTTGCCTGACGGCGAAGACGGGCTGTTTTCAGCGTTATTGCCGCAGCTAACACAGCCGAGAAGCGCTAAAACCGCAAGCATTGAAATCATTTTTTTCATAAGATCTCTCCTCTTTGAATAATAAAAATAAAAAGCACAAAGGAATATGCTTCCCTTGTGCTTATAAGCGTATAGAAAACGGGTATGACAAAATCACACAGTTTACGCTGTGCTGAGCTGTGCCGTTGAAGTTATAGCCGCATATCAGCATATTTGTCAATCCACTTTGCCATAAAAATTCACCTGATTATTCTATCACATATTGTGCTTAATGTCAATAGGTTAAACTAAATTTTTTCTGACAAAAAGCAGGGCGCACAATTGTGCGCCCCAAACTTATTATTTGTTCTCAGCTCTTCTCAAGTATCATCTTACGGAAACGGATCATATCATAAATATCGGCATTTCCGTCGCTGTTAAGATCAGCCGCCGCAAACTGCTTCTTGTTGAAGTTCTCTGCACCGAGGAGATATTTCTGCATGAGCACAAGGTCTGCAACGCTGAACTCTCCGTCCAGGTTTACATCGCCTGTAACGTCCTCATAAGGGATAGCAACGGCGATACGGTCAATGGACGGACCGTTTCCGCCTGCGTTGTAAAGCTTGACAGTATTATTTCCTGCCTTGAAAGTTACCTTTGTATCGGCTGCTGCAATACCCGACCAGTCGTTCCTGTTAGCGTAGAGTCCGCTGAGGTCCGCAGCCTTTGAGCCGTTCACGTCAACGCTCAGGTTCCTCCTCTCGCCCGAAACATAGTAGATACGGAGAGTATACTCCCCTGCCTTGTCCACGTTCACATTCTCGAAAGTTACGGCATTGTCTGCACCGCCGCCGATATATCCTACATATGCGCTGCCTGAGCTGTACTTGCCGTCCTTACCTGAGGTTATCCTTGCATTGCCCGATATCTTTGCATTTTCAGCTTCATAGAACTTGAAGTTGCTGTAAGGAGTTGTAAGTCTCATACCGCTCTTTGTTATCTTCATTGCGAAACCGCCGTTTGCAAGGAGATCGCGTTTTATGGAACTGTCCTTTGTAAGATTTTCCAATACAGTTACCTCTATTTCGTTGCCGTCCTTATTATCGCCGAAGATATAAGCCGTATATACTCCGTCGTCGTCAATCAGCTTTGAGAGATCAACGGTCACGTTTCTTGCAGAAAGTGTTGAAGCTCCGACGTACCAGCTGCCGCCGCTTCTTCTTGCGGTCACGTTGAACTGCATGGGATAGCCGTCAAGCACTTTCATATCGTCCCATGCAACAGGCACGTCATTGAGGAAAGGCAGAGCCTTGTTGCCCTGATAGGTGTATACCGAATGTGCAAAATGCTGTATACCCGACTCTATGGTAACAACGTCCGCAAGTGCAAAGCCTGCCGTTGCCTTTATGCCGTATATCGGTATTCCCGTAGGAGTAAAGTCTGCCGAACCCACTACATTTCGTGTGAATGTGTAGGATACGCGGTTTGCAAGTGCGGGAGCATCAAACCATTTATAATACTCCGTACCGTTTACAGCCTCAAATGACACTATATTCGGGTAAGTCCTGCTCTCTCCGCGCGGTATTGTACAGCCGTGGAAGAGCACCATAAGATGATTTTCCGCAGCTATCCTTGCACAGAGGTTCATCTGCTTCATGGTCTCCTGAGTATCGCTCTCGTAGTAGTCTACCTTGACGCCGCTTACTCCGAGGCCTCTTATACGCTCGAACTCGCGGACTATAGTAGCCTCGTCCAGCAGCGAATAATAAGGATATGCAGGATTTCCTCTGCTGTCCTTGTAGCCCGAGTGGCCCTTGTTGTTTACGCCGTACCAGAGATAGATGCCTATGCCCTTTGCCGCCGCATAATCGCAGAGCTCCCTGACCTTTGCTTCACTGTCGTCCCAGAGCGCCCAGCCGAAATCGAGACATACGAAGTCCCAGCCGTTGTCTGCCGCGAAGTCGATATAGTCCTTCTGAGTATGGTACTCAACAGGTGAATCGCCGCCGCTGCTCCACCATGACCAAGCAGTCTTTCCCGGGCGTATCCAGCTTGTGTCCTCTATTACAGAGGGGGGATTGAGGTTGAGTATCAGGTCGCTTGAAGCCATTTCGTCAAGGTCATCGCCTATTACTACAGCTCTCCACGGAGTATGGAAAGCATTTTTCATTGAGATGGAGCTTACCTTTACACCGCCCTTGAATCTCAGTCTGTGATAGTTGCCCACAAACTGAAGAGCACCTGCACAGTAGGGCTCGTCCTCGTTGAAAACGCCAGCCTCCGTGACAGTGACCCAGTATTTATCGTTGATAACTCCTGTATAAGGACAGGAATATGTTGCATTAGTCTCGTTTGCCCTGTCTCTCGGCAGCTCCACCATGTCCCACTCATAGGTGGCGTTGGGCCAGTTTCCCCAGAACCTGCTCTTGTCAGGGAACATAACCTGACTGGTCTCCTCCTTGATAGTCGCGCCGTGATCAAGGGAATATCTGTAGCCGATACCGTCGTCATACGCACGGAAGTACACCGTCAGCGTGGAATTTCCCTTTCTGAGAGGGAATGAGAGCTCGGTATAATTGTCGCGGATAGTCGTATGCTTGCCGTATGGCATTTTGTAGGTCTCGTCATGCTCTACAAAGGAAGCTGACGGAGCTGTCTGTGAAAAGCCTGATGAAAGGTCCTCGGAAGTAGTGACAAGTCCCAGTTTAGAGGGCTCTATGACCATAGAGCTTCTGCCTGCACTTTGCTTGTACACGGAATAGTAGTAACTTCCGCGCGGATCAGTCCAGAACTTTATCAAAAGCGATCTATCGGGAGAAACAGTCTCCAGCGACGGAAGCCCCGTGAGTGGAGTACCGTCAGGAGCGGCAGTTGTCTCCTCCTCGGGAAGCGCCTCGCCCTCCTTTACAGTGTCCTCCTCAAATGTGAAATAATACAGCTCATCGTCGGGGAGCTTTGCAGCCTGAGCCGCCGAAAGCGCATAGCCGTACATTCTGATATCGTCCACACAGGCACGTATATCGCTGTCCGTATACACTGAATGGCCGATGGAATTATATGTGTAGGACGGGAGAACTCCCTCGCCGAAAAGACTTTTCATTGTATCGGAGAGGGTATCGCTGCCGCTTGTTGAGAGCTTTTTGCCGTCCATGTAGAACTGAGCGTCAGTCGGCGAATATACCGCTGTGAGCTCATGCCACTCCATGCTGTCGGGAGCTGTGAGAAGATCGAATATCGCCCTGTGCTTCTCGTCGTTTTCGGTCGTACTTCCCTTGCCGGCGAAAATGCTTGTCCTGTAGGACTTCTTATCCTTGAGGTCTACAGAAATATCGGGCGAAGAATAGCTCGGAGCCGCTCCTGCGCCGAAAGCAACCGGCGAGAACTGGAAAAGCCTTGTGTAGTTTTCTGCTTCGCTGTCCAGCCTGAATTTCAGCGAAAAAGTGAAGCCGTTTTCGCAGCCCTTGCCGAACATACCGGCAGGCAGCTGCAGCCAGCCGCTTCCGAAGCTGTCGCCGTGCAGGTCGAGCACATTTGAACCGAGCTTGCCGTCAAACTCAACACTTGCGTTCATGCCCTTGATAACGGCGTTTCCATTTGCGCTGCCGCAGTTTTCAACAACAGCGTTGGCATAGCTTGATAAAGCATTCGCCGTCATCGGCTGTGGTGTGAACTGTGCAGCGGACTGTGCTGTGATACATAATGCAGCCGCAATCCCCACGGTTCGCCTGATCAGGTTTTCCCTCATTTTAATTCCTCCTTCTTGAAAGTTCAAAAGCATATATTTATGTGCATTATTTATAATTTATTGAACTTTCTTAGATTTTAATTATCCCCTATGCACATTATATCGCAATTTATACAAAAATTCAACCCCAAAAACAAATAACAGGTGGAGATTTTACCATAAATAAAAGCTTTACACCATTTCTGTGTTATGGTACAATATTTCTGAGGTGATACCATGAATATCGACTACATACACGAGCCTACCGACCTCCAGTGCGGACAGGCTGTACTGGCTATGGTACTGGGAAAAACTCCCGAATATATATGCTCTCTCCTCGGTAACGACAGGGAGACCGACCTGAAGGAAATGAAGTCGGTTTTCCGCTCTCACGGAGTCCTGATATCCGACGAGAGAAAACAGGCACATTCAAAAGCCGACCTCCCTCCCCTTGCCCTCCTCAGCCTTGAAACTCCCCGCTGCTGGCACTGGTCGCTGTACTGCGAGGGAACTTTTTACGACCCGGAACACGGCGTTTTCAGGACTTTCCGCAGGCTGCAAGAAAGTTTTACTGGGAACTGAGGACAGATAAGCGGTAACAGTCGCTTTTCAACGAAAAAGCCCGTGATTTCCCGATAATTTTCTATTTATCCCCTGTAATAATATCAATTGACATATATTGTCAAAAGTGGTATAATTTTTGTATGTATATATTTGGGAGGCAACTACATTGAAAATAAACAGATCCGCATATGTCATCATGGCAGCTTCTCTGCTCTCAGCAATGACAGGATGCTCCAAAACAGAGAATGTACTCGGCTCGCAGCCCGATCCCCTTGCTGTTAAAACTTCGCCCGAAAGCGTGGTCTTTGACTGGCAGGAGGAATATCAGAACAAGCTGGAGCAGTTTCAGGTGTCAGCCGCCTGCTCTGATTCATCTATGTTCGATCTCCGCGATGTCACCAATGACGGTATCCCCGAGCTCATAATCTCTCCCTCGGACGACGCTTCGGCAATGTGCGAGGTATATTCCATCATCGGCACCGAGCTTACAAAGATCGCTGTCTGCGGCTCGTTCGGAGAGTTCGATTACTTCCCGTCCATACTCGTTATCGGCTACGAATACGCAGGCGAGGAGTTCACAGTCGGCGAATATCAGACTTATACCGACGGCTTCTACAGCGTGGATTTCGATTACTATACAAATATGAACAGCGCCTCTTCGGGAGCTGTTATCCGCTACGAGATAAACGGCGACGGCGTTTCCCTTGACGAGTTTGAGGAAAGGATAAACGCCTATCAGAACGAGGACAGCTTCAGAGTCGGCAGAAAATACACATTCGGCGACGATTCCATTCAGTACGCAGTACACTGCAGCGAGAGCTGGAGCGAGGTCCTCACTGACGCTCAGAAAAAGAAATACAAGGAAAAGCTTTCCGACGTTCTTCAGAACGCTTCGTCTGCCGATTCCGCATTTGAACTTGCAGACCTTGACGGCAACGGACTTCCCGAGGTCATCGTATCCTCGGGCTCTCTTGAGGAAATGCCTGTGAGCGTTTACTACCTCGATAACGACGGAGTCAGGGAAATAACAGCAACAGGCGATGCAAACGGCTGTCTGCGCCTTGATATAAAGAACGGCATATTTTATGCCCCCGACCAGACTGGAAAGCTCAAAAGCTGGTCGCTTTCAAGTGAAAGCACAAGCAGCTTCAAGCCATCGGACAGCATTATGGTATGCGGAAGAAAATACCTGTTCACATCTGACAATATCAAGCTCGTATTTGCTTGACGAGGTAAAAAATGGCTAAATCAAAATACATATACACCTGTAACCAGTGCGGCTACGAAAGTTCCAAATGGAACGGAAAATGCCCGTCCTGCGGTGCATGGAACAGCTTTGAGGAGGATATCGCAGATACTGCTCCCTCAGGTTCGCGCTCACTTTCTTCTGCGGGAACTGCTCCCGACCTTTCCGACAATATCCTCGAGCTCGAGGATATCGGAGCTGACAGCGACGTGCGCTATGACACAGGTATCGGAGAGCTTAACAGGGTACTCGGCGGAGGACTTGTGAAAGGCTCTCTTGTTCTTCTCGGCGGAGAGCCTGGTATCGGAAAAAGTACCATACTTCTGCAGATATGCCAGTTTCTCGGAGAAGACCACTCCGTACTGTACGTTTCCGGAGAAGAATCCGCAAGGCAGATAAAGCTCCGAGCAAACCGCCTCGGCGTTGACACCGAAAACCTGTATATCCTTACAGCTACAGACGCAGAAGCTGTTTCTCAGACCATAGCTTCAAGCGCCCCGGATATCGCTATAATCGACTCTATTCAGACCATGAGCATCGGGCGTATCGCTTCAAGTCCCGGAAGTATCACTCAGGTTAGGGAATGTACCAACCTTTTCATGCATACGGCTAAAAATCTGGAGATACCGATAATCATAGTAGGTCATGTCAATAAGGACGGAGCTATAGCAGGCCCAAAGGTCATGGAGCACATTGTGGACGCCGTGCTATATTTCGAGGGTGAGCGTCATCAGAGCTACCGTATACTCCGTGCCGTGAAGAACCGTTTCGGCTCCACAAACGAGATCGGCGTTTTTGAAATGATCGACAAGGGACTGAGAGAAGTGGCAAATCCTTCGCAGATGCTCCTTGCAGGAAGACCCCACAACGTTTCGGGCACCTGCGTTTCCTGTGTTATGGAAGGAAGCCGTCCCATACTCGCGGAGGTGCAGGCTCTTGCAGCAAAAACAAGCTATTCTGCGCCAAGACGTATGGTCACAGGCTTTGACTTCAACAGGCTCAACATCATTATCGCAGTCCTTGAAAAGAGACTGGGGATATTCATGGGAAGTCTCGACGTGTACCTGAATATCGTTGGCGGCTTCCGCCTTGACGAGCCTGCAGGCGACCTGCCTGTTGCAATGGCACTGTACTCAGGAATAATGGACAAGCAGATAGACGAGGAGCTCGTCGCATTCGGCGAGATAGGACTCGGCGGCGAGATACGTTCCGTATCCCATATAGTCCAGCGTATCCGCGAAGCCGAAAGAATGGGCTTCAGGACCTGCGTTGTGCCGAAGCAGTCCATGTCCTCAATTGACCCTAAGGACTATGATATCGAAATCGTTCCTGCAAGTACTTTAAAACAGGCATTTGCAGTGATAAAATAGCATTTAGGCTCGTAAGCAGCAGCTTCCGAGCCGTTTGTTTAATTGTATGCCGCAGGCACAGAACCAGTGCTCCCCACCAAGTTGCGGCATAATAAAGAAAAACTGCACTTTTTCTCCGCTATTGTTGCTATTTTATACATTATATGATATAATATTCGTAAAAACGAATATTATGAAAGATTTTTATGTCCTTGCAGATACGCAAATCAAAGATTTGCTCCCTGCAATCGGTGAGTGTAGAACCTACATCAGGAGGAATCAGCAATGAAACACAGAAATACAATTGCGGCTCTGCTCTCTCTCAGCCTGCTGCTCACAGGCTGCGGCGGAAATTCTTCCACTGACATCAGCAGCCCCGAAACGGCTGCAGTAGAGATAACAAAAACAGAGCCTTTACATACAGACATGAAAACTACATATACACAGACTGAAACAAAGCCAACTTCTGCAGTAACAGAAAATACGACTTCTGAAACTGCGGCAAAAACCTCTGCTCCGGCTGCCGGAACTGCCCATACTCAGCCCCGGACAGAAGCACGGCACGAGCAGCATGAGCAGAAGCATACAGAAGCTCAGGTTTCCCAGCAAAATGAGCAGCCTGATGATAACAGCTCCCCTGAA
Source organism: Ruminococcus sp. (assembly GCF_017549005.1). GTDB lineage: Bacteria > Bacillota > Clostridia > Oscillospirales > Ruminococcaceae > Ruminococcus. Next base: position 175,258 of record NZ_JAFYYT010000037.1, read on the forward strand.
AATGATCAGTCTCATCACGACAGTGAGAGTGCAACTACCACGACCTCCGAGACCACAACCACAGCCATGACAGCAACCACTTTCATGACAACTCAGGCAGAGACCACGACTACTACCAATAAGAATCCCCTGCCAAAGGTCGTGCTTGACGGCATGACCTTAGAGCAGAAAGTCGCACAGATGTTCATGGTAACTCCCGAAGCTCTTACAGGTATATCCCCTATGACTCAGGTAGGCGGCGGTACTCAGAAGGCTATAGAGGAAGTCCCTGTGGGCGGTATCATCTTATTCGCCCAGAACCTTACATCACGGGATCAGACGAAGAAAATGCTTTCTTCAACTCAGGACTACGCAAAAAAAGCCTGCGGCATCGGACTTTTTACCGCCGTTGACGAAGAAGGCGGACTTGTGGCTCGCTGCGCCCAGAAGCTCGGCACCGCCAAATTCAAGGATATGGCATACTACGGCACAGAAAACAACAGTGATACTGCCTACAATATCGGCAGCTCTATCGGAAGAGACCTCGGAATGCTCGGCTTCAACGTTGATTTCGCGCCTGTTGCCGATATAAATATATGCAGTTCCAACGAGCTGGGAAACCGTATTTTCAGCGATGATCCGCAAGTAGTTGCGAATATGTCCTCATACGTGGCAAAGGGGCTCCAGAATGAAGGAGTCTGCGCTACTCTGAAGCATTTTCCCGGACTTGGTGCAGAAAACGGCAATACTCACACTAATTCAACAGTCATCATAGACAGAACGCTGGACGAGCTCCGCAGTACCGAATTTATCCCCTTCTCCGAGGGCATAAAGGCCGGCGTGGACTTCATAATGGTAGGTCATCAGTCGGTAACAGGTCTTGGCGACGAGCTCCCCTGCGACCTCTCCTATAAGGCTGTTACCGAAATGCTCCGCGGCGAGCTTGGCTTCGATGGCATTGCCATAACCGATTCACAGCAGATGAACACTATCTCAAAGGTCTATACCTCTGGCGAAGCAGCAAAGCTCTCAATAAAGGCAGGAATGGACATTATCCTCATGCCAGTTGACTACAGACAGGCTGTGAATGAGGTCTGCGAGGCTGTCCGCAGCGGCGAGATATCAGAGGAGCGCATAAATGAAAGCGTTATGCGTATACTCAGAAAAAAATACGCTCTCGGACTGCTGAAAAAGTGAAAAAGCTGAATTAAGCTTTGAACTCACAAGCATTCATGCCGCACTGTCCTTCAAGTGCGGCATTTTATGTTATATCATCAGTTTACTATAAATCTCTGCATTTTACTATCATTTTTCACTATAAAAAGTTATAATAATGCCATAAGGTACAAACCTCATTATTTAAGGAGAAAAAACATGAAAAAAATGAAAGCTTTATCAGTTATTGCTGCTCTTTCAATGCTCGCCTGCTCAGTGAGTTGCAGCAGCAACAATACAGACACAGACAGCACAAAGCCTACAGAAGCCAAAACAGAGGCAATTACAGAAGCTGTGGACGTTCCCGAGCTGGACGGCTACAATCTTCTCTGGAACGACGAGTTCAGCGGCAGCGCTCTCGACGAGACAAAGTGGAACTACGAGCCCCACGAGCCGGGCTGGACAAACGAGGAGCTCCAGGAGTATACAACTTCCACGGACAATGTGTTCGTCCGCGATGGAAAGCTGGTCATCAAGGCTATCAAGTCCGAAAAGAACGGCAAGGACTACTACACATCAGGTAAGGTAACAGGTCAGAACAAGACCGATTTCACCTACGGCAAGGTAGTAGTAAGCGCTAAGGTACCCGAGGGACAGGGCTTATGGCCTGCTATCTGGATGATGCCCAAGGACGAGAGCTTCTACGGTCAGTGGCCTAAGTGCGGCGAGATTGACATCATGGAAGTCCTCGGAAACGATGTTAGCACAGCTTACGGTACTCTCCACTACGGCGAGCCTCACGGTGAACAGCAGGGCACATGGGGTCTGACCGGTCAGACCTACGCTGACAGCTTCCATGAGTACTCTGTTGAGTGGGAGCCGGGTGAATTCCGCTGGTATATCGACGGAAATCTCTACAATACAGTAAACGACTGGTTCACAGCAGTTCAGGGAGAGGACGAAAAGCCTTACCCTGCACCGTTCGATCAGCCATTCTTCGTTCAGCTCAACCTTGCAGTCGGCGGAACATGGCCGGGCAATCCCGACGCTACAACAGATTTCGACAAGGCAGAGTTCGAGGTTGACTACGTTAGAGTTTATCAGAAACCCGAGTACGACACAAATGTCAAGAAGCCCGAAAAGGAATTCCGCAAGGCACTTGAGGACGGAAACTTCATTTTCAACGGCGATTTCTCAGAAGCTGAGGATCTTACCGATGATGTTAACTGGAAGTTCCTCCTGTTCAACGGCGGAGAAGGCGCGGCTGAGATAAAGGATAATATGATCGTGATTACTTCCGAAAAGGAAGGCACAGAGGACTACTCCGTACAGCTTGTACAGCCCGATCTTCCTATGATAAAGGGCAAGAAGTACCGTGTGACATTTGACGCATATGCCGACGAGGAGAGAGACATCATCGTATGCGTTTCCGCTCCGTCAGCAGGCTGGATACGCTACCTCAAGGACACAAAGCTCAAGGTAACTCCCGAAAAGCAGACATTCACCTATGACTTCGAGATGAAGGACAAGGACGATAACAACGGCCGTCTCGAGTTCAACCTCGGACACAGAGGCTCTACTGCTACAGTTTACATCTCTAATGTCAGAGTTGAAGAAATATCGTAATCTCCCCATTCTTACCCTAAAACAGCCGACATATGTGCGGTACGCATAGAGAAGTATTTGTGAGAATTTATTGAGGAAAACCCTTTTGAAAAAGGGTTCTTCATCAAACTCCTTTCCTAAAACTTCCAGCTTAAATTTTTCCAAACAGGACGCCCAACGAAAACTAACGCCC
>NZ_JAFYYT010000038.1 GCF_017549005.1 Ruminococcus sp.
CATATCGAAGCCGCCTGCGCCGCCTTGACCGCCAAACTGACTCATATCGAAGCCGCCTGCGCCGCCCTGACCGCCAAACTGACTCATATCGAAGCCGCCTGCGCCGCCTTGACCGCCAAACTGACTCATATCGAAGCCGCCTGCGCCGCCCTGACCGCCGCCGGTCTGCTGACCCATCTGGTCGTCAGTTGCATTTGTGGTAACAGTAACACTCTTAACATTTGCTGAACCGTTTGATCTGTATCCCTCGATATTAAGGGATACTTCATAGAGAGTACCTGACATATCGAGTCCTGCCTGTGACCATGCGTCGAAGTGCTTGGATACGTCAATGGTGCCCTTCATGTAGTTGGTCTGATTGTTTGCCGAACCGCTTGTAGTTCTTATGCTCCAATACTGTGGAAAAGTAGATGTACCGTCGAGAGAGGGCTGATTGTAGCGCATTGTTTTGGCAATTTCATAGGTATTTCCGTTGAGGGTAACGTTACCTTTCCTCTCACCGTCGTTTCCGGGTGGTCTCCAGTCGCCCCAGCCTTCAACGATGTAATACTCCATGAGAGGGTTTCTTGTCCAGCCGTATACGCACATATAGGAGTTCCCGCGAGGGGTGTACTCTACGTCGTAAGTGAGGACGATGTTTCCGAAAGCCTTGTAGTTCTTTTTCTGACTGTCGAAATTCTTACCCATACGAGCCAGGAAGTTTTCAATATTGCTCCATGAACAGGTGAATGATCCTGCACCGGGGTTCATTGAAGCCTGCCCCTGACCGTTCTGGTTCCACATCTCATAGTCGTATCCGCCGACATTTCCGCGTGTCTGCTGATCGGCTGCAGAAGCGACAAACGGGATGCTTGATGCGACCATCAACGCTGAAACGGTGCCGCTGATGATCTTTTTGATTTTGGACGTTTTCACTAAAATCACTCCTTTGTTTTTGTCTGCAAAACTCATTGCAGCATTTTATTAAGAACGAATTTTAGTAGTCCCCCATAAATTAATAATATATCTGTCTATGCATATTCTATAGCATTTTACAGAACGATATCAAGTACATTCTTGCTATAAAAACATATGTGACTGGGCGTTTTTTGCTTTATATTATAATAATTAGCAGTTAAAGTGAAAAATCGAACATAATATTTGAAGGAGTATTTCTTTGCTCATGCTGTCAGTTTTTATTTTTATGGAGCCATAAAAAGCTTTCACTTATATTTCACAAGATGATAACGTTGTATTTATATCATTCACAATGTTTTTCAGCGCCAATTCAGTTTTGCAATGTATAATGAAAATGTAGAAAAAAAGCACATGAGGTGCATTATATTCAATTGGGGGATATAAAAAAGGAGAATGATAATTATGAAAAACCACGGCTTCAAAAAAATCTTTGCAGGACTTTCTGCTGTATGTCTTGCAGCTTCTTCACTTCCGGTCATCAGCTTTGCCGCGGAGAATGAAGTCTCTGCAATTGTCGGCGACGCAAACTGCGATGGCGGAGTTGATATGTCTGACGCAGTAATGATAATGCAGGCTCTTTCAAACCCTAACAAGTACGGCAGAGGCGGCACTGATAAGAACGCCATAACTGAGCAGGGTTGGAAAAATGCTGACTGCAACGGCGCAAACGACGGTGTTTCCAACAATGACGCACTTGCTATCCAGATGTACCTTCTTGGCAAGGGCGAACTCAGCAGCGGCAGGACCGATGATCCACAGCAGCCTGTTGCTGACGCAACAAAGATACACCTCAGGAACACATCTATCGAGGTTGAAGGTGAAAATGCAACAGTTTACGGTACGACCGTTACTATCACACATTCGGGCGAGTTCTACATCGACGGAACTCTTGACGACGGTCAGATAAACGTCAATATTCCCGACGAGACTGCCGATCCCGAAACTGTAAAGATTTTCCTTAACGGAGTAAATATCACAGGCAGGAGTGCTCCTGCTATTCTTGTCACAAATGCAGAGAATACCTCTGTCAATATAGTTGATGACACTGAGAACACTGTCACTGACGGTGATACAGCTTATGCAGGCGATTTTGCCAAGGCAGCCGTGATCGAAGCCAAGGATGACATGACCATAAAAGGCGGCGAAAAGGGTAACGGAATCCTCAATATCACAGCCAATACTCAGGACGCTGTTTCGTGTAACAACGACATCAAGATAAACGGCGGTACTATCAGTATCACAACAAGTAATTCCGAGACAAAGACCGACGGTATAAAGGCTAAGAAGTCTGTAACAATAAAGAGCGGTACTCTTGATATAGACGCTGCAGGCGACGGTATCAGGTCCACAAAGGACGCTGTTGCAGTTTCGGGCGGTATTACCCGAATAAAGGCAGGCAATGACGCTGTTCAGGCTGAGACATCTATCGACATCAGCGACGGCATACTCGTTGCAGGCGGCGACAGAGGTCTTACAGCAGTAACAGGCATCAATATCACAGGCGGTACTGTGATTGCTACTGCTACCGATAATCAGGCTGATGAAAAGCTTATGAGCGGTACTACACAGACCTCAGCTCTCCTCAACTGTATCGACGACGCTTCAAACGAGAAGGACGGCACATGGAAGAAGGACAACTCCATAGTCACAGGCAGTCTCGATGTGAAGTACACCAAGAAGTTCAAGTACGTTCTTATCAGCGACAAGTCCATAAACGGAGCAAAATCATGCAGCTTCAAGAACCTTTCCACAGGTGCGGCTGTAACTCATACCGACGGCAAGCAGACGCAGTTCCAGCTCAGTCTTGTAACGGTATTCGATAATGTTGATCCATCGGGCGCAGGCAGCGGAACGGCAGTTGAGCCTGTTACACCTTCCGACGGACTCACAATAATCCTTTCTGACTCGGGAATGATTACCAATGCGGCTTCGGAGGCGAAAGTCGAGAATAATGTCTGTACTATTTCCAAGCCCGGTATTTTCACAGTAACAGGTGAAATGACAGGCGGACAGATCGTTGTTGATGTTGACAAGACCGCATATCCGGACGGCGTCGTTGAGCTTGATCTCAGCGGAATGAGCCTTACGAATACCGAAACTTCGCCTATATACGTAGCTTCTATTGCGGACGAGGTCGTTATTGCTGCAAAGAACGGCACTGAAAATACGATCTCTGACGGTACGAACTACACGAATGCAGATAATGATACGGGAGCTATTTACTCTAAGGACGATATCAAGTTCAAGGGCAAGGGCAAGCTAACCGTAAACGGCAATGCTGCTGACGCTATCGTGGGCAAGGATGATATAAAAATATATAACGGCACACTGGTGGTAAACGCTGCTGACGACGGTATCCGCGGAAAGGACAGCGTTACCATTGGCAATACATCATCTGACGGCACAGAGACAGACTACTCATCGCTCTCTGTTACTGTAAAGACCAAAGCAGGCGACGGTATCAAGGCTACATCTACAGATGTTTCATCAACTGCAAAGCAGCTTGGACTTGTGACCATCAACGGCGGTACTGTTAATATTGATTCCTATGCAGACGGCATCTCCGCCGAGCAGTATTTCGTTATGAACGGCGGCGACCTGACTGTCAAGACCTATGAGGGCAGCTCCTTTACAGGAAGCGGTGCAGCTGCCGGCGGTCAGCAGGGAGGACAGCAGGGCGGCTTCGGCGGCAGACCGGGCGGCGGAGGCGGTTTCGGCGGCTTCGGTATGGACGGAAACTCCAACAAGACCGATATCTCGGCAAAGGGTATAAAGGCTGTAGGTCTTTATGACGAGGCAGGCACAACATGGCAGAGTGCAGGAGATATAGATATCAACGGCGGTAAAATTACTATTGATTCTTCCGATGATTGTATACACTGCGGCGGCAGCATGAATCTCACAGGCGGCGAGCTTAAACTTTCCTCTGCTGACGACGGCGCACACGCAGACCATGACCTTACTATCGGCACGAAGAACAGCGGAAAATACGACGATATCGTTGTATATGTTGAAAAGTGCTATGAGGGTATCGAAGCTCAGAAGATCTACCAGAACAGCGGTTCTGTCATCGTTAACTCAACTGACGACGGCTTCAATGCAGCAGGCGGCAGCGACGGTTCGGGCATGGGTAATCCGGGTATGCCCTGGGGACAAGGCGGCGGTGGTTTCGGAGGCGGCGGCTTCGGCGGCGGTAATTCCGCAAACTACCTTATGCAGTTCAACGGCGGTTTTGCTATAGTAAATGCTGCGAACGGCGACCATGACGGTTATGATTCCAACGGTAATATCGAGATAAACGGCGGATATATCGTATCAAACGGCAACGAGCCCTTTGACTGCGGCGACGGCGGCAGCACTATCACCGTAAAGGGCGGAACATGGGTATCCAACTGTCCTTCCGGCGGCATGAGCATGGGCGGCAGTGAGATGACAGCTTCCGTAACGGCTTCGTCCAGTGTCAGCGCTAATACAAGGCTTTCACTTGTTGGCAGCGACGGAAAGGTCATAGTTTCGTTTATAGTTGACAAGGCAGTCAGCCAGCTCAAGGCAGGAGGCACAAATACATCCGGAGCTTCCTTCTATACAGGCGGAACTCTCAGCGGTTCGACCTACTTCCAGCAGCTTGACCAGACGCAGCTTGCTGCATATGGCGGTACGCTGACAGGCGGAACTTCCGTTAAGTGATAATAATTGCGGTCAATGTAAATATAAAACAGCCATAGGGAAGCTTACGCTTCTCTATGGCTGTTTTTTGCTTGTTATTATCATTTTACTGTGCTGCAGTCATTTGTCACAAAGGAAATGACAAATGTCATTCTGATAGTGACAAATGACATCTTATAAAGTTCGCATGATTGTGATAATATATGATCATACCAAACATAACAGGTTCAGACCCGAAGGCGCCCGGGCAAGCCAATTAAGAATACCCTTATGATTTTTCTTATTTGTTTCATTTCCTTTATATGAAAAACACTGACAGAAGCATTCATGCTATAGCAAACACTATCAGGTGTACACAGAACAATACCAACCCAAAACTTATTTATTTCTTTTTAGAAAAGGAGGATCATTATGACAAACAATGAACAGGCTTATACAGTCGGCTGCCCGAATCCCTACAGTGTTGCGGAAACAGTTGCGGGCAAAAGCATTAACTGGACAACCAAGAAGGACGTAATCGATACAATGGCTGAATGCTTCGGAATAACAAAGGAAGGCTACATTAGCAGTGATTCGCCTCTGCAGTCACCATATGACGGCGTGGATGCGAATGGCAATGCCTGCTGTCTTTCCGAAGAAGAAGCAGAAAAGCGTCTGACAGCATTCCTTGAAAAGTACGCAAGACCCGAAAAGAGAAGAACTACAAAGCTGAACGCTCCGATGACAGCTGCCAGAACAGCAACTGCGAAGAAGCCCGATTCATCGACTTCACAGGAACTTACACAGGCTGAAAAGCGCAAGCGTGCAGTCAGCGTCCTGCTGATGAAAAAAGCGGCAGGAATACCAAAGGCAACATTAGCTAAAGCTGCAAAGTCACTAAACAAAGTTGATAAAAATGACGGTCCTCATACACCTTCGGGAATGCAATGGCGTGATAAGGGTTATTTTTTCAATGAGATAGCTATGTGGAGCGATGTTTGCCAGAACAGTATCGGCGACTGCTATTTTCTTGCGGCGCTCTGCTCGGTAGCATATGTCAATCCGTTCTATATACAGAATAAGACTGCAATGCGATATATAAGTTCAGGCAGGAACACAGGCTCCAAGCAACCTAACACACCATGGCATTCTATCGATTTCTACGTTCCGGGTTCAGGCGCTGAATCAACAGCGTCATGGAGCGATAAGAAAAAGAGTATCCAGCATATCGTTGTTTCGGAAGAAGTTCTCGTCAATACTTCAACAGGCTTTAATTACGGTGCCTGCGGTGCTAAGGAAAAAGATATCAGAACGTATGGAAAGCGTATCACAGGAACAAAGGAAAGCTGGGATTCCTGTTGGGCAGCCGTATACGAAAAGGCATATGCCAAGTTCCTTGAAAGGACTTCAACTGATCGCCCTAATATGTTCTCAGGTACAAAGACAGATGACAAAAATGGTATTGTTTCCGGACTTATCAGAAGCGGCAGTCCCGAAGATGCATTAAAGGAGATCATGCATACAGAACTTGTAACCACAAAAACGCTTTCCAAAATGACTATAAATGAAATATGGAATATCGCACTTGCCGCAAATAAGCATCCAACGTGCTGTTCCATCTATTCAAATACTGTGAAGGACAGCAAAGGCAAAGAGATCATACGAGCAAAAGCGGGAGACAAAAATTATTATGAAAATACATTGGGATTGTCTGTAAATCATGCGTATTCGATACTTGGCGTAATGGATTATGACAAAAAGAGATATATTGTTATTCGCAATCCTCATGGCATAAACCTGCCGGATCTCAAAAAAAATCCCAATGTTTACCATAAAAACTGGGGATACAGCTTTATCAATCATGAAGATAACGAGTTCCATAACGACTGGTTATCAGTTTACAGATGTGTCAGCGGAACCGATGATCCCCTGACATCGGGCGGACTTTTCCTGCTGGAGGTAAACGAATTCAAGCGCGTATTCGATAGTATTGTATATTATACAGGTTCATCTTTTGAAAACTATCTCTGATATCATAACCGGAGAGAGGTTTATACTTATATTAAATATTCAGATCCCTCCGATCAGAATTGGGGGGATCTAAATATTGGAAGACAAGATAAACAATACACTATATTATATTGACAACAGCACGCAATAGTGATATAATCTGCTTGTAAAACAATAAATGTGTCAGGAAAAACATAATGAAAGCAATAAAAAGGATATTTATACTGAGCGGCTCGGTTCTGCTTCTTGCGGCAATTTCGCTTTGCATATACAATATATTGCAGGACAGAACTGCAAACAAACGCTCTCAGGAGGTCTTATCGGAGCTTAAACAGCTTATTCCCGAGACCTCCGCCAACAGTAACATGAGCACAGGCAATCCTGCCGATGACATATATGCTCCTTATGAGCAGGAAGCTTCATCGGCAAATACAAAACCTGAACCTATAGCTCTGAACGGGCAGAAATACTGCGGAGTCATCTCGCTCCCTACACTTGATATCGAGCTCCCCGTATGTGACAGCTGCAACTATGATGACCTGAATATTTCCCCTTGTCGTTTCAGCGGAAGCGCTTCCGGAAACGATCTTATCATCGCAGCTCATAATTTCAGCAGCCATTTCGGACATATCGGTGATCTCAGCGCAGGAGACGATATAATATTCACCGATTCGGGCGGAAAAGTCTATAATTATCATGTGGAGGAGATAAGAGCTATCGACGGCTCTGATTCTGAGGGAATGATAAGCGGAAAAAGCACCGACTGGGATATCACTCTTTTCACCTGTAACCTCAGCGGACAGGCAAGGGTCGCAGTCAGAGGCTGCAAAACGCAATAAAACATCTTCAGTAACGTAATACTGAAGATGTTTTTTTGTTATTCCTTATCTTCTTTTTTGCTTTTTATGAGCGAGCCCAGCGAGATGAGCAGTATCCCTCCTGCGCCGAGGGGGAGTACAGGCCACCACAGCTGTCCCGTTTGTACCAGCGGCGGAAGTTTTACCGTAGTGACAGGCGGTTTTGTGACGGCTGTAATTGTTGTTGCAGTTGCAGTAGTAGATGTTTTCGTAGTCTGTCCGATATCAGTTGAAGTTGAAGTCACAGTTGTCGTGCCTGTTGAAACTGTGGTCGTTGCAGGCGTCGTATCTTTCTGCTTGTAGCTGTTTTTTATGAGATACTGAGTGCTGTTGAAGTCGATTATTACATCATAATCAACGGGGATATCACGCTCGACAACGTGCCAGTCGTTTATCGGTTCGAGGTCTTTCCACTGGTGGATCCAGTTGTTTTCCTCATTCAGTACAACCGTATCGTAAAGCTCCTCATTCCGGAAGAGGTCAACGGTAACGTATGTGGGGTGTGCTATGCTTTCGGGAGTATCATTTATCCAGACCTTTTTAACGGTGTACGAACCGACGCTGCCGCCAAGGGTTGCATATGAGAACTTGGGATATACGTCGTAGCTGAACGAAACGTCGGTATCATCAGCTTCAAGGAGCAGGGAGGAGGGAACATAGTAGGTATTTCCAACCCTGAGGATACGTCCCACAGCAAGGTAGATACCGCTGCTTAGTCCGCTGAACCTGAGTTTGCCGTTTTTGTCGGTCTCACCTTTTCCGATGGGAGCCAATCCGTCCGCAACCGCATAGCTTTCAAGAGTTTTTGACTTCTGAGCAACATTTTCCTCTGTAATTTCATTGAAATCAATGGGGTACGAAGCGAAATCCCCCGAAAGAGCAAAGCCGCTGTCAGTACGAACTCCTACCCTGTAAAGCTTCCATTTCATGCCTGTCAGGATAGTGCTGTCCTTTCGGCAGATAAGGGTTATGGAACGGTTGTTTTCAGTATCGCATATGCCCGAAAAAGGCATGAGCATAAGAATAACAAGAAATACTGAAAAAACACACGAAGAAAATCCAAGGAGCTTTTTACGCGTTTTTAGCATGACATCACCTCTTTTTGCGGTCTTTTATCCTGCCGGATATTATCCAGTAGAGTATCAGAAGTATGATAACAGGAATGACTATGAACGGGAGCACTTTTATTTCGTCCACAGGCACGGCGTCTGCCGTGACCTTTACTGTGTGGGGCTGCTCGCTCTCTATCCTGTGTGCTCTTACAAGGAGCCTGTGAGTATTTATCCCGTAAGGAGTGCAGGTCATCAGAGTAACGCAGTCCATATCGGGTATCGGTGCGAGTTTGTCCATTTCATGGGGAAGCACCGTATTTATTTCATCGACCTCATATTCCAGCACCTCGTCAAGGACAGTGATACTGAAAGTATCGTTTTCCGTGAGTTTGTCGATATCAGTAAACAGCTTTGCGGACGGAAGTCCCCGATGTGCGGATATTACCGAATGGCGTCCCTTTCCGCCGATCGGCAGAGCTGTTCCTTCGATGTGTCCCACAGCAATATTGAGCACCTCGGGGCTGGTTCCGTGATATATGGGAAGATACGCATTTATCTTGGGGATATCTATATATCCCATTATTCCCGTACCTGTAATATCAAGAGCCTGTTCGTAGCCCTTTATCTTTTTATAGTCGCTGAGAGGAGCGGAAAGTGCCGCAAGCTCGTTGTTGTACTTCTCAGCTCTTTCAAGGAGCATATCCTTGACCGAATTGTCCATATCGCTTACAGTCTGATCGTAAACAGCGATAGCTCTCGACTGCTTGCCCGAGTTCCACCAGTTGCTGAACGAGGGATAGAGCATTATGCACAGACCTATTGCAAAGACGGCAAAAAGTGCGATATTGATAAGCAAACTGCGCCTGTTCTTCATTTTATCTTACCCATTGAGCCAAAAGGCGTTACTGCGAAATATACTTTTCCGATGATGTTTTCTTCCGCCACACAGCCAACAGCTGTTGAACGGCTGTCCACGGAGATTTCTCTTTCATCGCCCATAACGAAGTATCTGCTGTCGGGAACTGTAAACGGAAACGAAATATCACATTCGCCCAGGGATTTTTTGCTTATATACGGTTCATCCAGCTTTTTCCCGTTAAGCTCAACACTTCCGTCGCCGCTAATATCTATAATGTCGTCTGAGACTGCGACAACTCGTTTTATAAGCACCTTTTTGTTGTGGTAGAAAGCGATAATGTCGCCTTTTTTTATGTCCGTAGACTTATTGCAGAGGACTGTCTGTCCCTTCGACAGTGTCGGCTCCATGCCGCTGCCCGTTACTCTGAAAACGGGAAAAATGAAGTTGCAGACAAGTACGATAACAGCTGCGGCAGTAACAATGGAACATATCGTGCTGAAAAGAGCTTTTGCAAAGGCGTTTCTGAGGCTTTTCGGCTCCGTATTCTGTTCGGTAGTATTTTTTTCATCCATCATCTGACACAGCCTTTCAATTTTACATTTGGTAATATTACTGCGAGTTAATACATTTTTTTATTTCTTGTTACATAAAGAGATCGGAATAATTTAAATCAATGCACAGTTCTATGTATATATTATACTTTCAAAGCTTTGGGCAAGTCAATCAAAAATTGTGAACAAACTTTGCAAAGTGCCTAATTTCGGCATTGATAACAATGCGAAAGATTTTATTTGGGCAAATCGCCAAATCGTTTCAAAATTAATAACAAAGGATTAACGAGATGTTAATGCCACTCCTGATAGTATAATATTGTAAAGTTGTTCATTCTGTATAAAAAGTGTGCCTGTTTCCTGTAGTTAAAGCACACAAAGGAGTTTGTGAATATTGGTGCTTTATGACAAAAAACGTTTATCACTTGTTAATAAAATATAAATTCTATTGACTATTTATTATAACGAATGGTATAATATAACTACATAGAATTCTTATATAACTTAGCTTTCAATGGAGTAAAAACATGACTGATAAAGAGTTTAAACACCTGAAAAGGAACGATCTGATATATATAATATATGAATATCAAAAAAAACAGGAGGAGCTCACTAAGGAGATCGAAGAGCTCCGACAAAAGCTCAGCGATAAGGAGCTGAAAATAAGCAATGCAGGCTCTCTTGCAGAGGTTGCTGCAAGACTCAGCGGGCTTTTTGAAGCAGCGCAGAAAACAGCAGACGATTATATGTCGCAGCTTGAGTTTGCAGCTTCCGCTGAAGCTGAGAAAAAAGCAGAGGAAATCATAAAAAAAGCGGAAAAACGGGCTGAAGAGATCATTTCTGAAGCCGAAAAGAAAGCTTCCGCTGTAAATACTATCGAAAAAGGATAATGGATTATGTCAGTAAGAAGAAAAGCTCCCGAAACTATGCCTTCGGTCGGACAGGTCGAAGCGGAGCTTAAAAATATCAATTACAGGAAAAAGTTCAGAAGCACCTTGTTCAGCACAGTTTCCGTGCTTATTGTTGTGGCTGCTGTGGCAGTACTGGTATCTACGCTGTTCTTCCCGGTCGTTCAGGTTGCAGGAAGCAGTATGGAGCCTACTTTAAAAGAAGGAGATATACTCGTACTTGTAAAGTCGGACAAGGTGACATACGGAGAGATGTGCTGCGTTTCATGGCAGAATAAGTCGCTGCTGAAGCGCGTTATCGGTCTTTCAGGGGACATAATAGATATGGACGCCGACGGAAACGTCTTTGTCAACGGAGAGCTCCTCAACGAGCCTTATGTCGAGGAAAAGGAGCTCGGAAGATGTGAAATAGAATTTCCTTACCAGGTGCCCGAAGATAAGATCTTTATACTCGGCGATCAGCGCGAAAGCTCTGTGGACAGCAGAAGTTCGGCGATAGGCTGCGTAGGGAAAGACCAGATAGTAGGAAGGGTGCTTTTTAAGGTCTGGTCAAAGAAATAATCGCGGAAAGGGGAACGGTGAAATAGATGAAAAACTATTTCGACAGTTTTTATGAGATAATTCATAAAAACAGTGTTAAGCGACGGCGTATGGTTTCGCTGCTGCTTGTATTGTCAGTATTTGTTTCATCGGGAGTCCTCTGGGAGCTCCGCGATACGGTAATCACTATGGTGAACGAACCGCTGTGCGGCTTAGAAGAGCATGAGCATACTGATGAATGCTACGAATACAGGCTTGTTTGCGGACTTGAGGAAAACGAGGAGCATACTCATACGGACGAGTGCTGGGAGAAAGTCCTTGTTTGCGGGGATGACGAGCATTTGCACACAATGCTTTGTTATGACGAAAATGAGGAGATGTTCGAGATCAGCAATGATCCGGAAAGCGAATTCGACGACGAATATTATGCAATCAGCAATGTTCCTTCGAGAAAAGTTTATGACCAAGCTGAGGAAGATATATTTACTGATTTACCTATGCTTGCACTTGACAACGAGATAAGGCCATTGGATAACGATACAGGTGAGAGGAGAATCGAGGATAGTGATAATCCGACGCCTATCCAGACCATAGACAACATTGCAGAAGGTATCAAATTTACGCTGTTTGATTATGGCAACAGCGAACTTGAAGGTCCTGCAAATAATTATAATCTAAGTACTAAGAATGACTCAAATGGAAATCCGGTATCCGACCATTACAACATAATATATAACGGAATCAATACAGACAGAAATTATAATGACGATATTCTGTTTTTTGCTTATGGTACTCCGCCTCCGCATGGTGAAGCAACGGGTAATTACCTAGATGATAATGGAAATCAGATACCTACTTATCGTCCTGGTACTCACGATAAGAACTATTACTCAGGCGATTACAATATTGATTCATATCAATCAGGCAACAGACCAATTCAGAAGATAGTAAAAAATAAGCTTGGAGATGACGGCTATCCTGTAATGAATAATAATGCTGCCCACAGTCTCGATTATCTTTTCAAGCCAAATTATCTTGATGCTGCCGACTACAAGACAACCTATACTGATGTCAATCACTTTCTGAAAGAAGTAACACAAAACGGTGTTAGACACCTTGTTTATGACAGTAACGAGAATTATGCATATTTTGACACAGATTCCCACAATTTTACCATATATAACGGAACATATCATATCATAAACGATGATCATCACAGAAAAAACGATGAAAACCTGATAAAAGATAATCCTGTAACATACCCTTCAGATAACGGATATGAAATGGGAATAGGTTTTTTCCCGTTCAATGAGTATGATACAAGAAAAAGAGATCCTAACTGGGACGGAAATCGTTTTTATCAGGCGAATGCAGAAACCTACGGTAGTGGATTCAATCACCATTTCGGAATGACAATGGAAACTAAATTCATTAATACACCTACTAATAATCAACCTATAGTTTTCAGATACAGCGGTGATGATGATATGTGGGTATTCGTTGACGGTGTTCTTGTTCTTGATATCGGCGGTATCCATGAACCTGCTGAAGGTCTTATCGATTTTACTAACGGTTATGTCTGGGTGCAGGATAATGCACCTGAAAACACAGAAAGTAAATCAAAGGCTGAGTTGATCGATACGTATAAGGTCTTTGCAAGCTTTGATTCTTCGATACTTCCTAAAGGCTGGAATGAAGCAGGAAATAAATGGATAGTGAAACCTATCAGTGATTTCTTTAATGCTGCTGGGGAAACATGGAACTCAGGAAATGGTGCGCTCCATGATATCAAAATGTTTTATCTTGAGCGAGGCGGATGTTACTCAAACCTTGCAATCGATATGAACCTTCCAACACTTAAATCTCTGACAGTTACCAAAGAGGTCGATTATCAGGATCACCTTGTAAAAGGACTTTACGAGGATTACAGATATCGCTTCCAGGTATGGGAAAAGGTTAGAATAGGTGATACCGACCAGTATGAATGGGTGCAGCCAAGTGATTTCGATAATCACGGAGAGTTTACTCTGAAAGAGGGCGAAAGAAAGACTTTTGAACACCTTGATCAGAACAGAGTATTCAAGGTAGTTGAAGTCGGAGTCGTTCCATCTGAAAATGCTTCGGCTATACCGCTTGACCCAAATACTTTCTCTGAGGTCACTATTAAAACTGTCAAAAATCCAAATCCTGCCGCCGGATCAACGCCTATCATCAACGGCAGTGTGTCAAGTACAGAAGAAGCGTTGAGCGAGGTCCAGAGTTATACATTCAACAATCAGATCAAACAAGAAACTACGGATATTTCCATAAAAAAGACATGGGATCCGCAATTGGCTGACAATGATCCATTAAATAACTTCACATTAAAGTATAAGATATTGCGTACAGATACTGTAAATGGTGAAGTTAAGCAAGTTGCACTTTGGGTTCCTGATCCGAATGATCCTACAAAAGAGATAAAAAGCCGTAACTTCTCACTTACTCCAGCTGAATGGAGCAACGGCAAAACAATAACGGGACTTCTTGAACAGTATGGTAATCATTATTATACTTACCGCATAGAAGAGATCAATGTACCTGCCGGTTATAAGGCTTCATACAGCGTTGATGATAACAATAATTTTGTAATAAAAAACACAAACTTAAGCAAAACAGATATTTATGTCGAGAAGAAGTGGGAAAACTGCACCGATGCAGGCATGAAAGTCAAGGTCAGGCTCACAAGATCAATGATTGGCTATACAGAAAGCACTAAAACAAGTCTTACAGTCAACATCCTTGATGAAGGCGGAAATCATATAAAAACATATGATACAAATGGAGTATATGCAGGCGGAAGCGCAGAATTAACATATACCCTTCCCGAAGGTGTGGAAATTTACCACGGTGACATTAAGTATCCACAAAAACAGATCGGAAGCGGTACACCAATTCCAATTTCAAATCAGAACGGTCTCGATGACCAACTTTTTGTAAAGTTTGAAGAAGATGAAGGAATACTTGTTGTTCAGAATCTTGCTGATGAAGCTAATACCGTAACATTTAAGGTCACATCTGATAATGCAAAGGACAGCTTGCTTCTTCTTCACCACTCTTTCACGAGAGGTACAAACGGTTGGGTAACCAATACGCTTTCTCCTACATATGAAGTTTTAGATAATGACGGTCATGTAGTTGAGGTTAAAACTAAAGTAACACCAAGCAGTAATTCTGATTATGCCAAAGGCGACGGATTGATCGTTCAGGGCAGAACAAATGCATGGAACGGCGCAAAATTAATGCTTGACCCTGCAAAGTTCAAAGCTAACAAGACCTATACATTCAGTGTATATATACTAAGTCCACAAGATGACGTTTATAAAATGACATTCAATAATGGTCTTGGTGATGATGAACCTCTAAAACTATTAGGCAGCACCGCACAGTCATTGCCTATTTCTTCAGAAGACGGATGGACTCAGCTTACGGGTACAATTAAATTGACGGATAAAATTGACCCATACAATATGTATCTATTGATTGAAACTTTGCCTCAAAATAATGATTATACAGCTTCTGTGCTCAGAGGTGGAACTTATTTCCGTATGGATGAATTTACTGCAATTGAAGGAGAGCGAACTGTTACTGTCTCACCGCAAACGACAAGCAGTCAGGGCGGTGTTGTTACAATAAGCGGAGCGACTACAGTAAGTACTTCAACAAACAATATACAGGTATATTATACTAATTTCAGTGAAGGCATGGATAATTGGTCATTGAATGATTATGATATGGAGCATAATCCAGCCAATGCAACGCGGCTTCAAGATAAAGATAATAATTTTTACTATATTAGAGTAGCAGAAAGAAATGCAACAAACGATGGCATAAAAATGAGCGTTCCTTTTCTTCAAAAAGGTCATACTTACAGATTTGAAGCCAAAGTACAGGGTGATGGTCAAAACAGTTCAGAAGATATTAAACTATCTATAGACTTGCAAGGCGGTAGTAATAATGATGAAAGATTTAGACCGATAGGTGCTACTAATATTGCTCATGATGGGGAGAATTACTGGGTTCAGAATACCTTTTCAAGTAATTTTACTATTCCTGATTATGCTGATACTTCAAAAATGTATATTTATTTTGAGACTCCATATGCGGAGCAAGGAGGGCAAAATGGAAACTTTAGAGTAAATGAGGTTCGGATTACAGATATTACAACTATTACAACTACGTCAATAACTCCTGTTTCAGGTAATAAAGACGGCTACAAAATAGAAAACGGTCAATACGTATCAAACTTCAGCAATTACGCCGTCAATCTTGAAAACAATTCCGTAACACAGCCAATAAACATTGCAGATACAGGATACGAACCTGATAACAGCTTTACTGCAAGAGAAGTAATTCTTAAAGCAGACAATTCATGGAAGTATCATTGGCAGAATTATGATTCAACTTTATCAAATTATATGCCTACAGAAGATGCCAATACCCTGTATAAATATCATATAGAAGAGATAAGTTTGATTGATTCCGAAAATCATGAGTATTTAATAAGCGAAAATTCTACGACTCATGATTTAATGAGCAGTGATGGGAATTATCTCGTGACCTACAGCGGAAATGATATTGCGAATAACACATCAAACACCCCGATACTTGTGACAAACAAGTACATATGGTACACGCTTCCCACGACGGGAGGACAAGGCACAACGAGTATATACATACTCGGAAGTATATTGACAGCAATTGGATTATTCAGCGGATCCGCCTTGTACAGGCGTAAAAGGAGGCGAGTGTGAAATGGCTTCCTGATAACTGAAAAGGCGGATATAAACGAAAACAAATTATGGAAAACGGAGGTAAATTATATGAAAACTAATAAAAGAACATTAGCTATACTGACAGCAGGTCTGTTAGCAGTAACACCCATGGCGATGACTGGAATGACGGCGTTTGCGGCGACTATAACCGTAAATAAAGTAACAGGCGATAGCGTTACACACGTATACAAGGCATATCCTATTATAACAGGAACGATATCTGGAGACAAGCTTACAGCGATGGTTTGGGCTACTGGATTGGACAAAAATGTGTTGGCAACTGCATTAACTGCTTTTGATACTGCTCATAGTACATCAAAGTTTACAAGTTTTAATGCTTCTACCACATCTCCTGAACAATTTGCAACGATGCTTGAAGGTTTGACGGATGCTCAAAAAGAGGATTTGGCTAAAGTGTTTAATACAGCCAATATATTTACTGGCGCAGGCACAGCATTAGATGGTTCCGGTTCAGCTTATACAGCTACAGGTCTTGATGACGGTTGGTATGTTATTAAGGATGAGACAGCATCTTTAACAGGCAGTGCAAGAAGTGCAAATATTCTTGAGGTAAGAGGAGATACGCCTGCGATCACACCTAAATTCTCTCTTCCAACGCTTGAAAAGAAGATAGTCGATTCAACTGGTGCTAATCCACAAGATGCCAATACAGCTGCTATCGGTGATGTTGTATATTATAAAATCAGTACTGAAGTGCCAGATATGACAGGCTATAACAAGTATTTCTTTATTGTAAGTGATACATTATCTTCAGGCTTGACATATAATATAAATTCATTGGTGGTAAAATATGGTACAGGAGCAGGTACAGCATTTAATGAAGATACTGATGGACCAATAGAAAATGCCGATACAGGTGATTATTATTTAGATATTTCCGGCGGAACTATTAGGGTAGTATTTGAGGATTTTCGTAATAATATGGCTTTAAAGAGTATTGCTGCAGGAACTCCTATAACTATTACATATAACGCCACACTTAATTCACAGGCAAATACTTCACCTACTGTTGGTAATCCAAATACAGCCAAACTGATATACTCCAATGACCCTAATGTTACATATACTGGAACACCCGGAACGACTCCCGATGAGCCCGCATCTGGTGAACCTAAGGGAGAAACGCCCGAGGATAAGGTAAATACATATACCACTGCTATCAAGATCAAAAAGGTAGATCAGGACGGTCAGCCATTAAAAGGGGCGACATTCAAGCTTACAGGTGCTAACCTAAAAAAGGTTGAAACCGTATCGGGAGCAACATTCACAGAAGATAATACCAACGGAACATACTGGAAATTAAGTAATGGCTCTTATACTACAACAGATCCTACAACATTAACTAATGAACAAAAGGCGCTGTATGATAGCTTGACAACTAAATATACGAAGACTCCAGTTGCAGCATTAGAGCAGACAGCTGCAATAGCCGGAACAGATACTGTTGTAAGTGTAAGCGCAACAGTTGATGATTCAGGTATCCTTACATTTACAGGTCTTAACGCAGGGGATTATACTCTTGAGGAAACAGGCGTTCCTACAGGTTACAACAAGGCTGATGAAATTTCATTTACTATCGGTACATCAGCAATAAATGAATATTCAGTAATATGGACAAATTCAAACTCTACAGCATTTTCTGCTATGGACGCTGATAATATGTTCCCAACAACCATAACTAACAGAAAAGGTTCTATTCTCCCCACAACAGGTGGCATAGGCACAAAGCTGTTCTACATCATAGGTGGAATGCTCGTAGCTGGTTCCGTAGTTCTTCTAGTTACAAAGAAGAGAATGGGCACTAAGGAAGACTGAGCAGTTCAATAAAAACAAAGCAAATATCTGAACTTATAGTGCAGCGGTGGTAGTTCCACCGCTGCACTGCAATTTAATTCAAGGAGCTTTTGATGAAGCGTATCATTATAAAGTCACTGCCTTTTGCAGCACTGTTTACAGGAATATTCCTTCTCTTGTATCCGACGGTGAGCGAGCATATTAACGCTATGCACCAGTCTAAAGCAATACAGGCTTACAACGAGATATCGGACTCGATCAGCAGTGAGGAACACGATAAAATACTGGAAGCGGCAAACGAGTACAACAGAAGGATAGCTTCCGCAGAGAATCCGATCATAGCTCCCGAAAAGGTAAGAGGGTATTATCAGACTCTTGATATTACTGGAACAGGCATAATGGGATATCTGACTATCGAAAAAATAAAGGTGGAGCTTCCGATATATCACAGTGTAGACGATAATGTCCTGCAGATCGCCGTGGGACATCTTCCGGGTTCGAGTCTGCCTGTAGGCGGAAAAGGTACTCATTCTGTTATGTCGGGACACCGCGGACTTCCCAGTGCAAGGCTTTTTACCGACCTTGACAAAATGGAACCGGGGGATATCTTTTACATTACGGTCATGTCAGATATTCTCACATATCAGGTAGATCAGGTAAAAACTGTAAAGCCTTATGAGATAGAGAATCTGACGGTCGATCCGGACAAGGATTACTGCACGCTTTTTACCTGTACACCTTATGGTATAAATTCTCACAGACTGCTTGTCAGGGGAGAAAGGATAGAGACAAAAGAAGAATACAAGGTTTATGTTGCAAACGATGTATTTATCGTATCTCCGCTTATTGTGGCTCCGATAATAGCTGCTCCAGTGCTTTTTGCGCTTTTGATACTGGTTATGATAAAAGGTAAAAAGGATAGCTAACGACATTGTTTGAATTTTTCATTATCGATCATCAAGATAAAAAAAGAGCTGCTATGATAAGCAGCTCTTTTAAAAGATATTTCTTCACAGAAAGTCATAAGGCTGCATGGAATAACCATGCAGCCTTAATTCACTTTTAAGCATTTTCCTCTTCATCAACTTTTGCGGGAGAAGTAGTGATAACATCCTCAGCGTCAAAACGGATTACTTCCATTTCTGCTTCAACATACTTTCTCATATTCATTGCACCTCCTTGATTAAACAGTTTTAACTGCATAATATTATATGTAATTCAACAAAAAATAATTTGTGAATTATTATCAGTTTAATTCACTAACCTTTGCTGACTTAGCGTCTGAATAGAATGTCATAGTCTGACCGTCCTTGGTAACTGTTACGTAAGCCATTGCCCAGATAGTCTGATCGTTAACGGGAGTAATATTAAGAGCCTTTGTATTTGTTGCTACAGTTGCAGGCTTCTTTGTTCCATCAGCGATGAGAATATCCTTTGCATTGTCAGCAGTGATACTTTCTGTGTTTTCCTTAATGAAAATGATACCCGATTCACTTGCTGTATATTCCTCAGGAACAACAGGGGTAGAGATAAATCTTGCCTTGCCGTTGTTTAAAACAGGATCTGATAATGTGATGCCAACGCCTGCGTCGCGCATTGCAAGTTCGCTTACAACTGCAGATTTCGGCTCTGAATACTTAACGACATCCTGACCGTTTACATCGATGATAACATAAGCGACAGCCCATATTGTATGGTCATTTACCGGAGAAATATTAAGTGCCTTGGTATTGGTTGCTACAGTTGCAGGTTTTTTGGTACCGCGTGCAATGAGCTCGTTCTTAGCATTTTCTGAGCTTATATTTTCTGTATTTTCCTTGATGAAGATTATACCTGATTCCTTAGCGGTACAACCTTCGGGAATAACGGGAGTTGAAATGAATCTTGCCTTGCCTGCGTTGAATACCGCGTCACTGAGATCAGCTCTTATGTTTTCGTCAGCTGCAACAAGCTCACTTACCTTAGCAGACTTCGGTTCGGTATAGAGTGTTGTCTGGACACCGTTGACATTAACAGTCACATAAGCCATAGCCCATATTGTCTGGTCGTTTACCGGAGAAATATTAAGAGCCTTGACATTGGTTGCTACAGTTGCCGCCTTCTTTGTACCGTGTACTATAAGCTCGCTCTTAGCATTTCCTGCGGTGATATTGTCTGTATTTTCTTTGAGGAAGATTATGCCTGATTCCTCAGCAGTACAACCTTCGGGGATAACAGGAGTAGAAATAAATCTTGCCTTTCCGTTGTAAAGAACAGGATCTGAAATAGTTATAGCATTATCGAGAACGAGGCTTGTTACTGTCCAGTCTGTGCTTGTATAGCCTGAATAATTGCCTGCACCTACTATTTCAATCTTATAAACGCCGGGGAGCTTTGTCCTTATGTTGTCTGCAACGTAGAAATCATACAGATAGTTGCCGTCTTCATCGCGTACATTTTTATCCTCAGTGCCGCAAACAAGCTCCTTGCCTGTAGTCTTATCGAAAACAGTTATTTCATCGGGAGATGTCCAGTCGTTACTGTCAGTGAGGACAGTCGGGTTATTATCGAGAGTGATCTCTATATCAGGTGAATTGAGTGATTTTGCATTAATGGTGAAATATGCATAATTGCATTTTTCTTCACCGTTGTTGCACCATAATTCAGCTTTGTATGAACCGACATCCGAAGGAGCTTCGGCTAATTCTGTGTCATTATCATCAAAATACTTTATAATGTACTTTTCGTTCTCTTCAAAACCGTCTGTATTGACCTCAAACATATTGGTGATAGGCTTTCCGTCGTAAACCTTGCTGCTCTCAAGTACATCAATATAGCCTTTTCCGTTGACGATCGACCAGTCCGCAGTCGTAAGACCTGTATAATTGTTCTGGCCATTTATTTGCAGTGTATAATTTCCTTTTGAGCGTCTCTTTACATCTCCGCCGAACTCATAATCATTGTTTGACAGACTGCGTTCTGTTGTATTGTCAAATATTTCATTTACAACAGGCGTATGGAACTCACCATCATATATGAACTGATTTTTGTCCATGCGTATCTCTACATCGGAGATATCTCTTGGCTTCACCACAAATAATGGGGAATCCTCGGCAATGTCAAAGTTGTAATTTGGGTCACTGTTATTCTCATATATGTAGTATGCATATTCGCCTGCATCAGAATCATGCTGACAGCTCGGTGTAAGATAGAACTGGAAATTATTATTGATATCTGCTGCAAGAACTCCAGTGTTGTCGTTTTCGGTTTCAATGGTATATTCGATTTCCTGAGGATTTTCCTCATAATATATCTTTGACTGATTTGGTTTTGGAGTTACAGCTACTTTACGCTTAGTGATCGTACAGGAAGTAACTATTTCTATTGGCGCTTCCAGTGTGGAATTTGTGATTTTAAGTTTTCCTGTTATATCATTGCCTGCATTGACATCAGCATTTTCATCATCAGGTATAAACTCTTTTGTGGTATCTGGAGAATTGAGTATACCGGAAATAAGTTCTTTTCTTTCATTGTCAATGTTTTCATCAATCGTGAATTTGAAATCATCTGCAGTTGGCAAATTACCGTCAAATGTGTGGAATCTTTCAAAAAAGCCGGAACCCATTAAAAGTTCACTAAAATTATTCTCATTAATGTTTTCGCCCGTGATATTTATAGCACGACCGATAGAAGAATCCTTGAGCTTTAAGGTGTATTTGAAAGCGTATGTTTTTCCGCTGTATTTAACGTTCTTGCCATCAACAATAAGTTCTGCCTTTTCACTGCACGGAACCTCATTGTATTTATCAAAAAACTTCAAACGGCAATTGGAATAAATAGTACACTCATTTTGCAATACTTCATTCTTTTTGAACCAATATGTAAACATAGGATTATCATTATCAGAAAGAGGTTTTGTTAATGTGGCTTCACCTCCGTTGGCCACAACAAAATCATCTTCTGCAATACCCTCAACGGTAAGCAATGACGGAAGTGCGTTCTTGCCCTTCTCAAAGAATTTTATATATGCCGTGTCAAGTCCGTATGAGAATTCTTCGTCCTTGCTATACTCAGCTTTAACACGATATGTACCTTCTGTCAGTTCAACTATTCCGTCAGAGCCGTCTCCTTGACTTGTGACATACAACTCATAGTCGTCATTTCCATCATCGGGAACATTGTCGATTCCTATGCTTAAAGTATCATAAGTCTGATCAGACGAAACAAAGTAATTAATGTACATTGTCTTGCCTTCCGGAACTGTTACATTCCACAGACCTACGGCTGTCTTGCCATTAAAATCATTTCCACGCATATTTGTCTTGTATGAGCCATTTATAACTGATGAAGATGAAAATTTGAAACTCGCGTTGGAATCATTAAATTCTACGGTACAGCTGCCTACATCAGGGTCATCTGCACCATGTGCAATAAGAATTCCTGCGTTTGCAGGCAGTGAATAAGCCGCTACTGTGAGAACTGAGAGCACACCCGCCGCAGCTCTTTTCAATGAATTGTTCCTCTTTGTTTCCATTTTCCTTATTCCTCCTGTTAAGAAAAAATTTAGTCTCCTGTCAGATGAGCGCTAAACTCCACATTATAGAACACCCAACGTCACAGATATAAAAAGCGTACCAATAGGCAGAACTCACCTGTCAGTACGCTTTACAACAATATTAACCTGTAAGGGGGCAGAATTATATAATGCATATTATCTGCTGATTCTTTACAAACAAACAAATTACACATTGCTTTCATTTGAAAGTAATCCCCCTTTTTGCAATTTCCTTTGCAAATAAAACTTGTTGTTATTATAACACAGAAATTACTCATTGTCATGTGAGATGTTTTGAAATTCACATTTTTTTAATAATTATTGTTGAACAAAACAAGTATCAACAAATTGTTTTGTGCATCTGTACAGTATTCGAATGTAAATCACAGCTTTATTATACAAAATATAATTTTTATGCAAGATATTACAAATGATAATGTAATATTATTAAACCTATTTATGCGCTCTGGCTGTAAATATTTGCATTGTTGCATCTCGCATTAACCTGTTATATATATCAAAGCTTGAATTTCCTGGAAATTATGTCATTATTTGAAGCAAATAAAGTGTAATATTCTTGCATCAGATTGCCAATGGCATATAATTCTAGAGCTTTCACGCTTTTTGTGTGTCGTTCTAATGGGATTATACCAATTAGTCGGTATCATTATGTTTTATGGGCTGTCTTCAGACATTTACTGTTGATTTCATGTTGGGACTACGAACGCATGGAACGAAATAATACAAAACTTCGAAAAATCACATTGATCGGAACAGTCCGCTACAACTCTATCCAAATGTACTATACTTGCATTATAGGCAGTATACTGACATGAGGAGGATAACTATGAAGGAATACTGTATGTACCTGAGAAAATCGAGAGCAGATGTTGAAGCTGAAGCTCGCGGGGAAGGGGAGACGCTTTCCCGTCATCAGAATATGCTCATAGAGCTTGCCCAAAAGCAGGAACTCAACATAGTTAAGATATACAAGGAGATAGTCAGCGGAGACAGTATAGCTGCCCGTCCGCAGATGCAGGCTTTGCTTGCTGATGTCAATGAGGGGAAATATGCAGGGGTTCTTGTTGTTGAGATAGAGCGTCTTGCACGCGGCGATACCATAGATCAGGGAATAGTTGCCCAGGCGTTTTGCGAGTCCTCAACGAAGATAGTAACTCCAACAAAGACATATGATCCTGACAATGAGTTTGACGAGGAATACTTTGAGTTCTCGCTGTTCATGAGCAGGCGTGAATACAAGACTATCAAGCGCCGCATGCAGGCAGGGAGACTTGCTTCTGTCAAGGAGGGAAACTACATAAGCACTGCCGCTCCTTACGGATACCGCAAGATCAATCCCGGGCCGAAAGTGCATACCCTTGAGATCGTTCCGGAGGAAGCCGTGATAATCAGACTGATATACAGGCTGTATCTCGACGGACATGGTGCAAAGTTCATTGCAAACGAACTGAACCGCATGGGTATCAGTCCGAAGAAAAGCATTTTCTGGGAGCCGCCGAGCATCAGGAAGATACTTGCGAATCCGCTGTATTGCGGAATGGTGGGCTGGAAAACGAAGTCAAACGGCGATACTCTCTATAGAGGGCTTCATGAACCGATAATCAGCGAGGAGGTTTTCAGCTCCGTTCAACAGAAAAAGCGTACCAATCCCGCTGCTCAGCTGCACCCGAATGACAAGCTGCTTAATTACTATCACAATATCCTGTATTGCAAAAACTGCGGACATCAGCTGAAACGCCGTTTTATTGCAAGCAGCGGTAATGAACATATGCTTTGCGTTTACAGGGAGTGCAGGGGTAAAGTAGTCAGCTCAGCGACTGAAGCTGTTGATGAAGTTGTTATTTCAGCTTTTCGTTATCGTATCAAGCAGTTTGAAAAGCTCAGATGCAGCGGCGTAACGGAGTCAAAGGGAGAACCTGACAAAAAAGCTCCGCTTGCAGCGGAGCTTGAAAAGGCAAAGCGTCAGCTTTTAAGGTTGTACGATCTGCTTGAACAGGAGGTCTACGATACGAATACGTTCCTTGAACGCTCCAGAATGGTCAATGACAGGATCATATTGCTTGAAGCGGCTATCAATGAAATAGACAGCGAGCAGAAGCTTCCGAAGCTGCTGCCAGATAAGGCTGTAAGAAAGCTGCAATATGTCATTGACAAATTCGCAGACTCGTCACCCGAAGAAAAAAACAGGCTGCTGCACACGGCCGTAAGAAAGATATACTATACTAAAACTGAGAGAATGTGCAAAAACAAGCCGGATTCAGACCTTGCTCTTAGTGTGGATTTCTTATAGGGTATATGTACAACATGGATACTGTAATAAATTACAGTATCCTGTAAATATAAAAAATCCCGATCCCAGGCTCGCAAAGATAATAATTTCACAGCTTGGAGGTCAAAGCAACAAAAAGATATAGTTTGAAGATAAAAAATTAAAGCGGCGGTAAATAGGCAATTCTGATATCCATATTCTTTCTGTCAAAGGTGATGTGCGATATTATTTCACGCAGCATTACATTCTTGTCGTTCTCTGACGTTGTGCCTGACGTGATCTTTTCCATAACACTGGTTGATTTTCTTTTGAAACTTTCAAATATCTCATCCTGACTCGGTTGCGGAACAGCAGTTTCAAGCTCGGAAATACGTTTTTGAATACGGGTTTTGTTCATCTTGTATTCCTCTAATGTATCAATACCTGCTTCAAATGCTTCTTTTACACGTTCAAGCTTTTTGTATTCCTTTTCAAGAAGAACAGCATTTATATTATCTGTTTGAGCAGGATTTTTTCGTGGAGCAACGAAAGAAATATCAAAATTATCAATATCAGCCTTTATTTTATTGATAACAGCTTCATTCATTTTAGCGATCGTAATACTGTGAGATACTTTACACTGACCTCTTGCGTATTTATGACATTGAAGGGAAGTTCCCCTTACTGCCTGCACAAGAGTTGAGCCGCATGATGAACATCGGCATAATCCTCTCAGCATAAAATCTGCAGGTTTCTGCTGTGCGTGGCGTACATATTTTTTCTTTTGTTCTTTCAGACGCTCATTTGCCATTTTAAACAGTTCTTCGCTGATAATAGGTTCATGTTGTCCGTCAACGATAACGGTGTCCTCGGATTGATGAAAACGGTCAGAACTGTCACGTCCGTTTGGATTTCGGCGGAGCTTTCCGAGGTATGTCGGATTAGTCAGAATATACTCTATTGTTCTGTTTTCAAAGAGATTTCCCTTTGTAGAGCGTATGCCCATATCATTGAGTTTCATTGCAATTTTACGTATCCCTGCACCGGAAACAAATTCCTCAAAAATCATTTTGACTATGGTCGCGTTTTTTTCATTCGGTACGAATATGCCATTTCCCATTTTGTACCCGAATGGCGGCTGCGAAACAACTCCTCCGCGGGAAAATTTTTCGTTCATTCCACGCTTAACTTCCTCTGCGAGGTTTATGGAATAGTATTCGTCCATTGCTTCAAGGAGCGCTTCTATGAGGATAGAGGTTTTATCTTCTCCGATCTGTTCGGAAATAGAAATTACATCTATTCCGCATTGCTTACGGAGCATGGATTTGTAAACGATACTGTCCTCACGGTTACGGGCAAAACGTGAGAATTTCCAGACAAGTATCATGTCAAATGGCTTTGGCTTTGTTTTGGCAAGTGCTATCATTTTCATGAATGCAGGACGCTTTTCAGCTTTACGGCCACTTATTCCCTCATCAATAAAAATGAATTCGTCACTGATATGTATGTTGTTATTTTGAGCGTATTCCTTGATTTTCTTTATCTGGCTGTCGGGTGAGTATTCGAGCTGATCATCTGTTGAAACCCGAATATATGCGGCAGCTGTTTTTATTGGCATAAAACTTCCTCCTATCTTTTAAAATCAGAATTTTATTTGAGAAACAGTAAATCATACGTGAAATTAAGATGAATTATTCTTCGCCTTTTCTGAGCTTTTTAGGAACGTATTTCCTGTTTTTTTCTTTGGACTCCCAGTAAGCATCCTGGATACACTTCATTATATTATCACGGTCTGCATCGGTGAGCTCGCCACCTGAGAAAAGAGCAGAAACTTCTCTTATAATTCTTTCTGCATTTTGGCGGCCTTTTGTACCGCCTTTTTCGTGAGCTTCATTTATAAAAATATCATCATCAGAAATAAGATAGTCGGGAGTTGTATCAAGCACCTTGCATAGTTTGTTTACAACGTCCTGATTTTTGGGAAAAGGTTCTTTCCCTCGTAATTCTGAACTGTACGGAGCGTAACTCCTACAGCTTCTGCAAGTTCGGTTTGCGTAAGACCTTTTTCATATTCTGTCAAGAGGAAAGGGGCGTGATTTTATTCATAAGGCTCAATCTTTTATCTGATTCTACGTTAATAAGAGATTGGGCGATATTGATATTAATGCTTGTTTATGGACATAACCGACAAAAGCAGAAAGGAGGTCAATAGCATATTGAACAAGCACTTCGACATAGATTTTTTATGCGAGGTGATTCCATGGCAAGAAAGTTAACGGCGCTGCCTTCTGTTGTTATTATGCCTGATGGGAGCGAAAAGGAACTGGATTCATTTTCTACGGAAGAACGTGAGAAATGGGGGATCAAAATGTGTCAGAGAATTGGCAGGGCAATAAGCGAGTATTATGCCGACGATATTGAAGGATGGAACAAATTTGCAAGGAATATGGCATCATAATTTAAAGAGGGGCTATACTGTTTGTGCGGTATAGCCATCTATTTTATAAGTGGATAAGTGTATGAATGGACAGATCACAGATTATTTTTAAGTTATTATAAGTGGTGAAATAGAAATATATTTAAACGAATATACAACTATTCTTGATAAATAATTGACAATTGATATGTTTTGCTATATAATTTTAATATAAGGATGAAAAATTCTTATACATGATATTAGGAGTATTATTTATGCTATTCAAAAAAATGCTTGCAGTATTATCTGCAATCGCTGTTATAGGAACCTGTTCCGTATATAACAGCAGTTCATTTACAGCGTCTGCCGAAAATGAAATTGTTTCAGATGCTGAGTCCGAGACCTGTTCGATAGTTGTTTCGATGTCATCTTTGTCAGATCCGATACCTGAAGACGCACATATAAAAGCACGGCTTGTAAGGGTAGGTGAAGAAGAAGTCGATATTGACGAATGGGAGATATCACAAGATGGGGTAAAGGAACTGAAAGGGCTTGAATACAGCGAGGAATTTAGCTATAAAATAATTATTGATGATTTGCCTGAGAATTATTCTTTGCCTGAATCAACAACGGTCATGCTGAATAAAAAAGGCGATACTGACAATATAATTTTCAGCGGCAGGGGGAAAGAGCGTGCTGATCATGAAGAATATGGTATGTATGATTGTATCGGAGTAGAAGTGCCTATTTTCTTCTATGGCGATAATATCGTGTTTATTAGCAGGTTTTTTGAAGGCGGTATTCAAGAGAAGTATATCATTGATGAAAATGGTGCAAGGTATTGTGGTATTGGCGGAATCGAGCTTCCTGACGGTCATTATACAGCTTATGTTACACTTCGCAGCGATTATAGATTTGTTCAGCCTTTTTCAGAAGCAGCCGCATCTATCATTGATTTTCATGGAGAACATGACAGGCGAATAAATATGGATTACTTTGACAGGGATTTTTCAAAGGGATTTGAGTTCGATGTTGTAAACGGAGAAACCGATACACTCCTGGATTTTTATGTTGAGCCAATACCTAATAAAGAAAATGCTTGCTCTGCTGATATATCTGTTGTAGACAGTGAAACAGGCGAAGCTATAGATGGTATCAAATTTCAGCTTACCAATGAAAGACTATTTAAAGAAGGTTATATAAACTGGAATAGTTCCGATTCTAATCCGAAGGAGTTCGATAAATTAGTATGTCTGAATAAACCATACGTGGTTTCCCCTATAAGTACTTCCGAATTTTATTATATTCCTACGGAAACTTTCTCGTTTTCATCTTTGGGCCAGCATAAGAACATCGTTATAAAAGCAAAACGCAAAAATAACACAAATGTGTCAAAGATTGTGCTTCCTGATGAATCTCCTGTACCGATAGATGATATGCATTGTGCTGTTACAGTTGGAGTAATGGACAATGACAGTAAACCTGCAGAAGGTGTAACAGCAACTATATACAAAAAGGTGGGGAACCAGAAGACAACCATTTTGATCTGGAATGCAGAAGAAGAACCCGTGAAAACTCTCAATGACATAGAATATGATGAGGATGCAAAATATTATGTTGCTATAAGCGGAGAATCGGATGATTATTACAGATATTCGGATATGCAGCTTGCCTTTAGTAAAGGTGGCAGTGTGGACAAGGTTGTACAGGTAATATTTCCAACATCTATGAAAAGCGTAAATTTACAGTTCTCATCTCACAATGCATGGAGCGGTGGAGTTACGTCAAAAAGCAATAGCGGATTGTCAGGCATCAAAGTTACTGATATGCAGGGATACAGATATCCTTGCACAATGAACTGCATCAGTCTACCAGACGGAGACTATGTCTTAAAGCCATATCTCAGCTCGAATTACAGGATAGTACAGCCGAATACTGAAATGGAGTGCGTACTTGTGTATTCAGATCCAAGCCTTAAAGGTTATTTTGAAAAAAATACTGAATACTATAACAAAGGAGTCAAATTTACAGTTAAGGACGGTGAATGCAATGATGTTCTGAAATTCTATGCTGAGGATGTTCCGAATTACAGAAATTCCTGTTCAGCAGATATCAGAGTCGTTGATGAAAAAACGGAAGAAAATGTTGAAGGCGTGACTGTTGTTATGAATTCATCATATAATCCCGGAAATATCAGATGGAATACTACTGATTCACCTGTGATGCATTTTGACTATCTGAGATTTCTTAATGAAGATTACAGTTTTGAATTAATAGGTATCCCGGAGGGCTATACATATAAATCTGAAGAGGCGAAGTTTTCTTTTGAAAAATATGGTGAACATTAGGACTTTGTAATAAAGCTCATTAAAACAACAGAAAAAGGCGATGCAAACTGTGATGGTAGTATAGACATGGCAGACGCTGTACTTATTATGCAGGCTCTTGCAAATCCTAATAAATACGGTATAGGCGGTACAGCTGAGCATCATCTTACTGAACAGGGCAAAGCTAACGCCGATATGGACGGCGACGGCCTCACAGTAGGCGACGCTCAGAAGATACAGATGAAACTTCTTGGAATTGAATGATATAAAATCCTCGCTGAAGCAGCCTGTAGAGATGCAGGCTGCTTTTTATGTAGCAATAAGAAAATGAATTGTATTCCACTCAGTGGGGAAATACATTTTGCCTCGCAGAGCGCACATACCATGTAAGTGGTATATAAGTGCGCTCTTGGTTCTCAAGAGAGGATAGAGATACTGGCGAGTTATAAAACAAGCAGTTCCTATGAAGAAAGAAATGTTTATTTGGGTTGTCGAAGAAGTACCGAGAAAAGTATAATTTCTATTGGTACTACAGAAAAATCTCAGATGAACTTGAAAAATGCTGTGTATGCTGTGTATGGTGTGTATTTGCCGATTCTGTGTTGGATATTTTACACACCAATACACAGAGCTTACACAGCAACGGAACAGCAGCCGTGTGAAAAAGCTACGCGATATATAGCCGTTTACACAGCATACACAGCAAACACACCGATTTTGAAATCCATTTAGAAATGATAAGCGGAGAAAGATATTTTTCAGATGAAAGTATCCACTGCGATATAGAGAAAAACTGAAAAAGTTTTCGGCTCATTTGGAGCGCTTGGGAGAATAGCAAGCATCGCCAGTGTCAGTATACTTTGGCATTTCCCTCAAAAGCTGTAGTTGCTTTTTCAGAGGGAGCAAGCATATCAAGTGTCGTTACACTTTCGATTTTCTGAAAAAATCGTAACTGAGATATTCCCAAACCTTTTTTGTTTGATAGAGTTGAAATCCAAGCGCAAATGTGATAAAATCATAGAAAAGATATAGTTTCTGCGTGATCGGCAAAAAACTATATCTTTTTGGTTTATAGAGGTCCGGACGGTGAGCTTGCTGCATCGCTGCGCTATCTTAATCAGCGTTATGCAATGCCGTATGGCGAAGTGAAAGGACTTCTCACTGACATCGGAACAGAGGAACTGGCGCACTTAGAGATGATATCGGCGATACTTTATCAGCTTACAAAGAACCTTTCGATAGAGGAAATAAAGAAAAGCGGCTTTGACACCTATTTTGTGGACCATACTACTGGAATTTATCCTGTAGCCGCTTCTGGTACGCCATTTACTGCAACGTATTTCCAGTCTAAGGGTGATATTATCACAGACCTCAGCGAGGATATGGCTGCCGAGCAGAAAGCCCGTACCACATATGATAATATCCTGAGACTTGCTGACGATCCCGACGTCAGAGACCCTATACGTTTTCTGCGCGAGCGTGAGATAGTTCACTATCAGCGTTTCGGAGAAGCTCTTCGTATCGCACAGGATAAACTTGACTCAAAGAATTTCTATGCCTGCAATCCGTCATTTGACAAAAACTGCGGCTTGAAGAAATAATAATTTAGGCTCCCCGAATGGGGAGCCGTTTTTGTGATAGAAGTTTAGTACATTATTATCGTAAACATTTTCGTATTGAGATTGATTGTTACAGCTTTATGTTCGGCATAAGTCAAAGGCCTTGATCAACCTGCATCTCAGCATTAAGCAGCTGACAATAAGTTATACCGTTTTCTACGTAAGAATTGAATTCGCCTGTAACCGTTATCTCTGTATTAAGAGCGGGATAATCGTCAGGATATTTATGCTCGCCTGTAAGAACGAATTCTATACCTTGTGAACAGCAGGCGGAAGCGTCACTTATCAGTACTGCAAAGAACTCTCTGCC
Organism: Ruminococcus sp.; assembly: GCF_017549005.1. Classification (GTDB taxonomy): domain Bacteria; phylum Bacillota; class Clostridia; order Oscillospirales; family Ruminococcaceae; genus Ruminococcus. Next base: position 31,481 of record NZ_JAFYYT010000038.1, read on the forward strand.
GTCGTTCTCCTTGAAGTATGAAAACGCCCCTTTGACTTTGACTTTTTTGCCCAGGTAGTTATCACCGTAATTGATCATATCGTATACCTGTGCATATACCATATTTGAATTCATCTGAGTCATATCAATATCTATATTTTCGGAACTGTTTTCAGAAGCAGAATTTGTACCTGAAACAGCTGACGGTGACTGATTATCATAGTTGTCGTTACCTGCTGTTGAAGTGCTGCCGCAGCCTGAAAGGAGAAAGGCTGCTGCTGACAAAACTGAGACCAATCTGATTATTTTCATAATATACCTCCGATGATATTTACGCAGTTGCAAGGCAGGCATTGAGTTTAGCGAGAATATCTGCCTTTTTATATCCTTTTCCAATGAATACGAGCTGATTGATTCGGTCGCCGTATATATCGTCCCAGTCATCTTTCAGATCGGGATAATTCTCAAACATTGTGTCGAGCTCCTCCTGCGGACAGGCGGCGAGCCATTCGTTAAGCTCCGTGACGCTTGCGTTTCTGCCTGCCTGTTCAAAAAGCTGTATATGCACATCATCATCAGAAAACCACACATAGCCTTTTGTACGGATAAGCTCTGACGGGTACCCGTCCACAAAATCCATGAACTTTTCACGGTCAAACGGGCGTGTTCCCTCATAAACAAAGGAAGTTATGCCATATTCGTCCATGCAGGCTTCCTTGTCTGTAGGTTCGTTCGTATTGAGAGCTCGCTGAACCGAAGATGACGCAAGCACGGCATGATAATCGAAATCCTTGCCGTGAAGTATCTTTCCGGTATCAACTTCGCTGTTGATACATGGGATTATCTCAGCTTCGGACTGTATATCCCGTATAGCCTCGGTCACTTCCGTTATCTGTTCTCTGCTTAGAAGATCGGTTTTATTCAGGATAACAAGGTTGCAGAATTCGATCTGATCTATAATAAGATTGATGATATCTCCTTCCTCGGTATCATTCTCCATTGAAAGCTCACGGAGAAATTCACGGTATATACGGTCGGCGTCCACAACAGATACAACGGAGCTCAGATAAACGTTTGTGTCAGGATTATCCTCTGTATAGACAACGAATGAAGCGGCAATATTTGAGGGTTCACTTATTCCCGATGCTTCCACGAAAACTGCTTCGATACCGGGCAGCTTGGAAATACGTTCTATCTCAGCGATAAACTCATCACGGAGAGAGCAGCAGATACAGCCGTTCTGCAATTCTACCATTTCGACAGAAGCGATACGGTCACGGTTCTTGTTCAGGAGGGCGGCGTCTATGTTGACGCTGCCCATATCATTAACGATCAGAGCGATTTTTCGCTGTTCCTGTTTCAGAAGATTCTGCATAAGAGTAGTTTTGCCCGAACCAAGATAGCCTGTAATAAGTATTACGGGTATTTTTTTATCTGACATAGCGCACCTCACTTGAGAGTACTGCTGAGAACATCATAATTCTTCTGCATAAGCGAAATATAGCTTGCACCGTTCTTAATATCATTCTTTGATACTGACTGAAGCGAATTGAGTTCTGCTATTTTAACATTCTTTTTGCCGGAATTTGTGATGATCGAATTTGCGATATCCTTATTTGAATTTTCAAGTGTGAAAACAGTGTCGCAGTCAAGTTCCTTTATTTTGTCGGAAAGGAATTTTACAGTTTCAAAGCTTGCTTCCGATTCAGCGGAGCAGCCGATAAATGCAGCGTAATAATCAAGGCCGTAATCATCAACAAAGTAACGGAACGGGAATCTGTCGCCGAAAACAAGAGCCTTTACGGAAGAACTGCCGATCAGTGTTTCGAAGCTGTTGTCAAGGACGCTTAATTCGGAAATATAGCTGTCAAGGTTTGCCTTGTAATCAGCTGCGTTTTCAGCGTCGATAGATTCAATATTCTTTTCGATCTCAGTACAAAGGAGCTTTGCGTTTTTCAGCGAGAGCCATACGTGTTCGTCGTACTCGGCTTCCTCACCTTCATCTTCACTTTCTTCTTCCTCTTCACTCTGCATACCTTCCTTGAGTTCCTCGACCTTTGCAGCGTCACCAAGGATTTCCATAAGATTTATGACCTTCATATTTTGGCTGGAAGAACTTGAAACAGCGTTATCCGCCCACTTGTCGGACTCGCCGCCGACATATACAAAGAGATCGCAGTCCGATATCTTCATCATATCATTTACGGTAGGCTGATAGCTGTGGAGATCCACGCCGCTGTCAAGAAGATATGAGACCTCGATATGGTCAGTGTGTGTACCGAGTATCTCCTTGACCCAGTCATACTCCGGGAAGATGGTGCAGACAATGCTTAATGAATCCGTATCTGATCCGGTATTTGCCGGGACATTGTTTTCGCTTTCGTAAGCAGAAGGATTTACGCTCCCAGAAGAATTATCTTCTGAACCGCAGCCTGTCATACCTGTAAATGCCATTGCACATGCAAGAGCGCATATGCTTATTTTTTTCTTTATCATAAAAATGAACCTCCGAATAAATATATTGGCAGCATAACTGAACAGGTGTATTTCAGCTGAAATACACCCTGATTTTTCAAAAAGGCATAGTTATCCCCTTAAGATGTGTCTGAGGATAACTGTCCGTACAGAAAAATACTGTCAATATTTAATTCAGAAGCTCTACTTTAAGGGATATAAGGGTCGTATGATAAGATTTGCAGCTTGTGAGGAGGTTTAGAACTGCACAGACTGTGAACATTGTAAAGGAAAGATGAACACCGCCCATAACAGATGTTCCGAGTGTGTTAAGAATTTTATGACACTCGGCAAGTTCTGTACAAACAGAACATTCCTCGCTTGTGCAGACATGATTTGAATGCAGGATAATAAAACATGATGAACTGAAAATGACAAGACTGAATATTATAAGGACTATCCATGAAAAGAATTTTTTTCTGCTGGTTGTCATTTTTTTCACCTCAACTTATTGTTTTTGCGATCATCAGAAATGAAAATGATAATCATTATCAATTTATTATTATATTGAGATAAAGTACTTTTGTCAATATTCGGGTATAATATTCTACATCTTCAACAAAATGATTGTTGCAGCTGATTATGTTTTTGACTATGGCAGACTGCACCTTATAATATCGTATTGCAATATCATCGGAATAGTGCTATAATGAAGTGTATTTATTTGATTATTACTTGTTGGAGAATATGTATGAAAAAAGATAAAACACAGAACGGGATACATAACCGAAATTCATTCCGCGTTATAAGTCTTGGCTTTTTGATACTGGTACTGAGCGGAGCGCTTCTGCTCATGCTCCCCATATCATCACGGGACAGGAGCGTTACGCCGTTTAAGGACACATTGTTCACAGCTATATCGGCTTCATGCGTTACAGGCCTTGTAGTACGTGATACAGCTACACACTGGTCGCTTTTCGGGCAGGCTGTCATTCTTGCACTTATTCAGACAGGCGGTATGGGCGTCATTACAATAGGACTTATGATAACAAGATTGTCAGGCAAAAAAGTGGGACTATGGTTCCGCGGAATGATGCAGGATTCCATATCTGCCCCGAATGTGGGAGGAATACTTCAGCTTACAAAGTTCATTCTGAAAATGACCGCGGCTATAGAGCTTACGGGGGCTGCGCTCCTTTATCCCGTATTCTTCCGCGAATTCGGTGCAGTAAAGGGAATATGGTACTCGGTCTTTCACTCTGTTTCGGCATTCTGTAATGCAGGCTTCGACCTTATGGGCGTAAGGGAGAAATTCTCATCACTGACGACCTTGGGCAGCAACGTTTACGCCAATACTGTAATTATGCTGCTTATTATTATTGGCGGTATAGGTTTTCTCACTTGGGACGACATTGTGCAGTATAGGCTTCATTTCAGGAAATACCGCCTTCAGACAAAGATCGTACTTGTTACATCGGGGCTGCTTATAATCCTTCCAGCCATATTTTTCTTTTTCGCAGAATATGCAAATGAACCCATCAAGGAACGTATCCTTCATTCACTTTTCCAGTCGGTTACGGCAAGAACAGCAGGCTTCAACACATCTGATTTTTCTGAAATGAGCGAGCACGCCGCAATGGTAATGACTGTGCTCATGCTTATAGGAGGATGTTCGGGTTCTACGGCAGGCGGTATGAAAACATCGACGGTTGCAGTGCTTTTCCTTGCTGCACTGAGCGTGTTCCGCCGAAAGAATGATGTCGAGTGCTTTAAGCGGCGTATTCCAGAGGATACTATACGAACAGCAGGAGCGATATTGTTTATGTACTTAACGCTTTTCCTGTCAACGGGAATAGCAATTTCCATGATAGAGTCGCTGCCGCTGACAAGCTGTCTGTTTGAAACAGGCTCTGCACTTGGAACAGCTGGATTGACGCTTGGGATAACCACATCGCTTTCGTTGTCCTCTCATATCATACTCATGCTTCTGATGTTTGCAGGAAGAGTCGGAGGACTGACGCTGATATATGCTGCATTTTCCTCAAACAGCGAAGTTTCAAGACTTCCGCAGGAAAAAATAACAGTCGGATAATAAACGTTAAAAGGAGAAATAACTATGAAATCAGTTTTAATAATAGGCGCAGGTCAGTTCGGTATACATATAGCAAGACGCATGGCAGAGCTTCGATGTGAGACAATGGTGGTAGACAGCGAGGAAGAGCGTATCAACGCGATACTTCCGCTTGCAACCAACGCTCAGATAGGCGACAGTACAAATGCGGATTTCATGCGTTCGCTTGGTATACCCGACTATGACGTATGTATCGTTACTATAAGCGACAGCTTTCAGGACTCGCTTGAGACTACGGCTCTGCTCAAGGAACTCGGAGCACGCAAGGTTATATCCCGTGCCCAGAATGACGTTCAGGAGAAGTTCCTTCTCCGCAACGGAGCAGATGAAACAGTTTATCCCGAAAAACAAACGGCCATACGTCTTGCGACAAAAGCGGCTTCTGACGACATACTTGATGTGTTCCAGCTTGACCACGATATCAATATCTATGAGGTACGTGTGCCTAAGGCATGGAGCGGAAAAACCATAGCTGAACTTGATGTACGCAAAAAGCATCATTTAAATATCATAGCTGTCCGCAAATCCAATCAGCTTGTTGTGCCAATGCCGGATATGGAACTTTCGATCGATGACGCAATACTTCTTCTTGGAAATGTGAAGGATATACAAAAGGCATTCTGACGTAATATACAACAGAATAAAGCGATCGCAGATATTTCTGCAGCAGGAGCATAAATATGTATTACTATATAAAAAATACGCTTGAAAAAGCAAAAAAACTTGATCTCAAAGGAAAGAACGGAAAATTCGTTGCAGTTCTGACATCATTGGAATGGCTCGAAAACAGGGACAAATTCGATATGGGCATCGAAATGGACATCGATCTTTCTATTGTTCATTCCACAAAGGCAGAGGTGAATTACGACTCTCTGACGGGGACTTTTTCTATCCCTGACAGGAAGAACATCTCGGCTCCAAACATAAATTTTGCCTTTGCTCTTGATGAAAAAGGCATTGTTTTTATTGATGACAGCGGCTTTGTTAATGATACCATCAACAATATCATAAGCACCAAGCGCTGGGCAGTTCCAAGCCTTGAACGCTTTATTTTTGATTTTCTCGAGCAGATAGTGTCGCGTGATCAGCTGTTCCTTGAACGGGTCGATAAGGAACTCGATACCATAGAGTCAAATATCCTCGACGGCGAAATAAATGATCCGTCTCAGCTCGTCAGCCGGATTAGAAGCGATCTTCGTGACCTTCGCGTCCACTATGAGCAGCTCCTTGACCTTAGTCAGGAGCTTGAAGAAAATGAGAACAACTTTTTCAATAAAGAGAATACACGCTATTTCCGTTTGTTCAGTCAGCGTGTTTCCAGACTACATGATCTGACGACTTCACTTCGTGAATTCTCCATACAGATACGCGATCTTTACCAGTCTCAGCTTGACATCAAGCAGAATCGTATAATGGCTATGCTTACGGTCATAACTACTATTTTTATGCCGCTGACTCTGATCGCAGGCTGGTACGGTATGAACTTCAAGTATATGCCCGAACTGGAGTACAAAGCCGCATATCCCATTGTTATTGCGGTCAGCATAGTTATTGTTATTGTAAGTCTTATATTCTTCAAAAAGAAAAAATGGCTGTAAACTGGAAACAAATGGGAAGAGTACGACGCAAATAGAACATTTTTTGCAGCCTGCCAAGAGATCTGCTCCGGTAAAAATGATATTAACATGCAGCAGAGGATATTATATGCTCCGGAACGCTGAAAACCAGTTATATTGATGGAAAAAAGGCGTAAAATATGGTGAATTTACATATTGACAAGGGATTAATAATGATATATAATATTAAAAATCACTTTTATAGGGGGGATTTTTATGCCACATTCATCGGGGGGCGGTTCGCACGGCGGCGGATCTCACGGCGGCGGACATGGGGGTTCGCACGGAGGTTCCGGAAGCAGCGGACCGAGAATAAGCAGATCTCGCTTCAGCGGTTCAAGGAGATACGTTACGTACCATAACGGAGAGCCGCGCTACTTTTACGCGAGCAAGAATTTCAACCCGAAATTCGATCCAAAGCGACTGCTTATAGGTATATTCTATATACCGTTTCTGATATTTATTTTTCTGTCGTTCAAGAGCATTATTCCAATAGTTCCGAAGAATTACAACCACAATATCGTTATTACGGACGACGCTGATGTTATCGCGGACGAGTGGGAGCTTAGGGAAAGTCTTGACAGATTTATGGAAAAGACAGGAGTTACTCCGTCGGTCGTCACTGTCTACGACGATATGTGGGCAGGAAAAACTCTTGAAGAATATGCATACGACAGGTATCTGAGTGAATTTAACGACGAAATGCACTGGCTCATAGTGTACTCAAAGCCGAAGATCTATACATCAACGGGCTATGTGGACTGGAAGTGGGAAGGAATGCAGGGCGACGATACCGATCCTGTATTAAAAGAGCGTGAGACCCAGAAGTTCAACAGCTATCTTCAGAGGCTTCTTGAGGACGACACCAAGAACGTTGGAACTTCCATAGCTGAATCTTTTGATTATATAACGAATAGCTTTTCACGTTTCCCTAATCTTTCCGCACTGGTAATGCCGCTTTTTATGCTGGGATTCATACTTTTCCATGCGTATTTCATGCTGGGACTCAATGAGCTGAAATACAGAAAAGCCGTTCCTGCGCCTGAAGAGGGAATAGACGATCCCATTGACGGAGCTTACGGCGGATACGAGATCAAGGACAAGATAGCGGATATTGCTTCTTCAAAAAGTGAGAAAATGTGTCCTTACTGCGGAGGATATTTCTCGTCGAATCTTACAAGATGTCCTCACTGCAATGCGAGGTCGTCGGACGATTATCAATAATTAATAAGCGGATGAGCACTTTTTCGGGCTTATCCGCTTTTTATCTTTAATAAATTTATTTATCTCATATGCGGCTTGCATTTTGAGTAATTATGTGATATCATTACATTATGAAAGGAAATACGTTTATGAAGATAAATATTACCAGACAAAAGACAGGAAAAATAATAGTTGTTTTGTGCTGGCTGCTTATGCCAATATATCTTTTCTTTGTTATCAAGCTGACTTTAAAGGGAAGGCATTCCGCGTACAGGGTGATGGTTATACAGCCGTTTTGGGAATACAGAAAGCTGTATTCATCGACGAGAAAATATTACTGGGTCAAACAGATATTCAATAATATAATCATGCTTCTGCCCTGGGGCTTAATGCTGTCGTTTATTACTGAAAAGGTTCGCAGCGTAAAACGTATGATCATCGCAGGTCTGAGCTTATCGGTTTGCATAGAGATGACTCAGCTTGTAACAAGAAGAGGCATTTTTGAGCTTGACGATCTCTTTAATAATACGCTGGGAGCTCTTTTAGGCTTTGGTGTATATCTTTTGGTCGAAAAGTTCATATTGTCGCATATGCCGGTGGAAAAAAAGGAATAGGACTCATATCGCCGCAGCTCCTGTACAGGAGCTGCGGCTTTGTCTGATAGATAGATTTTCATAGCCCGTTGTATTAGTCTGAAACTGGTTTACAAACAGTATAATATGTGGCTCTGCAATATCATCAAAACGTATAATCGGAAGCTGCATTGCTTGTGTAAATATACGAAATTGCGTTGAAAGCACATATTTTGTATTGACATACAGATAGTAATATGCTATACTATAAACATAGAAGGGGAGGTTCATAAGACCTCAAAAAAAGAGAAATAAGTTATTGAGAATGAACATGGACCAAAGGGGGTTGGATGAGCAGCCGACACATTGCGTGTCGGCTGCTTCGTGTAATGTTATAGTGAGAAATATCCGCAAAAAGTATGGCTTTTCGCCTGCGTTTGCGGATATTTTTTGTATTACGCAGTACGATAAAGCTGAAACTGCATGGTACGGAACGGGAAATGCAGTAAAAAACAGCTGTATATTTGCCGTTTCAGCTGATATACTTGTAATGAAGGAGGCAGCTGAAATGGTAAATTTTTTTCTTATGAACGGGGCGGCTTTCAGCGGTGAAAGCAATGGGCTGCTGTTTTCGGTAGTAAATGGCGAGGCAACTGTTACAGGCTGTACGGGAGAGCCTGAGAGAGTTGTTATTCCCGATTTTTTCGGCTGTTACCCCGTTACTGAGCTTCGTGACAACGCATTCTGTAATTGTGACTCACTGACTGAGATAATTATCTCGCAGAACGTCCGAAAGATAGGGCATCACTGCTTTTATGCCTGTTCGGCTCTTGAAAGGGCTGAGCTTCCCGCGGAGCTCGGAGAAATAGGCGCAGGCTGCTTCTGCGGCTGTACTGACCTTGAAGCCATAGAACTCCCCGAAACGCTGAGATCCCTTCCCGAGTCATGCTTCCGCGCTTGTCTGAGCCTTGAGGAGCTTGATCTGCCGGGCGGACTGGAAAGCATCGGGGAACTGTGCTTTTCTGACTGCGAAAATATGAAAAGTATGGATGTCGGCGGAAATATCAGGAGCATAGGCAGCGGAGCCTTTTTTATGTGCCGCAATCTCAGCAGTATCCGTGTACCGTCTTCCTGTGAAGTGATAGGCACGCAGGCTCTTGGCTATGACTGCAATGGCAACGAACTGATCAAAAATGAGAAATTGGTGATAATCGGCGAGAAGGGCTCTGCTGCACAGAAGTATGCCCGTGAGAACGGTTTTGACTTTTCTGTGCAGGGTGAAGCTGCCGAGGCTTTTGCCGCCGTGACTTCCGAGAGGAAAAGCTTATCGTACGATCAGGGATTTCTGCTTTCGGGAGCTGTTGTGCTTGCGGCTTTTTCAGCTGTTGTCATTCGGTGTTTTATTTTACATAAGCGGAGATGAAATGATAAAATAATTGAGCAAACGAACCCTCTGAACTGACCGTATATTGCACTTTAAAAAAAATCTGCCATTTTGAGTAATGTTTTGAGAAAGCTCTTGCATTTTCAGGAAAAATGTGCTATGATATTTGTGTAGGTATGCGTTAAGTCCGATAATTAAGGTAGGCACTTAAATTATCGGGTTAATATAATTTAATATTATACGATCTGGAGGGATCATATTGAAGAAAGAGATGAAAAAGCGGTCTGCAAGCACTGTGGCGGCTGCTTTTATCGCTGCAACAGCGATGAGTATTCCCTCTGCGCCGAAAGCTCCCGAATCTGCTTCTGCAGCTGACAGCGTTCTCAGGTATGAGTTTGAGGACGGCAAGACAAGCGGCGGAAAGATTCACGCAAACGGAGCTTCTGACGTGAAGATGGAAGATTTTCCTGAGGATACCGACCTTAGCGGCTTCTCGGGAAAAGGTTTTGCGTACCTCGATCAGAAGGGCACTACTCTCAGCATCGAAGCGGACGTTCCCGAAGAAGGGCTCTATGAGATGACGATCTGCTACTGCGAGCCAAGTGATCCGCGCAAAAAGGTCCAGTATCTCAATGTAAACGGAGTTAACCAGGGAGAGCTGACCTGTCCCTACACAAACAAGTTTGCCGAGACCTCAGGCGGCGTGGTCAATCTTAAAAAAGGCAAAAATACCATTGAGCTCAAGGCTTACTGGGGCTACACCTTTTTCGATTACCTCACACTGAAGCCTGCCCCGGAGAAACTCAAAAATCTGTCGCCCACAAGGGAGCTTTCAAATCCAAAGGCTTCCGAAACGACCAGAAGACTCTACAGCTACCTCTGCGACGTGTACGGAAAGCACGTTATCTCAGGCCAGCAGGAGTATTGCGGCGACCATAACTATAACCTGTGGAACAGTCCCGACGTCTTTATCAAGGACAACGAGGCTGAGTTTGAATACATAAAGGAAAAGACAGGCAAGCAGCCTGCTATCAGAGGTATTGACTTCCTCGCCTACAATACCTCGTCTGAATGGCGCGACCATGCTCCCGAGCGTGTTATCGAATGGGTGAACAAATATCATGGCATCGCCACTGTTTCATGGCACTGGAACGTGCCCTGCGAGGAGGGAAGTTCCGAGATCGCATTCTATGTTGAGTCGGCAAATCCCAAGTTCACAACTTTCAGCATATCAAAGGCTCTCGAGGTGGGCACATGGGAAAACAAGGTCATAATGGCTGATATCGAGCTTATCGCAGGCGAGCTCAAAAAGCTCAGAGACGCTGATGTGCCTGTGCTGTGGAGACCTCTCCACGAAGCCGAGGGCGCATGGTTCTGGTGGGGAGCTGAGGGCGCAGAGCCCTGTAAGAAGCTCTACCGTCTGCTGTATGACCAGCTCACCAATGTGTACGGGCTCGATAACCTCATATGGATATGGACGGGCTCTGCTTCGCCCGAAGCTGCCGACTGGTATCCCGGCGACGATGTCGTTGATATCATAGGCTGCGACAAGTACAACTGCATGGACGGACTTCCGAATCTCAGCTCCATATCGTCCACTTTCTACAGTCTCGTGCAGAGCACGGACGGTCAGAAGATGGTAACGATGTCAGAGAACGATTCCATACCGTCCCTTGAGAACCTTGTCAACGACAAGGCAGCATGGCTCTACTTCTGCCCGTGGTATATGACTTACCTGACGAGCGAGCAGAACAATCCCGTGGACAACCTTATCGAGATATACAACAGCGATTACTGTATAACTCTCGACGAGCTGCCCGACATAAGGAGCTATCCCATAAACGGAGGCGGAGATGTCACCGTTACGGTAACGACTGCAAAGCCTGTAACGACGACTTCCACCACTGCCACCACCGCGAAGCCTTCAACTGCGGCTTCGACTTCGTCCGCAGCTACTGCGGCGACTTCCGCAACTACGGCAAAAACTGCTGTAACAACGACTACCACCGTTACAAAGCCCGCCGGAACGACTTCTGCCGCTTCGGAACACTACAGGAAGGGCGACGCCAATTGCGACGGAACTGTTGATATGTCCGACGCAGTACTGATAATGCAGGCACTGGCAAATCCTGACAAATACGGCGTCAATGGCTCTGATTCACACCATATCACAGAACAGGGCCAGTCAAACGGCGACGTTGATACGAGCAGTAAAGGTCTTACTTCAAATGACGCTCTCGAGATACAGAAGTATCTCCTCGGTCTCTTGAAGTGGGAATAATAAATCATTTGCATTCATTGAATCACATCATTAAAAGGGAGGAAAATATGATGGATCACAAAAAGTTTACCGCAGCAGTGATGAGTATCGTTACCGCTGCAAGTTCACTCAGCTTCTGCGCTACATCTGCGATCGCGGCTGACGACGAGGCTGAGCAGCAGTTCTGTGCGCCTATCAGCGAAGTAGTCAAGGACTCGGGTCTTGATATCGACTATGCCCGTGCTCTCCAGTATTCGCTCTACTTCTATGACGCAAATATGTGCGGCGATACTGCTGAAAGGGACAGCCGCCTTTCATGGCGCGGCGACTGCCATACCTATGACGCGCACGTTCCTATGATCCCATGGGACAAGCAGACAAACAAGACAAGCAAGGGCGGTACAAACCTTTCCGAGGCTTTCATGGAGAAGTACAAGGACGTCCTCGATCCTGACGGCGACGGTACCATCGACGTTGCAGGCGGCTTCCACGACGCAGGCGACCACGTTGAGTTCGGTATGCCCGAGAACTATTCGGCTGCTACTCTCGGCTGGGATTACTATGAATTCCGCGACGTATTCAAGAAGCTCGGTCAGGATGACCATATGGAGACTATTCTCCGCCACTTCAACGATTACCTTATGAAGTGTACTTTCCTTGATGACAGCGGCAAGGTAGTTGCTCACTGTTATCAGGTCGGCGACGGTAATATCGACCACGCTATCTGGAACAGCCCTGAGGTCGATACCATGCCCCGTCCTGCATTCTTCCTCACAGCTGACAAGCCGCAGATCGATTATGCTGTATCAGCTTGTGCAGCTCTGGCTATCAACTACCTCAACTTCAAGGACACCGATGCGGAGTATGCAGAAAAGTCACTGAAATATGCAAAGGCTCTCTGGGACTTCACGAATGACGCTATCGAAAACATAGGCGACTCACTCAAGCTCCTTTCTGATAACGCAGACGGTCCGGGTGCATTCTATGGCTCGACAAAGTGGGAAGACGACTACTGCTGGGCTACTGCATGGATGTACCTTGCAACAGGCGATGAGAAGGCGTTTGATTATGCTGTAAAGATATTCGATTACTATGCTCCTTCCGGCTGGTGCTACTGCTGGAACGATATGTGGAGCGGCGCAGGCGTTATGTGGGCTGCTATCAACCAGCAGAACCCCGACCTCGACCTCGTTCAGAAGATCAGAGACGCACAGGGCAAGAACCAGTACGTATTCGACGATTTCTGGGACGATGACTGCGTAGGCAAGTGCCTCAAGACATGGAAGCAGCTCGAGACAAAGGGCGGCTTTGCTTACCTCAACCAGTGGGGAAGCTGCCGTTACAACACCGCTATGCAGATGATCTGCCTCGTTTACGACAAGTACAAGAACAACGGCGAGCCGAGCGAGTGGAGCGAGTGGGCTAAGAAGCAGATGAACTACGTTCTCGGTCAGAACGATGTTACTTATAAGGAAAACTCAAAGCAGACCGTTCTCGCAGGCAGAAACGGCACACACGGTCCGAGAGCATTCATTGTTGGTTATAACGATACAGCTGTAAAGAATCCTCACCACCGTGCAGCTTCGGGACTTCTCATGGCAGAAGACGCTCGTGAGCAGAAGCACATACTCTGGGGCGCTCTCGCAGGCGGTCCTGACGGAAGCGACGGACACAGCGACAGCACAAACGACTGGGTAGAGAACGAGGTAACTATCGACTATAACGCTTGTCTCCCCGGCGCAGCAGCTGGTCTCTATGCACTTTACGGCACACCTGAAATGGCTGTAACTCCCGACTTCCCGCCTGAGGACGAGAAGAGAGTTTACGGCAGCGCTAACGGCGAAGGCGGCGGAAGCGGCTACTGGGTAGAAGCTGTCGGCGTTGATAAGCCTCTCAGCGACGGTGCAGGCACAACACAGATCTCCTTCAAGGTTCTCACAGGCGAAAGCAAGCCTTCAAAGAATATTTCTGTACGCTATTTCTTCAATATCAAGGAGCTCGCTAAGGGCATCGACGGACTCGGCGAAGTTCGTGAGCTCTACGACCAGGCATACACCGAAGACGGCGAGGGCGCAAACGGCGTTCTCACAGGTCCTTTCAAGTACGACAAGGCAGCTGATACATACTACGTTGAGATCACATGGGATGGCTACGTTATTGCCAACTCAGGCAAGAAGTACCAGTTCGACCTCGGTATGTACTACGGCGACGTATGGGATCCTACAAATGACTGGAGCTATGACGGCCTTAAAATAGGCAAGACAGAGGACTTCTTCGCTGTTGACGATCCGCCGGAGACTCGTACAGACCACATCTGTATCTACGACAACGGCGTTCTTGTCGGCGGTATCGAGCCTGACGGAACAGTTCCCGAGGAGAAGCCCAAGGAGACTACAACAACAAAGCCCAAGGCTACAACTACCACAACAACTACTTCAAAGACAACTACTACTTCAAAGGCAACAACAACTTCCACAACGACTAAGGAGAGCAAGACAACTACAACGACCGCAACAACAACTGCTCCCAAGGTTACAACAACTACTGCCAAGTCTGAAAATGAATCGGACAAGACACAGGGTGCAGTAACACTTGCAGGCGACGCAAACTGCGACAAGACAGTTGATATGGCTGACGCAGTACTTATCATGCAGGCTCTTGCTAACCCGAACAAGTACGGAGTTGGCGGTACAGACAGCCGCGCTCTCACAGAGCAGGGCAAGCTCAACGCTGATGTTGACGCAAGCTCAAAGGGACTTACCTCCAACGACGCGCTCAAGATACAGCAGTATCTCCTCGGAATCGTTAAGGCGTTATAATAAAATCGCATAATCTCACAGCTGCCGCTCAGAAAATGGGCGGCAGTTGCTTTTTGCGCGGTATGAATTAAAAAAAGCAATATTTGACTTGACTTTGTCCGCGGCTTATGTTAAAATTTATTCGTTTGCTGAATACTTGTTGTAAAAAGCGATTAGTATTATACGGCTAATAATTTCAATACGGAGTTGGAGATGTTAGAATGAAAAACAGAACGTTCAAAAAAATGGCAGCCGCTGTAATGGCTGTTGCCCTGATAGGCAGCGGAATATCAGCCCCCGCTGCGGATAAAGCATTATTCGGCAGTGTTTTGACTGCAAATGCGGACGAACTTGACGAAATCATAAAAGAAAAAATATTTTATGATGAGGAGAGTCATACGCTAACACTAATAGGTCTTTCAAGTTATGATGACTGGAGTGCGTATAAGAAAAAAGTTAAAAGTGTTCAATTTAGAAATAAAGTTTACCATATTGTAACTCAAAATGTATCTTTCCCTGTAGATAGTTGTGGATTGTTTTCTGGATACAATTGGTTATACACTTTAGATGTTAGTTCAGCTGATACAAGCAGAGTTAAAGATATGTCACTGCTTTTTAATGGGCTTTCATACCTTGATACTCTTGATGTAAGTAATTTTGATACAAGCAACGTTACCAATATGGATAGAATGTTTGCTGAGTGTAGGGGGCTTGAAAATCTTGATGTTAGTTCTTTTAACACAAGTAAGGTTACTAATATGAACCAAATGTTCAGTAATTGCCAAAAGCTCAAGTCACTTGATCTTTCTAATTTTGATACACTAAATGTTACAGATATGTTTGGAATGTTTGAGATGTTCTTTGGCTGTGAAAGTCTTGAAAAACTTGATATTAGTAATTTTGATACAAGCAATGTTACTAATATGTGTGGTATGTTTAACGGACTTTACAATCTTGAATCGCTTGATGTTAGCAAGTTCGATACAAGTAACGTTACAATAATGGCTCGTATGTTTCAGGGATGTAGAAAAATTAAAGAATTGGATGTAAGTAATTTCAATACAAGTAATGTTACGGATATGAATTCAATGTTTGCTGGATGCCAAAATCTCAAATCTCTTGATTTACGTAATTTCAATACAAGTAATGTTACAAAAATGGATGGAATGTTTTTTGGCGATTCAAGCCTTGAATCACTTGATGTAAGTAGTTTTGATACAAGCAACGTAGTATGGATGTCACAGCTGTTTAATCGTTGTTCTTCTCTTAAAGCACTTGATTTGAGCAACTTTGATACGACATCTGTATTATATATTGGGGATATGCTCAAAGATTGTCCAAAACTTGAACCTGATATCAGTACAATTGTCGGCAAAAGCGTTACTCTTGACGGAACAATCGGTGCTAATTTCTTCATTGAACCATGCAAAAATCTTGCAAAGGTTGTTCTCAGCGGTCCTAACGGCGATATAACATATACTGATTTTTCAAAAGTTGCACAGGAGAACGGAACATATAAATTCACATATCCAATTAATGCGACTCAGGCAAATGAAAAGGTCACATTAAAGACATATGACGAAGATGGGCGTCAGCTTATTGTGTGCAAAGCAAGGTATGAGCTTAGCAATCATTCACAGGGCGAAGGCAGCGTACAGGGCTATATTGATGATATCAAAAAGGAAAAGGTATATAAAGAAGACCCTGTAACCACTATTATGGTAAACACCCTCGAAAACTACTGCAAGGCTGCCGAAAACTACTTCAAGGGCACAAAAAACACAGTAAATAAGGTCTCGGAGCAGTTTGCCGTTATCCTTGACAACTATGCACCGACTATCGCAAGCGGCACCGATATCAAGCTTTCTCTTATCCTTGACTCTGAGACTGCTGTAAGGATCTATACAAACGGCTCGGGCGTAAAGATTGACGGACAGGCAGTTACACCATACATGAGCAAGTACGGAAAGTGCTATGAAATTGCAAATATCCCCGCACATCAGCTTATAAATACACACACTCTGACCGTTGACGGCATGGAGTATACATTCAGCCCCATGTCCTATGTTTACCGCGTTATGAACAGCGAAAGCACTGATAAGCTCAGGGAAGCTGCATGGGCAGTATTCCTGTACGCAACTGCTGCTGACGAATACAACAAAAAGTAAAAGTGAGGTAATAACATGAAAAAAGAGTATATTGCTCCCGAAATGGAGATAATCAAGTTCGATTCGGAGGACGTTATCACAGAGAGCCTCTTATCCAGCGATATCGAGCTTCAGCCCAAGTAACGATGTAATGGCAGCCTTCGGGCTGCCATTGTTCGGATATAATTATATTTTCGGAGTTTTATCATGAAAAGAATCATACCTGTTATTTTATTTGCAGCTCTTGCGCTTTGCGGCTGCAAAGACGAGAACGGAAGTACCACGGAGAGCGGTACTGCTCCGGCTGCGACTGCTGCTGCAACGACGGTGAGCACAACTGCTGCTTCTTCGGCGACAACTGCGGTTTCAACAGTTACCGCGACGACTACTTCGACTGTAAGTACTGAAACCACAGCTGCTATCAGTCCCGAGGAAAGCAAGCTCATAGAAGAAGGCATAATCCCACCTGAGGCTGAGGAGATCCATGCAGCGGAGGAGATAACGCAGGCAACTCTGCCTGTTTCCGATGATGACAAGCCCATAGAGCTGCCGATGATACCCATAAGATAAGGAACTGCTGTATAAAGCTGCCATAAGCTGTCAATGATAGCCCTGAGGTGATATTTATGAAAAAGCCCACGGGAGCTGTCATGGCGGCAGGGCTAATACTTGCCATACTTATTTCAAATATGGGGAGCTTTATCAGCGACGGTCGGAGTCTTGATGAGCTTCGGAGCAGCGTTCTGCGGCTGCATATCCTTGCTGACTCGGACAGTGCAAGAGACCAGCAGCTCAAGCTGAAAGTGAGGGACGAGCTTCTGAGGAGTGGCCTTTTCAACGGAGCTGCCGACCTTTCGGAGGCAGAGGCGATAGCCGCTGAGAGCCTCGGAGATATAGAGCGTACTGCGGAGCGTGTACTGCGTGAGAACGGCTGCGGAGACAAGGTAACGGCGGAGCTAGCGGACGTTGAATTTGACGAGCGGATTTACGGCGATATTACAATGCCTGCTGGACGTTACAGAGCTCTCCGCATAAAAATAGGCAGAGCCGGGGGACATAACTGGTGGTGCGTGATGTATCCGCCGCTTTGTCTGCCTGCCGCCTGTGAAGCTGAGGACGGCGGCATAGACGATGACAAGGACGAAGAGGAAAAGCATTTCGACGCTAAGGAACTCGATATACTTAAACATCCGAAAAAGTATAGGGTGAGATTTGCAATTTGGGATAAAATGTGCAGTTTCTTTAAAGACGATACTGTGCAAAATGACAAAAATAAAGAAGTGCCTTGACAATTATCGGAAATGAGTATATAATTATTGAGTAAACAAAGCAGAACTATGCGTTCTCACCGTCGGGCTATGCTGAAACGGTCAATATGTAATGAACTGTCAGTGCTGTTCTTGCGGCAGCTGTGATATATTCAATGTGTATTGGTGAGTGCGGATATTTTCTGCACTCATTTTTGTTTTTAAATTATTTTGCTTGGAGGTGCTTGACTATTAGCAAACAGGAACTGCAGATCAACGAAGAGATAAGAGACAAGGAAGTACTCGTAATTGACGCTGACGGTAAAAAGCTCGGCGTTTTATCCGCCAAAGAGGCTCAGCAGATAGCCTTCGACCAGGATCTGGATCTCGTTAAGATCGCTCCGCAGGCGACACCGCCCGTATGCCGCGTTATGGACTACGGAAAGTATTGCTTCGAGCAGGCTAAGCGTGAAAAGGAAGCAAGAAAAAATCAGAAGGTAGTTTCTATCAAGGAGATCAGAATGTTCTCCACAATAGACACTCATGACTTTGAAACGAAGGTAAATCAGGCTGTCAAATTTTTACAGGGCGGCGATAAGCTCAAGGTCTCGGTAAGATTCCGCAAAAGAGCTATTGCACATCCCGAACTTGGAAGCGAGCTGCTTGATCGCTTCAAGGAAGCAGTTTCTGAGGCAGGCACTGTGGATAAGCCGGCTAAAATGGAGGGACGCAGCATAGTAATGTTCGTTTCGCCAAAGGCCGCTAAGTAAGGAGGATCATATAATGGCAAAGGTAAAGGTTAAAACTCACTCGGGCGCTAAGAAGCGTTTTAAGATTACAGGAAGCGGTAAGGTAAAGTACCAGCACACCAACAAGAGACACAGACTTACTCAGAAGGATACAAAGCGCAAGAGAATTGCTCGTAATGCCGGTGTTGCTGACTGCACAAATGCACCTACTATCAAGAAGCTCGTTCCTTATATGTAATCTGAAGCGGAAATATAGTTCCGTACAGTAAGTGCGATTCCCGTAATTTTAATTTTGGAGGTAAAAGACTATGGCACGTATTAAAGGTGCAATGATGACCCGTAAGAGAAGAAACAAGACTTTAAAGCTTGCTAAGGGCTACTGGGGCGCTAAGAGCAAGCACTTCAAGATGGCTAAGCAGGCCGTAATGAAGTCAGGCAACTATGCATACATCGGAAGAAAGCAGAAGAAGAGACAGTTCAGACAGCTCTGGATCACAAGAATCTCAGCTGCTGCAAAGCTCAACGGCATGAACTACTCAACATTCATGAACGGCTGCAAGAAGGCTGGTATCTCTCTCAACAGAAAGATGCTCTCCGAGATCGCTATCACAGACGCAGCTGGTTTCACAGCAATTGCTGACAAGGCAAAGGCTGCTCTTTAATTCAGATAATAAACACGCTTCTTATTAATTTAAGAGCGTGTTTTTGTTAATTCGTTGGTTCATAATGCGTAATTTGCAGGATATCTGCGATTACGCATTACGAATAATACAGGCGGTGTTGTGCTATTGGAAAACATCATCACTTCAAAAGATAATCCCACAGTCAAGCTGTATCAGAGGCTTTCTTCATCGAAAAAAGAACGGCTTCAGTACGGCTTATTCGTGTTGGAGGGGCAGAGAATAGTAGAGGACGCTCTTCGCGAGGAAAGCGGCATAACTCAGCTCATACTCACGCAGAAAGCGCAGGAGCGCTTCGGCGAAGAGCTTTTACAGGCTGATTTGAGGAGTACAAAAACTATTGTCATTTCAAATGAGCTTGGTAACAGGATTGCTTCAACGGACACTACTCAGGGCGTATTTGCCATGTGCCGCATACCTGTGCAGCGCAGAGTGCGCGATATAGTCAAAAGCGGCGGCAAGTACCTTGTGCTGTTCGGTTTGCAGGACCCGGGAAATGTCGGCATGATGATAAGAACTGCCGACGCTCTTGGTATCGACGGAGTTGTTCTCTCGGGGAGCTGCGATCTGTACAGCCCGAAAGTGATACGTTCTACTATGGGCTCTGTATTCAGGATGAAGATAGCCATCGAAAACGACGCCGACGCGCTTTTTTCGGAGCTTGATGATGTCGGAGCCGTTACTTCGGCGGCAGTAATAGACAAGGACGCGGTACTCGTAACGGATTGCGGCTTTGAGGGGACTCAGGCTGTATTCATAGGCAATGAGGGCAACGGACTACCGCACGATATCGCACACCGCTGTACAAGGCGGATAATAATACCCATGCATGGGAATATCAACTCTCTCAACGCGGCAATGGCCGCAGGTATCCTCATGTGGGAGCTCAGTAAATAATTATGGCTTTTCTGCACTGTATGCGGAAAGAATGTGAAATAAGGGGGCTTGACTGTGGACGAGACAAAATACTGGCTGTGGCTGAATATGGTATTCGGCACCGGCAATCACCGTATATGGGAGGTCATGAGCTTTTACCGCAATGCTGAGAAAGCTTATGTCTCGCTTACCTCGGACAGTCCGGCGGTGAGCCTCAATGAAAATGAAAACAAGAACGTTTTCGGAGTTCCGCTGCATAATGCAGAGGCTTTTCTTGAAAACTGCAGAAAGCGCGGAATAGGCGTGATATGCTACAGCTCACAGGAGTACCCTGCACAGCTCAGACATATCTATAATCCTCCCTCCGTTTTGTATTACAAAGGCAATATCTCATGCCTTCAGACCGACATAACCGTTACCGCTGTGGGTACGCGGAAGGCTGATAACTACAGCCTCAGGGCTGCAAAGGAGGTATGCTCGGAGCTTTCTGCCAGGGGAGCCGTTATAGTCAGCGGCTTTGCAGTCGGCATAGACCTCGCGTGCAGTATGGCTGCCGCGGAGATAGGCAGACCGACAGCTTGTGTTATGGGCTGCGGAGTAGATGTGGACTATCCGAAGCAGAATTTTGCTTACAGGGATACGATACTGGCTGCAGGAGGAGTGTTTATATCGGAATTTCCGCCGGGTACCCAGCCGTATGCTCCGAATTTCCCTAAAAGGAACAGGATACTTGCGGCTCTTGGAAAAGCGGCGGTGGTATTTCAGGCAGGCGCAAAGAGCGGTTCGGTGATAACCGCAAATCTTGCCGCAGGACAGGGCAGAGACGTGCTTTGCCTGCCGCCTGCGGATATATTCAGCGGCGAGTATGCAGGCAATATAAAGCTGCTGCGTGACGGTGCGTTGCCTATGTATGACGCTTCCGACGTAATGGAATGTATTACGGAAAGAAAGGAGCAGTTATCGGTAAGGTATACCGCAAAGGCTGCTTCTTCGGCAGGTAATGACGATGATCTGTCTGCCGCTGACTATATGACGTATGAATCGGATAATATACCTGTGAGACAGGAGCGGACTGCTACGGAGCAGAAACGCACCGAGCTTCCCGACGACCTGTCAGAACAGCAGAAGCGTATAGCCGAAGCTCTTGGAAACGGGGCGCTCCACGCAGACGAGCTGGCTCAGGGCCTCGGGCTCGACCCGTCGGAGCTTATGACCGAGCTCACAGAACTCGAAATATTCGGCGTTGTCCGTTCGCTTCCGGGCAAAATGTTTGAACTTATAAAGTAAGGGGAAAATCCAATGTCAGATTTAGTTATAGTAGAGTCGCCTGCAAAGGCAAAAACTATTCAGAAATATCTTGGTGCAGGCTACGAGGTCATTGCTTCAATGGGGCATGTCCGCGACCTGCCCAAGTCAAAAATGGGCGTTGACAAGGATAACGATTTCAAGCCGCAGTACACCGATATGAAGGGCAAGGAGGACGTTATCAAGGAGCTCAAAAAGCGCGCAAAGAAGTGCGACAAGGTTTACCTCGCAACCGACCCTGATCGTGAGGGAGAGGCTATATCATGGCATATAGCGCAGATGCTGAAGCTCGACATGAACGACAACAACCGCGTTGCTTTCAACGAGATCACCAAAACAGGCGTTAAAAACGGTATGAGCAATCCCCACAAGATAGATGTTGACCTTGTAAATGCTCAGCAGGCAAGGCGTATCCTTGACAGGCTTGTGGGCTATGAGCTCAGTCCGTTCCTGTGGAAAAAGGTTAAAAGAGGTCTCTCGGCAGGACGAGTACAGTCTGTAGCTGTCCGCCTTGTAGTTGACCGTGAAAACGAGATAAGAGCTTTCGTTCCCAAGGAGTACTGGTCTATCGACGCAAAGTTCACGGCACCTTCGTCGAGAAAGGTATTTGACGCCGCTCTCGTAGCGGTTGACGGCGAGAAGCTTGAAATAGCAAATCAGGCAGAATCTGACGATCTGCTCAGAAGACTTGAAAACGCTGAGTATACAGTAACCTCGGTAAAGAAGCGCGTTACCAAGAAGCAGCCTGCGCCTCCGTTCATAACTTCGACTCTCCAGCAGGAAGCCTCCCGTAAACTCAGCTTCAGTGCAAAGCGCACCATGAAGGCTGCACAGGAGCTTTACGAAGGTGTCGATGTACAGGGAGTAGGCGCTGTGGGTCTTATCACATACATGAGAACCGACAGCCTGCGTATATCCGACGAGGCAAAGAAGGCTGCCGCTGATTATATCGGAACTGTTTACGGCAGAGATTATCTGCCTCCCGAGCCGAGAAGCTTCAAGACAAAGAGCAACGCTCAGGACGCTCACGAAGCTATCCGTCCCTCTACTCCCGAGCTTACTCCCGAAAGAGTAAAGTCCAGTCTCAGCGCCGATCAGTATAAGCTTTACAAGCTCATATGGGAGCGCTTCATCGCAAGTCAGATGGCGAACGCCCTCCTCGACACAGTTTCCGCAGATATAGAAGCGAACGGCTGTACATTCAGAGCTTCGGGCTATTCCGTAAAGTTTGACGGCTTCATGGCGCTGTATGTCGAGTCCACAGACTCTGAGGACGGTACGAAGAAAATGCTGCCCGAGCTCAAGGCTGACGACAAGCTCAAGCTCAAGTCGATTTCGGGCAACCAGCACTTTACACAGCCACCTCCGCGATATACGGAAGCTTCGCTCATAAAGGCGCTGGAAGAAAACGGCATAGGCAGACCAAGTACCTACGCTCCAACAATTACAACTATCACGGCACGACGCTATGTCGAGCACGAGGGAAAGGCTCTCAAGCCCACAAATCTCGGCGAGGTCATCACGGAGCTGATGAAGGATCACTTCAAGAAGATAGTCGACGCCAAGTTCACAGCCGAAATGGAAAACAACCTCGATGAGGTCGAGCACGGCGAAAAGAACTGGGTAAGCACTCTCCGCGAGTTCTACGACGACTTCTCAAAGACCCTGAAACAGGCGGAAGAAGCTATGGACGGCAAGCGCGTGAAGGTACCCGACGAGGAGACCGACGTGGTATGCGAGCTCTGCGGAAGGAATATGGTCATAAAGTACAGCAAGTACGGAAAATTCCTTGCCTGTCCCGGATTCCCCGAGTGCAAGAACACCAAGAAGATAGTTACCGAGGCGGACGGAAGCTGTCCGCGCTGCGGAAAGAAAATGCTGCTGAAAAAGTCAAAGAAGGGCAGGAGCTTCTACGGCTGTGAGGGATTCCCCGATTGCAGCTTCATGACATGGAACGTTCCGACTCCCGAGCTGTGTCCTCAGTGCGGCAAGACCCTCTTTATGAAGGGCGGAAAATCAGGAAAGCTCGTCTGTGAGACAGAGGGCTGCGGCTATGAAAGAGAGCTGAAGAAATGAGCGTATGCGTAAACGTTATCGGCGCAGGACTTGCAGGCTGCGAAGCTGCATGGGCAGTCGCCGGGGCAGGGATAAACGTAAGGCTTTACGAAATGAAGCCCGAAAAGTTCTCTCCTGCACATAAATACGGTGGTTTTGCAGAGCTTGTCTGCTCGAATTCTCTGAAAGCGGCAAGATTAGAGTCAGCCGCAGGGCTTCTCAAATACGAAATGGAGCTTCTCGGTTCTCTTACAGTTCCCTGTGCAAAGGCGAATGCCGTTGAGGCAGGCGGAGCGCTTGCAGTTGACCGCGAGAAGTTCTCCGACGCAGTTACGGAAAAGATAAAAAGCCACCCTCTTATTGAAGTCATAGGCGGCGAAGTGACGTCGCTCCCCGAGGGACCTGTCATTATCGCCACAGGACCGCTCACGCAGGGGGCTATGGCTGATATAATAAAGGAGCTCTGCGGCGAGGGGCTCAGTTTTTATGACGCTGCCGCTCCTATTGTTACTGCCGAGAGCATAGATATGGAAAGAGCGTTTTTTGCTTCGCGCTATGACAGAGGCGACGCCGACTACGTGAACTGCCCCATGAACAAGGAGGAGTATCTTGCCTTTTACAATGCGCTTATCGGAGCCGAAAAGGTGCAGCTCAAGGATTTTGAGACCCACCCATTCAGCGTTTATGAGGGCTGTATGCCTATCGAGGAGCTTGCTTCACGAGGAGTGGACACCATGCGTTTTGGTCCCATGAAGCCTGTGGGCATAGACGATCCCCGCACGGGCAGAAGGCCTTATGCGGTGGTTCAGTTAAGAAAGGAGAACCGCGAGGGAACTCTTTTCAATCTTGTGGGCTTTCAGACAAATCTTAAATTCGGCGAGCAGAAGCGCGTATTCTCAATGATACCCGGGCTTGAAAACGCTGAGTTCATGCGCTACGGCGTTATGCACAGGAACACTTTTATCAACAGTCCCGAACTTCTCAACAGTGACTTCTCCATGAGGAGCCGCCCGGAGATATACTTTGCGGGACAGATAACAGGCGTTGAGGGCTATATGGAAAGTGCGGCAAGCGGACTTATTGCCGGTATAGCCGCATCAAGGAAAATAAAGGGACTTGAGCCCGTTCAGCTCCCTGCCGATACCATGACGGGAGCGCTGTCACGCTATGTGAGCGATCCGTTCAACAGCGGCAGTTTCCAGCCAATGGGTGCAAATATGGGAATACTTCCCGATATCGGCGTAAGGATAAAGGATAAAAAGGAACGCTACGGCGCATATGCCGAACGTGCGGTAAAGTCGCTGAGAGGAGAGCTTGAGAGAATTGGCTTTAAAGGTAATAGTTGACGCTTTCGGAGGAGACAATGCTCCTCTGGAAGTGATAAAGGGCTGCGAAAGGGCAGTCCGTGAGCTTGATGTTGATATCATACTCACAGGCAGGGAAAAGGAGATAAGGGACTGCGCCGCAGAAAACGGCATAAGTCTCGACGGTATAGAGATAGTCCATACCGATGATGTTTTTGATATACATGAGGAGCCGAAGGAGATAATCAAGTCGGGGAAGAATTCCTCGATGGCAGTAGGACTCGGACTTCTTGCGGAGGGCAGGGGCGACGCCTTTGTTTCGGCAGGAAGCACGGGAGCTCTCGTTATGGGAGCTACCTTCATCGTCAAGCGTATCAAAGGCATTAAACGGATAGCGCCGTCGCCTGTCATGCCTGCGGACAAGGGCAGCTTCGTGCTTGTGGACGCAGGTGCGAATACGGAGTGCCGCCCCGAGATGCTTGTACAGTTCGCAATAATGGGAAGCGCCTACATGGAAAAGGTAATGGGCGTCAGGGAACCTAAGGTGGCATTGCTGAACATAGGCACCGAAGAGACAAAGGGCAGAGAGCTTGAGATAGAAGCCTACAAGCTCCTTGAAAAGTCGGGGCTGAACTTCGTGGGCAATATCGAGGCAAGAGATATGCCGAAGGGCGAGGTTCAGGTAGTCGTTACGGACGGCTTCACAGGAAATATCGCACTTAAACTCTACGAGGGCATGGGAAGCTTTTTCTCAAAAAAGGTGAAATGGCTGTATTCGGGGGCAGGAAAGATCGGTGCTCTGCTCTCGCTGAAAAAGATAAAGACATTCCGCAAACAGATGGACTACAAGGAAGTGGGCGGTTCGGCGCTTTTAGGCGTAAAAAAGCCTGTTATCAAGGCGCACGGAAGCTCGGACGGTACGGCGTTCTTCAATGCTGTAAGGCAGGCGAAGCGCTGTGTTGAGGGTAATGTCGCAGGAGTGATAGAGAATTACGTATCTCGTATCGAAGCTGCGGACGAGGAGTGATACTATGGAAGATCTTGAAAGATTTGAAGAACTGATCGGCTATAAATTCAAGGATATACAGCTGCTGAAACAGGCGCTGTCACATTCGTCATACGCAAACGAGAAGAAACGTCCAAACGGCAGCAACGAAAGGCTGGAATTTCTCGGTGACAGTGTGCTTTCGATAGTTGTTTCCGACTTTTTATACAAGAATCTCAATGTTGCAGAGGGCGAGCTCACAAAAATGAGGGCTTCTCTTGTATGTGAGAAATCCCTGCACATATTTGCAAAGGAGATAGAACTCGGAAAGTTCCTGCGACTCGGCAAGGGCGAGGAGAATACAGGCGGCAGGGAGCGTCCCTCAATACTTGCGGACGCCTTTGAGGCAGTCATTGCCGCGATTTATCTTGACGGCGGAATGGAGCCTGTATCGAAGCATATCCTGCGCTTCATGCCGAAGGATATACGCCATGCGAAAAAGCCTGTATTCAACGACTTCAAAACCGTTCTGCAGGAAGTGGTGCAGAAAAATCCCGAGGAAAAGGTGGAATACGTCCTTATCGGCGAAGAGGGCCCCGACCACAACAAGCGTTTCGTGGTGGAGGTATGCCTTAACGATCAGGTCATAGGCAAAGGCACAGGCAAGAGCAAAAAGGAAGCCGAGCAGCTTGCCGCAAAGGAAGCTCTCGAGCTCATGGGCTATGAAGCACAGTAACATATCCATATTCGTGCCCCACATCGGCTGTCCTCATCTGTGCAGTTTCTGCGACCAGCGTACCATAAGCGGAGCACAGCACGCTCCCACGGGCGAGGAAGTCCGTGAGATATGTGAAAGGGCGCTTGCTGAGGTAAAAGAGCCCGAAAATACGGAAATAGCCTTTTTCGGAGGCAGTTTTACCGCGATATCACGCGATTATATGACAGAGCTACTTGAAGCTGCTCATGATTTTGTGGGCGACGGGAAGTTCCGCGGCATACGCTGCTCCACACGCCCCGACTGCATCGACTTCGAGGTATTGCAGCTCCTGAAAGGCTATGGAGTCACCGCAATAGAGCTGGGAGCTCAGTCAATGGACGACGAGGTGCTTGAGCTCAACGAGCGCGGACACACTGCGGCAGACGTTGAGAACGCCTGCGAGCTCATACGGGCATTCGGCTTTGAACTGGGCTTGCAGATGATGATAGGGCTTTACGGCAGTACTCCGCAGAAGGAGTGGGCTACCGTTGAAAAAATAGCAGCGCTTCGTCCCGATACTGTAAGGATATATCCTGTAGTGGTGCTGAAAAACACCCGTCTCGGCGAGCTGCTCCTGTCCGGGGAATACAGGCCTTTCAGCTTTGACAAGGCTGTGGATATAGCCGCTTCGGCAATGACAATGTTCGAGGGGAGCGGCATAAGAGTGATAAAATGCGGACTTCACGCCAGCGAATTTGTGGAGCATGATATGGTGGGCGGTTTCTATCACCCTGCTTTCCGCGAGCTGTGCGAAGCACTTATATACCGCCATAATATGGAGTTTGCACTACGCTCCGCTGATAACGGCGGGAGCGCAGTTATAGCCGTCAACGACAGATGTCTGAGCAAGGCGGCAGGACAGAAGAGATCGAACATCGCCTATTTTGCAGAGCGCGGTGTGGACATAAAATTAGTGGGGGATAAGGATATCCCCAAGTATGAATGCGAACTGAGGAGGTGAGCGCGTGTACCTGAGATCACTGGAAATACAGGGCTTCAAGTCCTTTCCCGACAAGATAAGTCTTACATTCGACAAAGGACTTACCGCAGTCGTCGGACCTAACGGAAGCGGAAAGAGCAATATCGGCGATTCCGTCCGCTGGGTACTGGGAGAGCAGTCCACGAAGACCCTCCGCGGAAACAAGATGGAGGATGTTATATTTTCGGGTACAGTTGCGAGAAAGCCGATGGGCTTTGCCGCAGTTACGCTGAATATCGACAATCATGACAATACGATCCCCGATATAGGTGACGAGATAGCCGTTACGCGAAAGCTCTACCGAAGCGGCGAGAGCGAATACCAGATAAACGGCAAGCCATGCAGGCTGAAAGACATAAACGAGCTTTTCATGGATACAGGTCTCGGACGCGACGGCTACTCCATTATCGGACAGGGTCGTATCGCTGAGATAGTGGGCGCAAAGAGCTCCGAACGACGCGATATCTTCGAGGAAGCGGCAGGAATCTCCAAATTCAGGTACAAGAAGCTTGAAGCTGAGCGAAAGCTCACCGCCGCACAGGAAAATCTGCTTCGTCTTACGGATATACTTTCCGAGCTGGAGGGCAGAGTCGAGCCCCTGCGTATACAGTCGCAGAAGGCTGAGAAGTTCATAAAGCTTGCGGAAGAACGCAAAAAGCTGGAAATATCCGTATGGGTGACACGTCTTGACGAGATGAAGCTCAAGCTTGATGAGCTGGACGGAAAGATACTTGTCAGCAAGAACGAATATGAGAACATAGAGAACGACATACAGCGCGAGGAACAGAAAATAGCCGACGGCATAAGAAAAATGCAGGAGAGCACCATGCGTGCCGACGAGCTCCGCAGAAAAATGCTGGAGGAGGAGCAGACCGCTTCTGATATGAAGTCGGGCATAGCCGTTCTCGAAAACGATATAAAGCACTGCAATGAAGCGGTGGAGACCGCTCAGAGAAATATCGACAATGCCGAGGAGGCAAAAAAAGCTCTTGAAGAGGAGCGGAAAGCCGCGCTCAGGGGACTTGAGGAGCTTGAAGCGAAGAAAAAAGCCCTCGAAGCCGAAATAAAAGAGGCTGAGGCGAGCTTTGAAAAGGCTGAGAGCGAGAGCTCAAAGCTCGGCGATTCAGTGGATAAGGCAGGCAGCGAGATAAGCGGTATGTACATCAGGCAGAGCGAGTTCCGCTTTACCATAGAATCCTCAAAATCCATGATAAAGGAACAGACCGAGCGTCTTGCCGCTCTCCGCGAGAGCAGCGGAAACCTCGTTAAAAAGCTGGAGGATTATGACATACAGACCGCTTCCGTAAAGGAACAGGCTGAGAAGAATACTTCAAGGGCTGAGGAGATACGGAACAAGCTCAGCGGACTGGAAAGGCTTTACAAGTCGCGCCGCGAGGGCTTTGAACAGGCGAAAAACGACTTCGAGCGCGCACTGTACGAGCTCAAAGACAAGCAGCAGCGCAGAAAGATACTCACCGACCTTGAAAACAACATGGAAGGCTTCGCAGGCAGCGTAAAGCAGGTCCTGAAAGCCTCAAAGCAGGGACGCATCGGCGGAGTAATGGGAACTGTTGCACAGAATATCGGCGTTGAGCCCGAGTACGCAGTTGCCATAGAGACTGCGCTCGGCGGCGCTATGCAGAACATCATAGTCGAGAACGAGGATATCGCAAAGCGCTGTATCCGCTTCCTCAAGGAGCAGAAGGGCGGCCGTGCGACATTCCTGCCCATAACCTCGGTGAAGGGCTACGAACTCCGCGAGCAGGGACTTGAAAACTGCGAGGGCTTTGTTGCCAATGCAAACAGAATAGTTACCTATGACCCGAAGTTCAGTGGCATAATCGCGTCGCTCCTCGGACGTATAGTCATAGCGGAGGATATCGACACTGCAACACTTATCGCCAAGAAATACGGCTACAAGTTCAAGATAGTCACACTTGACGGTCAGGTCATCAACGCAGGCGGTTCCTTTACGGGAGGCTCGGCGCAGAGGTCGGGCGGTATCATCACCCGTAAGAACGAGATAGAAACGCTTGACGGCGAGATAGCAAAGCTTGAAACAGAGCGTGATACTCTCCGTGAAAGAGCTGAGAAGCTCCGTGCTGAGGCTGAGAAGCTCAGGTTTGACACAGAAGCTGCAAAGGACGAGCAGACGCAGTGCGAGGCAGAGAAAGTCCGCATAGAAGCGGAACTCACAAGTCTTGCTTCAATGGCGGAACAGCTCCGCATACAGTCGGAGGACTCGGAAAGGCTTATTTCCGAGACAGAGCAGCGTATAGCAGCTGCCCGTCAGAATATAACCGATTCCGAAAAGGCTCTTGCCGAGACCGACGCAGAGATAAAGGCTGCCGAGGAGAAGCTCGCAGAGGGACAGGATATCCGCGAAAAGCTGCGTATACAGCGTGAGGAGCTGTCCGACAGGCTGTCAGAGCTGAAGATAAAGGGCATGGAGCTTGCAAAGGATGTTCAGGCTCAGGAGCTTGAACTCTCACGCATAGACGACAGGGAAGCCGAGCTGAAAAGCGGCGCCAAGCAGTTTGAGGACGAGATATCCCGTCAGAAGGACATAATAGCGCAGAAAGAGTCTGAAATTGACGGGTTGAAGCAGAAGCTTGCCGATTTCAAGGACAATACCGCGGTATACAATGCTGAGATA
Source organism: Ruminococcus sp. (assembly GCF_017549005.1). Lineage (GTDB taxonomy): Bacteria > Bacillota > Clostridia > Oscillospirales > Ruminococcaceae > Ruminococcus. The sequence goes on from NZ_JAFYYT010000038.1 coordinate 61,618, forward strand.
CAGCGTTGTCACGATACGCATACGGAGCAGAACCGTCTCGTAAACGAGATGCAGAACGGTCTCAAGGCAATAAACGAGACCAAGGAGAAGCTCTCCGCCGAGGTCACCCGCCTTGAGGAGCGCAGGGAGACCGTATGCCGTGATACGGACAATATCATCAGGCAGCTCATGGAGGTCTATGAGCTCACGCGCTCTGAGGCAGTTGCCATTGCGGAGAAGATAGAGGACATGAACGCCGCTCAGGCGGAGCTGACCACTATCAAGAACAAGATCCGTGTTCTCGGAAGTGTAAACGTGGACGCTATCGAGGAATACAAGGAAGTTTCCGAGCGTTACCGCTTCATGTCCGAGCAGATAGCGGACGTTCAGAAGTCAAAGACAGAGCTGGAAAAGATAATCACAGACCTCACATCGGAGATGTGCAGGATATTCTCTGAGAGCTTTGCAATAATTAATTCAAACTTCAAGAGCATATTCGTCGAGCTTTTCGGCGGCGGAAAGGCGGAGCTGATACTCACGGACCCCGAGAACGTACTGGAATCGGGCATAGAGATAAGCGTAGCGCCTCCCGGAAAAGTCATAAAGAACCTTATCTCGCTGTCAGGCGGCGAGCAGTCTTTCGTAGCTATAGCAATATATTTTGCTATACTGAAGCTGAGACCTGCGCCGTTCTGCATACTCGACGAGATAGACGCGGCGCTTGATGAAGTAAACGTAAGGAAGTACGCTCAGTATCTGAAAAAATTCACTGACACGACGCAGTTCGTGCTTGTAACTCATAGAAGAAGCGCTATGGAGGAGGCAAATGTGCTCTACGGCGTAACCATGCAGGAGGACGGTATATCCAAGCTCCTGAAAATGGAACAGGTGGATTTCCAGGAGGACGTTGCTGACGTACAGTAAAAAAATTGTCACACTTTCGCAGGTGACTGCGATATTATAATTGGAACTGATTTGGAGGGCATACATGGGAATTTTTTCTAAGATATCCAGCGGTCTTAAAAAGACAAAAGAATTTCTTTTCGGCGGAATACAGCGGGTTCTCAACAAATTCACCGTAATTGACGAGGACCTTTTTGACGAGCTCGAGGAACAGATGATAATGAGCGATATCGGAGTTGAGACCTCCGAGGAGATATGCGACAGGCTCCGCAAGAAGATAAAGGAGCGCGGTATCACCGACCCTAAGGAGATAATGGGACTTATCCATGAGGTCATCGCCGAGATAATGGGCGACGATACGGGACTTGATCTTTCCGTATCACCTGCAGTTATCATGGTCATCGGCGTAAACGGCGCAGGAAAGACCACAACTATCGGAAAGCTCTGCCACCAGTTCAGGCAGGAGGGCAAGAAGGTACTTGTTGCGGCAGCCGATACCTTCCGTGCAGCTGCCATAGACCAGCTTGAAGTATGGACACAGCGCGCAGGCGTTGATATCGTAAAACACGCCGAGGGCTCAGACCCGGGAGCTGTAGTTTACGACGCTCTCGAAGCGGCAAAGGCAAGGGGCTGCGATGTAGTTGTCATTGACACCGCAGGCCGTCTCCACAACAAGAAGAACCTCATGGAGGAGCTCAAAAAGATAAACCGTATAATCGACACCAAGGCAGGGGAGTGCTCCAGAGAGATACTTCTCGTCCTTGACGCTACAACGGGACAGAACGCCGTGAATCAGGCAAAGCTTTTCAGTGAGACAGCGCCTATCACGGGTATAGTCCTCACAAAGCTTGACGGAACCGCAAAGGGCGGCATCGTTATCTCTATCAAGAACGAGCTGGGTATTCCTGTAAAGCTGATAGGCGTGGGTGAAAAGATAGATGATCTCCAGCCGTTTGACAGCAATATGTTCGTTGACGCTCTCTTTACTTTCTCCGAGCAGCCTGAGGAGGACGAAGAGGAAGAAGCGACTGAGACAGAGGAATACACTGAGGATACCGTGGAAGATGACGATACAGTTGAAGTTGACGGCGTAAAGGGCAGCTACAACGAGTACGGCGCGTTCATTCCGTATGAGGAAGAAGACGAAGAGGACTACGAAGAAGAGTCAGTGGACGAGGCTGAGGAGGAAGCTCACGAAGAGGAAGAAGAGCCCGTATACGAAGAAGTTCAGCCCTCTGACGATGAAGTATCCGAGGACGTTGAAGCTGATGAGAGCCCTGTGATCGATGAAGAAGAGAATGAGGAAGAAACAGGCGAAGATGAAGGCGGCGAGGAAGAAGCAGAGGAAGATAACGAAGCTGCTCCAGAGCCTGAAAAGAAGAAAAAGCGCGGATTCTTCAGTAGACTTTTCGGAGGTAAGGACGATGATTAAGCAGCTTGTAATGGCTACGAACAACGCGAATAAGCTCCGCGAAGCAAGGGAGATACTCGCACCTCTCGGCATTGAGGTATTATCGCAGCGCGAAGCGGGAGCAAACTGCGACCCCGAAGAAAACGGCGCGACCTTTGCCGAGAACGCGCTCATAAAGGCAAAGGCGGTATACGAAGCTGTAAATCTCCCCACCATAGCCGACGACAGCGGTCTCTGCGTAGACGCAATGGACGGCAGACCCGGGGTATATTCCGCAAGATACGCTCCCGAGGGACAGCACTGTGCGAAGCTCCTGGAGGAGATGAAGGACGTTCCCGAGGATAAGCGCGGAGCAGCTTTCAGATGTACGATAGCATACATAGATGAAAACGGTCAGCATACCATGTCAGGGGACTGCAAGGGCGCTATCGGTTATGAACAGCGCGGCACCAACGGCTTCGGCTACGACCCCGTGTTCATGGTGGGCGAGCGCACAATGGCTGAGCTCACCGCTGACGAGAAGAACAGGATAAGTCACAGAGGTGCGGCTCTCCGCGAGCTGTACCGCTTCCTTAAAGAAAGATACGGTGAATAATATGCTTACAAGCAAGCAGAGAGCGTACCTGCGCGGTATAGCTTCAACATACGAGACCATATATCAGGTGGGCAAGGGCGGCGTTACCGAGGCTATGTGCAAGGATATCGCCGAAGCTCTCCGTAAGAGAGAGCTCATAAAGCTGAAAGTCCTTGACAATTCGGGCTGGACGGCAAGGGAGGCCGCAGAGGCTGTAGCTGAGCAGACAGAGTCCGAAGTAGTGCAGGTCATAGGCAACAAATTCGTGCTTTTCAAGCGTAACGAGAAGGAACCTGTAATAGAGAATATTCCAAAGGCTAAGTAAAAATATCCTGCAGGAGGTACAGTATGAAAGTCCTTATAATCAGTGGTACGAACCATAAGGGCTCGACCTACAGTATCGGGCGTATCATGGCAGAAAAGCTCACAGGTGCGGAGAATATCGGCGAGGTGTTCCTGCCCCGCGACTTTGACGAGTTCTGCTGCGGCTGCACAAACTGTTTCGTCAAGGGAGCCGGGAACTGTCCTCATGCTGCGAAGCTGAAGCCCATTACGGAGCTTATTGACGCGGCAGATGTACTTATCCTGACATCTCCCGTGTATGTTTACCATTGTACCGGACAGATGAAAGCCTTGCTCGACCATTACGGCTGGCGCTGGATGGCGCACCGTCCCGACGAGAGAATGTTCCGCAAACAGGCGGTAGTCGTTGCAACAGCTGCGGGAGCAGGAGTGAAGTCCACCATGAAGGATATGGCGGACAGCTGCTTCTTCTGGGGCATACCTCAGACCTACAGGCTGGGCAGAGCCGTTGCAGCCACCGACTGGCAGAGCGTAAAGCCCAAGATAAAGGACGGTATCAATAAAAAAGCCGACAGTATCGCCAGAAAGATAATGAAAAGACAGGGAAAAGTTCCCGTTGGCATAAGAACGAAGGCATTTTTCAAGATAATGAGCCTTTTGCAGCGCAACGGCTGGAACAAGACGGACGTGGATTACTGGAAGGAAAAGGGCTGGACAGGCAGCAAACGCCCGTGGAAATGAATGGAGTGAGACTATGCGGATAGGAATATACGGCGGCAGCTTCAACCCCGTACACAACGGTCATATACATCTTGCGGTGACTGCTGTAAAGGAGTTCGGTCTTGACAGGCTCTATTTCGTGCCGTCAAAGAAGTCTCCACACCGTTCCACAGCCGAGTATGCCCCCGACGGAGACAGGCTCGAAATGCTGCGGCTGGCCGCAAAGGCGGACGACAGGCTTTTCGTCAGCGATTACGAGATTAAAAGCGACAGAGTGAGTTATACTATATACACAGTCGAGCATTTCCGCAGGGAATTTCCTGAGGACGAGCTGTTTCTGCTGGTAGGCAGCGATATGCTGCTCAGCTTTGACACATGGCATCGTTTTGAAGAAATTCTCGGCAATGTTACTCTCTGTGTTGTCTCCCGTGAGAGCGGCGACCTGCCTGAACTCAGAAAAAAGGCTCAGGAGCTCGGAAAATACGGGAAAATCATAGTTTCCGAAGCCCCTCCCACAGAGGTCTCCAGCACTGAAGTCAGAAAAAAAATTGCAAAAAATGAGGATTTCACTTGCTATCTTGACAAAAATGTAGTACAATATATAAGGTCTTTAGGATTATATTCAGTCAGAGGTGAAGATGTTTTGCAGTATAACCCGGAGGATAAAAAGAAGATACTTAAAGCGCGGCTTACCGCAAAGCGCTATACCCATTCGCTGAATGTTGCGGAGGAGTGCAGAAAGCTTGCGGAAAAGTACGGTGAAGACCCCGACAAGGCATATTTTGCCGGACTTCTCCATGATATTTGCAAGGAGCTTCCCGAAGAAGAGCAGAAAGCTCTCGTACTTGCAAGCGGATATACCGTATGCAGGGAGGAAATGGAGACACGTTCGCTCCTTCACGGTATCGCAGGCGCTTATTATGTTAAGAAAGAGTTCGGAGTGGAGGATATAGATATCCTCAATTCCATAAGATTTCATACAGTTGGCAGGGCAGGTATGTCCCGCCTTGAGGAAATTGTTTATATTGGCGACCTTGTTTCCGCCGAAAGGGACTACAAGGACGTTGAAAAAATGCGTAAGCTCGCATATACCGACCTTAACGCCGCAATGCTGGAGGCATTTGCGTTTTCGATGAAGTCAGTGATAAAAAAGGGCGGAGTTATCCCGATATGTACCGTTGAGGGCTACAATTTTTACACAAGGCTTCTTAAAGAAGAGAAAAAATAATGTGAATTTGAAAAGAGGAGTCAAATGAACCGAGAAGAACTTAACAAGGAGTTAAATACAAACAAAACCAATGCCCCGAGGCAGCCAAAGCCGCTTCGCAGGCTTAAAAGAGTAGACGAGAGACCAAGGACCACAGTGGTACTGAACGAATACCGCGGACTTCACGAGTCTCCTTCCATAGATATCAGCATAGGCGACGAGGACGAACGTCCTAAACGTGCTCCCGAGCAGCAGACCTACCACGGACTCCACGAAAAGAGCGGTGCCAAGCGTCCTGCAGGTGAGAATAAGAGCGGCTCAAAGAGAAAAAAGAGCAGGAAGGACATTCTTGTAAAGATAACCTCCGTAGTTCTGAGTATAGCCGCAATAATCACGCTTTGCCTGAATATGCCCATACTTTGGTATAAAAAGAGCGGACAGCCCGACGAGAGAGTATCCATACTCACGTATTTCAAGCGCTGGCAGCCTACAGTTGAGATCGAGGGCGAGCTTGAAGTCCCCACAATGGAGCTCAATGTTGATACAGAGATAGTAAATGAGGAATTTACCGACGGTCTTGACCTTCCGCAGCTTGTTGAGGGACAGTACACAGTGCTCTTCCTCGGATTTGACGAGGACGTTGAGAATACCGACGTTATATGGATATGCCAGTTCGATATCGCAGCTGCAAAGCTCCATATCCTGCAGATCCCACGTGACAGCTCTATGCTGTACTACACAAGCAATCCTACCACAAAGATGAACAGCGTTTACGCATGGGGCGATCCTGAGGTAAGCAATATACAGCGCGTGGTAAACTGCGTTCAGGAGTGCTTCGGCATACCGATAGACGCATACATCACCACAGCCTGCTTTGATATCAGGAACATCGTTGACCTTATCGGCGGAATACCCATGCACCTCGACAACGAGATCATCTATGAGGCAGACAAGATAATCCCCGCAGGCGATGTTACGCTTAAAGGCGAAGAGGCTGAGTGGTTCGTCCGTTTCCGTCACGAGTGGCTACAGGGCGATATCGGACGTGTACAGAACCAGCGCCGCTTCATGCAGGCAGCTATGAAGAAGCTCCTTGCTATAGTAAAGGACGAGGGAAGACTGAAGCTTTACAGCTACCTCAACACTATCTACAAGAATAAGTGGATAGCTACAAATATGAGCGTTGACGATCTCAGCAAGCTTGCGGATTTCGGCTCAACACTGGAAATGGATAATGTAAGCGTGGACATGGTACCGGGTGAGGACGCGGAGTACATCGCAGCCGACGGAGTGACCTACAGCATTTACTCTATCCACAAGAGAGCTACAATTGACAAGCTCAACGAGAATTTCAGACCATATCAGTACCCGATGCTTCTCTCGGACAGCAACATAGTCGAGTTTGTTGACGAAGCAAACTACAGCTATGATCTTTATGACGATATGGAAACAAACTTTGAGGAACTCGAACACGCTACCGAGCCACTCAGAAACCCGGATATGAAACCATGGTGGAAGGAAGATTAACAGATGACCGAGCAGGAAAAACTCGAGCTAATAATAAAAACACTTGACAGTAAAAGAGGAGAGGATATCCAGGCGATAAAGATATCCGACCTTACAATACTTGCTGATTACTTCGTTATAGTAAACGGTACAAGCAACACCCACGCAAGAACACTTGCAGACGAGGTTGAGTTCGTGCTGTCACAGAAGGGCATAGAGCCCCAGCGCCGTGAGGCTGATACGGGAAACACATGGATAATCCTGGATTACGCGGATATAATCGTCCATGTTTTCTACAAGGACACAAGAAACTTCTACAAGCTGGAGGGCTTGTGGGCAGACGGCGAGCAGATAGACATCAGCAGCCTTATAACCAAGGAGTAAGGAATGCAGACGAATGATCCGAAGGGACGCGCTCTGTGTGTCGTTATCGGCGTGTATCTCATAGCAAAGGCTGTGCTGAATATGGTCATCGGCGGCGGTTTCAGCTTTAGTGAAATGTTCATAGCAGCGGGGCTCGCGGTAATGATATTCACAGGTCTGAAGTACTTCAATTACCTTGCCGCAGCAGTGCTTGCGGTGACAGCTTTGATATATCTGCCGCAGAATATATCAAATATAGGTTCAAACTGGCTGTACCTCATAGAGGGCGTACTCGATATCGGCTGTGCGGTGCTTCTGTGCGTACAGAAGAATATCAGACAGCATTTTACGAAAACAATAACCATCAATAATTAAATAAAGGAATGATATTAAATGAGCAGATATGATTTCACATCTGTTGAAGCCAAATGGCAGAAATACTGGGAAGAACATGAGACCTTCAAGACTGATGTATGGGATTTCAGCAAGCCTAAGTTCTATGCGCTTGATATGTTCCCCTATCCGTCGGGAGTAGGTCTTCATGCAGGACACCCTGAGGGCTATACCGCTACAGACATCGTTTCACGTATGAAGCGTATGCAGGGCTATAACGTACTTCACCCGATGGGATATGACTCATTCGGACTTCCTGCCGAGCAGTATGCCGTAAATACGGGAAATCACCCCAACGGCTTTACTCAGGAAAATATCAAGACCTTTTCAAAGCAGCTCAAGGAGCTTGGCTTTGACTACGACTGGTCAAAAATGGTTGCAACATCAGACCCCGAGTTCTACAAGTGGACTCAGTGGATATTCAAGCAGCTCTACAAGGACGGCTACGCCAAGTACATAGATATGCCCGTAAACTGGTGCGAAGAGCTGGGAACAGTTCTTTCCAACGACGAGGTCATCGACGGCAAATCAGAGCGCGGCGGCTTCCCTGTAGTAAGAAAGAACATGAAGCAGTGGGTAATAGACCAGCCTGCATTCGCCGAGAAGCTCCTGGAGGGACTTGACGAGATAGACTGGCCGGAGTCCACAAAGGCTATACAGCGCAACTGGATAGGAAAATCCACAGGCGTTGAGGTAGAGTTTGACATTGTCGGCGGCGGCAAGTTCTCTATCTTCACCACCTGTATCGAAACTATATACGGTATCACATTCATGGTACTCGCTCCCGACGGAGCAGTTACCGAGAGCCTCCTAGACCGCGTACAGAACAGGGAAGAGGTACAGGCTTATATTGATGAGACCAAGAAAAAGAACGACATGGACCGTACAGAGCTCAACAAGACCAAGTCGGGCTGCGAGCTCAAGGGCGTTACCTGTATCAACCCCGTAAACGGCAAGGAAGTCCGTATGTTCATCGGCGACTTCGTACTTGCAAGCTACGGTACAGGTGCAGTTATGGCAGTTCCGAGCCACGACCAGCGTGACTTTGAGTATGCCATAGCTCATAACATCGACATGATACAGGTAATCGACGGCAAGGACGGACACATCGACGTTTCCGAAGCCGCAATGGAAAAGACGGAGTACCTCGGCAAGGGCTACAAGCTCATTAATTCCGAGGAGTTCACAGGTCTCACCGTTGAAGAAGCCAAGGAAGCGATCACACAGAAGCTTGAAAAAATGGGCAGAGCAAAGCGGACAGTGAACTACCACTTCCGCGAGTGGATATTCGCCCGTCAGCGCTACTGGGGCGAACCTGTTCCCGTAGTACACTGCGAGGACGGAACTATCCATGCACTTGACGATGAAGAGCTCCCGCTCATTCTTCCCGAGCTTGACGACTACAAGGGCAAGAACGGCAAGGCTCCCCTTGAAAATGCAACAGAATGGAAAAAGTACGACCGCAACGGCGTAAAGGGCACACGTGAAACATCTACCATGCCCGGAAGCGCAGGCTCAAGCTGGTACTACTTCAGATATATCGATCCGCACAACGACAAGGAGTTCGCAAACCAGGAGCTCCTGAAGCACTGGATGCCTGTAGACCTCTACATCGGCGGTCCAGAGCACGCAGTAGGACATCTTATCTACTCGCGTATCTGGAACAGATACCTCTATGACAAGGGCCTTGCGCCTACAAAGGAGCCGTTTAAGAAGCTCATACATCAGGGCATGATACTCGGCGAGAACGGTATCAAAATGGGTAAGCGTTTCCCTGAGTTCGTTGTAAATCCGTCCGATATCGTAAGAGACTACGGCGCAGACACTCTTCGTCTCTATGAGATGTTCATGGGACCTCTCGAGGTAAGCAAGCCCTGGAGCAAGAACGGAGTTGAGGGCGCAAAGAGATTTATCCAGAGAGTATGGAGCTTCTTCACAGAGTCCGATAAGCTCACAGACAGCAATGACGGTGCGCTCACAAAGGTATATCATCAGACAGTAAAGAAGGTCACGGACGACTTTGAGAAGCTTGCTTTCAATACAGCTATCAGCCAGATGATGATATTTGTCAATGCAGTATACAAGAACGATTCATGCCCGAAGGAATATGCCGAGGGACTTATCAAGATGCTTTCGTGTATCACTCCCCACATGGGCGAGGAAATATGGAGCATAATGGGACACAGCGACACTATCGCATATGAGAGCTGGCCTGTTTACGATGAAGAGCTCTGCAAGGAAGACACCATCGAGATAGTGGTACAGATAAACGGCAAGGTCAAGACAAAGCTGAATATCGCAGCCGATACAGACAAGGATACCGTTATGGAAATGGCTATGAATGACGAAAAGGTCAAGGAGACTATTGACGGCAAGACCATAGTCAAGCAGATATATGTACCAAATAAGCTTGTTAATATTGTTGCAAAGTAACGAAAATTTTAATTAACAAAAAAATGCTTGACAACAACCGCAAAATGTGGTAAACTTATAGTATATTATATATGACTATATGTGTATCTGCTATGTATTGGGGTATGCGCTGACTGACGCCCGCAAGGGTGATTAGTATAGATGCCATAGAGCTTAGCTCTGTGCAACCTCTGAACAAGGGAGGGAAATTTAGTGGCAGAAGTTCGTGTTGGCAAAAACGAGTCTTTAGACACAGCTCTTAAGAGATTTAAGAGATCATGTGCAAAGGATGGCGTAATTGCTGAGGTTCGTAAGAGAGAGCACTACGAAAAGCCTTCGGTAAAGCGTAAGAAGAAGTCTGAGGCAGCTCGTAAGCGTAAGTATTGATCTTGCGAAAATGATTAATGTTGATAAAAGCGGGCTGCGGCTCGCTTTTTCATTTATTGAACGGAGTTGACAAACAGATTGGGATTAAAGCATAAAATTACAAGGACCGACGTGGATTTCGCATTCAGGAGGACAGTCAGTATAAGTCCTGGATTCCTGAAAAAGCATGGGATAAAAGGGCTTATCCTCGATGTGGACAACACGCTCACTACCCATGACGCTCCGGTTCCTGCCGAGGGTATACCCGAATGGCTGGAAAGCATGAAAGAAAGTGGGATAAAGCTGATAATAGTCTCAAACAACCACGATGAGCGCGTAAAGCGCTTTGCAGCACCACTCGGGCTGGATTATGTCTGTGACAGCGGAAAACCGCTGAAAAGGGGATATACGGCAGCAATGAAGAAAATGGGTCTTACCGCTGCCGAGACCGCAGCAGTCGGAGACCAGCTTTTTACCGATGTATGGGGAGCAAATCATTCACGTATCAGAATGATATTTGTGCAGCCTATGGCTCCCGAGCCGAAGAGCAAGCGCTTTATACGCTTCAAAAGAGTGCTTGAGAAGCCGTTTCTGCCCGAAAAATTTGTCGACGATGAAAAGGAGTAAATATGATAAAGAAGATACTTGTTATACATGGTCCCAACCTTAATCTGCTTGGCGAGCGCGAGCCGGGTATCTACGGAAATACAGGCATTGACGCCCTCAACAGCAATATTATCGACCGCGCAAAGGAACAGGGACTGGAGTGCGAGATATTTCAATCCAACCATGAAGGAGCTATCATTGACAAGCTCCACGCCGCAAGGACAACGTTCGACGGCGTAATAATCAACGCAGGAGCGTACACACATTACAGCTATGCAATACGCGACGCAATAGCAGCTATAAAGATACCTGTCATAGAAGTACATATCAGCAACGTTTTCGCACGTGATGAATTCCGCTCAAAGTCAGTTATAGCACCTGTCTGCAAGGGCAGCATAAGCGGCTTCGGCTTCGGAAGCTATTATCTTGCAGTCCAGGCTCTTGCGGAACTCTGAGAGGTGCGGAATGACAAGACTTGAAAGGCTGTTTGATACATATGACTGCGCGGACTGCGTACTCATCACCTCTGACATAAACCGCAGGTACTTCACGGGCATGAAGTCCTCGGCAGGAGTAGTCGCCGCGTTTCGTGACAAGGCATATCTGCTCATAGACTTCCGTTACATCGAAAAGGCGAGAGCCACAGTTACCGACGCAGAGGTCATCGAGGCGAAGAAGCTCTATCCGCAGCTCATGGAGCTGCTCAAAAAGCACGGAGCACATTCCATAGCCATAGAATCCGAGACCATGACCGTAAAGGAACTTAATGCCTATGAGCATTTTTTCAGCGAGATACACTTCATACACGACGATTCCCTGAGTACAGCCATTTCTGCACTCAGGTCTGTAAAGGACGACGAGGAACTCGAATGCATAAAGAAGGCTCAGTCCATTGCGGAAGCTGCCTTTGACGAGATACTTAAATTCATAAAAGTGGGAGTTACCGAGCGGGAGATAGCTCTTGAGCTCAACCGCCTCATGTTTGAATACGGCGCGGAGGACCTTTCCTTCGATACCATAGTCCTTTCGGGAGCTAATACATCCATGCCTCACGGCGTGCCGTCGGAAAAGAAGGTGCAGAGTGGCGAGTTCGTACTTATGGACTACGGCGCGGTATATAACGGCTATCACAGCGACATGACACGTACAGTCTGCGTCGGCGAGCCAGACGAGGAGATGCGTAAGGTATACGAAATCGTACTGAGCGCCCAGAAAGCCGCTATCGAAGCCGCAAAGGCAGGCATTATCGGCAGCGAACTCGACAGGACTGCCCGTGATATAATCGACCGTGCAGGCTACGGAAACTGTTTCGGACATTCACTCGGTCACGGCGTCGGACTTGAGATACATGAAAAGCCGAACGCTTCGCCGAATTATAAGCTGCCGCTGAATGAGGGAGCTGTTGTGACAGTTGAGCCGGGAATCTATATCGCAGGCAGGTTCGGCGTGAGAATAGAGGATTTTGTCATTTTGACTGAAAACGGCTGCAAAAACTTGACAAAAAGCGCGAAAAGTCTAATTACATTATAATAATTCATTTTAGGTATTGCAAAAAAGTCTGAAATATGGTATAATTTAGTATCATATTAATTTGAAAAAATACGGAGGTATTTATAATGATTTCAGCAGGAGATTTCAGAAACGGCGTTACCTTTGAGCTTGACGGACAGGTAGTTCAGGTTATCGAGTTCCAGCACGTTAAGCCCGGTAAGGGAGCCGCTTTTGTAAGAACTAAATACAAGAACGTTATCACAGGTTCAGTTGTTGAAACTTCTTTCAACCCTACAGCTAAGTTCCCTACAGCTTTCGTTGAGAGAAAGGATATGCAGTACAGCTACAACGACGGAGATCTTTACTACTTCATGGATCTCGAGACTTATGAGCAGGTTCCGATCAGCGCTTCTATCCTCGGCGACAGCTTCAAGTTCGTCAAGGAAGAGATGATCTGTAAGATCCTTTCATACAAGGGCAACGTATTCGGCGTTGAGCCGCCTAACTTTGTAGAGCTCAAGGTCACACAGACAGATCCCGGCTTCAAGGGCGATACAGCTACAAATGCTACAAAGCCTGCAACACTTGAGACAGGTGCTGAGATCAAGGTTCCGCTCTTCATCGACGAAGGCGAGATCATTCAGGTAGACACAAGAACAGGCGAGTATATGTCAAGAGCATAAGCTCACGCCTTTACTATAATCTGAGAGGAGGAGCTTGTTATGAAGCTTACCGAGAAAATGTCATATTTAAAGGGACTTATCGACGGTCTTGAGATCGACACTTCCACAAAGGAAGGAAAGGTTCTTGTACAGATGTCGGAAGTAATGTCCGAGCTTGTACTTTACGTAGACGATCTTCAGTCACAGGTCGATGAGCTCACAGAACTCTGCGATATCCTTGACGAGGATCTCGGACAGGTAGAGGACGACTTCTACGACTGCGACGAGTGCGACGGAGACTGTGATGAGTGCGATGATGACGACTGGGACGACGACGATTTTGATTTCGATGAGGACGACGATGAGCTTTACGAGATCACATGTCCCACCTGCGGAGACACTATTCTCCTTGACGAGGGTATGATCGAAGAGGGCTCAATGAACTGTCCTAACTGCAATGAGCTCCTTGAATTTGATTATGACGATCTTACGATCGAGGACTTCGAGGACAAGGACGAGGCTCCCGAGAAGAAGTAATTGTCACAATAAAGCCAATATACTGCGGAACGTAAAAATTCCGCAGTTTTTTATTTTTTCTGTAACGAAAGTGATATATCATAGTCTTATAGTTGAAGGCGGTGAGAAGTTTGGATAAAGTCGAAGAGCTCTACAAAGATTATTTCCATGATGTATACCTCTATATCAAATCACTGTCCGCGGACGAACATCTCGCCGAGGATATAACCCAGGAGACCTTTTTCAGGGCGCTGAAGTCCGTAAACAGTTTCCGCGGAGACTGTGATATAAGGGTATGGCTGTGTCAGATAGCGAAGAATCTGCTGTTCACACACAACAAAAAAAGCAGTCGGTTCACGGGGGAGGAAGTTCCGGAGACCGTTCCCGACTCACAGCCGATAATTGAGGATATTGTAGCCGACGGAGAGCAGAGCATGGCGATACACCGCGTGCTCCACACCCTCAGTGAGCCATACAAGGAGGTATTCACCCTGCGTATTTTCGGGGAGCTGAGCTTCCGGCAGATAGGTGAGATATTCGGTAAGACAGAAAGCTGGGCGCGAGTGTCCTTCCACCGTGCAAAGCTGAAGATAATAGAAGAACTGGAGGTACAGAAATGAAAAACTGCGATATAGTAAAGGACTTGCTGCCCCTGTATGCCGACGACGTGTGCAGCGAGGAGAGCAGAAAGGCAGTGGAGGAGCATATAAGCGGCTGCTCCGACTGTAAAGCCGAGCTTGAAAAGCTCCGAAAAAACGTCCCTGTGAGTCCGCAAAAGGACGGAGAGGTACTCAAACGTATAAAGAGACGCCTGCGAATAGAAAAGCTTGTAGTAGGTGGTATCAGTGCTGTAGTGTTTGTGTTCTTACTGTTGGGAACGCTATTCTTTCTTATTAATACGGATAAGTCTATGGACGTGGAAAAGTATAATATACCTGATAATCTTCATGTAACAATGCACGGCACTGAGCTTTATCTTGTTGTCAACGGCGAAGCAGCAGGCTTTTGGTACGTATTTCCCACTATAAGTGACACGGACGGCGATCATATGGGATACGGAACGGGCTTTGACAGTGAAAAGAAGAACGGTTACGGGATAACACTCAAACAGCGAAAAATAGACAGCTTTTCCATTACAAGAATGAGCAATCAGAAAACGGGCTGTGAGATAATGCTGTTTGATATCGAAAAGAGTGCAAAAATGGACAAATTCTTCTACTACGATGATGTAAATGATAAAGAATATATCTTATGGGAGCGTGATAAAAATGACTGAGAGAAAGTTCAATATACCGCTGATACTGCTTGCGGCAGCTTCATTTGCAATAGTCTTTTTCGGATTACCTGTTGAAGGAATGGTACTCGCGCTTATAACAATAATTATATCGGTGAAACTGCGTAAAAAGTATCTTATAAAAATACCAATAGCTGTCTGTATCGTTACTATTGCGGTCGCAGGTGCACTTATTGCATTTATGATATACACAGGCACAAAGGGCAGCTATAACAGTTACTGGTTAATGCAGCTGATATTCGGCAGAATAGAATAAAAACAGCGCGGGAGTTCAAATCTCCCGCGCTTTTCTATTCATACTGAGCAAGAATTTTCAGAGCCGTTTCGAGACGGGTCTGACGGTTGTTCATTGCCTGTTTTTCAATATATTTATGAGCCTGAGGCTCTGTGAACTTCAGGTACTTCATGAGAGTGGTCTTTGCGCGGTTGATAGTTCTCATTTCCTCGATACGACCGAGAATATCGGAGCTCTCCTTCTTTACTCCCGACATACGCACTCGTGCAGCGAGGATAAGTCGGATAGTACGCTGCAGAAGTTCTCTTGTGACAGGCTTTGTGATGACATTGACGCCGCTGTCCGAGACCCTGTCCGCGATATCGTCTGCCACATCGCTCCCGCAAATGAGAATGATACCGGCGGAGGTAGACTCCGCAATCATTTCCGCAAGCTCCTGACCGAATTCATCGGGCAAGGGCGTATTTATTATGACCAGCTCGGGCTCGGTCTCGTTTTTCACAAGCCGACGGGCCTCGCTTCCGCTTGCCGCAGAAGCTATCCTGCCGCAGCTCTCTATACGCAGCAGAAGCTCAGCGAGCTCTGCAACTTCATTATTTGATGAAACAATAAGCGCTCTTTCCATTTACGACCTCATACGAACTTGAAATAAGACGCTTCCTCGAATTTATCCTTGTCGTCTGCGAGTTCATAGTCGTGTATCTGTTTGTCGAGCTGAGCGAATATATTGCTGAGAATTTCGGGAGAAAGGGTCTGTTTTACGAAATCGCTTGTCTTTGCGGCAGCTGCAGCTTCCTCGAGAGTAGACGGAAGCGGCTGAAAGACCGAATCAGCCGTAGCGCTGTGCATAGCGCTCTCGAAGAGGGAAGAATCATTCCGCTGTATGCCTCCGATACCTGCCGCGAGAATGAGCTTGAAGGTGATATATGGGTTACAGCAGGCGTCTGCGGAGCGTATCTCCATTCGCGGAGTGATACCCACAGGCTTGGGAACTCTGATAAGCTGAGCGCAGTTCTCGGCTGACCAATTAACATATTTCGGCGCATAACCGATACCGAAGCGCTTATATGAGTTTGTGGTGCAGTTGAGAAAAGCTGTAATCTCGCGTATCTTGCTGAGAACGCCGGATATGAAGCATTTCCCCTCATGAGGCATGGCGTTGATATCTGTGCCGAAGATGTTCTCGCCACCCTTTTTGAGACTTATGGATATACTCAGAGCGCTTCCGTGTTCATTGGGGAGGGGCTTCGGCATAAAAGATGCGAAAAGACCGTTCTGAGCGGCGATAGACTTAACGACAGTTTTATAGTGTACCATATTGTCGGCAGCTGTAATGGGTTCACTTTCGCGGAACTCTATCTCGTTCTGTGCAGGTCCGTGCTTATGACATGAGCTTTTGGGACTCATGCCCATTTCCTCAAGAGAGAGGCATATCTCACGTCTTGCGTTCTCGCATTTGTCAAGAGGAGCAACATCGAGGTATCCGCCGTGGTCGTGGGGGATTTTTGTAGGCTCGCCGCGCTCGTCGAGCTCAAAGAGATAGAACTCGCATTTCGTGCCCATTTCGCAGGAATACCCGTCAAGTCGGAGCTGATTTATGTAATTTGTCAGCTCTGAACGCATATCGCCTATGTAGTCACTTCCGTCCGTGTTTTTCAGCGAGCAGAAGAAGCGGACAACTCTTCCCGACTTAGGTCTCCAGGGGAGAACGGACAGGGTAGAGATATCGGGTACGAGAAGAAGATCGGAGCAGCCCTCGGCGATACATGAAGCGTCGAAAGGTATGCCGAATTCAAATGCTCTCGGCAGCTCGTTAGGCATTATAGCCACATTTTTTAGATTGCCGAACATATCGCAGAAAGTAAGTCTTATAAATTTTACGTCGTTCTCTTCAACGAATTTCAGTATCTCTTTAGGAGAAAAGCTCATTGAAAGACCTCCAATTAAAATTTGTAGGGAGCGCCGTATTCGGCGTTCCGCCAGTCATTGCCCTTAGCCGTCAGTTGTCAGGACTAAGAGCTAAAAACTATGCAGGGGCGGTATTCAGCCGCCCGGATTTACGATGAAAACAAAAATGATAAATTGTTTGGTACGGCGTCCGTGTATTATTTACTATCCTTATCCATAAATACTCTCGAACCCGTAGCGCCCTTCTGTCCCTGATACTTTCCGCGGTAGGGATTGAGCGCACAGTCGTCCATCTGAGCGAACACCAGCTGTCCGACTCTGCGTCCGCACTGAAGCTCTATAGCGCAGCGGTTGGCATTGAACAGCTCCAGAGTGATCTCGCCTCTGAAGCCGGGATCTACCCAGCCTGCGTTCTGAATAAACAAGCCCAGCCGACCGAGGGAGCTTCTGCCCTCAACGAAAGCTGTAAGGTCATCGGGAAGCTCAAAATATTCCATAGTAGTGGCAAGAACGAACTGCCCCGGGAGTATGAGATACTTGTCCGCGGTAATGGTCTTGTACTTTATTTCGCTGTTAAGCGTTATAATGCCTGTGGGAGTATCCTCCACAACGCTGAAAGTATTGCCGAGTCTTACGTCAACGCTTGCAGGCTGTATCTGATCGTCGGTTATCGGCTCGATAACGAGGGACTTTTCCCTGAGCATTCGGGAGATAGTTTTATCGGATAATATCATAATTGAAACCTTTCAATAATTTGTATGGGACGGCGTCTGCAATTCTCAGTTTAACAGTTCGACCTTTATCTTTTCGCAGTATACCGAGAAATCAATATCCTGTTCAAATGAGTACATACGAAATCTGCAGTGCTTTTCAACGCCTGTGCCGGATAAGTCCTCTATGTCTAAACCGCCCCAGAATCCATTGAGCATATCAAAGCTTAATTCTCCGATAACGTTATACATGAAAAGCTTTATAGAATGCCGGTAATGTATATCGGTAAGTATCATTTCGACACAGCAGATGAAATCGCTGCATTCGTCGTTTAAGGAGTGCGTGTAATGCAGCTCCTCGATACGCCCGAATTGGTACCAATATTGTAATTCTTCGGGTATTCTTTCCCTGAGTATTTCAATTCCCTCAATATTGTCGGAGCTGAACATGATAATCACCTCTTATTAAACGTAACGATAATCCATATCAGGGACGGATATTATCCGCCCGTTGAATAATTATTATTCAGTTTTCAGCAATATCAATAATATAATCTAATACTTCGTAGAAGTCTGAAAACATAAGACATTCTTCGCTTATATTATTATAATCTTCATACTCATAGAAGATAAAGGACTCAAATCTTGCATCAAAGCATATATGTTGTGAATTATAGAAGCCGAGGATAAGCAATTCCTCAGGAACATTCCCGTCTGAATAGTCATAGTTTATCCTGAACTCGTCATCTACATTAACGCTGTACAAATGGCAGTCTCCGCCGAATAACTCAGCACCATTTGATAATCTCAGAAAATCTTTATAAGACTCGGGGATAATTACATTGGCAGTTTTCTCAAAAGTTTCTATCTGAGACACAGTTGCCGGAGAAGCAAATTCGGACTGCATCCAGTCGTCTTGTATAGCTTTTATGTGTTCAATACGTTCTTCCATATCACACATTAAAGCGGAACAGAACTATATCTCCGTCCTGCATAACGTACTCCTTGCCCTCAAGGCGTACAAGCCCCTTTTCCTTGGCGGCAGCCATACTTCCGCAAGCCATAAGGTCGTCGTAGGAGATTACCTCTGCACGGATAAAGCCCTTCTCGAAGTCGGTGTGTATCTTACCTGCCGCCTGAGGAGCCTTAGTGCCCTTTGTGATAGTCCATGCGCGGACCTCCTGCTTGCCTGCGGTGAGGTAGGAGATAAGTCCCAGGAGAGAATAGCCCTCCTTGATGATACGGTTGAGACCCGAAACCTCCAGACCCAGCTCGCTGAGGAACATAGCCTTGTCCTCCTCGCCCATGTCCGATATCTCAGCTTCTATCTGAGCGCATATAGGCAGTACAGCGGAGTGCTCCTCCTCTGCAAGCTTGCATACAGCCTTGTAGTTCTCGTTTGTTTCGATATTGTTGGTGAAGTCCTCCTCGCTGAGGTTAGCTGCATAGATAACGGGCTTAGCAGAAAGCAGGGGAGTAGACTTTATAAGCTCTCTCTCCTCGTCAGTGAAATCGAAGGCTCTTGCAGACTTTCCGTTTTCGAGGTGAGCCTTTAATCTCTCGAGGAACTCAGCCTCCGCAAGGTACTTCTTATCGCCCTTTGCAGCCTTTTTAGCGCGGTCGATACGTCTTTCCACCATTTCTATATCGGAGAAGATGAGTTCAAGATTGATAGTTTCGATATCGCGGAGCGGATTTATGCTTCCGTCAACGTGTATGATATTGGGGTCCTCAAAGCATCTTACAACGTGAACGATAGCGTCCACCTCGCGGATATCCGCAAGGAACTTGTTTCCGAGACCCTCGCCCTTTGAAGCTCCCTTTACGAGACCTGCAATGTCCACAAATTCGAGAGTTGCTGGAGTGAACTTATCGGGTTCATACATTTCTGCAAGCTTATCCAGCCTTTCATCGGGAACAGAAACGATACCTACGTTCTTCTCGATAGTGCAGAAGGGGTAGTTCGCGGATTCGGCACCTGCGTTCGTAAGTGCGTTGAAAAGAGTGCTTTTGCCCACATTGGGCAGACCAACCATGCCAAGCTTCATATTTATTTCTTACCTTTCTCATATGTTTCCCCACCTTTGCATTGTTCTGTACAGGGGATATACGTGTTATTGAGGGGAAACCTTTTGAAAAAGGGTTTCCCCGATAAATACGCATATTTACCCATGCAGGAACAATACAGGGCGGGGATGATTTACTTAATTATTAGCGTAGGTTGTACGCTTATTGTTGACAAGTGAAGTAACGTTGGAGTTCTGTATCTGCACGTCCCCTGTAGCAGTGCCGATATCCTTTGGATTGCCTGCATTCAGGGTCAGTGAGACCTCAGAATCGATGATAGTAACGTTTCCTGTGCCGAGGGTATCGCCGATACCTGTTACCTCGTCGCCCTCGGAGTCTATATTGATATTTGCGTTCTTGATCTTGGTATTGATATTTCCCTTTATGGCGCCTATGCAGGAGTGCTTAGCGCAGCGCATTTTCATGCTTATCCTACCCTGCTTTATGTAGATGCTGCCTTCGCCGTCTTCGAGAACGCCGATTCCGACAGCTTGAGCACCCGTACAGGACATGGTGATATCAGCGTCAGAGCTGATAGTTGAAATACCTCTGCAGCTTCCGATACCTGTTACCTTGATACCCGATATGGTGATATCAAGAGAGCAGTTTTCGCCGATGTCGATATTTGCGTCGCCGTTGAAGCTTCCGATAGCAAGACCGTTATGCGAGTACATATATATCTTTATCTTGCCCGAGCGGAGTATGATATCCGAATCGTCGTCGTTCTGACCGCCGCCGATACACAGGGCTTCAACGCTGTTTGAGATTATTTCGAGAGTACCGCCGAAGTCGATAGTGATATCGCCGTAGCCGTGGTCGTAGTCGTTTCCGATACCGATTCCTTCGGAGGCGTAGCAGTCGATAGTCAGGTTGCCCTTGCCGCCAAGCTCGAACTGTGAGCCCATAGGCACATAGATACCCGAGTAGCTGAGCTTGTTGTTCTTGACAACGTTGAGGACAAGTCTTGCATATTCGCCAACTGTGATAGTAGGTTTGCTGTTGCCGCTTATCATGTTGACATTTTTCAGCGTCAGCTCACAGCTGTGGTTATCCATAATGGAAATATTCATTTTTACCTGTTTATCGGGATCGCCCACGATAGTGAGCTTGCTCTGGTAAACGTGGATATCGGTATACTTTTCAAGTGCGAGCTTGAGAAGATCCAGCTCTGTATCGTTCTGAGCCGCATATATCTTCTTTACGCCGTCGGGACGGGTCTCGAGATTGGTCTTGATGATCTCGTCCTTGATATCAGCGGAAATGCTGTTGAGGAAGAGGGGCTTGGGCTTTGAAGTATAATAGCCCTGTACCAGATCAACGCCGAGGCGTATCACCGTTTTCAGCTCCTGAACTGTCTCAACACCCTCTGCAAGGGATTGCAGCTGATTTTCGTGGCAGAAATCGATTATGGAAGTAACGAGCTGCTGTTTTTTGAGGTCGTTGTGTATATCGCTTATGAGCGAGCGGTCTATCTTGATGAAATCAGGTGAATAGTGGAGCAGATTTGACGTATTTGAATAGCCTGCGCCGTAATCGTCGATAGCCAGCGTACAATGTGCAAAGCCGCAGCGCTTTTTCAGTGTCTCGATATTCTCGTCCGAAGCCGCAGACTGCTCTACTATCTCAATGACCGTCTTTTCAAGGAGCTCACCGTATGTGAGGTAGAGCTCGTTGAAGTCCTCGTCGGTGAGGAGATCGCTGGGCAGGCAGTTTATGAAGAGCTTGCGTTTGTCAAAAATCTGCTGATTGTCGCTGAGAAGCTTCATGGTATTGAAGAACGTGAGCTTCTCCACAGAGTACAGGTCGTTCTGAGCGGCAGCAATCTTCAGTATCTGCGTAGGAGCCATTTTTATGTCGCCCACAGTACGCATAAGAGCTTCATAACCGACTATCTCACCTGTCTGTGTCTCAACTATAGGCTGGAGATGATAGGTGAGGAGGTTTTCCTGGACTATGCGCGAGAAAGTCTGGGCATTGCGGTATGAATCCTTTTCGCGGATATAGTTCTCCTCGGAGTACCAGTTTATTACCGAGCGCTTGTCCGTTCTTGCTTCAAAGAGGGCGAACTCGGAATAGTTCACCAGCATATTGAAGTCCGAGGCTTCCTCGGGATAGGAGGCACAGCCTATGGAAAGGCTTATGCGGCTCTTGTCGGAAATGTCTATTATCTCGCCGAAGTCATCGGTGAGAGTGCAGTTCTGAACAGCCTCGCCCATACTGTTGAGGATATTGTATATGCTCATCTTGTCGCAGTCGCAGAAGAAAACGCATATCTCATAATTGGACTTTGAGCCGATTATGATAGTATCGCTGCCGAAGCTTTTCAGAGCTTCCGCAACAGATGTGATACAGCTGTTTGTATTGTCAACTGTAAGATACGAGCCGAGCTTGTCTATGCCGTTGATGAATATAGTTGCAAGGCAAGCCTGCTGAACGTCGGGGAGTATCTTTTTTATCTTCTGCGAGAATGAAGGAAACGAGGGCAGGCGTGTGATAGGGTCGTACTCCACGAATGCCTGACGGTCGCTGATATCCGAGATCTGACGTGTAAAGTCCTGGATAAATCCAAGCCATACGTCGCTGCTCTCATAAACGTTCATTTTCACGAAGCGCGATGTATTGCCGTCCGTGAACTTGTAAATATGCTTCTGTCCCTCTACAGGGTTTTTCGATATCTTTTCAAGGAGATCGAAAAACTCAAATTCGTTGATCTTTTCGCTCGGGCAGCCAAGAATGTGACAGGCGACCGTGTCAAGGTAAGCGGACTTTTCCTTTGCGATATAGGTAAAAGCACCTATATTTCCGACAAACTGCTGAAATACCTGCCAGTCGTGACTTAGCGCGGGAGGAGTTGTGCTGAAATCGAATATACTCATAATTCTCCTTATACCGAGGAAACTGCCGTGAACAGAGAAAAAGCAGTTCCGTTTCGTACCTGCGTTTAACGGTCAGCAGGAGACCGTAATAACGTGCATTTATACAATTTAATTATACTACATGAGGGCATAAATGTCAATAAAAAATAGCCTGTATGGGCGGATATTATCCGCCCGCGGCCTTAGTTTTCAGCCTGTGGGGGGCGATGCCGGAACGGACAGTAAAAAAGCCGCCAGAAATGGCGGCTTCGGAAATACTTATGTAGGTATTAGTCAAGGAAGTCCTTGACCTTTTTGCTTCTGCTCGGGTGACGGAGCTTTCTGAGGGCTTTTGCCTCTATCTGACGGATACGCTCACGGGTAACGTCAAAGCGCTGACCGACTTCCTCAAGAGTACGGGATTTGCCGTCCTCAAGGCCGAAACGGAGCTTCAACACCTTTGCTTCACGGTCTGTGAGAGTTGCAAGTACTTCGTTTAGCTGCTCCTTGAGGAGAGTATGTGAAGCTGCCTCGGCAGGTGCGGGAGCATCGTCATCAGGGATAAAGTCGCCGAGGTGGCTGTCCTCCTCCTCGCCGATAGGAGTTTCAAGGGAAACAGGGTCCTGAGCCACACGCATGATCTCACGTACCTTGTCAACGGGCATATTGAGCTTTTCAGCGATCTCCTCTGGGCTCGGGTCATGACCATTCTCGTGGAGAAGCTGGCTTGATACCTTCTTGACCTTTGTGATAGTCTCCACCATATGAACAGGTATACGGATAGTTCTTGCTTGGTCTGCGATAGCACGGGTTATAGCCTGTCTTATCCACCATGTTGCGTATGTGGAGAATTTGAAGCCCTTGGTGTAATCGAACTTTTCAACAGCCTTTATAAGACCGAGGTTGCCCTCCTGGATAAGGTCGAGGAACTGCATACCTCTGCCCACGTATTTCTTGGCTATGGAAACGACAAGACGGAGATTGGCTTCTGAAAGTCTCTTTTTAGCGTAGGGATCGCCCTTTGCCATTCTCTGTGCGAGCTCGATCTCCTCCTCGGTCGTAAGGAGCGGAACACGTCCGATCTCCTTGAGGTAGATCTTTACAGGGTCGTCGATAGCGATACCCTCAGTGGAAAGAGCCATTTCGAGGTCGTCTGTGAGGTTTGAATCGAGACCTATTTTCAGGTCTGCGTCGAGGTTCATGTCCTCAACGATCTCGATATTGAGGTTCTCGCAGTTTTCATAGAAGGAGTCGATCTGATCGACGTTGAAATCAAGCTCCTCCAGAGCGTCGGTGATCTCCTTTGTGGTGAGCCTGCCGTTAGCCTTGCCCTGTTCCATAAGGGCTTCGATGGTATTTTTCTTTTCCATTTTATTTATCCTCCTATTTGTTTTTGGAGCGGAAGAGCTCCAGCAGCTCGTCATTGCTGAGTTCCCCGTCCGATCTTGGCGTACTTTTTTTCAGTACCTCCGCACAGTCTGCCACTACGTCGAGAGTAACGGCGACTTCGCGTTTTTTTGCGGCTATTCCGCTTATTCTTCCCGTTTCTTCCGTGGAAAATTCATCGGAGAGCAGGGATATCGAAAATTTTTCTGAATTTTTCATTCTGTCCAGCAGCGCTTTGTAGACTTTTTTATTGAAAGCGGTAACAAAGCACTCCGGGGGAGCTATCTTGGCTATATCCTCGCATTCCTGAGGACGTTTCAGCAGATAGCTTATTATGGTCTCCTCGGCGCGGGCTTCCTTTTTGTTTGAAACTGCGTCGGGATTGATATCATCGCGTATGTATGAGGTTTTAGCCTTTATTGTGCGCCATTCGTTCTTTTTGGCGCTGCGGCTGTTCTTTTCGAGCATACTGTCGATATGCGTTTTCAGCACCTGCACGGGGATATCGCACTTCTTGGAGGTTCGGGAGATGTAGACCTCTCTCTCCAGCGGCGATTCTATGCCTGCAAGTATCTTTGAGGTGCGCTTCAGCAGCTCAACACGTCCTATTTCTGTGGAAAGATCAAGTCCCTCCTCGCATTTGTCCAGCATGAAGTCGTTTGCGTCGTTTGAGTCGTCGATCAGCATACGGAAGCGGTCACGCCCGAACTTTTTGATGAACTCGTCGGGGTCTTTGGCGCCCTCCATATGGAGTATCTTCGTGCGGAGCCCCACGTCTGCAAAGTGGTTTATAGCTTTCTGTGTAGCTTTCTGTCCTGCGCCGTCGCTGTCGTAGGCTACTACGACTTCCTCGGCGTAATGGCTTATGAGCCGCGCCTGATCGGGAGTTATAGCGGTTCCGAGCGTGGCGACCACGTTTTCGAAGCCTGCCTGATTTACGGCGATAACGTCCATATATCCCTCGCAGAGTATCAGCCTTTTGGCGTTTGAGTTCTTTGCGAAGTTCATGGAGAAAAGGTTTGAACCCTTGTCAAATACGGGAGTTTTTCCCGTATTCAGGTATTTCGGCTGGGAATCGTCAAGGACTCTTCCGCCGAAGCCGATTATATTGCCGCGCAGATCAATGATAGGGAACATCACTCTCTTTCGGAACATATCGAAGGTGCGTCCGTTTTTCTGACCGCCAAGCCAGGCGTCGGCTATCTCGTCATCGGTATAGCCCTTTGACCGCAGGAGGTCAGTGAGGTCATTCCAGGAGTCGGGAGCATACCCGAGCCCGTACTTTTTTATGGTCTGCGGTGTGAGTTTACGGTTTACAAGATACTGGAGCCCTGTTTTGTCGGCTCCCTTGAAAAGGTTCGTGTAGAAGTGGTTCGCGGCGATGCGGTTCATTTCGTAAATACGCGTCTTTCGCTTTGCGTAGCCGCTGTCCTTGTTTCCGTACTCGGGGACTTCCATGCCCGAGCGCTGGGCGAGAAGCTTGACAGCTTCCGAAAAATCAAGATTTTCCGCTTTCATGACGAAGGTAATCACATCTCCGCCTGCGCCGCAGCCAAAGCAGTAAAAGCTCTGAGTATCGGTGAAGATCGTACACGAGGGGGTCTTTTCCGAATGGAAAGGACAGGAGCAGACGTAATTCCGCCCTCGCCTTATGAGGTTCACATAGCCGCCCATGACTGTTTCAATGGGGTTGGCATTGCGAAGATTATACAGAAATTCGTCGTTCTGAGGCATTTTATCTCCTCACTTCCAGAATTTCGGCACGAAAAGATCAGTATAGAGACCGACTGCATATTCGTCGCTCATTCCCGAAATGTAGTCGCAGACAGCTCTGTCAGCGTCCGAATCCTTCATGATGATACGGTATTCGTCGGGGAGCTTTTTGCTGTTCTCGATGAAATATGCGTAAAGCTTTCGGATAAGGCGTTCTGCCTTGCCCTCCTCCTGCTTGGCGGTGGGGTTTGTGTAGACCTTCTCGAACATGAAGGCTTTGAGGTCGTCATGAGCCTTGCGTATATCGGGAGCGAAGTCTATATCGACTGCTCCGTGTTCGATAACGGAGGCTATGAGGGTCGTTATCCTTCTGGTCTTGGTATTACCGAGGGTAACAACGCAGTCACGGGGAAGCTCATTGGGATCGAGTATCCCTGCACGGATAGAGTCCTCTATATCGTGGTTTATGTAGGCGATAGTGTCCGCAAGACGGACGATATTGCCCTCCTTTGTGTCCGCAATCATATTGGTATGGCAGAGTATGCCGTTGCGGACCGCATATGTGAGGTTAAGTCCCTTGCCCTTTTTCTCAAGGACGTCCACGACTCTCAGGCTCTGTTCGTAGTGCTTGAAGCCGTGGGGACATATCTCGTCGAGAGTTCTTTCGCCGCAGTGTCCGAAAGGGGAGTGTCCCAGGTCGTGACCGAGGGCGATAGCTTCTGTGAGATCCTCGTTAAGACGCATACCCCTTGCGATAGTTCTTGCTATCTGCGATACCTCGAGGGTATGGGTGAGCCTTGTCCTGTAGTGGTCGCCCACAGGGGAAAGAAAAACCTGCGTCTTACGCTTCAGTCTGCGGAAGGAATTGCAGTGGAGTATGCGGTCGCGGTCGCGCTGGAATTCCGTTCTGTAAGGGCACTTGTCCTCATAGCGCTCGCGCTCCGTGCCTTTTGTATCAATGCTGGCGCAGGCGAATTTGCTGAGGATGCCTGCCTCGCTTATCTCTATCTGTTCGCGTACTGTCATACAATACTCCCCCTGACATGAAAAAATGTTTCAGGATATGCTCCTGAAAAATGCGTCTATATACTTATACTATCACGGGACAAAAAACCCTTTTTTTATTCGGAAATTTTTTTTACGGAGGAAAAATCCTCAAAAAGCTCTCCGCAGTCAGTGATATCGACAGAGCCGTTTGTGGCTTCCGTAAGCTCGTTTTTCAGCGACTCCAGCTTTTCGGAGAGCACCAGTATCTCAAGTGTCACGTCGCTGCCAAAGTCGGAATTGACCGCGATAGTGTCGAAATTCGGCAGAAGATAGGATATTTTTCCGTACATACCGTAGTCGACGGTTATCTTCAGCCGGTGACACAGGCACATATTCATGATATGGGCAGCGTCGCAGGCAAGGGAAGCCGCGTGTGAATAGGCGCGGACAAGTCCGCCGCCACCGAGGAGTATTCCCCCGAAATATCGCGTAACTACAACGCATACATCGGTGAGTCCGCGCTTTTGCAGCACGTCAAGGACGGGGACGCCGGCAGTTCCCTGAGGCTCACCGTCGTCGGAATACCTGGAAATATTGTCCCTGCGGAGTATATATGCATAAACGTTGTGCTTTGCCTTGCGGTGCTCGGCTTTTATGGAATTGATAAAGGCTACCGCTTCATCGCCTGTCTTTACGGGAGCGATATGACCTATGAACTCCGAGCGCTTTTCTATGAATGAAGCCTTTGTATTTGCGGAAATAGTGAAATAGTTCATAATAAATTAACCTTATTGACGAAAAGCCCCGTCAATGACGGGGCTTGTGACTTACTTGTCCATATTGAAACGCTTCTTGAATCTGTCAACGCGTCCGCCTGTATCAACAAGCTTCTGCTTACCAGTATAGAACGGATGGCACTTTGAGCAGATTTCAACCTTGATGTTTTCCTTTGTAGACATAGTCTCGATCACGTTACCGCAGTGGCAGGTAATTGTGGTCTTCTTGAACTCAGGATGGATTCCCTCTTTCACGATTGTCACCTCTTTCGATTTATTTTGCAAATCGAGCAGCCCATCAGTTCCTTTAGACAGTAGTGCCGAATATACATTACAATAATATATTATATCACACAGTCCCGTGTGTGTCAAGCTGTTTGTGATATTATTTTATTTTTTAACTCTTGCCACAGTGTAGTTACCCAGTCTGAATACAGTCATATTGTCAACGTCTTTCGGAACGTCCTCGTCCTTGAAGAAGACATACAGCGCGTCCTCACGACCGTTTCCGCAGGAAAGCTGTCTGTACTGCTCATCGGCGTACTCCCACAGTGAGCCGTAGTCTGAACGGGCAAGGTAGAAGCTGCTCAGGCTTATCCTGTCCCTTGCGGCAAGGCGGGAGATGTCGAAGTAAAGCTGTATGTTTGCTCTGTAATCGGGTGGGAGCGGCAGAAATACAACTTCGTCAACGCCTCTGACGGCTTCCTGCCATTCGCTTTCGGTTATGTTGGGTTCAAGGGCAGGTCTTGTGTACTGGGCGTGGAGACTTCCGCGCCATACGCTGAAGTCAATGCAGTTTACAAGTACGCATACCGTTAAAAGAGCAGCGGAAACCTTGAATTTAAGCTTTGAAATAAGCCATACTGCGAATGTCATTATCATTATGCAGGGGAGCCATATGAAACGTCCCGATGAACGGAATACAGCCAGTCTGCTCATGATAGCGAAGGGAAGATGAATATCCAGCAGCACCTTTTCGTTAAATGCGACAGTGGTGCTGACTGCCCAGAAAAAGCTTATGCAGAATGCGCTGACATAGGCGAATATCTCTATCCCGTGTTTTTTTGCGTATGAAAGTACGTTCCTGAAGAATGAGCCTTCCTGCTTTGCAAAGTATATCACTGCCGAGATAAGTCCGAGGAGACAGCAGAGAAGCATTCCGACACCGAGATAGCCAAGTCCCTCGTACTGTCCGTCCCTTACAGGGAGAGAGGGGATAAATCTTGAAGTCCCGAGGCCGTTGTAGAAGGTGTTGAGGTTTGCGGAGAACTGTCCGAAGCCGCCGTCGGAATAGCTTCCCGAGCCCTTGAATGCGCCTATTATCCACAGACTGAGCACGGAGAAAAGCGTTGGCACAACAGCTGTGCACACAGCGCGGAGACGCTTCTTGTCCCTGAAAAAGAGCATTATCACGTATGCGAACATCGCCGAGTATATCATGGGTATGAAGTAAAGATGTATCAGCGTGGCTGCAACGCAGGTGGCTGCCCACGCTGCAACAGGTGTGAAGCTGTGTTTATATTCGCGCTTGTGGTCGATAGTCAGCATGAGCGCCAGCATTACGAGCCATGAAGCTCCGAGGGAGTTGTGCTGGTGTATACGGTTCAGCGACGGGGCGAATACCGAGAAAAACAGTGAGCCTATCGTGGTAAAGCAGAGGTTCGGTTCTATACGCTTCAGCAGAGAAGCTCCGAAGCCGCCGTTTAGTGCGAAGCAGATGATTCCCCAGAGTCCGATGTACTGGAAATTTTCGGGAAGAACAGGGGAGAGGAGCTTGAAGATTATGGCGAAAAGCGGTATGGAATCCGTGTACATACAGGATATCATGCCGTCGGAGGATATCCCGTCTGTCATGCATATCGGAAACGTCCAGGGAGTATGTCTGTAGTATACCCAGCCTAAATGGTGCTGAGCTACGTCGCCGAGATTGGTGAATATCCAGTCGGTGTTTGTCGGATTTATCAGCTGTATGCCGAAAAAAGCGATGAAGACCAGCGCTCCGATGACTGCTCCGGGAAGAAATGTTGCCGCAGCACCCGGATTTTTCAGTATATTGTTTTTGTCAGCTGTGGGTGTTGGAATAGCCATTCTCAAGCTTGCACTCCTTGTCGTATTCTGTTATCGCGCCGGCAGAAAGGTCAGCCTTTCCGTCGGCTCTGTAGTATCTTCCGCTCTCTGCGGTGAAAACTATCACGCAGTAGTCTTCGTCGTCTATGCCCCCGGGGTAGTATTTCTCGTCCCCCTCGTTCCAGAGGAGCTCCTTGTAGTGCCTGTCAGTGCATATTTCTGCCTTTCCGTAGAGACAGACAGCTTCAAAGGAGGTATCGTCGGAAAAGTACAGGCAGGCATTGCTGTTTTTCAGCAGGCTCTTTACGTGTGAGGAGCTTGTATTGGTGGATATAATGTGAGTTCCGAGACCCTTGTGCCATACGCAGAACACCCTGCGTATGTTCTGTCTGCCGCTTTCGTCGGTATATCCGAGAGAAGCGAACAGTGAGCGGTCTATCAGTCCTTTTATTTCGTTTATGGTCATAAATTGCTCCTTATTACCGTATAAAGGGCGAACCGAAGTTCGCCCTTTGAAATTTTATTTCATGCTCTGAGTGAAGTCTGCATAGATCTTCTGCTCGATAGCTTCTGCTTCCTCACGTGTTGGAGCTTTTGCAGTGAGATAGGTTTTTATCTTTGGCTCTGTACCCGAAGGACGTACTATAGCCTTGCAGTTGTTCTCTAAGTAGAATGCGAGTACGTTCGACTTTGGAAGTGTGAGCTCGCTTACCTTGCCTGTAGCGATGTCCTTTGAGGTGCCTGCCTTGTAGTCCTCGAAGCGCTCAACCTTGAGACCGCCGATAACTGTGGGAGGATTCTTGCGGAGCTCTGCCATTATCTCTTCCATGTGCTTCATGCCGCTTTCGCCGTCAAACTCGAAGCTGTAGAGAGTCTGGAGGAACATTCCGTACTTCTTGTACATATTCTCGCGGGCCTGCATGAGAGTAATGCCCTTTGTGCGGTAGTATGCAGCCATTTCGCAGATGAGCATGGAAGCGTCTACTGCGTCCTTGTCCCTTACGTAGCCGCCCGAGAGGTAGCCGTAGCTCTCCTCAAAGCCGAATATATAGCGGTTCTCTTCGCCCTTGGCTTCAAGGAAGCCTATCTGCTCGCCGATGAACTTGAAGCCTGTGAGAACGTCGATTATCTTTACTCCGTACTCCTTGCCGATGAGGTTTACGATGTCCGTAGTAACTATAGTCTTTACGGCAATAGGATCCTTGGGCATTGTACCCTTTCTGATGCGCTGCTCGCAGATGTACTCGAGAAGCATAGCTCCGACTTCGTTGCCCGAGAAGAGTGCATAGCCGCCCTTTCCGTCGGGAACTGCTATACCTACACGGTCACAGTCAGGGTCAGTAGCAAGAAGAAGATCGGGCTTCACCTTGTCGCAGTAGCTGAGACCTACCTGCAATGCCTCGCGTATCTCCGGATTCGGATAGGGGCAGGTAGTGAAGTTGCCGTCGGGGTTCTCCTGTTCCTTGACTACTGTAACGTCTGTGATACCGATACGCCTGAGGATCTCGCGTACAGGCTTGTTTCCTGTACCGTTGAGAGGTGTGTATACCACCTTGAGTCCGCTTGAAGCGCAGAGGTCTGTATTTATGCCCTCAGCGAGGACTCTCTTGTAGAATTCCTCTATAACGCTGTTATCTATATAGGATATGTTGCCCTTGGCTAACTCTGAATCAAAATCAGAGTGCTTTACGCCGCTGAACATATCGAGGGAATTGATTTTTTCGAGGATTATCTCAGCACCTCTGAGAGTTATCTGGCAGCCGTCCTCGCCGTATACCTTGTAACCGTTGTACTTGGCAGGATTGTGGCTTGCAGTGACCATGATACCGCCCTGGCACCTGAGGGCTCTTACTGCCCATGAAAGGCAGGGAGTAGGCATAAGCTCCTTGTAGATGTGGACTTTTATGCCGTTAGCTGCAAGAACCTCCGCAGCAGCCTTTGAGAAAACATCGCTCTTGATACGGCTGTCATAGGAAATTGCCACGCTGGGGTTCTTGTACTCCTGGTTGAGGTAGTCTGCAAAGCCCTGTGTAGCGCGTCTTACAGTGTAGATATTCATGCGGTTGGTACCTGCGCCGATGACTCCTCTGAGTCCGCCTGTACCAAATTCGAGATCGCGGTAAAATCTGTCGCTTATAGCATTGCTGTCGCCCTTAATCCCCGAGAGCTCAGTCTGCAGATCAGCGTCCTCTTTGGCGTTTTCACACCAAAGGCTGTAAAGTTCCATTTCTTTCATTTGTAATACCTCCTGAACAGATATATAATAATTATATCACATTACAAGACTTTTGGGAATAGTTTTTTTGAAAAAAGAGCATTTTTTAATGTTTTAATCATCAAAGCAAGCAGTAATCGGCTGTTTATAGGGGCTTTGGCTTATCATATCAATTTATAATATAAGTATTTTATATTATATATAATACGAGCAGTATACCTTTTCGGGATAGTCTGAAACGGGCGGTACCTTCGCATTTCTGAAAACCAATGCTGTTATAAAGCTGAAAAATCCCCGGACAGCTTCAAAAAAGCTGTCCGGGGGTAACTGCGTATATTGTCAGTCTCCGAATGAAACTCCGATATCACGGGCTGCGATAACGAGATGGTTCTCTGTATCGACGAATTTGGTCTTGCCTGCGATATCCTCAAGCTTGTTGGAGGTTATCTTGTTGCCTATCTTGGCGACTGTTCTGCCGTAGCGCTCCTTTGCTATGAGGTAAGCCGCATGAACTCCGAACTGTGTGGAAAGTACGCGGTCGTAGGCGCTTGGAGCTCCGCCTCTGAGCATATGTCCGGGAACGCATACACGTGCTTCAAGACCCGTATTGTTCTGTATCTGAGCGGCGATGCGGCTGGTAGCGGTAAGTATACCTGCCTCTGCGCGCTTCTTTGCACGTTCCTTTTTCTTCATCTGAGCCTCATTGACGTCGAAAGCTCCCTCTGCAACTGCAACTATGGAGAATGTCTTGCCGTTGGCGCTTCTTGCCATTACTGCGTCGCATATCTTGTCGATATCGTAGGGTATCTCGGGGATTATGATAACATCAGCTCCGCCTGCGATACCTGCATTGAGAGTGAGCCAGCCTGCCTTGTTTCCCATTATCTCGCAGAGGAGCACTCTGGAGTGGCTGGCGGCTGTGGTATGAAGCCTGTCAAGCACGTCCGTTGCGATGTCGACTGCCGTATGGAAGCCGAATGTAACGTCTGTGCCGTATATATCGTTGTCGATGGTCTTGGGAAGTCCGATAACGTTGAGACCCTCGTCAGCAAGGAGCTTTGAGGTCTTGTGAGTGCCGTTTCCGCCGAGGGTGAGGAGACAGTCCAGCTTCTGCTTCTTGTAGGTCTCCTTCATGTTCTTGACCTTGTCGATGTTGTCCTCTCCGATGACCTGCATCATCTTGAAGGGCTGACGTTTGGTGCCGAAAATAGTTCCGCCCTGGGTGAGTATTCCCGAAAATGAAGAGGGTGACATATCCTTGCAGAGATTGTTGATAAGTCCGTAGTATCCGTTGGAAATGCCGACTATATCAACATTTTCCTCGCCGAAGCGCTCATAGCAGGCTTTGGCAACGCCTCTGATAGTCGCGTTGAGTCCGGGGCAGTCGCCGCCGCTTGTAAGGATGCCTATTCTTCTTTTCATAATTATGACCTCCCTGTATAGTATTGTGTTTTATCGCTTCATATCGCGTTTTTCGTTCTGTTCAAAGAATTCCAGGATTTTTTCCGGCGGCATCGGCTGTCCGTAGAGGTAGCCCTGACCGTAGTCACAGCCTGCCATACGCAGTATGGACTCCTGTACGTTGTTTTCGATGCCTTCTGCGATAGTTTCTATCTTCTTGGATTTCGCGATACGTATTACCGCAGAAACTATCTCGTATGCGATATTGTCGTGCTCGATATCGGTAATGAACGAGCGGTCAAGCTTGAGGAGCGTGATGGGAAGGACCTGAAGATAGCTGAGTGAAGAATAGCCCTTTCCGAAGTCGTCCATTGCAAGCTTTACGCCGAGATCGCGTATCTTGTTCATCTGGTCTACAGCGAAGTCGATATCGCTGAGCGCGAGGCTCTCCGTGAGCTCGACCTCCAGCCACTGTGGATCGAGTGCCGAACGCGCAAGAGCTTCAAATACCTTTTCCTTGAGGTCTGTCTGATAGAAGTCGGAAGAAGCAAAGTTGATGGACATAACTATTGGAGAATAGCCCATTTTCTGCCACAGCTTGTTCTGACGGCAGCCCTCGTTGAGTACGAATTCGCTGATCTTGCCGATAAGATGCGAGCTTTCCGCGATAGGTACGAATGAATCGGGAGTTATTACCGTGCCGTCAGGCTTTATCCAGCGTATGAGGGCTTCGACGCCCATGATCTTGCCTGATGAAAGGTCGATCTTCGGCTGGTAGTAAAGCTGCAGCTCGTTATTGTCAATGGCAAGTGCAAGAGCCTTTTCAAGTTCGGTATTGCCGATGATAGAATCGTGCATACTCGGTTCATAGCCGCAAATACTGCCCTGAATGCCTGCATTGGATTTGAGGGCGAATTCGGCGTGCTCCATTACCTCGAGGAAGGAACCGCCGTCCTCGGGCATTTTCGAGTAGCCTGCCGAGCAGGTAAGGCTTATGGACGCGAAATCGTCCACAGCGAGCCTTGTGAAGTCCTCCTGTATTTCCTTTACGGTCCTCATCGGCATTTCCTCGTCGCCGTAGTCTCTCAGCAGGAGGGCGAAATTATCGCCGCTGATACGGGCTGCAAGACCTCCCGGGGTCACGTATTTATACAGGATATGTGCGAAGTTTTTCAGTACAAAATTTCCGTTATTGTAGCCGCAGGTGTCGTTTATTATGTGGAAGCGGTCGATATCGAGGACGATTATCCAAAAGGAATAGTCCAGTACCTTACAGGAATCGTATATCTCCTGACCTGTTACCACAAGCTTGTTGCGGTTGGCAATCTCGGTAACGTCGTCCATATACGCGAGGCGTTCGATGAGCATATCCTTTTCGTGCTTCTGGGTAACGTCGATAACAGCTCCGCCGAAGAGGGGAGCGCTGTTGCCTGTTCCGATTATGGACTTCAAGCGGAATGAGTACCAGCGGTAAGCTCCGTCTGCGCTCTTGAGCCTCATTTCGAGGTTCTTTGAAGCCGTTATGTCCTGGCTCTTGATGGATCTGTCAAACTGGAGCCTGTCGTTTGGATGTATTATTGAGCGAAGCTCGTTGACATTTATAGAGCTGTTTTTCAGTCCCAGCATATGGGAAAGCTCGGGAGAAGCACGGAATACCCGTCTGTCAGTGCTCATAATGAGACCGATCTCCGCAAGCTCCATTGAGGAGTGGAAGAAATCGTTTGCATTTGCAAGGTTGAGCCTCATTTTTTTGAGCTCTGTGAGGTTGAAGCCTGCACTGAGGTAGATGTCGTGCTTTTTGAATCTCTTTACCTTTGAGGTGCTCCATGCGATGGATACGAGGGCGCCGCTGGGATTGCGGAAAGTGGACTCGTAGGAATTGCTTCCGACAATACGCTCAAGGGCGGTGGAATCGGGAGTATTTATGCCGAAAGCAGCCCAGACTCCCTCTTTTTTGTCTGAATAGTCCGATGTTATGCCGAGAAGCTCGCGGAGCTTCTTGTTTATATATACGAATGAAAAGTCCTCGGACCATATTATCATTTCCGTGTTGAGGTTTTCGGTTATCTTTATGACTTCGCTTATGTCCAGCGAGGTCTTTTTATTCTGATATATCCAGCCTGAAATGGCAAGGATTATAGTTGCACAAACCATTGTGCAGACATATATTATAAGAGTCGATCTTGCGTAGGCAGGATTAAATATGCAGTAACCTATTACAAGTGCGCTGGCAATAACGATTATAACGGCTGCTGCAAGTGGGTTAAAGTTGTTTGATACGCTTTTTACCTTATTGTTCTTTTGTTTTTTGTCCTTGTCAGATCCTTTGTTCATCAGGCACTGCCTCCCTTCAAACATAATTACCCATATTTATTATAGCAATAATAAACGAAAAAGTCAATTATAAATTTAACTCCTCTAACAAATTTGATAAAATTGACGGAAATTTACAAGAAAATATCACGTAATATACACTTTTGTCAAATATAATGTTATAATAGAAATGAAGAACAGCCAAAGGCTGCATATTGTATGTTTATGATATAAGAGACTTAAAATCAAATGGGTAAGCGGCTCGTTCAGGCGAATTTACAGGCTTTCGGCCGCAGGATCAGAAATGTACCCGGATAATGCACGGAGGTAATTTATGGCACATATCCTTATTGTGGACGATGAGATCAATATCAGAAAGGTAGTGCGCGAATATGCCGAATTTGAGGGCTATGAGGTAACAGAAGCCGAAAACGGCATGGAAGCGATCAATCTCTGCCATGAAAACGACTACGACCTTATCATTATGGACGTAATGATGCCCAGACTTGACGGATATTCCGCCTGCAAGGAGATACATAAGACCAAGAATATCCCTGTCATCATGCTTTCTGCAAGAGGCGAGGAGTACGACAAGCTGTTCGGCTTTGAGATAGGCATCGACGATTACGTTGTAAAGCCTTTTTCTCCCAAGGAGCTCATGGCGAGAGTCAAGGTCGTCCTGAAGAGAAATACCCGTCAGGAGGAAGCTTCTGTCCCCGATAAATTCACATTTGAGGGACTTGACGTCGATATCGCGGGACGCGAGGTCTATGTCAACGGCACAAAGGCTTCAATGACGCCTAAGGAGTACGATCTACTGTTCTATCTCGTGAAAAACAAGAATATCGCCCTTTCCAGAGACAAGCTGCTTGAAGAGGTATGGGGCTATGACTTCTTCGGCGACGACAGAACTGTTGATACGCACATAAAAATGCTCAGGAACAGCCTCGGCGAGTACAGAAAGTTCATCGTTACACTGAGAGGAATGGGATATAAGTTTGAAGCCGATTAAACATTTCAGACACGCGAAGAGCAAAATTTCCCTGAAATTCAAGATTTGGCTGTATTTTGTCATATTTACGGTCATAGTTCTTGCTCTTCTGTGGATATTCCAGATATTTTTCCTCGAGCGCTTCTACAAGGGCATCAAGGCGCGTACTGCCGTGGAAAGCATGGACATAATCGCGGAATCCTTCATGAGCGACAACAAGGACGAGTTCTACCGCACGGTAGACGAGGTCGCCCTTGAAAACGAGCTCTGTGTGGAGGTCACGGACAGATACGGCAGACATATCTATAAAAAGCATGTTCTTGCGGACTGTATCATACACAATCTTAACAATGAGAACAACCGCATCATTGACGAGATAGACGATTCTGAAAACGGTATTATAAAGAAAATGCCGCAAAACAAGAGGACAGGCGCTCCTACGCTCATATGCGGAATGAGGCTCGGATCGGCGAAGGCTCCCCAGGGATACCTGATAATCAATTCGGCGCTGGCTCCTGTTGAGGCTACAGTTGCCATTATCAAGCGGCAGCTCATGTTCATAACTACGCTGCTCATCATTATCGCGTTTATCATATCACTGTACCTTGCAAAGCGTATTTCCGCGCCTATAGACAGGATAACAAAGTCGGCGGAACGGCTCGCAAAGGGCGATTTTACCACAAAATTCGACGGAAGAGGCTATCTTGAAGCAAAAAAGCTTGCGGATACCCTTACTTATGCGGAAAAAGAGCTCTCAAAGGTGGATATGATGCAGAGAGACCTCATTGCAAATGTTTCCCACGACCTGAGGACTCCTCTCACAATGCTGAAAGCCTATGCGGAAATGATACGCGATCTTTCAGGCGATAATCCCGTAAAGCGCAACGAGCATCTGGAAATAATCATCAGCGAAACCGACCGTCTTGCACTTCTTGTAAACGATATGCTCGACCTCTCAAAGCTCGAGAGCGGCAGGCAGAAGCTTACTCCTTCGGAATTCGGCATAAGCGGCAAGCTCAGCGAGATAATCGACCGTTTCAAGGGACTTTCCGAGAAGAACGGCTATACTATCAATTTTACTCCCGACGAGGAGAGGATAGTCTGCTGCGATACGGTCAAGATAGAGCAGGTCATATACAACCTTATCAATAACGCCATAAACTACACAGGCGACGATAAACAGGTCTTTGTACGGCAGATCAATACAGATGACGGTGTTATTGTGGAAGTCGAGGACACCGGCGACGGTATAGAGGAGGACAAGATAAAGCTTATTTTTGATAAGTATTACCGCTCCGAGAACCATAAGCGTGAGGTCGTCGGCACGGGACTTGGTCTTTCTATCGTTAAGGCTGTGCTGAAAATGCATAATTACGATTACGGAGTTCGCAGCACCCTCGGAAAGGGCTCGACATTCTGGTTCAAGATAAGCGATGTGAGAAAGCAGGATTGACCGATTTACAGGCGTTCCCGTGAACTTGTAAGAAGTTACGGCAAAGGGCAGAATTGTAAAATACAGGTGCTAATTCGATTACAAAAAAATACTACAAGTTTAAAACAGGTGGAAAAAGCGGAGATGCATTGTGGATTATTGATAGTTTGCCTAACAAAATGTTGATTTTTTTCTCTGCTGCCCGTTCAACTTTTTCACACAAAATACATAAAACTATGATA
This sequence comes from Ruminococcus sp., assembly GCF_017549005.1. Classification (GTDB taxonomy): domain Bacteria; phylum Bacillota; class Clostridia; order Oscillospirales; family Ruminococcaceae; genus Ruminococcus. Next base: position 99,622 of record NZ_JAFYYT010000038.1, read on the forward strand.
TAATATAAATGCTGAGGGAGAATATCCCGAGGCTGATTTTCATGGTAGTTTAATGTTTACCCCAACATTAAATTATTAAATCCCCAATAATCCCTATATCATGGCAGATGAGCTTCCTGAAAAGGAGGCTCATTTGTTTTGTGCCAAAAAAGTGTTGCACATGGGAAATATCCTATTGACAAATTTCCGACAATGGTGTATAATACTCTCATAACCTTATCAAGAGCGGCGGAGGTAACAGGACCGATGAAGCCGCAGCAACCCGGCACGGAATGTGCCGAAGGTGCTAATTCCTGCGGTTTTATCCGGAAGATGAGGACGTTATGCATTCATGACCTCTCATACCGGGAGGTCTTTTTTATTTACCAGGAGGTCATATTAATGAGTAAATGCTTTTTTACATCCGAATCAGTTACCGAGGGTCATCCCGACAAGATCTGCGACCAGATCTCGGACGCCGTTCTTGACGCTATATTGGAGCAGGACAAGCTCGGAAGAGTTGCCTGCGAGACCTGCGTTACCACAGGTATGGTGCTCTGTATGGGCGAGATAACCACCTCGGCTGAGATCGATATCCCCAAGATCGCACGTCAGGTAGTCATTGATATCGGCTACGACAGGGCCAAGTACGGCTTTGACGGCCATACCTGCGCTGTTCTTACATCTATCGACGAGCAGTCGCCCGATATCGCAATGGGTGTTAACGAGGCTTTTGAATACAGAGAAGAAAACAGCGAGTCCGACGGACTTTCAAACGGCGCAGGTGACCAGGGAATCATGTTCGGCTATGCCTGCAATGAGACTCCCGAGCTTATGCCGCTGCCTATCTCGCTTGCACACAAGCTCTCAATGAAGCTCACAGAAGTCCGCAAGGACGGTACTCTCCGTTACCTCCGTCCCGACGGAAAGTCACAGGTAACTGTTGAGTACGACAACGGCAAGCCCGTAAGAGTTGACGCTGTTGTTGTTTCCTCACAGCATTCGGCTGACGTTTCTCTCGATCAGGTACGCAAGGACATCGAGGAGTTCGTTATAAAGGCTGTTATCCCTGCAGAGCTCATGGACAGCAATACAAAGCTTTTCATCAATCCTACTGGACGTTTCGTTGTGGGCGGTCCTCAGGGCGACAGCGGTCTTACGGGACGTAAGATAATCGTTGATACCTACGGCGGATATTCACGTCACGGCGGCGGAGCCTTCAGCGGAAAGGACCCGACGAAGGTCGACAGAAGCGCTGCTTACGCTGCCCGTTATATCGCCAAGAATGTAGTAGCAGCAGGTCTTGCGGAAAAGTGTGAGGTGCAGCTCTCATACGCTATCGGCGTAGCTAAGCCTATTTCCATACTTGTTGATACATTCGGCACAGGCAAGGTCGACGAGGAGAAGCTCTCGGAGGCTGTTGCAAAGGTATTCGATCTCCGTCCGACTGCTATCATTGAAATGCTCGACCTCAGAAAGCCGCAGTACAGACAGCTTGCAGCTTACGGTCATATGGGACGCGAGGACCTCGGTGTAGCATGGGAAAAGACTGACAGGGCAGATGCTCTCAGGGCTGCTCTTTCATAAAATATGGACGAGTTCAGTAATTATCTCGTTTTTAAGTTCACCAATGCCGTATTTATCGAGATCTTCGGCAGATATGCAGCCAATTCGGAAATGGCGGAGTTCATTGCCGAGGACGGCTCGGTGACAATGAAGTTCAGGATGATAAACGGCGTTCTCGATACGCCGAAGACTACGGAACAGTTCCTAAGCCTGATGTATATTCTCTTTGAGGCCAATCCGAAGTCGCCTGCGGGACGGATATTCACGGCTCATCAGCACGAGATACTCCGCGAGACGGTTTTCAGGCTTCAGCAGGTGATAGACGGGTTCAGCGATATACATATGACGATACATTCGGAGCGCCCGAATAAGGACGATCCCGAAAAATCGGACGTAACGCATACTGAGTACAGCCTGTCAAGAACGAAAGACGTGAAAAGATCATAATAACTAAAAAGCCATAAGGTTACCCCTTATGGCTTTTATGTATTATACATGATATCCCTCAATGGATTTTGCCGACATTTCGGGAAGTATCCCAAGCTCGCGGAAGGACGTTTCGTCGGATGCTCCCACGATTATGTGGTCTGCAAGGACAGCTCCCAGCATTGACATGGACGAAATGATGTTTTTCGTGAAGAGAATATCGCTTTCCGAGGGAGCAGATGGGCTGTTAGGGTGATTATGCGCAATGAAAAACAGGGAGCAGTCCGTTTTTATGACAAAATCCGCGATATCCTTGTATGAAGCCGTGACCCTTGTGCTCGTTCCGCAGGCGAGCACCTTTGAGCTTATCACACGCATTTTCCTGCTTACCGCGGTTATTATGAACTTTTCGCCGACAGCTCCGATAAAGTGACTGGAAAAGTATCTTTTGGCGGACTCTGCGTCCTTTATGGTCTTGACCGCAAAGCGCTCCATGTACAGCGAGCGGCTTATGCAGGGGATAAGTTTCAGCAACACAGCCGTGCTGCTGTTAACTCGTCCGTCTTTCATGAGCAGCGTAGGATCGGCGTTTGCAAGGGCGTTTATGCTACCGTATTCACCGAGGAGCTCCGCAGCAAGGGCTGCAGGCTCTTCACAGCGGCTGTACGTGAAAAGCAGCTCGAGCCGTTCATGCTTGGTAAGCCCGTCAAAGCCGTCCTTTTCGTATTTTCTCAGGAGCTGTTCGCGGCGGAGCTTCGTATCTTCTGCCATAGCTCAGAACGCAAAGGAGCCCTTTGAACGCATGGAAAAGCTCTTGCCGCCGCCGAAAATGATACTGTCCCTGAAAGAAACGCCAATAGCGGAAAGGAGCTCACCGAAGCTGTGAGTAACGGTGAAGTCACTGTTATCGGGGATAGGCAGTCCGTCGCCGTGGCTGAGACCGATACATACGGAAGCCGCATTGCTCCTGAGTATCAGTGCGGCTATCTCCTTTGGCGAAATACTGCGGTTGATGAGGTCGGATACCGGTATTGTCACCGTTCTTAGCAGCTCTCCCTGAGAGGTCATGCAGAGTATCGAGCAAACCTTTGCGGCAGTGTCGCGGAACTGCTCCTCAAAGCAGGCGCAGAGCTGTTCAAGAGTGGTAAGAGTTTCGGCGTTGTGGGAGCTTCGGAGGTAGTTCGTGCCGAAGTCATGCATGAGCCTGAGAAAGGCAGCTCCGCCTGCGCCAACGCCCTTTACAGCCTGCAGATCGCTTTTGTCGGCGGAAATGACTCTGCCGAGGCTTCCGAACTCGTCGTTCAGAGCGTGGGCGATACCGTTCGTATTTACGACGGGACGAGCGTAAAACAGCAGGAGCTCAAGCAGCTCATGCTCGAAAAGGCCGTCCTGACCGGAATCGAGAAAACGCTGTCTTATGCGCTCTCTGTGTCCGGCGTGAGCGTTTTTGACTGCCATAATATGTTCCCCCTCATGATAGTTATTTTTTTATTTGTCTGCTTACTTCCTTGATATTGGTCCTGCCGAGGATATAATCCACGGAAACTCCGTAAAAATCGGCAAGTATCAGGAGATGCTCGACGGGAATGGTCTGAAATCCGCGTTCATACCGGGAATAAACTGTCTGACTTGTGTGCAGAAGCTCTGCGACTTTTGTCTGCGTCAGATCCATGTCCTCCCGCAGGTCTTTCAGTCTCTGAAAATGCATTGTATCATCTCCTGCGTTTTTTTGTATTAGAACCTATCGGTACTAATGACTTTACCACATTTAATGAAGATGATGTGCGGCTGAGTACTTATTGGTACTAAAAATAATGGGTGTACCTGTATAACTGATTTCAAAAAAATAAAAGAATCCGCTTTTGCAGGCGTTCCTGACAGGCGGTCAACTTTTATGTATTCTCATTGTTAAAATGATACAAAAATACGTAAAAATAATTCAAAAGTGCATACAGCGATTATTGACTTGACTTATTAACAATGATATAATTATTGTAGATAATTACGCGTACTTCAGTACGGAATTGGAGGAGTTTACATGAAATTCAGAAAAATGCTGAGCGGTCTTACATCGCTGGCGCTTTCCCTTTCCACTTTTGCGGGGATCGGCGCTGCGGATTTTTCAAGACCGCAAAAGGCTCAGGCGGCTTCCGCTAACTGGAAGTTCGACTTCGGCGGAAGCGGCGCGGCAAACGGCTTCACGGGAGTATCGGCTTCGGACGGCTATAATTCGGGAAGAGGCTACGGCTTCGCACAGACCTGGAACGTGGCTAACGTAAACGCAGGAGGCAGCGGAGTTACTGCGGACGCGGTACAGTTCAAGGATTACGGCACAGGCAATACCTTCAACGTTGACCTGCCAAAGGGTCTTTATGAGGTAAAGGTAACTATCGGAAACGCTCCGCGTACTACCATAAAGCTCGAGGGCATGGTACAGATGATGAACCTCACGGGCAGGGGAGCGGTCGAGACCGTAAAGCTGCCTGTTACAGACGGACAGCTCAATATACAGGCTGTTGAGGGCATGAGCAACCGTGAGCAGTCCATTGCGGCAGTTGAGATAACACAGCTCAATGATACGGGAACAATGCCTCCTACGGTATGGATATGCGGCGACTCTACCGTTGCCAATTACTACAACTGCGCCGACACTTCACAGCACGGCTGGGGACAGTTCTTCAGCGGAAAGCTCCCGAACGGGAACTATGACGTCCGCAACATGGCTACCAGCGGTCAGTATGCAAAGGGCTTCGTGGACGCAGGACAGTTTGCTCCTATCGAGACCTACGGAAAATCAGGGGATTACTACATAATCTCCATTGGTATCAACGATTCAAACTACTCCAACGAAACGGAGTATTACAATACGGTCACTGATATGGTAAAGCGCGCCAAGGCCAAGGGCATGACAGTAGTTCTTGTCAAGCAGCAGGGCAGGCGAGGCGACCTCCAGCGCAATCCCAAGCTCTCGGGACGCTGGTACGGCGGCTCTCTTGACAAGATAGGCAGCGAGCAGAACGTACAGGTGGTCGACCTGTTCACAAAGTGGCAGAATTTCGGACTTTCCGTGGGATATGACGGAATGGCTTCTTACTATGCGATAAAGAACGACGGTACTGCCGACGATCTCCACCAGAGCAAAATGGGCGCTCAGAAAATAGCCGAGATCATGCTTGAGGAGCTCAAATCGGGAGCATCGGCGGCTGAGCCTGTACACCCCAAGGAAAACGTCTGCTATATGTTCAGGAATGTGAACAGCGGACTCTATATGGAAGTTGGGGACAACTACAACGTTCAGCAGGGCGCTTCGGGCGGTGTTTCTCAGCTCCACAATACATGGAAGTGCGTACAGGCCACCGGTGATTACTACTACATCAGACCTGTGGAGTCCGACCTTTGCCTCTATGTTGACAACGGAAGCCGCGACAACGGCGCGAATATAGTTGTTGCGGAGAAGAACGGCTACAGCGACCAGTTCTTCAAGTTCATGGACAACGGCGACGGCACAGTTACCATCCTCACAAGAGCTTCACGTGACGCTTCCGCAGTGGAAGTCGGAAGTGCGGCGACTTCAGGCGGCGCAAATATCCAGCAGTGGGAGGTAAACGGTCACGCCTGCCAGAAGTGGGAAATGAGCGAGGCGGACGATATAGTTGTTACAGTTCCTGCAACAACGACAACTTCAACGACAACAACAACAGTCACAACGACTGTTACAACAACGCTCCCGTTTGATATTACATTTGTTCCCGGCGACGCAAACTGCGACAGCGGAGTTGACCTTTCCGACGCTGTGCTCATCATGCAGGCTCTTGCAAACCCGAATAAATACGGTAACGGCGGCTCTGACAGCCGTGCAATAACAAGCGTGGGAATAGGCAATGCCGATGTTACAGGTGACGGCGACGGTATGACAGTCAATGACGCTCAGTTCATACAGATGTACCTGCTGGGACTTGTAAAGCTTCCCGATCCTATAACAGTAGTTGTCGCACCTCCCGAGACAACACAGCAGACTACAACAGTTACTGCTACTCCCGTTCCTGTGAAGTACTATGCGGCTGACCAGACATGGAATGACGGTATCATCGAAACTACAAACACCGGTTATACCTGCGACAGGGGATATGTGAACCTGGGCAACAACTCTGACAGCAACATCACTTTCAGCGTTAATGTTCCCGCAGACGGCAATTACATGACGCATATCCGCTTCGCCAACGGCTCGGCAAACGACCGAAAGATGAAGCTTTTTGTAAACAATGATTTCGACTATTGCTGGATGCAGTCATTCCCCGGTACAGGTTCATGGACTGACTGGGCGGAGTTCGGAATAGTTCTTCCGCTGAAGGCAGGCAGCAACAATATCGTTATGCAGTCGGCAATGTCTGAGGGAGCTCCCAATCTTGACTATATCGAGCTCATACAGACCGACGAGCCGTATGCCGAGATATACGATCCCTCAATGGAGCAGCAGAATACAGGCAGCGGTCAGCATACCCTCTATATCGCCGGCGACTCCACGGTACAGAGCTACAGTGCGAGATATGCTCCTCAGCAGGGCTGGGGCTACTATATGCAGGACTACTTCAACGGTGATATAACCGTTGCGAACCACTCCATAGCAGGAAGAAGCTCCAAGAAGTTCTACGACGAGGGCAGGTGGCAGACCATTGCGGACAGCCTTAAAGAGGGCGACTTCGTAATGATACAGTTTGCTATCAACGACGCAGGCTCTTCAAATGCGGACAGGTATGCTCCGACCTGCGGAAATGTTGACAATCCGTCGTCAGGCTCGTATGAGTGGTATATGACACAGTTCATCAAGTCCGCAAAGGACAAGGGAGCAACTCCCATACTTGTCACTACTACAATCGGCATGAAGGCTTACTCAAACGGCAGATTTGTGAACAGCTATACAAACTATAATGACGCTTGCTACGGTCTTGCAAGAAAGTACAGTGTACCGTGCATAGACCTTAATTCCCTTATGGTGAGCCATTACAACTCCGTAGGCTATGATACTGCCAAAAGCTATCACCTTATGGGAGCTGTTGCTGACTCTACCGACGGAACTCACTTCTGCGAAAAGGGTGCGAATATCGTTGCAGGACTTGTTGCAGGAGAGATCAGAAAGCAGAATATAAGCGGACTTGCTTCATATCTCAGGTGAGAATCTGAGTCGGCGTTCTGAAAAAACAAAATACACAACAAAGCCCGAAAGCGTTGCTTTCGGGCTTTTGATATCTTATCACTTATCACTCAATGGTGACTTTCTTCATGATCTGAGGAGTTGTAGGCTTGTCCTGATAGTCTGTAGCGCACTCTGCTATCTCGTCAACTACCTCCATGCCCTCGACTACCTTGCCGAATGCGGCATAGTTTCCGTCAAGGTGAGGAGCGTCCTCGTGCATGATGAAGAACTGGGAGCCTGCGGAATCGGGCATCATTGAGCGGGCCATTGAGAGAACTCCTCTTGTATGCTTGAGGTCGTTCTTAACGCCGTTTGCAGCAAATTCGCCCTTGATGTGCCAGCCGGGACCGCCTGTGCCGGTACCGTTGGGGCAGCCGCCCTGTATCATAAATCCCGGGATAACTCTGTGGAATGTGAGACCGTCATAAAAGCCCTGTTTTACGAGCTTCTCGAAGTTCTCGCATGAGATAGGAGCGATATCGGGATAAAGCTCTATCTTTATTTTCTTTCCGTTTTCCATTTCGATAATAACCATGATGATTTCTCCTTTATATTAATAATAATCTACAAATGGTATCTCAATTGTTCTGTCGGGGTCAAATTCCGTGGTGTCAGCCTCGCGCCTTTCCTGATCGGCAGCGTCCCTTGAAGCCTGTTCAGCCTGATACTGCTCAAGGAAATCAAGAGTAGTCGGAGTATCGGCATCGTCAGAGCCTGTAACAGGTATCATCTGTGATATCTGTCCGTTTGCGTCGGTGACTATCATGTACATCTGTCCTGATTCCGTGGGAGCAGTTGTCTCTATCATCATACCGAACTCGTCTGTGAGTATCTCGCTGAAGAAACCTGTAGTTTCCTCGGTTTCGCCGGTTTCTGACTCTTCACTTGCAGATGTGGGCTTATAGTTGGGCGGAGTAAGATCCGCAGTATTGAACGGCGTAGTAGGGTCAGTTATAAGGTGAGGGTGCTTTTTATTGGCCTTAGCGATGTCCTCGGCACAGGACTTTCCTGCGAGGATCATGAACGCTGCGGCGACTATCGCGATACAAAGCGCTATTAATGATCTTGTCTGCATACTGAACGCTCCTTAAAAGGTTTGATATAAACTATTATAATCTAATCTCTGTGCGTTGTCAAGTGCCGGGAAATGCCATTGATCTGTTTCGATGTGTAATATTCGGCATTGAACGTGAATATGATGTACAGGGAGGAGATAGTATGAAAAACGGTAATTTCGATACTGAAAAATATAAACAGGAGCTTATGAAGCTATACAGCAGAAGCTCTTCACATGGCGAGGAACTGCCGAAAACCGAGAATGAGAAAACGGAGGAGCTTCCTGACGATACTGCCTATGCCGAATTCAGCGGAAGTGACGGCAGCGGCGAGGCAGAGGACTACAACAGCCGCTATCCCGAGCCCGATCTTTCAGGGCTGGATACGGATCTCGGTACGGAGAACACCGAGGACGACGCGCCGCAGGAATACAGCTCCGAAGAGCTGCTCGGCAGCGAAAGGGGCTATATACTTGTAAATGTGCGGACAGGTGACGATTCCTCTGCTGTTGAGGGGGCTTTTGTAAAGGTAACGGCTGTGGTGGACGGGAAAAGGCTCGTTCTTGCTTCGGGAGCTACCGATGAGAGCGGCGTATCGCCGAAATTCTCGGTACCTGTGCCTGACCTTGAGCACTCTCAGACGCCCGACCCCGACGAGAGACCCTATAACCTTTTCGACGTAAGCGTTTACGCAGAGGGCTTCTTCCGCGCAAGAAGCGTTGATGTTCCTGTATTTTCGGGGATAACCTCGGTCCAGAACTTCAACCTCATACCTGTTCCGCTTATGATGAGCAGCGACGATGAAACTGTGACCTACTACAATGCAGAGCCGGGCTTCGGCGGCGGAAAGGAGTGAACCATGCTTACAGGCACGCCCTTTATCCCCGAAACTATCACCGTTCACTTAGGCTTTCCCGATTCCGACGCCCCGAATGTTGAGGTGGACTTCGCCTCTTATGTCAAGAACGTGGCTTCAAGCGAGATATATCCCACATGGAATATAAGTGCTCTCCGAGCCAATATTTACGCTATAGTCTCCTTTGCGCTGAACCGTATCTATACGGAATGGTACCGCTCACGGGGGTACGACTTCGATATCACGGCGACTACTCAGTTCGACCAGAAATTCATAAACGGTCGGGAGTATTTCGAGAATATAAGCTATCTTGTTGACGAGCTGTTCAACGACTACGTAAGGCGGAAGGGTAGCGTGGAACCGCTTTTTACAGCCTTCTGCAACGGTACGACGACTACCTGCAGCGGACTTTCACAGTGGGGGACTCAGTATCTTGCGGAAAGGGGCTACAATTCGCTGGAGATACTGAAATATTACTACGGCGAGGACATAGAGATAGTACAGGACGCTCCCGTGCGGACGGCTCTGCCGTCGTATCCGGGTACAGAGCTGAGAAACGGCTCTTTCGGCAACGATGTGAAGTTCGTACAGGTGTGGCTTAACCGTATATCGGGAAACTTCCCGGCAATACCAAAAATTCCTGCCGCAGACGGCATATTTGATACGCCTACGGAGAATGCCGTGAGGAAGTTCCAGCAGGTATTCGGACTTGAGCAGACCGGCGCTGTGGACGCGGCTACATGGTACAGGATATCCTATATCTACACAAGCGTCAAGAAGCTTGCGGAGCTGGATTCCGAGGGAGTACGATTCGAGGAGATAGCTCCGAGATTCACGGAAGACCTCAGTATCGGTATGCAGTCCATAGAGGTGAGTATGCTGCAATACTATCTTGCGGTGATAGGAGCTTACTATGAAGCAGTCATACCCGTGGAGATAACAGGCTATTTCGGGGAGCAGACCGAGCGTTCGCTCAAGTCGTTCCAGCGTGTTTTCGGACTGCCTCAGACAGGAGTTGCGGACAGAGCCACGCGGAACGACCTTTACCGCGCATATCAGGGCATAGTGGAGAGCGTTCCGCCGCAGTATACCTATGTTGCACTGTATCCGGGAACTGTTCTGAGAGAGGGAGCGAACGGAGAGTCGGTGAGGACGATACAGCAGTACCTCACATACATAAACAGGAGCTATCCCGATATCCCTGCGGTCAGCGATACAGGCTATTTCGGTCCTCTTACGAAGCAGTCCGTAACGGCTTTTCAGCGTCAGTTCGGTATTGATACTACAGGTATAGTGGGAGCCGTCACATGGGACAGGATAGCAGGCGTATATTCCGACCTGCGATACGGATTCGACAAGCGCCCCTATCAGAACCCGGGCTACACTATCAGGTAGGGAAAGGAGTCCATATAAGGCTTAGTTCTGAGTTCATTATAAATCTATGATTGGAGTTGGTATCGTGCCATATACAGAGCAGCAGAAAAAAGAACACATCAGGGAGCTACAGAGCTATCTTTACGGGATATCACTGTTTGACAGGCGTATTCCGCAGGTGCTCCCAGACGGAACATATGACGAGTCAACAATGCAGGCTGTAAAAGCATTTCAGCGTGCATACGGACTTCCCGACACAGGTGAGACCGATACCGCCACATGGGACAGGATAGCAGCAGTTTACCGCGATTACATTGAAGAAGCTCCTGCGGCTTACCATGTTTTTCCGTCGAGGAGCTTCAAGGTATGCCGCGGCGACAGCGGAGAGCTGGTCTATATCATACAGGCCATGCTTATGAAAGCTGCTGCGTGGTACGATAATATGCCGAAAATATCAGTGAGCGGCGAGTTCGACGAGGCTTCCTTCAGGGCGGTAAGGGCATTTCAGAGCTGCTGCGGGATTGCCGAGAGCGGAACGGTGGACTGCATTACATGGAATATGCTTGTGCGGTTCCTTGAGGATAAGGCATGATATTTTTTCTCATGTCCTTTGAAACAATAAATAAGAAAGAATAAAAATTGTATCGCTGAAAGGCAGTATTATTGGAATTAGTCCGCGAAGAGGCAATATAATTCTTATTTCTTCGCTGTTCTTTATTATTTTAGAAAAAGCTGTAAAGAAGCTAAAGCTTCTTTACAGCTTTTTTGCTTTCACGGGGAGTTTTCTTATGTCCTTTTCACGGGCTGACAGCTGTGGGGGGAACGGCTAAAGGCTTGCATTTGACTTTATAATAAGAATGTGATATAATAAATTAAATGTGTCTGTCAGCAGACAGACGGAGAACATACAAAGGATTGATAATATGGATTATAAAGCACTTGCAGACTACCTTTTCCCCGATGTCAAGGATACTCCCGAGGATATCGAGGCGCGTTTCCCCGAAAGACAGCTCCCCGCTGGAGCCAATGTTACACGTATCGGACCAAGTCCCACGGGCTTCGTTCACCTCGGAAACCTTTACAACGCCATCATCGGCGAGCGTATAGCTCACCAGTCACAGGGCGTTTTCTACCTGAGAATAGAGGATACGGACAATAAGCGCGAGGTGGAGGGCGCTGTTGAGACTGTCATCAACGCTATGGACTATTTCGGAGTACACTTCGACGAGGGTGCCACAGCAGTGGGCGACAACGGAAAATACGGTCCTTACCGTCAGAGACAGCGTAAGGAGATATATCACGTTTTTGCGAAGCTCCTTACCGAAAGGGGACTTGCTTACCCTTGCTTCATGACTGCCGAGGAGATAGAAGCTGTCCGCGAGCAGCAGACCGCCAATAAGGAAAATCCCGGAATTTACGGTAAGTACGCAAAGTGCCGCGACCTTACTCTCGACGAGATAAAGGCAAATATCGAGGCAGGCAAGGAATGGGTGCTCCGTTTCAGAGGTGAGGAGACAGGCGAGAACATCGCAGTTGAGGACGCTATCCGCGGAAAGCTGGAAATGCCGAGAAACAATATGGATTTCGTACTCCTCAAGAGCGATGGTATACCAACATATCACTTCGCTCACGTTATTGACGACCACTTTATGCGCTCGACCCACGTTATACGCGGCGAGGAGTGGATATCTTCACTGCCCATGCACGTTGAGCTCTTCAATACTCTCGGCTGGAAGCAGCCTGTATACTGCCATACTGCAACTCTTATGAAGATAGACGAGGAGTCGGGCGGAAAGAGAAAGCTCTCCAAGAGAAAGGACCCAGAGCTTGCACTTGCCTACTATCAGCAGGAGGGTATCAGCAAGGACGCTGTATGGGAGTTCCTTCTTACTCTGCTGAATTCCAACTATGAGGAGTGGCGTATCGCCAACCCTGAGGCTGATTACCATGAGTTCCCGTATACTCTTGAAAAGATGTCTGTTTCGGGAGCTCTCGTAGACCTGGACAAGATGAGGGATATTTCCAAGAACGTTATCTGCCGCATGAGCGCTGAGCAGGTCCGCGACGGCTGGCTGGAATGGTGCAATGAGTACAATAAGGACTTTGCAGCTCTCATAAACAAGTATCCGGAAAGAACTCTCGGAGCTCTGAATATAGGCAGAGGCGGCGCAAAGCCAAGACGTGATATCGAGACCTGGAAGCAGGCCTGCGATTTCATGAGCTTCTACTATGACGAGACTTTCAGGGTGACAGACGATATGCCCGTGGAGTGCGACGAGGCAACAGTAAAGGAATTCTTCGGCAAGTATCTTGCAAGCTACGACCATAATGACGATTCTGCTGTTTGGTTCGACAAGGTAAAGGCTATAACCGAGGAAATGGGCTTTGCTGTAAAGCCCAAGGACTACAAGAAAAATCCCGAGCAGTTCAGGGGAAGCATAGTCCATATCACGAATATGCTGAGAATAGCTCTCACAGGACACGCAAACGCTCCCGATATATGGGAAGTGAGCCACGTTCTGGGCGAGGAGATCACACGCAAAAGGCTGCAAGCCTTTGCTTAATGCATAATTAATGGGTACCTTGAATTATTCAGATCCGTCCGCATATGCGGACACCACGATTATGAATTATGAATTGAAATAAAGAGGTAATAAAGATGTCAGACAATAAAGAAAAGAAAAATTTTGAGATGCCCCGTCCTGTGTTCCCGAAAAGATGTATAGTCACAGGCGGTATGCCTTACGGCAACAAGGAGCTCCACTTCGGTCATGTCGGCGGAATGTTCGTGTTCGCGGACACTTTTGCACGTTTCATGCGCGACAGGATAGGCAAGGAAAACGTTATTTTTGTAGGCGGTACGGACTGCTACGGTTCGCCTATCGCAGAGGGCTGGAGAGTCAAGGTCAAGAACGGCGAGTTCAGCGGCTCTCTTGAGGACTTCGTACAGAAAAACCACGACAAGCAGCAGGAAACCCTCGACGCTTACGGTATTTCACTCAATATCTTTGCAGCTTCGGGTCTCGGACGCTCAAAGGAGATACACGCCTCCGTCACAGACCGTTTTATAAGCTCCCTCCACAAGAAGGGACAGCTCGAGCAGAGGACTACCATGCAGTTCTTTGACGAGAAAGCAGGAGTTTTCATCAACGGCAGACAGGTCATCGGTAAATGTCCTGTAGACGGCTGTACTTCCGAAAAGGGCTATGCAGACGAGTGTGACATGGGTCATCAGTATATGCCCGAGAACCTCATCAACCCCATAAGCACCCTTACAGGCGAAACTCCTACAATGAAGCCTGTTACAAACTGGTATTTCAAGCTCCGCGACTATGAGCAGCTCATGAAGGAATGGGTCGAGGAACTGAAAAAGCGCAAGGATATCCGTCCCGTTGTATGGAAGACCATCGACGAGTTCCTCAAGAACCCCGTTATATACATAAAGCGCGAGTTCGAGGAAAAGTACATGGAGCTGAAAGCCTCCATGCCCGAGCATAATTATATAGAAGAGCCCAAAAAGCCTTCATTTACAATAGAGTTCAGCAAGCTTTCCGACTGCGACGAAGCCTGCCGCATACTCACAGAAAACGGCATACGCTACAGAACGGGAAAGACACTTGTCCCTTTCCGTCTGACGGGAAATATCGAGTGGGGAGTTCCTGCGCCTGTTATGGAGGGCGTTGACGGTCTTACCGTATGGGTATGGCCTGAGTCACTGTGGGCTCCTATCTCCTTTACCGAGACTTATCTTGAATCTATCGGTCATGATACCGAGGAGTGGAGAGATTACTGGTGCAGCAAGGATTCCACTGTATATCAGTTCATCGGTCAGGACAATATCTACTTCTACGGTATTGCCGAGCCTGCAATGTGGATGGCTCAGCAGGAGAGCGGTACAAAGACTGCTTCACCTGCGGACGGAGAGCTGCAGCTCCCTGTTATCGTGGCTAACCACCATATCCTGTTCCTTGACAAGAAGGCTTCAAGCTCAGGCGCAGTAAAGCCGCCTATGGCTGATGATCTGCTCAACCACTACACCCCTGAGCAGCTCCGTATGCACTGGCTCGGTCTCGGTCTGGGACAGCGTTCCGTAAGCTTCATGCCGAAGCCCTATAATCCCGACGCAAAGCCCGATGACGCCGATCCTGTTGTAAAGGACGGTCTGCTCCTTTCAAACGTTTTCAACCGTATGATAAGAACTGCTTTCTATACCGCTCAGAAAGAGCTTGACGGCGTTATGCCCGACAATGCTCCCGAGGAGAAGTTCCTTGAGGAGGCGAAAAAGGCAGTTCTCGAGTATGAGAGACATATGTCAAAGTTCGCTTTCCACCAGTGTACCTACGTTCTTGACAGCTATATCCGCAACGGCAGCAAGTACATGGCAAAGGCCCTTACAGGTGAATATCCCGACAAGGAGGCGCTCAGACAGGCTCTTGCGAACCTGTTCTACATGATAAGGATAACAGGCGTACTGCTCCACCCGATGGCACCGTTCGGCACTGAAAAGCTCCGCGAGTACCTTGATGTTGATGAGCGTATATGGTCATGGGATACTATCCTCGAGCCTCTTACATATTTCACAGGAAACGGCCACAAGCTGAAGTTCCTGCCTCCGAGAACGGACTTCTTCACACGTCATGAAAGCCAGTTTGCTTCTGCCGGGGAGTAATTAGTAAGCAGAAAGCAGTGATCGGCAAGTAGTTTGCAGGGGCGGATATTGTCTGTCCTCAGGCAGCATACCAAAGCAAAATAATCTCAGTTCTCGGTTCTTTGTCCTTTGACCTGAGTTCTGACAAGGAGTAATAAACCAATGATATATAACAACGTTCTGGAGGCTATCGGACACACTCCGATGATAAAGCTCAACCGAATGAACAAAAAAGGAAACGCTGACGTCCTCGTGAAGTTCGAGGGTCTCAACGTTGGCGGTTCCATAAAGACACGCACAGCATACAACATGATCCGCCATGCCGAAATGGAAGGCAAAATACACGAGGGAACTGTGATCGTTGAGCCTACAAGCGGCAATCAGGGCATAGGCCTCGCCCTTGTGGGAGCTGTAAAGGGCTACAGAACTATCATAATAATGCCCGATTCCGTCAGCGAGGAGCGCCGTAAGCTTGTCAACCATTACGGTGCGGAGGTAATGCTTATCCATGATGACGGCGATATCGGAAAGTGCATACAGGAGTGCCTTGATACTGCCCTCAGAATGGCAGAAGAGGACGAGAACGTGTTCGTTCCGCAGCAGTTCGCAAATGTGAACAATATCGGAGCTCATAAGTTCCATACAGCTCTTGAGATCCTGGAGCAGACTGCGGTAAAGATAGACGGTTTCTGCTCGGGGATCGGCACGGGCGGAACTATCACAGGTATCGGCGAGGCTCTCAAGGCTCAGTATCCAGATATGATAATATGGGCTGTAGAGCCCGAAAACGCTGCCATACTGGCAGGCGGAAACATCGGAACTCACCTTCAGATGGGAATAGGCGACGGAATAATCCCCGATATACTCAACCAGAACATATACGATGATATTTATATAGTTACCGACGAGGAGGCTATCCAGACCGCAAAGGACCTTGCTTCAAAGGAGGGCATAATGTGCGGCATCTCCAGCGGCACAAACGTAGCGGCTGCTCTCAAGCTTGCTGAAAAACTGGGTGAGGGCAAGACAGTGGTCACTATTCTTCCCGATACTGCGGAGAGATATTTCTCCACGCCGCTTTTCGAGGACTGACAAAAACGCCTCAGGGCGTTATGCCTGATGCTTATATAGAAAGTAAAAAAGTTTCTATATGAGTATCAGTGATAAAAATAAGGAGGTATATTTATCATGAGCAAACTTAACGATTTTCTTACGGAGGCAGGCATTTTTTTCGTTGCAACAAACGACGGAGCACAGCCTAAGCTCAGACCTTTCGGGGCTCACGTCGAGGTCGACGGCAAGGAGATTTTTGCTGTGGGCGATTTCAAGGCAGTTTACAGACAGATGCTCGCAAACCCTCTCTGCGAGATAGTTGCCTGCAAGCCTGACGGCGTATGGCTCCGCTACACGGGAAGGATCGTTTTCGACGATGATCCGAAGTATCAGGAAGCTATGTTCGCAAGCAGTCCGCTTCTCAAGGAGATATACAACGAGAAAACAGGCTTCAAGATGAAAACTTTCCACCTTGAGGACGCTACCGCGTTCATTATGCCGCCTATGGGCGAGCCCGAGAAGATACTCTGATAATGCATAATTCATAATTATGCATAAAAAAGTCATGAGTTTTAACTCATGGCTCAGTCTGTCAAAAAACTATTTTATTTAAGGAGACGCCCTCACTTGCAGGGCGTCTCCTCTTCAAAAACAGTCCACCGGACTGTTTTTTGAATTCACCTCTTGCGGAGCGCTTTGAAGCTATATGTGGGGCTTTGCCCCACTCCCCACCAGAGGCGCTGCCTCTGGACTCTGCCAAAGGGTTGTGAACCCTTTGGAATCCCTTTCGTGGGTAAAGTAACTTTTCGCCAATTATGCAATTATTAATGAAAAAGCCATGAGTGGAAACTCATGGCTTTTGTCATCTGTATGCGAGTTTTAAGTCCTCTGAAAGTATCTTTCTGAGGTCGAATGCGAATATCGCGCCGCCTGCGGCTGCGGTGACAAGCTCCGAAACGGGGATAGTCAGCCATACCAGATTTATGCTGCCGAGGCAGTATGCAAGGAATGCAAGCGGTATGACGAGGAGCGTTCCCCTCAGGAGAGATATCATCTGCGCTGTGTGAGGCTTTTCACTTGACGAGAAGTACACGGCAAGTATGGTGTTTATACCCATGAACGGCATGAAGAGGAAGTAAAGCCTCAGACCGTGTTCGGCTATTGACTGTAATGTCCTGTCGCTGCTGCTGTTGAAAAGTCCGACTACAGGCGATACCTGCATGAAAAGCAGAGCGTAGGCTGCTGCCGAGAATATCAGCGCCGTGACTACGGAAAGTTTCAGCAGGTAGCGTATAGCTGCGTCGTTTTTTCTGCCGTGGTATCTGCACATCAGCGGCTGCACGCCGCCTGAGATACCTACATATATAGCCGTAAAGACTATTCCTATATTTGCGATGACGCCGTATGCGGCAATTCCTGTATTGCCGAGCAGGCGATAAATTACGAAATTGAAAACAAGTATGACTATTCCGCCCGAAACTTCTGTAAAGAATGAGTGCAGTCCGAGCGAGACTATCTCGCGTATGAGCTTCGGAGAGGGGAGCGATAACCGCAGACTGAATGCGTTCCAGCCTGTGATGATATGTATGCTCATAATACCCATACTTACGAACGGAGCGATACACGTAGCAAGCGCCGCGCCGTCCATTCCCATATCCATTCTGAAAATAAAAATGTAGTCAAGCACTACATTGACAAGACTGCCGCTCAGCATTCCAAGCATTGCCAGCTTAGGAGCGCAGTCGTTACGCATAAAGCAGGCAAGCAGGTTATTGAAAAGGAAGGCAG
The DNA here is from genome assembly GCF_017549005.1 of Ruminococcus sp. GTDB lineage: Bacteria > Bacillota > Clostridia > Oscillospirales > Ruminococcaceae > Ruminococcus. The sequence continues at coordinate 117,561 of NZ_JAFYYT010000038.1, forward strand.
GCGAAAACAGCAGTATCCTGTGCAGATAGCTGTGCGACATCTCGAACACGGCAGCGTCTGCGCCGAGGAGATGTGTTATCTGCCGCGAGAAAAATATCCCCAGTATCTCAAACACGGCTGCAATGAGCAGCGTTGTCATGAACGCATTTGAGAAAATTCTGTCAGTTTCTTCTCGTTCGGTCCTGCAATACATCATGGAGAACTTGCTTCCACCGCCCATTCCGAGCATAAGCCCGAAACCGTTCAGGAAATTGAACACAGGCAGGGCAAGGTTCAGTGCTGCAAGACCTTCCGACCCCATTCCCTTAGAAATAAAGAACGTATCTATCAGTATATAGATAGATACGCCTACAGAGCTGGTGACATTTGCCAATATGTACCTGAAAAAATCATTACGTATTGGTTTTCTGTCCATTAAAAATGTTTACCCCCTGTAAACAAGCGAAGCAAGCCGGAACGGCCTGCTGACCTGTACGTACACTCGGTATGTGCGCAAGGTCGATCCTCTAATACATAAATATATTATATCACAATATCACTAAAATTAATAGCCTGGTTTGGGAAGTTTGTATGAATGACGAAATTAAATGCTTAAATTATTACCTTGACTTAGCATGTCAAACAAATATCAGGCGAAAAAATGTGCATTTCGTGTGGAACTTTGATGACATTTATGTAAAAAGGCTGTTTTCAGGACAGATCAAGGGTGTGTATGCCGACGCCGCTGAGTTTTAAGTGAAGCTCACGGAAGGCTTCATGCTGCTTCTTTTTAGCAAAGAGGCCTGTGCATTCCACGGTTATCCTCAGCTCCATAAGAGGGGAGCTGAAACGGAAAAACGGCGGCTTTGCCGTGATATCCCTTTCAAAGTTCGTGAACATTGACCAGTAAAAGGTCGAAAGGTCATTGAAAACTATCTGTTTGCCGTCTATGGATTTTATATCGTTATAGCTTTTGACGAATGGTTCCCAGTATTTGAAGCCGAAGCCGTCCTGAGGCTCGCCGATCTCATAGCCGAGGGCTTCCGTAAGCTTTGCTTTGAGCTCGGGGTACCATTTGTCCCATATCTCGTCGGGCATTTCTCCCGATATCTGTATTCCGCCGGGTTCTGCGGAAGAGTAAAGCCCGATATCATTTCCCTGCCATGTAAGACAGTTCTCACCTTTGCTGTAGTATTCCATTGATCTGTAGACTTCATCTATCTTAGCCCATATTTCATCAGGGGCGCAGTCGTCAATATTCAGGGAAACATCATGGTGTGACATATTTTCAGCTCCTGTCTCTGATTATTGTAATGAAAAAAGAGCGCCCCGTCAGGAACGCTCTTCATTATCCATGTTGATCGATCAAGCTCTTTCAACCTTACCTGAACGCAGGCATCTTGAGCAAGCGTAGATATGACAAGGAGTACCCTTGACGATAGCCTTAACACGCTTTACGTTAGGCTTCCATGTTCTGTTGGAACGTCTGTGTGAGTGAGAAACCTTGATACCAAAGGTTACGCCCTTTCCGCAGATATCACATTTTGCCATTAGGTTGCACCTCCTTAACTAACCTGTAAAAATACAACATGATTATTCTAACACATAATCAGAAAAAAAGCAAGTGTTTTTTGAAAAAAAACTAAAAAAATTTTTTTTGAAGCATAAAAATACTTTTTTACTTGAAATATATAGCGATTTATAGTATAATATATATTGTATATCTATATGCATTAATGATACTGCATAAAAGAAAGGACATTAATATGATAGGCGGCACTTTGGATATCCAGACTTTTTTGAAATACTTTTCGAGGATAGCGACGCTTCTCCTCGTTTTACCGCTGCATGAATCGGCTCACGGCCTTATGGCGAAGTGGCTTGGAGATGATACTGCACAGAGACAGGGAAGGATCTCGCTCAATCCCTTCGTACACCTTGACCCGCTGGGCTCGATACTTATGATACTCGGCGGATTCGGCTGGGCAAAGCCTGTTGAGGTAAACCCGCTGAGGTTCAGGCATTACCGTGCAGGATACGCGCTTACAGCTCTTGCGGGACCTGTTTCAAACCTGCTGGCGTCATTTGTTTCAGCGCTTGCATTTGCGGTGATCCTCTGCTTCAGGAGCGGTCAGATGGCTTATTTGAGACTTATCACCAATCAGTATGACACCATGTCGTGTCTGCTTCTGCTTCTGCAGTTCCTTATTATCGTCAATATCGGACTTGCGCTGTTCAATCTCATACCTGTGCCGCCCCTTGACGGATTCAACATTCTCCGCGCATTCACGCCCGAGAAGTTCGACCGCTGGGTATATCAGCACCAGAGAGAGATAAATTACGTTTTCTTTGCACTGTTTTTCCTTATCAACGTTGTTCCGTCCAAATATTCTCCGCTTGCCATAGCCTCCGAATATCTCTACGGACTTATGATGAAGGCTGTACTGTGGATACCCGATGTCTTCGGCGCGTAATTAAAGGTTTTGGGAGAATAAAATGGAATATAAGATATACAGAGTTTTTCTTACACTTGTCAGCAGAGGAGTCGTGCTTACTGCTTTAATGCCTCTTGCCTGCTTTGCTAAGGCGTGGGTCGCCCAAAAGCTGGGTGACAGGACTGCCGCAGGAGAGGGGAGACTTTCCCTTGATTTCCGCAGGCATACGGACTGGTTCGGAATGCTCATGGTAATGGTAATCGGCTTCGGATTCAGCAGGGAGGTCAATATCGACGTAGCAAGGCTGAAGAATATGAAGCGCGACGTTACTCTTATCTCGCTGACTGCGCCTGTTACGTACTTTATCATGTATGTGCTCCTCAGGAACATAAGTCAGCTGATACTCGGCATAAGTCCTGCCTCGTTCATACTGGCGAGCGTGTATTTCGTGCTGAGAAAGGCGGCTTTCTCATCGCTTTTCTTCGGTGTGATAGCGCTTCTGCCGATACCGCCCCTTGACGGCTTCCACATATTCTATCAGTTCTCATGGCCGAAGTTCAGGCGCTGGTATTTCACAAATTATCAGAAGATAACGGAGTGGTCGAGATTTATACTTCTTGCGGTATTCTTCCTTGAAAGCGTCAGCGACGGCGAGTTTTCGATACTTGCGCCCCTTGTGTATCTGTGGAGACTGCTGCTTGACCGCCTTATATTCTTTTTCCCCGATCTTTCGGACGCTACGCAAACATTACTGAGAGAGATCATTTATAAGTGCTGACGAAGCGAATGGTCCCTGTTTTTACGGTGAAATATGGAAAGTATATCATTCAAGCTCGAGGTCTTTGAAGGACCTCTCGACCTTCTGCTGAGCCTTATCGCAAAGCATAAGCTGAATATCTGCGATATCGAGATATCCAAGCTGCTGGAGCAGTATCTGCTCTACATAGATCAGGCTCATGAGCAGAATCTTGAGCTTGCAGGCGAATTTCTTGAAATGGCTGCAAGGCTCATATATATCAAGACTGCGTCGCTGCTGCCGCAGCCCGAGGAGGCTGAGCAGATGAAGCGTGAGCTGGAGGGAGCTCTCATCGAGTATTCTCTCTGCAAGATCGCCGCAAAGCAGCTTGCGGACGCATATGTGGGCGGAAGTATTTTTGTCCGCGAGCCCATGAAGATAAAGGCGGACATGACCTATACACTTGTGCACGAGCCGGAAAGGCTTGCAATAGCATACAGCGCAATATCGCTGAAAAATATAAAGTCCGAGCACGCTAAGCTCCATGTTGAGAACAAGATAAACTCAGTGGTGAAACGGCGTATCGTTTCGGTAATGTCAAAGGTAGTCCATGTGCTCCGCGAGCTGTACACCACCGGCGAGGTATATATGGATAAGCTCTATGACGGAGTTACCGACCGCTCGGAGAGAGTCGCCACCTTCCTTGCAGTGCTGGAACTGACGAGGTCGGGCAGGATAACCATAAGCGACGATAATATGATGATATTCTTCAAGGGAAGAAAGAACGGAGTGAAGAAATCTTGGAGATCAAGGACAGGCTCGGAGCAATAGAAGCTATACTCTTTGCAAGCGGCGAGCCCATAGAGATATACCGCCTTTCGGAGGCGAGCGGAGTTGACGCGGGAACGCTCCCGTCCATGATCAGGCTGCTCAATGAGCGCTATGAGGACTGCGGAAGCGGCATCTGCATCAAAAAGTTGGACAGCAGCTATCAGATGTGTACCCGTGAGAAGTATGCAGAACAGATAAGAGCCGCTCTCGAGACAAAACGAGCTGCTCCGCTTTCAAATGCGGCTATGGAGGCTCTTACTATAATTGCCTATAATCAGCCCGTATCAAAGGGCTTCGTTGAGAATGTAAGAGGTATCGACAGCTCCTCGGTCATCAATAATCTGGTCGAAAAGGGGCTCGTTGAGGAGGCGGGACGTCTTGACGTTCCGGGAAAGCCCATAGTCTACAGGACTACCTCCGTGTTCCTGAGAAGCTTCGGACTCAGTTCAACTGCCGATCTTCCGCCTCTTCCGGGACAGGGAGACCTGGTCCTCGAAACTGAGGACGAGTTCGTGGACAGAGAGCTGGCAGAGGCTCAGCAGGAAAGACAATAACAGAAAGGAGCGGCAGGAATGATCGTACTGAAAATTCTGCTGTATATACTTCTTGCCGTTTTAGGCATAATACTTCTTGTGCTGATAACTCCCGCAGGCGGTGAGTTCAGCTATATCGACGGGAAATTCAGTTATAAGGTGAAGCTGTGGGTGCTGAATCTTACGGACTCGGAGGGCGGAGGCATTTACGGCTGGTGGAAAAAGCGCAGGGCAAAGAAGAAGGAAAAGCCCGAAAAGCCAAAAAAACCGAAAAAGATCAAGGAAAAGAAGCAGAAAAAGAAGAAAGAACGGGATAAGTATGAATGGGAAGAGGAGCTTGACAGCATTCCCGTGAATGATCCCGGAAGTGATATGCAGTCCGCGGCGGCTGCAGAAACTTCTTCGGAGACTGCCGGAAGCGGAACTCACGAAGCTGTTCCGGACAGCTCTGAGGAAGAGCCGAAGAAAAAGAAGGACAGGAAGAAAAAGGACGATACCGACGAGGATATCTTCGCGGAAGAGGCCGCTCCTGAAAGCGGTGATGACGACGAGGAGAAGAAGTCCCTGAGCGATAAAATAGAGTTCCTTGTTGGCATATGGGAGAGCGCTCAGCGCCCTATGCTGAAGATATTCAAGGGCTTCAGACTGAAAGACCTGTATATCGACTTTGTTATAGCTGACGAGGACGCATATGACTGTGCGCTGAAATACGGTAAGTATTCCACTCTCGTCTACAACGGGATAGCCTTTTTCAGCCAGCTTTTCACAGTAAGGCTGAAAACCATAGACGTCCGTCCGCAGTTCGGCGTATCAAAGGGACGGTGGGACGCAGCCGGAAAGTTGTATTTCCGTCTCGGAACAGTGGTTATTGCAGGAGCATGGTTCCTGATAACATACCTTTTCAGGACTTTCCTGCCTGAAAAGCTGAGAAAATTCAGAATGAAACGCAAAATGAAAAAATCCGCCGCAAGGCAGAAGTGAGGTATATAATCATGAGTGCAAACAATACACCTGTAAGCGATCTCTTAGGTATTTCCATTGAAAAGATCAAGGAAATGGCAGACGTAAACTCAATAATCGGCGAACCCATAAAGCTTCCCGACGGAACTACGATAATCCCCGTTTCAAAGGTGAGCTACGGCTTTGCGTCAGGCGGCTCCGACCTTCCGTCAAAGTACGATAAGGACCTTTTCGGCGGCGGTGCAGGCGCAGGAGTTTCCATAAAGCCTGAGGGATTCCTTGTTATAGCTCCAGACGGCTCTGCAAAGATGGTGAACATGGAGGGCTCAAACGATCCTATCAGCAACGCTATCGAGAAAATGCCTGCGATCATCGACAAGGTCAGCGGCTTTATCAGCAAGAAAAAGGGCGGAAACGCTGAGGCAAAGACCTCGGATATCACAGACGGCTCTGTTTCAATAAACTGAGCATAAAACCGTGATGTACGGCATATCCTTTAGCATGAACTTATGCGGAGGTGTGCCTGTGAAACGACTTATATCTGTATTTTCGGCAGTTCTGCTCATATTTCCATGTATGTGCGGTACTGCGGCTTTCGGAGCGGAAGAGCCCGAAATATCTGCAAAGGCGGCAGTGCTCATATCTGCCGATACCGGCGAGGTGATATACGGTCTCAATGCCGCGGAGAAGCTCCCTATGGCAAGCACTACCAAGATAATGACGACTCTGCTGTGCCTTGAAAGCGGCGGACTTTACGACGAGTTCGTTGTGGACAGCGAGGCTATAAAGGTGGAGGGCTCGTCAATGGGGCTGCGCGAAGGGGATACAGTCACGAAATATGCGCTGTGCTGCGGAATGCTGCTGCCCTCGGGCAATGACGCGGCAAATGCGGCAGCCGTAAGGATATCGGGCAGTATCGAAGCCTTTGTGGAGCTTATGAACCGGAGAGCCGCAAAAATGGGACTTTCAAAGACATTTTTCGTCACTCCCTCGGGACTTGAAGGTGAAGGACACGGTTCATCGGCGGCGGACATGGCTCTGCTTGCACGGGAGGCTCTTAAAAACGAGACTTTCCGCGATATCTGCTCAAAAGAGAGCATAAAGGTGCGCTTCGGCGATCCGCCGTATGACAGGTGGCTGAAAAATACAAACAGGCTCCTCACTATGTATGAGGGAGTTTACGGCGTAAAGACGGGCTTTACCGATGAGGCGGGGCGCTGTCTTGTATCTGCCTGCGAGCGTGACGGGAAAAGGCTGATTTGCGTTACTCTCAATGACAGCAACGACTGGAACGACCATATTGCAATGTACGGATACGGCTTCGGAGAAGTGCGTCAGCTTGAGTTTTCGCTTCCGGAGGATATAACTGCCGATATAGTGGGCGGTGCTTCGGAAAAGCTCAGGCTCGTACCGGAAAACAGCACATATACCGTGTCAACTGTGGCAGGAAATGCCGACGACTTTACATATACGGTGCTGAGACCGCCTTTTCTGTATGCTCCCGTAAAAGAGGGCGATGAGGCGGCTGCACTCAGGATAAGCCGGTTCGGGCAGGAGGTGGATACGATACCCCTCTATGCCGCGGAGAATATCAGTGCAGCTCCCGTAAAGGCTGAAAAAGCCAATAAAGGGCTGTTTACAAGGATAAAAGAATTTTTCGGGAGAGTTTTCTCCCCTTAAGGACTGGATAAAAGTGGAAAAAATAAGGATTCAGAAAATGATCGCCGACAGCGGCGTATGCTCCCGCAGAAAAGCTGAGGAGCTCATAACACAGGGCAGGGTAAAGCTCAACGGTCACCCCGTGAAGCTGGGTGACAAGTGCGGCTTCAAGGATATCATCACCGTTGACGGCGAGCGTATCAATATGCCGAGGAAGAAGAGCTTCCTGTACCTCATGATGAACAAACCGAGAGGCTATGTCACCACGGTCTCGGACGAGCTCGACAGGCGCTGCGTCATGGACCTCCTCACGGACGTTGAGGAGCGCGTTTACCCTGTAGGACGTCTCGATCGCAATTCCGAGGGACTTCTTCTCTTTACCAACGACGGCGAGTTTGCAAACAGCATAATGCACCCCAGCCGCCATATATCCAAGACATACCGCGTTACCGTGCGCCCCGACATAAATGACGAACAGCTAGTAAGGCTGTCCGAGGGCGTCGAGATAGACGGCAAGAAAACTCTCCCTGCCTCTGTTGTGGTAAAAGAAAAGGAAGAGGGCAGAGTTGTGCTCCTTATGACCATAAAAGAGGGCAGGAACCGTCAGATACGCAAGATGTGCGAAGCTGTGGGACTCGAGGTCGCAAGGCTCCGCCGTATCAGCATCGGTCCTCTCAAGCTCGGTATGCTCAAGCCCGGAACTTACCGCGAGCTGACAGCCGAGGAGCTCCGTGCCCTGCGTAACGCCATAGGCAAGGAGAAGTAATATGCTGGAGATACAGGAAAGGTTCGATACTGTCGGCTATGAGAAGCTGAAAGAAGCCGCAGGCGGCGCAGAGCTCCACATCACGGAGGCTCTTGACAGGGGCGGCGTTATAGGATTTATTGCCTATTCCTACGGAGCTGACAGGACTGTCGTTTACGATTACGACGACGGCGGCGACCTTATGCTTTGCGACGGGCTTGTCCGCTCCGTCATGCTGAAAAGCGTACTGAAAGGTATAAAGCATATGCTTTTCGAGCTTGACGACAGCTCCAGATTCGACGATCTGAAAAAGCTTCGCTTTGTGAGCGGAGACAGCAGACAGTGCAGCGACCTGGACAGCTTCATGAACGGCTGCCAGAGCTGCAGGAACAAGAAAGAATAAATACGAAAGGAACGATAAGGATTGCCAATCAGGATTTCTTCAGAGCTTCCTGCTTTCAAAACTCTTGGAAATGAAAATATCTTCGTTATGTCGAAAGAAAGGGCAGAACATCAGGATATCCGTCCGCTGAGAGTGGTCATTCTCAATATCATGCCCAAAAAGATAGAAACGGAGTGTCAGCTGCTGAGACTTCTCAGTAATACGCCGCTTCAGGTGGACGTCGATCTGCTTCAGATGGCTTCGCATACATCGAAAAATACCTCGCACCATCATCTTGAAGCCTTCTACAAGACCTTCGACGAGATCGCCGACGACAGATACGACGGAATGATAATAACGGGTGCTCCCGTGGAGCTGCTCGACTACGAGAAAGTTGACTACTGGAAAGAGATATGCAGTATCATGGAGTGGTCGAAGACACACGTTTTCTCCACTATCTATATATGCTGGGCTGCTCAGGCCGGACTTTACTACCATTACGGTATACCTAAGTATACCCTCGACCACAAGATGTTCGGTATATTCCCTCACAGGGCGGAGGTCAGCAACTGTCAGCTCCTCAGGGGCTTTGACGATATATTCTACGTTCCCCATTCCCGCAATACGGAGGTACGCAGAGCCGATATCGAGCGCATTCCCCAGCTGGAGGTGCTTACCTCGTCGGATATCGCAGGAGTCCATATAGTTGCAAACAAAAACGGCAGACAGTACTTTATCACCGGACATTCCGAGTACGACAGGGACACTATAGCCAACGAATACAGGAGAGATGTGGAAAAGGGCATAGATATACAGATACCGTATAACTATTTCCCCGGGGACAATCCTGAGAATATGCCTGTTTTCTCATGGCGCTGTACAGCAAACCTCATGTTCTCAAACTGGCTCAACTACTGCGTTTATCAGAAAACTCCATATAATCTTGAAGAACTCGAGGTTCGCAACTGGAACTGGGAAACAAGTTTATAAAGCAAGGAGAATACAAAATGGAAGATATGTTTAACAACGGCAACTACGACAGCAACGGATACAGCAGCAATAACGGACGCGGATATTTCCCTGACGGCGAGTTCAGAGGCGATTACGGCGAGAACTATGATCTCCCTCCCGAGCGCAAGGGCGGCGGACTGGCAATAGCGGCTTTTGTAATAGCTCTTGTAAATATTGTGCCATGCTGTACGGCTCTGAGCATAATCTCAGTTCCGCTCTGTCTCATTCTTGCCATAGTTTCGCTTGCAGGCAGAAGAAAGGGCACGGGCTTTGCGATAACGGCTATAATACTTTCGGTGCTGGCAGGTCTGATGTTTGCTTACTACGGATTTATCATGTATAAGATAGCTCCCGATTATCTTTACTTTGTGGCGAATGCGGAGCAGATAGCCGCAGACTACGAGGAAGACGGAACTATCCCCGAAAGATATGAGAAGTACCGTGATCCCAAGTATGACAAGTACTGGCAGAGAAGCGGATACAATTCCTTTGACGAGTTCTTCGGAAAGTTCATAGAGAGCTACAGGTCGAGCCTGAATTCAGCGGCAGGCAGCTATTCGGGCAGCAGCTCCCCGGAGGAAGGCGGCAAGGATCAGATAGCAAGACAGTTTATCCCTGTTTTTGAATAATTAACGGACAGACAGCCATAGAGGAGCTCTGACTTCTTTATGGCTGTTTTTTTATATGCTGACATATCAGTTCACGGCTGAAAGCCTTGCCATGTATTCTTCCGTTGTGAGCAGTCCGCTTCTGTTATAGCGGAAAATGCCGTACAGACAGCGGGGCTCGCGAGTGATATAGTTCATGCCCTCGCGGCAGGTCAGGGTCATAAGTATGCCGCTGTCACGGAGCACGGGGAGGCTTTCCCTGCTGAGTGCGCCGAACGGATAGGCGAAAACCGCAGGAGCTATTCCGCAGTTCTGCATGAGCTCGGTCTTCAGCAGCCCTATATCAGCACTCAGGAGCGAAGTGTACTCCTCTGAGGTCTCATCCGGTAGCTTCGCACAGCCGTTCCTTTTGCTTTTGTTTGAGTGCATATCATAGGTATGGCTTCCTATCTCCACCCGTCCAGAAGCCGCAAGCTGCGATATGTCCTCCCATGTGAGGTAGGAATAGCTGTCCGCGTGAGGGTCGGCAGGTGCATAATCGTCGGTATACCTGCCAACAATAGAGACAACGGCGCACATATCGTACTTCTCCAGCAATGGCAGGGCAAGGGATAGATTATTGTAAAAGCCGTCGTCAAAGGTTATGAGGACCGACTTCCCGGGGAGCTCGCCTATGCCGTTGGTGTAGTCTATGAGCTGTCGGGCGCTTACAGAGGTATAGCCATTGTTTTTCAGCCACGCAAGGTCGTTTTCGAGCTGCTGCGGAGTTACGGTGTAGTCCGATGGCGTTTTTCCGCAGACGCTGTGATACATTATGACTGGGAGAGGGACAGGCTTTTCGCCGCTTTTTCCTGCCGAGGCAGTGAATATCGTTCTTCCTGCAATGAAAAAAGCCGCGCATAGGGTCATAATCAGCAGCGCAGACAGCAGTCTGTACAGGAGCTTGCTGACAGAAAGGCATTTGTACATCATTATCACCTCTTTCCCATGATATGCCGTTATCTGTCGGAAAATGACATGAAAATGCGGACATATAGCTCTGCGGTGCCGAATATACTTATTTCAGTGAAAGAGGTGAGTATATGACGCGCCATAAACGCAGAAAAACAAGGGGCTTCGCAAGGTGTATCGCAGCTGTGCTCGTACCTGCCGCAGCGGCTTTCGGAGCAAAGGAGATGGCAGGTATAAAAGGCTTTTTTGACGGAGCTGACAGCTATACGATGGGAATAACGGAAAAAGCGTCGGCAGATCATATAAGTGCCGACGCAGAAGTGATAAAGCGCATAAAGCTTGAGGACGAAATGCTTGCAGGAGCCGATACAGTGTCCGAGGGCTACGGTTATGCAGATGAGGACGACAGGAACAGGGAATACGTAAGACTGCCCGACCCTCTCGACATGAAAAGCTCCGATGCAGGAGCAAAGCCCTACCCTGAGGTATGGAGCGACGGCGGAGAGATAATCCGTACCGCCTACGGAAAATACAGCGGAAATTCCTTTTTTGACCTCGTGGGCGGAGGACAGGTGAACAACAGGACGGGTATCCCGAATGAGGAGCTCTTCCGTGAAAGCGGCTATTATCCCAATTTTACGGTAGATGATACAGACGAACCCCTTGTGCTCATCTATCACACCCACACTACCGAGAGTTTTGAGCCCTTTGTCCGCGAAAGCTACGACCCGACCTTCAATTACAGGACTACAGACGATACAAAGAATGTGGTAATGGTGGGAAACGCTATACAGGCGGAGCTTGAAGCTCTTGGTATAGGCGTTGTCCACGCGACAGAGATACACGATTATCCTTCTTACAACGGTTCATACGGCAGGAGCCGCGGTACTATCACGCCGATACTCGAGAAATATCCCAGTATAAAGGTGGTCCTCGATATCCACAGGGACGCAATTTCGGGAGAGGGTTACGCCTATCAGCCGTTTATTGAGGTGGACGGCAGGGAAGCGGCTCAGATAATGATAATATCGGGCTGCGACGACGGAACTCTCGGTATGCCGAATTATATGCAGAATTTCCACTTTGCCTGTACTCTTCAGAGCAAGCTCGAATCCGACCATGAGGGCTTGACGCGCCCCATACTCTTTGATTACAGGCACTATAACCAGGACCTCACCAACGGAAGCCTGCTTATCGAGGTCGGCTCGCACTGCAATACTCTCGGGCAGGTGCAGTTTGCAGGGCAGCTTTTCGGGCGCTCGCTTGGGGAGCTCCTTAATTCAATGAAAGGACGATAATATGCGTATAAAAAAGAAAAAGACCGCCCTGAAAGCAGCTTTTCTGTATCTGCTTCTGAGCGGCGGCTCATGGATGTTTATCAATTCATATGCTAATTCATATAATATGCTGAGCAATAAATGCATAGCTCCCGCAGGACTTGTGCTCAGGGACGAGGAACTGTCCGTGAAACTGCTGGGTCACAGCGGAAATATTGATATATCGCTGATAGCTCCCGAAAGCAAAGCCTACTGCGGAGCATATATCCTTGCGCCCGATGAGGTAAGGGCTGCGGCGTATATCATATCATTATGTATATAGCTTGGATTTTCTTGTGTAATAGAAGGTATTGAGCTCGCCTGCGTAAATAAGATCGGCTCCCGGGAAATTCCTGAAATCATCAGGAGTGTAAAGCGAGAAGGCTTTGTCGAGAGGAATGCCTATTTTATCCATAATGTATGCGACAAACTGCGAACAGACGAAGCTGCGCTCTCTTTTCCACTCGATGTTGAAGTATACCGCAAGAAGTCCGAGAAGGTTGTAAGAATAGACCTTGCGGTGCTGGGCAAAGTGGGAAATAAGTTTGTTATAGGCTTCCTTTTGTTCGGGAGATACGCTTATCCGGTATATTTCACACGGGATATTGTGGTACTGACCGAGAGTGCCCTGTCCGACTATCTCTTTATTGAAGGTGGCAGGCAGCGGAAAAGGTCTGTATGTACGGCAGAAGCTGTACATTTCCGAAAGTTCCATATCCCCTGAAAGAGAAACGTGATTGAACGGTTTTTTAGTACAGAACTTGAAGAACCGCGCAGGTCTGGTACCTGTTTGTGCAACTATTAAATAGATATAGTCCACCAAAACGTTCCCTCCTAATATATTTTTTATAATTATATCATAAAAGCTTGCAAATTTCAAGAGTTTTTGATATAATTATATGGTACTTGAAAATATGCGCCTGTAGCTCAGTGGATAGAGCATCCGCCTCCGACGCGGTGTGCGCTGGTTCGATTCCAGTCAGGCGTATTCAAAAAGGCAGTATACAGAGAAAAGCAGGTATCGGGTCCGTCAGTGAAATGCGCTCGTTTTCCTGCTTTTTCTGTTTTCTGAGAAAACGGCTGAAAATGAACGGTTTGTAAATATTTTGGATATGGTAATATGATGATGTGAATTCTTTGGGTTTGAAAGTTTGCTTGTCATATATTAAGAGTATTGATTTACTCTATGCAGTCATATAATATAAAAATATATTTTCTGAAATAAATATTTTGTCAACTATAGACATTCAGCACTTAATATTGTATAATTAAGGTGGATATTCTGCTTATCGGCAAAAAGGAGGAGCCGCTATGAAAAAATTTCATCGTCACATGTTTTCTCTGCTCTGTTCCGCTGTGCTCGCAGTTATGGCTGCAATCCCGTTGTCCGCTTCGGCTGACTGGGAGCATATCGGTTATATGGGAGACCTGAACAATGATAAAGTGCTGAATGTAGCTGACCTTGTTATTATGAAACGACATCTGCTCGGTATCGAACCACTGAACGACAGCAACAGCTACCACGTTCAGGAGTCGTTTATCGGTATCAACGGAGCAGACGGTTTCAAAGCAGGGGAGTACTTTGTTACTGCTGATATAAATCAGGACGGAGCAGTTGATGTTTTCGACCTTGTACAGCTGAGAAAGGCTGTTGTGAATAACAGCGGACTATGGGTCTGGCAGTGGGAAAATGAACAGATAGTTCCCGATGATCCCATTGGAGAAAACGGTGAATTCATCGGTGCTTCCGTAAATGATGTCTATAAGTTCATGCCGTCGCAGGGAAGCGGAAGAATGCTTATCATCTATGCGGATTTTTCGGACTGCAAGTTCAGCTATTATCCCGATACGGACAAGATAGAAGAGGCAGCCTTTGGCCCCGAAAATCCGTACAGCAGTCAATACCCCTGGGAGAGCGTATCGGCGTTCTTCAGTCGAGCCTCTAAGGGAGCTCTTGATCTGAGCGGCAGGGCTTATTATTACAACTGCCCGTATCCTGTCGGCAATTACAATGGAGTCAAGGGACAGAAGGCTCTTCTTACCGAGGCCTGCAAGGCTCTTGACAGCACGATAGACTTCCATGATTTTGACGGCAACGATGACGGTTACATAGACACGGTAACTGTGATCGTTCCGGGGCAGGCAAGCAAGGATACATGGTGGCCTGCGTCGGTACAGTTCGCCAATGATAAATACGTCTATGACGGGCTGAAAATAGGTCATATGATAACAGGAAACTGTCAGATAAAATCGAACTCGGACTCACGTGATTTTGTATCTACGCTTACTCACGAATCAGGTCACTGTATGGGACTGCCCGATTACTACAGATACGATAAGAGCAGTGACGCTGACGGCTTGCACGGTCAGGCAGGAAGTGAGCTTATGGACGATACAGGCGGCGACCTGAGCTGCGTATCAAAGCTCCATCTCGGCTGGTACAGGACCGATCAGGTACAGGTATATGACGCTTCAGCAGGAACGCAGAGCTTTACGCTCCATAATGCTCAGACATCGAAGGGCAATACCGTTATTATCCCGTATGGAAAACTTGATAATCGTTACCACAGCGAGTACATGATGATAGAATATACCACAAAGGACGCCAATAACAGTTCTCCGCCGTGGTATGTGGCTATGGGAGAGGGAATAAGGATATACCACGTTGAAGCTGATCTTTATAACAACGGCTGGTGGACATCTTTCCGTTATTCGTCAGGTTCTGAGTTTACGGACAATTACGAGGGCAGACGTTTCATAAGGCTTATAGACGACGAAAAATCTGATAATATTTATAAGACGGGAGATATCATCAACGGAAATATCCCGGGATTTCACTGGTACGACAAGAATGCCCGACAAACTGTTGATACGGGACTGACTATTGAGATCGGTGAAAAGAAAAATGATACATATACGGTAACGATCAGGAAGAATTAATTGAAGTTCAGACCAGGTTATCGCTTCGCCGAGCATTACCATATTGAGTACATTCGGTGAACCCTGTCACTGACTGCTTACAACAAATGAAAAGCCGAAGGATTCAAAACGAGTCCTTCGGCTTTTGACATAAATGACGGATCAGAACCACATATCCTCAAGTTCTGCAGCGTCCTGTTCGTTTATATAGCCGTCCCTGTTGTAATCAGCCTGATAAATTCCTTCGGGGGAGAGGGTTCTTTTGCCTGCCACGAAGTCCTTTACAGCCTGCAGATCGTCTATATCAAATACGCGGTTTCCGTCTATATCGGAATAGATAGTGGAGCGGTTGTAGAAATTATTCTTTTTTGTCCAATCGCTGTAATAATGGTAGAATCTGTCGATTCCGACATAATCGTTGAGGAATCCGGTGAAATCCTCCTGAGACGAGCCGTATTCGGGGTGATTCCTGCACAGGGCATAAAGTACGTTGATGAATCTTATGGTATCTCTTGAAGTGAATGATATGGAATTGTTGCCGTATTTGCTGTAGGTATACCTGTCAGAGCCATTTATGAACCGTATAGCGCCGTTTAAAGCGTCAATGCTCATTTCTCCGTCGATTCCGAGGATTATCTTTTCGATAACAGCCCAGCCGTCAGTGAAGCTGTTTGCATACTTGTCGTAAATGTACAGTTGGTCGAACAGTGCATTCATAAAATAGCTGCCTGCGTCCGCTGAATTTTTCAGTGCGTGTTTTGATGAGCCGAGTTCAATACCGTTTATGCTGACAATCATGTCTGCGAGCTGAGAGCAGTTCTGGAGGGCAGTGATCGCGCGGACATTTACAAGGCCTTCATCTCCGACGGTATTGAAGGCTTCATAGCATTTGCTGTTATCGTTGAGGCGGCTGTATGCGTGGGATATTTCGTGGAGTATACCCCAGTCGAGCCTGTCTGCCATGATCTGTTCGCAGTTGTAGCCGCTGGTTTCTGAGTGGAACTTTATAAGTATTCCCGTATTCTGACCGTCACCGTTCCTTATGTAGTCGCAGCATGAGGTAGGCTGTTCGACAGTGGGGTCGTCGAAGCTTATGTAGATGTCATCATATCTTATATCGGAAATATCGGAAAGGCTGGAAATATAACGTCCGAGAGAGCGGAGCCATTCGTTATATTTTGCGTCGGAGAGATCCTTGCTTTTTTCAAACGAGATATGAAGCTTCTGACCTTTGTCGTCGGTGACTGTGGAGTAGAGATAACCCACGTTTGCAGCGCTCAGAGCAACATTGGATAAGGACACGTCATAGTCCCTGAGCTGTGAGCTGAACTGCAGCTGCACAGTAGAATCACCGTAATAGGAAATGAAGCTTCCTTTCATAATATAAACGTTTTTCTGAGCATTTGATTTTTTCTGATCCTTTTCGGCTTCGATACTAAAGTAATTATAAACAGAAGATGAACCGTTTGAATGGATAACGTTCATAGAAACGAGTTCCTTGATTTTTTCGGCTGTGTCTGTTTCGGCTTTGTTTGGGACTGTGAGGACAAAATTCAGTGTCTGCCTGTCCAGAGCATAGGATACTACCTGTTTTTTCAGTGCCTGCTTGGACTTACCTGCGGGGCAGTTGTAAGTCCTGTTTCGCGGTTCGTAGTTCCAGCCTGATCTTGCGGTGAGCTCTACAGGCTGATCTCCGCCTTTTGACCTGTATTCGGATTCAAAAGTGATCGAATGATCGGAAATGGACATTTTCCGTGCTGATCCTGACGAATATGAAGCAGAAGCTGCCAGGGATCTTATGGGAACAAGTCCTATAGATGAAGTTATCAGTAAGGCAGCTGATAAAGCGCCTGAAATGATTTTTTTAGTGTTCATATGAGCCTCCGTTAGTAGTTTGGTCTGTGATCGTTCTATGGTTTCTGCGTATAATCTATTTCAGATAAATCAGTTAAGTATCAGTTTACTTGTTTTTTGAGATAATTCACTCCTTTTTTATCATATTTAAAGTAAAACAAATAAAGCTTATGTGCATATGATACTACAAATTTTGGAAAATGTCAATAGAAATTGCATTATTTAGCACTATAGGAGCACAAAATGTTATAGTTTAGCTAAAATACTGAGCAAGAAAAAATTTTTCTTCAGAAGTGTTACACTTTGTATCGTTTGTTCGATTAGTATGTATGAAAGCCGTATCCGTAACATATGTCTTTGGCACAGGTTCGGATCAGCACTCAATGACAAAGAAAAAAGGAGATACAATTATGAAAAGATCAGCACTTGTTTTAACACTGGCAGCACTATTATGCGCGTTTACTTCCTGCGGCAGCAGGAGCACGGACGATACCGATGCAAGCCCTGTTGCTATGTCGTCAACGAAGGCGGTTTCCGAAAAAACGGAGACAGCTGCTCCAAAGGAGACAAAGAAGAATGAGGAAGAGACCACTGTAAGTACGGAAGCTGTAACAGCTTCGGAGCATAGCACTGCTGCCGTAAACACAGCAGAGAGCGTGACAGAACAGGCTTCGCAGAACGAAACAGCGCCATTTGCGGGAACAGCATTCAAAAGGGGAACGGTAAACGGAAACGTCTATACATCGGAATATGCAGGATTCAGGTTTACAGCTCCCGAGGGCGCACAATTCTATGATGAAGAGCAGATAGAGCGTGCAAATACCACTCCTTTGCTGTATATGAGCGAGGAGGAAAAGAGCCGCTTCATGACAGGAACGCTTGATACTTCAGTAAGGTACACCGATCTCGGCGGTGATGTCAGCATATGGTACTATGATACAAAGCTCAGATATCCCGAAACTCCCGATATTTCAGCGGAGGACTTCATACAGAAGGAGTTCTTTGAAGCGGATTACGAGATACGCCCCAAGGATATGGAAGGACCTGAGAAAGTGACTGTCGGCGGCATGGATTACGTGAGGTTTTCGTGGACTTCCCTCGGTCACCCGTATTGTATGTATGTAAGAAGGATAGACGACGATTTCATCGTCAAGATAGACGCGGCGGAAGATGCTATCGGCGATATCGAAAGCAGGATAACCGCAATTGAATGATATATCAGCTTGACCTCTCGGCTGTTCAGCCGTGAAAAACAGGATAACTCCGCAGAAATGACCGTGATACTCCTGCGGAGTTGTTTTTTTGCAGCAATGAGTATTATTGTTCACAGGCAGAGTATTTTTGTACACCTCTGATTCGTTGACAAATTGGCCAAAAAATCCTATAATAATATCAATAAATTTATATCGGAGGATATTGAAATGAAAATCAGAAAGCTTATTGCAGCCGCCCTCTCAGGCTGTCTTATGCTGTCGGCTCTGTCAGGGCTCTCCGTTACAGCAGCAGACGGGCGCGTTTCCGTTCACGATCCCTCTGTCGTGAAAGCCAACGGTACATATTATGTATTCGGCTCGCATATCGAAGCGGCAAAGTCAGGTGATCTGCAAAGCTGGAGGCGCTTCTCCAACGGCTATGCGACCGTTAATAATGTGGAGTTCGGCGACCTTTCACGGAACCTCGGAAAAGCCTTTGAATGGGCAGGCGAGGACTTGCAGGACTGCGAGGGAGGATTTGCGGTATGGGCTCCCGATGTGGTGTGGGACGGCGATTATATCAACAGCGACGGCAGCAGGGGAGCATATCTCATGTATTTCTGCACGTCGTCCACATATATGCGCTCGGTCATCGCGTATGCCGCCGCAAAGAACATCGAGGGACCATATACCTTTGTGGACACACTTATCTACTCGGGCTTCACGAACAACGACAGCTACGTGAAGAGCAGCACTAAAAACGTCAACTGCAAGTACACTTCCACCAATATCGACGAGCTCATCGCACAGGGCAGTGTGAGCTTCAACAGCGGCTGGTTCAATAAGGACAATTACAATAACAGGCTTTATCCGAATGCTATCGACCCTGCTATCTACTTTGATACCGACGGCAGGATGTATATGTGCTACGGCTCATGGTCGGGCGGTATCTTTTCCCTTGAGATAGACCCGCGGACAGGTCAGTGCATTCACCCGAAAACAGGACAGACCGCTGACGGAAGAATGGTGGACAGCTATTTCGGCACGAAGATCTCGGGCGGATACGGCAAGTCGGGAGAGGGTCCCTTCATCGAATACAACGCCGATACAGGCTATTATTACCTGTGGGTGACTTACGGAGGACTTACCTCAACAGGCGGCTATAATATGCGCGTATTCCGCTCGGTATCTCCCCTCGGTCCCTTCACCGACCCTGCAGGCAGACAGGCGGTCCTTCCCGCAGATCCCGACCTTGACTCCACAGGACTGAAGGTCATGGGAAATTACAGATTCAGCTCCCTTAGCAAGGCTTACATGGCCTGCGGACATAACTCCGTACTGCGTGACGATGACGGCAAATGGTATCTTGTGTATCATACCCGTTTTGACGACGGAGCCGAGTTCCATGAGGTCCGCGTACATTCCATGTATTTCAATGAAAAGGGCTGGCCTGTAGTTGCTCCCTATGAGTATGCAGGGGACGTTATCTCAGGAACGGGCTATGATGAAGCTGATATCGCAGGGGATTACGAGTTCATCGGCCACGGCACCTCCACAGACGGAAAGATAATCAATTACAGCAGCATAAAGCTGAACTCCGACGGCAGTATCAGCGGTTCAGTTACGGGAAAATGGTCGCAGGCAAAGGACAGCTCCGCAGCTGAGGTCATTATCGGAAATCAGGCGTATTATGGCTTTTTCCTTGCGGCAAAGGACGAAAACGGCAAAAAGGTCATGTCATTTACCGCAGTCGGCAGTAATAATCAGACGGTATGGGGAGTTCAGACCAGGGCGTTCACAGGCAGGGAGCGTTCGGGACTTGCGGACTTCACCGACAAGAACTCGCAGCTCATAAACAAAGCCGTTGCCGTATCGGGTTCGGGAGCCTGTGCAAGGCTCAGCGGTACAGAGCTCCTCAGCGGAGTTCCTTACTATATCATCAATCAGAACAGCGGAATGGCAATAGATATCCCCAACGGCAGGCTTGACGAGGGTACGAATATCCAGCAGTGGGAGCGCAACGGCAGCTGGGCGCAGCAGTGGCGGCTCATATCGGTCGATGAGAACTATTTCCGCATAGTTTCGGCAGGGGACGAGTCCATGTGTATGGCGGTTTCCGAAAATTCTGCCGATGACGGAGTAAATATTGAGCTGCAGAAGTATACAGGAAGTGACGAGCAGCTGTTCAGACTGAAAAAATGCGGCTCGGATTACGGAATAGTTTCCAAATGTTCAAAGGACGCAGGCGGACTTGATGTGTACGAATGGTCAAAGGAGAACGGCGGCAATATCAACCAGTGGAACTACTGGGAGGGCGGCTGTCAGCTGTGGAGCCTTGCTCCTGTTCATCCTGCGGTCACAGACGGTGATTATACGGTGCGGAGCATTGCAAGCGGACTCTTTATGGCTGACATTTACGGTAAGACAGTTCAGAGCGATATCAGCAATATCGCCGTTGAGTATGACCCCACAGGCTCGCCTCCGCCGTTTACGCTGAACGATCAGATATGGAGCTTCACAAGGCTTGACGACGGCAGATATTCCATAAGGAAACAGGACGGAAAGGCTCTTGCATTAAGCTCGGGAAAGCTTTCCGTAACTGAATTTACGGGAGCTGACAGTCAGAAATTCAGCCTTGTTTGCAACAGGGACGGCAGCTATTCCATATTGCAGGACGGTAATTGCATTGACGCAGGCGATAATGCCGATAAAGCCGAAGCTCCCCTCAGTCAGGCTAGGTTTACGGGAGCTGAGAGCCAGAGATTCGTGCTTGAACCTGCTGTTCCTATCGTGGTCGAGCTTCCCGTTAAGGGTGATGTAAACAGGGACGGCGAAGTTGATGCGGCTGATCTTGTCATGCTGCAGAAGCACCTCCTCGGCACAGGCTGCCTGAGCAGCAGCTATTCCGCCGATGTCAACGAGGACGGCAGAGTGGATATATTCGACAGCGTGAGCCTCAGAAAGCTCCTGATACGCGGATAGCAGCAGTATTTTGAATAAACGAAAACGTAGCGGCAATATGTGTGATGCTCGTAAAGAAGTATATATGGGACTTATCGGGGGAAACCTTTCTGAGGAAAGGTTCTCCCCCGAACCCCCTTCCAAAGACTTTTAACCCAAATTTTTCCAAACAGGACGCCCCTGTAAGAGTTACAGAGGGCGTTAGTTTTCGTTGGGCGTCCTGTTTGGAAAAATTTAAGCTGGAAGTTTTAGGAAAGGAGTTTGAGGATTACTCCCCGTTGTACGGGGAGATGTCCGAAGGACAGAGGGGACAGGTCCCTGTTAGGGAAACCCTTTTTCAAAAGGGTTTTCCTCAATAAATTCTCACAAATACTTCTCTATGTGTATCGCACATATGCCGCTACGGCTTTTTGCATGAATTGGTCAACAACTTGACACTTTTCCTGCCCCGTGATATAATATTCCTGTAATTGAATTGCAGTCTGAAACTGAGGGAAGCACGGTGAAAATCCGTCGCAGCAGTCACTGCCGTACAGTCGGATCGCTCGTCAGACAATGCAGGCAATTAACGTTTTTGGACAATGAAAAACGTATGCCGCCGACTTCACATACTCTGTGAAGCTGTTTTGCTGCGCTTTTCTGCACCGCGGAAAGGCTTTTTTATTGCCCGTACTACATTATTTCAAAGGAGTCGGTATTATGAAAAAGACACTGGCAATGGCAGCTGCTCTGCTTATCTCATGTTCAGCTGTATGTATGAACGTATCTGCTGCGGAAACAGATCCTGCAACCGTCTATGTTACTGTTTCTGACGGCGAAAAAAAGTTTGCTCTCATTGAAGAGCCTGTAACTGTTACAGACATCGACAGCGACGGAAAGCTCACTGTCAACGACGCTCTCTATATCGTCCACGAAAGCAAGTTCACAGGAGGTGCTTCGGCAGGCTACAAGTCATCTGTGGGACAGTACGGACTCCAGCTCGACAAGCTCTGGGGAGTTGAAAACGGCGGAAGCTACGGTTTTTACGTAAACGATAAAATGTCTTTGGGACTTGCGGACGAAATCAAGAGCAACGACCAGATACAGGCTTTCATTTATTCGGATACAAAGAGCTACAGCGACTCATACAGCTTCTTCAATGCAAAGAAGGGCGAGGATACAGCCAGGGATTCGGAGATCTCCCTCGAGCTCTCGCATATTGTTTTTGATGAGAAATTTGCTCCCGTTGATAAGAAGCTTGCAGGTGCAAAGATAACTGTGAACGGCAAGGCAACGGACTTCGTTACCGATAGCGAGGGAAAGGTCACTGTAAAGCTCACGGAAGAGGGCAAAAATATACTTAGCGCCACATCTGACAGCGTAAACATCGTTCCGCCTGTATATGTCGTAAATGTAAGCGGCGAAGCTGCTGCTGCCACCACGACAACAACGACAACCACAACAACAACTACTACTACGACAACGACCACAACTACTACCACCACAACCACAACAGCAACGACTACTACCACAAAGGCGGCAACAACTACCGCAAACAAGGGCAATTCTCCGAAAACAGGAGTAAAGGGCGCAGGTATCGCAGTCGCAGGACTTGTTACCGCAGCTGCAACTGCTTTCGCATTAAGACGCAGAGATGAAGAATAAACTGTTATCGGGGATCCTGTGCCTGATATCAGCATTGATACTGACGCTGGAAATAGTTCCGTTCAGTGCGGAATGCAGCGATCATACCGTCGGTGAGGTCGATGACCTTATCGGCGGTATCGTCAGTTATAAGCTGGGACAGGCAGGCGCGGGAAGTGTGGAGGAATGGCTGGAAAGCGGTATCGCAGAGGGCGCAGGCAGGACAACGGACTGGTATGCCCTTACTCTCAGCCAGTGCGGATATACTGACCTTTCAGCCTATGAACGCTCCCTTACGGAGTATCTCGGCAGCAACAATATCGCTTCTGCGACCTCACGGGAGAAGTACGCTCTTGCTCTCTGTGCGGCAGGCAGCGGAAACAGCTACATCACCGATATCCTTGACAGCTCCATAGGCGAGCAGGGCATGATGAGCTGGATATATGGTCTCCATGTGCTCAACAACGGCTATACCTGTTCGCGCTTCACGGCGGAGTCGGTAGTCGATACCATACTTTCCATGCAGTATCCCGACGGCGGCTGGGCGCTTTTCGGGGACTACGGCGACATCGACGTCACAGCCATGACTGTGCAGGCTCTTGCCCCGTATTATCATCGGAACGGCGAGGTTTCGGACTCCGTGGACAGGGCTATTGACTTTATGTCGCGGAAACAGATGGATACAGGCGGCTATGAGAGCTTCGGGAACCCCAATCCCGAGAGCACGGCTCAGGTGCTCACGGCAGTTTCGGCGCTGGGAATAGACTGCCGCAGCGATGAGAGATTCATCAAGAACGGCAGCGACCTCATTGACGGCATAGTGCGTTTCCGCCTGCCCGACGGCAGCTTTTCACATATCGAAGGCGGCGGCTCCAACGAGACCGCAACTGTGCAGGCGTACTATTCCTTTGTGGCGTTCAGGCGCATGACGGAGGGGAAATCGCCGCTGCTCATACTGGACAACCGCAGACATGAAACAGCTCCGCCGCAGAATGAGGAAACTCCCACACAGGGCGAAGCTGTCACTGAGGGCACTACAGCTCCGCAGTCATCGTCAGCGGTCACGGCCTCACAGGGGACTACAGTCACGGTCACGAAAACTGCGGCAGTTTCGGCTTCGGCATCTCTTAAAAAGACGGAGACCGCAGCTAAAGAAATCACCTCCGCAGTCACGGCAGTCAGGACTGAGAGCATACAGTCCGCGGCAGCTCCCCAAAGGGAAGAATCAGGCCGAAAAGGCGGCTTAAAACCAAAGCTCATCATCATTATTGCAGGCTCGGCTCTTGTCCTTTCACTTATCATGCTCATTCTCGGCAAAAGGAATATCAGGAACTTCATCTTCATCGGCATAGCCGCAGGCGCGGCAGTGCTCATTGTGCTGGTGACGGATATAAGCTCCGCCGATGAGTACTACAGCGGCAATAAAAAGGTCAAGGACAATGCGGTCGGAACTGTCACTATGGAGATACGCTGCGACACCATAGCAGGCAGGGCGGAACATATCCCTGCGGACGGCGTGATACTGCCGCCCACGGCTTTTGACATTGAGGCAGGGGATACCGTCTTCGATATCCTCACGGAAGCCGCTCAGACCTGCGGCATACAGGTGGAAAACAAGGGCAGCGCAGGCGGAGCTCACGGCATGGTCTATATTTCGGGCATAAACTACATTTACGAATACGATTTCGGCGACCTTTCGGGCTGGGTTTACCATGTGAACGGCATAGCTCCCTCGCGGAGCTGCGGCGAATACGAGCTCTCCGACGGTGACAGGGTGGAATGGCTCTACACCTGCGAGATAGGTCACGACCTTAACGAGGTATACGAACAATGAGAAGCTTTTCCGAATACAATCCCATAGCGGTAACAGTATGGTTCTTCAGCGTTACGGGAATAGCCATGTTCAGCAGCTATCCGCTGCTCATGGTCATGTCGCTGGTGGGGGGAGCTGTCTTCTTCACGGTACGCAACGGCTTTTCACGGGGCAGGGAGCATATCTTCTTCTGGGTGCTGTTCCTGATACTTGCCCTTGCAAATCCGCTCATATCCCACAACGGAAAGACAGTCCTCTTTGTCATGAACCACAATCCCGTGACTCTCGAAGCCGCCCTGTACGGTCTTAACTCAGCGGCTATGATAGTGGGAGTCCTGTACTGGTTCAGGTCTTTTACGCAGATAATGACAAGCGAAAAGCTCCTCTATGTCACGGGAGCTCTCTCGCCTAAGCTGTCTCTCATACTGTCAATGGCTCTGCGGTTCGTGCCCCTGTTCAGCAGGCAGTCCGCGAAGATAAACAGCGCACAGAAGGCAATGGGGCTCTATAAGGACGACAACATCATCGACGACATAAAGGGAAAGTCGCGGGTTTTCTCCATACTTGTCACATGGGCTCTCGAAAACGGCATCATCACCGCCGACAGCATGGAGGCGAGGGGCTTCGGCACTCACAGGCGCACACAGCTCCGCAGGTTCGGGTTCAGGGCGGCGGATATCGCACTCCTGGCGGCTTCCCTTGCTCTTCTCGGCGTTACGGCAGCCGCCGTGGGAAGCGGTTCCCTTGATTTTATGTTCTATCCGTCCGTAAGCACGGCAGTTCCCGACAAGCTCGGCAAAGCAGGGCTCATTGCATACGGAGCGCTTATCATGCTCCCAATTATCATTGAAACGGAGGTGAGTCTCAGGTGGAGATACTTGCGGTCAGGGATCTGACATTTACATATCCTGAATGCGGCTCGCCTGCAGTGAAAAACGTGTCGTTCAGCCTTGAACGGGGCGAATTTGCCGTACTGTGCGGAGCTACGGGCAGCGGCAAGTCCACGCTCCTGCGTATGCTCAAACGTGAGCTCACCCCTGTGGGTGATATGAGGGGCAGCGTTTCTTTCTGCGGAACTCCCCTTGCAGAGCTCGACAACATCACATCGGCTTCTGCAACAGGCTTCGTTATGCAGAACCCCGAGCAGCAGACCGTCACCGACAAGGTGTGGCACGAGCTTGCGTTCGGACTTGAAAATCTCGGTACTCCTCCCGATGAGATATCGCGGCGCATTGCCGAAATGGCAAGCTACTTCGGCATAGGGGAATGGTACGACAAGAACGTTTCTGAGCTTTCGGGCGGTCAGAAGCAGCTCCTCAACCTTGCCGCGGTACTGGTCATGCAGCCGCAGCTGCTAATACTCGACGAACCCACCGCCCAGCTTGACCCCATAGCGGCGGCGGACTTCACGGCAACGCTGAAAAGGCTTTGTCAGGACTTTTCCGTTACCATAATAATGGCGGAGCACCGCCTGGAGGACGTTGTTCCTGTATGCGACAGGCTCCTCGTAATGGAAAAGGGCTCGCTCATCGCTTCTGCGCCGCCTGCCGAGGTCATTTCGGGACTTAAAGGGCGGAGCGATATACTCTGCGGTATGCCTGCGGCGGCAAGGGTTTACGCAGGGCTTGGCGGCATGGGGAGATGTCCCCTTACTGTCCGCGAGGGCAGGGCGTTCATAGAGAGCGGCTACGGGAACTCCGCACGGGCGCTGCCGCTGAGGGAGCACGGTCACAGCGATGAAACGGCTCTCGAGTACAAAAACGTGTATTTCCGCTACGAGAGAAACGGCAGGGACATACTTGACGGTCTCAGCCTGAAAGTGTACAGCGGCGAGCTTTTCTGCATACTCGGGGGGAACGGTTCGGGCAAGACCACGGCTCTTTCCGCGGCGGCAGGGCTTCTCAGAGCCTACAGCGGCAGTATAAGGGTATTCGGGAAACGGCTGAAAGACTACAGGAACCGCTCCCTTTACCGTGATTGCCTTGCAATGCTGCCCCAGGACGTTCAGACGGTCTTTCTGAAAAATACAGTCCGCGCCGAGCTTGACGAGTGCGGAGCCCGTACAGATGAGCTCCCTTACGATATATCGCATCTCATGGACAAGCACCCC
This sequence comes from Ruminococcus sp., assembly GCF_017549005.1. Classification (GTDB taxonomy): domain Bacteria; phylum Bacillota; class Clostridia; order Oscillospirales; family Ruminococcaceae; genus Ruminococcus. Next base: position 144,180 of record NZ_JAFYYT010000038.1, read on the forward strand.
TACGACCTTTCGGGAGGCGAGCAGCAGCTTGTCGCCCTTGCAAAGGTGCTTGCCGCAAAGCCGAAGCTTCTGCTCCTTGACGAGCCCACAAAGGGACTTGACGCGGCTGCGAAGCTGAATATGATAAAGGTACTGCGGAGCCTGAGAGAAAAGGGGATAACTGTTGTGACCGTCACCCACGACGTTGAGTTCGCAGCAGCATTTTCCGACAGGTGCGCCATGTTTTTCGGGGGCAGGATAGTTTCCGTCGGCGAGCCCCGTGAGTTCTTCACGAAAAACAGCTTCTACACCACGGCAGTAAGCCGCATGACAAGGGGCTATTACGACAATGCCGTTACCGTTGAGGACGCTGTGGAGCTTTGCAGCTCGAACGGCAGAAAGGAGTGCTGAAATGCTCCTTATCAGAAACAAAGAGCTGCGGAATGCCATAAAAATAGCCGTTCCCTTTGTGATAATACCCTCAGTTACGATACTGGGAGCTCTCGCATTTGACGAAAAGAAGCACATAATCGTTTCCCTTGCAGTTGCGGTGTTCTCCCTTCTTCTCTTCGCGGCAGGCTTCGAGAAGAAGTCCACGGGAACGCGGCGAATGGTCATAGTTGCGGTAATGACGGCTCTCTGCTTTGCAGGCAGGTTCATACCGTTTCTCAAGCCCATAGCGGCTCTGACGATAATCACCGCCCTGTATCTCGGGGGCGAGGCAGGCTTCCTTGTGGGAGCTCTTTCCGCTGTGCTGTCCAATTTCTACTTCGGACAGGGACCGTGGACGGCTTTCCAGATGCTTGCATGGGGACTTATCGGACTTTTCGCAGGGATATTCTCGGAAAAACTCCTGAAAAGCCGCGTACTCCTCCTGCTTTACGGAGCTGCAACGGGTATCGCCTACTCGTTCATCATGGATATATGGACGGTGCTGTGGTATAATCAGGGCTTCAGCCTGAAACTCTACCTTGCGGCGCTGGCTTCGGCTGTGCCGTATACTGCGTCATATGCAGTGTCCAACGTGCTGTTCCTGTATCTGCTGGCAAAGCCCTTCGGCGAAAAGCTGGAGCGTATAAAGACCAAGTACGGAGTGTGAATTAAGAACTAAGAGCCTGTAGGGGACGCCGCCCTCGGCGTCCCGACCCTCTGTCAGCTCCGCTGACATCTCCCTGTACAACAGGGAGTCACCCCCGGCGTCCCGCGCCTTACGTGATGAAGAGATAAGAACTAAGAGCTTAGAGTTATTGTTGGGGTGTTATGCATATTCTCCTAAAGATATTCTGAAAATTTGTATACATTATTTGCAGAATGTTCACAAATATTATTGCAAATATGATATAATATTATTAAGGAAACGTCAGCTTTTTATAACGGGGAAGTGAACGAAAAGCTGTACGCGACTGCAAAACAGCTGTCTGAAAGGAGTTGATCTTCTGTGGTAAAGGGTTTGGGCGTTTATGCGCCGATGGCTTTGCTTCCGACCATAATAATAGACAAGGTCCGCGAGAAATATGAGCCCGACATTTACAGGACAAGCATAATGATACTCAAACTGGTAAGCGGCGATCTTGTCAAATACAGGTTCTGGGTCGACAAGACCCCCGATATCCTGCCTATGCGCGAACTGGCTATAGTTGAGGTCATGGCTCAGGAGCTCACGGAGGGAGAACAGGCTGTTATTGATACAGTGCTGAAAATCGCAGCGACTGCTGCGTTAAAAAAGGTATAAGTTAATGGGACTTCATATGATAGACCTCGGGCACCTGGAAAAGTACAGGGAAAACAACAGGATAGAAGCCAAAAAAGCTATAGGCGGACTTCCCGTAAGTCTGTGGGAGACATATTCCGCTTTTGCCAACACTCTGGGTGGCATTATCCTCCTCGGAGTCGAGGAGCTTGACGACAGGTCGCTCCATGCTGTGGACCTGCCCGACCCCGAATGGCTTGTGAAGGACTTCTGGGACATAATCAACGACCCGAGAAAGGTCAGCGTGAACATACTCAGCGAGGAGGACGTGAAGATAAGAGAAGTTGACGGCAAGCATATCATCTCTATAACCGTGCCGAAAGCAAGTACCTCCGACAAGCCCGTCTACATCAACGGCAGTCCCTTCACGGGGACTTACAAGCGCAGCGGCGACGGTGATTACCGCTGCTCGATACGGGAGATACAGGCGATGATAGCAAGTCGTTAGCGAGCCGGTTGCCAGTGAATGCTTCGGAGCTGTTAACGCTCATGTGGTGTATAGTTATAAAAAAAGGACTGCTTTCGGAGCAGTCCCTTTTTGTTTATTCGGCAGGGCGGATATTATCCGACCGCCCTTGCAAAAAACTAACCACGCGCTTATGCCATACCTGCGGTGATGATAGCCATTTTGTAGACCTCGTCAGCGTTGCAGCCTCTTGAAAGGTCGTTGATAGGAGCGTTAAGTCCCTGGAGGATAGGTCCGTAAGCCTCGTATCCGCCGAGTCTCTGAGCTATCTTGTAGCCGATGTTTCCTGCCTCGATGAGAGGGAAGATGAATGTGTTTGCCTGTCCTGCCACCTTTGAGTCAGGGCACTTTGTCTTTGCAACTTCTGCGGAAACTGCTGCGTCGAACTGGAACTCACCGTCGATAACGAGGTTCGGGTCGATGTTTCTTGCCTCGATGACTGCGTCGTGGCTGAGCTGAACTGTTCCGCCCTTGCCCGAGCCGTATGTGGAGAAGCTGAGAACTGCTACCTTAGGGTCGATACCGAAGAAATCAGCAGTCTTTGCAGTCTCAACAGCTACTTCTGCAAGCTGTCTTGCAGCGGAGAGGACTACGTTGCCGTCCTTGTCGAGTCTGTCGGTGTAGCCGAGGTTGATAGCGCAGTCGCCCATTGCTATCTTCTCTTCCTTGCCGTCCTTTTCGCGGAAGAGTATGAATGAAGAGCTTACGAGGTTTGAGCCCTTCTTGGTCTTGATTATCTGGAGTGCAGGTCTTACCGTATCGGCTGTGGAGTAGGTCGCGCCGCCGAGAAGAGCGTCTGCCTTGCCTGCCTTTACGAGCATGGTTCCGAAGTAATTGGACTTTGCAAGAGCTGCACGGCACTCCTCCTCAGTCATCTTGCCCTTTCTGAGCTCTACCATCTGAGCTACGAGAGCGTCCATTTCAGGATATGTAGCAGGGTCGAGTATCTCTGCGCTGTCGATATTGAAGCCGCCGTTCTTTGCAGCTGCCTTAACTTCGTCAACGTTGCCGCAGAGGATAACTCCCATGAGGTTTTCCTTGATAAGTCTGTCGGCTGCGGAGAGGATACGGGGATCGCTGCCCTCTGTGAAGACTATTGTTTTCTTGCTGGATTTAAGGTTTGCTATAAGCTTGTCAAACATTCCCATTTTGAGTGACCTCCATTGGATTTAATTTTTACCTTTCCATTATATCACAGTCGTTCCCTAAAGTCAAATAGTAAATTAAGAGCTAAGAACTAAGAGCTAACGGTTAGCGGCTCCATAACTGCACCTGAGGTGCAAAATATGAGGGGAACTCGCGATATTAAACGGTTTTGTGTTTAATAAGGGGCTTTTCCGACCCACTTGTGAAAAAACTTTTTCGGGAGGTAACTTCACAATGGAAAAAAAAGGCATATACAACATGGCTCATATCAGGGAAGTCAGGACGGAATGGCTGTGGTACCCGTACATTCCCTACGGCAAGGTCACTATCATTCAGGGAGACCCCGGCGAGGGCAAGACCACTCTTGCACTGAACATAGCCGCCGCTCTCACAAGGGGCAGAACTGTCACGGGCGAAAAGACCGACCCCCTTACAGGCGAGGAACTCTTCCCCACATCGGTGCTGTTTCAGACTGCCGAGGACGGTCTCGCGGACACTATCAAGCCGAGACTCCTTGCGGCAGACGCGGACTGCGGCTATATCAGCGGCGTTGACGAGAGCTCCTACCCTCTGACTATCACCGACGGGCGGCTCGAAGAAGCTCTCAGGCTCACAAATGCAAGACTGGTCATACTCGACCCGTTGCAGGCTTATCTCGGAGCCGACGTGGATATGCACAGGGCAAACTCCATACGTCCCGTCATGAGCTACCTCGCCAATATGGCGGAGCAGTACGGCTGTGCGGTGATACTCATCGGTCACATGAACAAGAATATGGGAACCAAGGCGGCTTACCGCGGTCTCGGCTCTATCGACCTGACTGCCGCCGCCCGAAGCGTCCTGCTGGTTGCAAGGGACAAGAGGGACGAGGACAGGCGCATAGTCATGCAGATAAAGAGCTCCCTTGCGAAAGAGGGCAAGCCCGTGGCGTTCAGAATGGGCGAGAACAACAGCTTCACCTACGAGGGGGAGTGCGAGGCTGACCCCGAAAATGTCCTCATGGGGATAGCTCCCGTACAGCCCAAGCAGACCGACCTCGCAAGGCAGTTCCTTATGTCGGAGCTGGGCGGCGGCGAAGCAAAACCCGTGAAAGCACTGACTGAAAAGGCGGAGAATATAGGGATAACGTCCCCCATACTCAGAAAAGTCAAATCAGAAATGCATATCAGGACATTGAATGAAGAAAGAATATGGTATTGGCAACTGGAATAAAAAGTTTCTCACATTCTCACATTCTCAGTATGTCGATTTAAATCATTAAAGTATAGTGCTTTATGTAAGTGAGAAAGTGAGAAAGTGAGAAAGTGAGAAAGTGAGAAAGTGAGAAAGTGAGAAAGTGAGAACAGGGAATGTGTGTCAAAGTTAAAGGGACGGATAAAATCCGCCCCTTTGCAAGTTGCTGTTCACTGAAAATCAGCTTTTATTAATTATATATCCTCTTTTATAAGGCGTATTATCAAACGTAGTTGTACTTGTATCTTCCACCCCCTATGCAAGTTGCTTATTCACTGAAAATCAGCTTTTATGAGTTATTTATCCTTTTACCAGGCGTATTATCAAACGTAGTTGTAATGGTATCTTGCGGGAACATAATATCCGCTTGTTGTCACTACCCAGTCATAATGATCGTCTGATATAACAGTAATTTCGCCTTTTTTATTTCTTTTAATCTGAAAAATTTCACCCTGATAATAGGTCTTTTTGGGTTTTGCTTTCATACTGGGTGCAACTCGTGAGTTTACTCCCGGATAGCATGCAACTTGGGCATTGTTTCCGGCAATATTGAGAAAAGTCTCTGTTTTTTCTTTTTTTGCCGAAGCAACGATTGAGTTGTCAAGCTGTGGTGCGACATATTTTGTTACAGCTGTACCGGTACCGATGATAGTAAAAGCCATAGCAGCTGCCGCGATCTTTCTGATTACGTTTTTCATGATTTTTAACTCCTTTTAAATAAATTTTCGGGGGCTTTGGGGGAGCCCTCACTTATAATAACGCAAGAGCAGCATGAAAGTGTAACAGAAAATAAAAAAAATTTTTCAGTGCTTAATTCTTAGCTCTTAGCTCTCAATTGCTCCATTTGGACTTGACTTATGAACGTCAAAGTTATATAATGATAACAGAAAGATGAAAGAAGGAATAATATGACACTGAAGGAACTGAAACCCGGCGAGTCCGCTGTTATAGACAGAGTGGGCGGCGAGGGAGCTCTCAGGCAGCACTTCCTTGACATGGGAGTTATACCCGGTGCGGAAGTTACCCTGCTGAAACTTGCTCCGATGGGAGACCCTATGGAACTGGAGATACACGGGTACTCGCTGACCCTGCGCCTTGCGGACGCGGACAGGATAGAGGTCACGCCCCTGAGCGAAAAGACCGCTTCTGCCGCCGCAAAGAAGAAAAAGCCGAAAACTCACCACCCGGGACTCGGCGAGGGCGGTATCTTCCACGCAAAGGGCGACGGAGACCCTCTTCCCGACGATGAACAGCTCACATTCGCACTCGTAGGCAATCAGAACTGCGGCAAGACCACCCTGTTCAACCGCCTGACGGGCTCCAATCAGCACGTGGGAAACTTCCCCGGAGTTACCGTGGACAGAAAGGACGGTCCCATAAAGGGCTATCCCAATACCCTTGTGACGGACCTGCCCGGTATCTACTCCATGTCGCCATACAGCAGCGAGGAGATAGTTTCGCGAAACTTCGTCCTCGACAACAAGCCGAGGGCTATCATAAACATCGTTGACGCCATGAACATCGAGAGAAACCTCTACCTCACCATGCAGCTCCTTGAAATGAATATCCCAATGGTAGTTGCTCTGAACATGATGGACGAGGTAAGCGGAAACGGCGGCTCCGTAGACATAAACGCAATGGAACAGCTCCTCGGAGTGCCTGTGGTGCCTATTTCCGCCTCGAAGAACAAGGGCGTTGACGAGCTCATAGACCACGCTCTCCATATCGCCCACTATCAGGAGCGCCCCGTTCAGCAGGACCTCTGCGACGAGAGGCACAAGAACGGCGCTGTACACCGCTGTCTCCACGGTATAATAGCTCTTATAGACGACCACGCAAGGGACGCAGGAGTACCCGTCAGGTTCGCTGCAAGCAAGCTCGTGGAGGGAGACAGGCTCATACTGGAACAGCTCCGGCTGGACGATAACGAGAAGGAAATGCTGGAGCACATCATCAGTCAGATGGAAAAGGAGAGAGGTCTCGACAGGAGCGCCGCCGTTGCGGATATGCGCTTCGCTTTCATACGCAGGATATGCGACGAGACCGTCACCAAGCCCCACGAGAGCCGCGAGACTATACGAAGCCGCCGCGCAGACAGGTTCCTCACGGGAAAGTACACGGCGATACCTGCCTTTCTCGGTATCATGATACTGGTATTCCTGCTGACCTTCAACGTCATAGGCGCATGGCTCCAGGGACTTCTCGAAAAAGCTGTTGACTGGTTTACGGGAGCTGCCGACAGGCTCCTTGTGGACTTGGGCATAAACGACACCATACACAGTCTCGTCATAGACGGCATATTTGCAGGCGTGGGAAGCGTTCTCAGCTTCCTGCCCGTCATCGTGACGCTGTTCTTCTTCCTGTCCCTCCTTGAGGACAGCGGCTACATAGCCCGTGTGGCATTTGTCATGGATAAGCTCCTGCGAAAGATAGGACTTTCGGGCAGAAGCATAGTTCCGCTGCTCATAGGCTTCGGCTGTACGGTGCCTGCGGTAATGTCCACGAGGACTCTCCCCAGCGAGAGAGACCGAAAAATGACCATACTCCTGACGCCCTTTGTGAGCTGTACGGCGAAACTGCCTATCTACGCCTTTTTCGTCAGCGCTTTCTTCCCGAAACGGGGCGGTCTCATCATGGCAGGACTGTACATACTGGGCATACTCATGGGTATCGTCACGGCTCTGCTCTACAGAAAGACCATTTTCCGCGGAGAAGCCGTTCCCTTTGTCATGGAGCTCCCCAATTACCGTATGCCGAGCCTGAAAAACGTAGTGCAGCTCCTGTGGGAAAAGGCGAAGGACTTCCTGCAGAGGGCTTTCTCGGTAATACTTATCGCAACTGTGATAGTGTGGTTCATGCAGAATTTCAGCTTTGACTTCAACATGGTCAGCGACTCGGAGGACAGTATCCTCGCGGCAGTTGCAGGACTTCTGGAGCCCGTGTTCAGACCTGTGGGACTTGGCGACTGGCGCATAGTGACTTCCCTTATCACGGGATTCATGGCGAAGGAAAGCGTGGTCTCCACCCTTGAAGTCCTCTTCTCGGGCAACGTGGGAGCAGCTCTCACCACCGCAGGAGCGGCTTCGCTCCTTGTGTTCAGCCTGCTGTATACGCCCTGTGTAGCGGCAATAGCAGCCGTAAAGCGCGAGCTCGGCAAAAAGTGGGCTTTCACCGTGGTGATTTTCCAGTGTACCGTGGCATGGTCGGCAGCTCTTGTCGTAAGGCTGATATGCATGGCTCTGGGAGTGAACTGACATGAACGTATTCGATATAGTTATACTGCTCTGCATAGCCGCAGGACTTGTTCTTGCGGTGCGGAGCCTCATAAAGCAGAAGAAAAAGGGGAGCTGCTGCGGCGATTGCAGCACTTGCCGACGGCGGCATAGAACTAAGAGCTAAGAGCTGAGAATTAAGAGCTAAGAACTAAGAACTTGTAGGGGACGCCGACCAACAGGCGCCGCGACCCTCTGTCAGCTCCGCTGACATCTCCCTGTACAACAGGGAGTCACCCTCGGCGTCCCGCGCCTTATGTGATGAAGAACTAAGAACTAAGAGCCTTGTTACATTGTTAAATAAATAAAATATATATATAACACTTGCAATGGGGAGAAATATGTGTTAAAATATTATTTAGACTTGTCCCAATAGCTCAGTAGGATAGAGCGACTGCCTCCTAAGCAGTAGGCCGGAGGTTCGACTCCTCTTTGGGACGCCAGCGCGGTTCAGCAAAACTGAGCCGCCTTTTTGTTTTACCAAAGCCAAGAGCTCCAATAAATAACCTCAAACTCTAAACTCTTAGCTCTTAGCTCTTAGCTCTTAGATCTTAATTAAAAGGGGTGTAAATTATGAACCAGCATACAAGATTCAATCTTCCCATCTGCCTTGCAGTGGAGGAGGACGCTTTTTTCCATTCGGACGAGATAATCAGGCGCTATATCCCCGACATGATCGGTCAGAAGACCATAGTGGTGTCGGAGGAGTTCCTCATCGGTATCTACAGGGAGAAGATAACCGATATAAGCCGTGATTTCGGCAATGCCGAGATAGTTGCCATGAAGAGCGCAAGCTTTGACGAGGCAGTTGCCATAGCGAAGAAGGTCTGCATCGAGGACATAAAGGTGATAATCGGCATAGGCGGCGGAAGAGTCCTTGATACTGCGAAATACGCCGCACATATCAGCAAGGCGGTCTATATCTGTATGCCCACCTCGCTCAGCAACGACTCCCTTGCGTCGCCGTTCTCGGTGCTGGAGACCGTGGGAGCTGCACGAAAGACCATTTCCTGCAAGATACCTACGGCTATAATAGTTGATACCAATATGATAATCAATGCTCCCGAGGGGCAGACTCTCTCGGGAATAGGCGATACAATCGCAAAGCACACGGCTCTCTACGACTGGAAGCTCTCCGCGGCAAAGACAGGCACACAGGTGGACGACTTCGCCTATGCCCTCAGCAGAATGAGCTATGATTCGGTCTATCACTGCGACGAAAAGAACATGAAGAGCCGCGTTTTCATAAGGATACTGTCCCGTGCTCTCGTCATGGGCGGACTTGCTATGGAGATAGCAGGCTCGTCGCGCCCCTGCAGCGGCAGCGAGCACCTTTTTGCCCATGCTATCGAGGAATACTACCCCGATATCAAAATATCCCACGGTATGGGAGTTGCACTGGGAACTATCCCTGCCTGCATATTCCAGGGGCAGAGCATAGACGGACTTCTCGGCTTCTTCAGCACCTACGGACTGGACATAAATCCGCAGTCCTACGGCATTTCCGAGGAGATGTTCGCGGATATGTGGCTGAAAGCAAGGACTGTCAGAACGGGCAGGATAACCATACTCGACGAGATAAAGCACGACAGGGTGCAGCTCAATGAAATATACGCAAGAATGGTGGAGGGAAAATGAAAACAGGACTTATCTTCGATATGGACGGAACTCTCTGGGACTCGTCCGCAAACGTAGCGGCTTCGTGGACTGAAAAGGTCAGGCAGCTGGGCTACGACCGCCCCGAAATAACCAAAGAGGACATAATGGGCGTAATGGGGCTGACTATGGACAGGATAGCTGATATCCTCTTCGGCGACCTGCCTGAGGAGGAGCGCTACGACCTCCTTCAGAAGTGCGGCGAGTATGAGAACGAGTACCTCCTGAAACACGGGGGAGTCCTCTATCCCGACCTGGAAAAGACGCTGAAACGTCTTGGCAGGAAGTTCTCCCTCTACATAGTGAGCAACTGTCAGAGCGGCTATATAGAGGCATTCCTGGAGCATTACGGCTTCGGGAAGTACTTTGACGACATCGAGTGCTACGGCAACAACCTCAAGGGAAAGGGCGAAAACATAGCGCTGCTTGCAAAGCGCAACGGACTTGACAGAGCCTGGTACGTAGGGGATATACAGGGCGACTACGACGCCACTATGGAGGCAGGGCTGGAGTTTATCCATGCCGCCTACGGCTTCGGAAAAATAGCTCAGGAAACACCAAAGCTCAGGAAATTCAGCGAACTCCCCGAGCTTCTTCAATGTATAATTGATAATGCTAAGCACTGATCACTTAGCTCTTAATTCTCAGCCCTCAGCTCTAAATTCTCAGCTCTTAGCTCTTAGTTCTTAGCTCTATTATGTCTGCCATAATTGCAGGGGTAACTTCGTAGGGGCAGAGAGCAAGCTTTGCCTTGTTCTGCATTACCGCTTCGGCTGACCTTTCAAGGAGCTCCCTGTCACAGGAAACAGGAGCAAGTGCGGCTATGAACTCACCCATTTCGTCCGTGTCCGTGAAGCCTGCGGCGCTGAGGACTGCGTTCCTGCGCTCTTTCTCCGCGTATTTCAGGTACTTGCTCTGAAAAGCTCCCACAGCCGCACCGTGGGGAATCCCTGCATTGTAGGTGAGCATATAGCTCAGGGAATGGGGGACAGTGGTGCCTGTCTGAGCAATGGATATTCCTGCCGCAGCCGCAGTATCCATGAGAAGCTGCGCTCCCTCCGCAGTAAGCTCCTCCGCACCCTCGATGTACGGACGGCACCTGCGCCACAGGGAAAGTCCCGAAAATACCGACATATCGCTGTAAACGTCCGCACAGGCGTTTACGGCGCTTTCTATCAGGTGAGCAAGGGCGTCAACGGCGGTATTGACTATTATCTTCCGCGGTGCTTTCAGCAGGTACTTCCCGTCGATAAGGGCTATGTCGGGGAATACCTTATGCTTCGCCGAGAGCTTTGTCCTCATGTCATGGCGCGTGAGCACGGCAACTCCCGTGACCTCCGAGCCTGTTCCGCAGGTGGTGGGAACTGCGGCAAGGGGAAGAGCTTCCGCAGGAACGGTCTCGTAGAGGAACTCCCACGTTTTCTCCCTGTTCTTCATCATGAGAGCGGCAGCCTTTGCCGCGTCAAGAGGCGAACCGCCGCCGATACCGATAACGAAGTCAGCTCCGCAGGCAAGACCTTCGTCCCGTGCAGCCATGACAGTCCCGACCGAGGGATTTTCCTCGACTCTGTCGAATATGGTGTACTTCACGGAACGGCTTTCAAGAGCCGATATCACGTCGTCGAGGGAGCCGTTGAGCTTTGAGGAGCTCTTTCCCGTAATGATGAGCGCATGGGATCCGAGAGCGGCAAGCTCCGCGGAGTGCTTTCCGATACAGCCGCTTTCGCTGTAAAGTTTTGTCGGCATATAGTATTTCATGGCAGTACGCCTCCTCTGAATTTATATAAAAATATTATATAACACCCTCTCCGCCTTGTCAATACGGTCAGTATCCTGCATAATGACAAAAAAACAGACTAAAATTTGCTGAATTTTGCAAAAGGACTTGACATTTCGGCTCTGTGGGTATATAATGAATACCGCGGAATAAAGGCAAATCAAGGGAATTTTATATAAATGGAGATTAGTATGGAAGATGTTGAGATTTTTCTGAGCAGACTCGCCACCGAGGACAAGCTCTACGAGGAGACTGCGAAAAAACTGCAACGGCCCGAGGTCGCTGACAAATTCACACTTGCAGGAGCTGTTGCCGAAAAGGGCTCTCCTGCCTCATACAAGATATATATTTCCGACGAGGAGACAGAAAACGGTACAATCGACGAGATAAAGGCTGTTTTTGCGGAAGCTGCCGAGAACGACAAGGAAATAAACGTTGAGTTCATTTCCGACGAGTTCCTGAACATCATCGACGACCGTGCAAGGATAACCTCCGAGAGCAAGCCCCGTTCACTGGTCCACAGGGACGGCGAGCTCCACCCGACGGTGCATATATGGATGATAAAGCGCCGCGATATGGGAGTTTTCGTGCTCCTGCAGAAACGCGCCCACAATAAGGACATCAACCCCGACTGCTTCGACGTTTCGGCGGCAGGCCATGTCTCACAGGGGGACGAGTTCCGCTATACAGCCCTGAAAGAAGTCCGTGAGGAGCTCGGCCTCGATATCGGACGCAGCCAGCTGGAGTTCATAGGTCTGAAAAGGGCGGAGTACTCAAAAGGCGATATCCGCGACAACGAGCTCGTGGCTGTCTATATTTGCCGTGAACCCATTAATATCGAGGACCTTACTTTGCAGTCCTCAGAGGTCTCGGAAGTCTGCTGGGCGGAGATAGACGAGCTCCTGTCCATAATGAAGTACGAGGATATACCAAATTGTATCTCCCTCGAAGAACTGGATATGATAAAAAAAGCGGTGTTCTGATGAAGTCGGACTTTTCACCGTCTATGATACTCATGTAAGAGATTTTTACTTCCTATGTAAGTATCGCGGACAGTGAAAAGTCCGTTTTTATCTGACGTCGTAGTAGAACTGGTCGGCAGCCTGGCGGTCTCTGCCCGTGAAGATGCGCTTGGTGAGCCTGCGGTTCCTGATGAGGTACCAGTCGCCGAATTCGTCGAACTTTCTTGCAGAGGTGGTGACGTAGGACTTTTTCAGAGTCCCGTACTTTCTGCCGCTCTTCCTGCCGTGAGCTTTCAGGCGCTTTGCGAAGTCCATATCCTCAAGGCTCACAAGGCTCTCATCGAAGCCGCCTATGGCGTCGAAGTCCCTCTTGCAGAACCAGAACATTGCTCCGCTGAGATAGCCGCCGTTCTTCACCATGACGGGGATAAGATTTAACGCGACATACAGCGTGGAAGCTGCTATACCCAGCGACATTCTGTCGAATTTGGGATTTGTTCCGCCGCCAACGTATTTGCGGCTTTCCAGCATGGACCTTATCTCAGCAAGGGAGTACTTGGTCATAAGGCTGTCCGCGTCGACAGTGACGATGATACGCCCCTTTGCAGCTCTCACACCTGCGTTCCGCACAGCAGCAATGCACTTTTCTTCGTTTGTGAGAACTTTCGCGCCGTACCTTTCAGCGATAGCGGCAGTATGGTCGGTGCAGCGGTTCGCCACTACTATTATCTCCACATTGTCGGGAGCTACGTACTTTGCAGCGCTCCTCACCGCGCGGAGACATTTTCCGATGTATTTTTCTTCGTTATGTGCGGGGACAACAACAGTAAAGTCAGTATTCATGCAGTACCTCCGTTGATATTAGTTGATTATTGAGAAAAAGGCGTAAAGAAACCAACATTTCCTTACGCCTTTATTGTATTTATTCCGCAGCTGCTGCAGGAGCCGCTGTTTCGCCGCCTGTTGCAGCACCGCCGCCTGCGCCTGTATCGGGCGGAGTTACCACGGGAGTCTCAGCTCCTGTACCTGCGCCGCCTGTACCGTTATCGGGGGGAGTTACCACGGGAGTCTCGGTCCCTGTACCTGCGCCGCCGCCTGTACCGTTATCGGGGGGAGTTACTACGGGAGTTTCAGCTCCTGTACCTGCGCCCGAACCCGAGCCGCCGCTGCCCGAACCTGTTACGTTTCCTGCAGCGCCGCCTGCGCCTGTGGTTACAGTTGAACTTCCGCCTGCGGGAGCAGAGGCAGTTGTCTTTGTAGTGGGAACGAAGTACTCATTCGGGTAAACGCCTGTGGGTATCCTCTGATCCACGAAATAGCGCGAGCCCGAAGTTACCTTTATGGTGTAGTTTGTCCTTGTGGTCTTTGAAACAGTGGTAGCTGTACGCGTACCCTTTACCACCTTTATATCGTTAAGCGTAGTCGTAACAGCTGTAGTAACTGTTGTTGCGGTATTGTCTCCTTTAATGACCTTTTCGCGTCCGAAGCTGGATATCACCTTTTCCGAAGGCGTAACGGGGAAAAATACAAAGAAAGTAAGGATCGCCGCCGCAAGTGCTATAAAACAGCAGCACGATACAACGGTTATTTTTGTGGATTTTTTCAGATTGCTGAAAAAGCCGTTCCCTTTACTCATTTAAATAACACACTCCTGTACCATAGATGATTTTATTATACTATAAATGTCGGAAAAAGTCAAGCCCTGAGTGCAGGCGGACAGTCAGGGCATACTCAGACAGCGCAATGACTGCAATTGACAATCATGCCGCCTGATGCTATAATAATAAAAAAGTCAGGAAAGGAAAGACTATGGTAGTACAGATACAGGATAAAAACGAAAAAATGGCTATATCGCGCAGGATACTGGAGGCTCTCAGGGAATGGTTCGAGGTTGACGAGAGCAGGGAGAAGTACATTGCCGAAAGCGCGGAGCAGCTCTTCTGGGCGGCAGAGGAAAACGGCGAGTACATAGGGTTTCTCTGCCTGAAGGAGACCGGCAGGGACACAGTGGAGCTTGCTGTCATGGGAGTTCTGAAGTCATGTCACAGAAACGGTGCAGGCAGGGCGCTTGTGGAGGCTGCAAAGGAGTCTGCAAGGGCGGCAGGCTATTCCTTCATGCAGGTCAAGACCGTGCAGATGGGAAAGTACGAGGACTATGACAGGACGAACCTGTTCTATCTCGGCTGCGGCTTCAAGGAGTTCGAGGTGTTCCCGTTATACTGGGACGAGGACAATCCCTGTCAGATCTATGTAATGGCGCTCTGAATCAGTGAATAGTGAATGGTTTTGTATTATTGTAGGGGACACTCTGCATAAGGCATAAGAAAGGCTCCCCTCATGTAAGGGGAGCCTGTATGCTTTACCATCTTAATTGATAATCATTCAATTTTGTAGCAGAACCCCACTGCTTTCCGCATTCCTGGCATTTCTTAAACTTTACTTTGCGCCATACCTGAACTCCGGGAGAAGCATATACAATACCTTCGTCACAATAATAGACTTCCCATTTTTTTGCAGTATGGTCGTAACGATACTCATAAGCAGTCTCTACAAACTGTCCGTGTGCATGGCAAGCTGCGCTTGCAACGATAGAGTTGTCCATCTGTGGTGCGATCGATTTTGTTACGGCTGTACCTGTTCCGAGGATAGTGAAAGCCATAGCTGTTGCTGCGATCTTCTTGATTACGTTTTTCATTTTTTTACTCCTTTTGTAATAAATTTTCGAGGCTGATAAAACAGCCTTCACTTATAATAACGCAAGCCGACCATGAAAGTGTAACAGAAAATAAAAATTTTTTTTGAGTGAGCAGTGATTGGCTTTGTATAGGATAAAAAAGGGACTGTTCATACAGTCCCTTTTCTGATATTGTCATGATGAAAAGTCGGGCGGCAAACCCTGACAACTAATCACTTCTTACGCAGCTTGAGGAGTTTATAGATGAAGAGCTCCAGGGAGATAAGGCATATAACAACAGCACCCGAGATAAGAGCGGTCTTTGCAACGCCGTTGGGGTCGCTGTTCTTTTTGTCCTCCTTTTCGGACTTTGAAGCCTTTGAGGTGGTCTTTTCAGACTTGTCCTTCGTCTTCTTTGCCTCCGTGACCTCTTCCGTGGTCTCGTTCTTCTTGCCGTTGGAGTGCTTGATTATCTTTATGCCGTCATCAGTAGCCTCCTGCGCCGTAAAGCCTGCAAGCCATGCCAGTGAAGCGTTCCAGTTGATAGTACACTCGTTTACCGACCATGCCTCGATGTTGTCCAGGTAGCACTTCTGCGGAGCTATCTCGCCCTTCTTCCAGCCCGAGCCCTGTACCCAGGGGTCCTGCATACCCGAGTTGGGGCCGCCGCACATTACGCCGTTTGGAGCCTTCGGGAAAGCCTCGTCTATCTGCTTTGCCCAGTAGCGGTGGTGGGGATACTCTATGGCATGAGTGCCGTAGCCCGTAACATAGGAGTAGTCCATAGCGTTTCTGCCCAGGAGGTAGTCCATGCCGCCGAGAGCTCCGTCAAGATACTGCTCGTCATCGGTGAGGAGATAAGCGTATGCCATAACGATGGAGTTGTCCGCAACGAAGGAGTTGGAGCCCCATATGTAGCCCTTGTCGCTGTCGTTGTAGCTGAGAGTGCTCTGACCGTAGGGGAGACCGTAGCCCTGATTGTTCTCCATTGAGATGAAGTGGTCGGCAGCTGCAATTATGGCTTCATGGACTATCTCAACGTCGCCCTTGTCGAATTTCTCGGGATTGAGAGCCGCGCTGAGAGTTGCAAGAGCTCCCGTGTTGCCCCAGTCGAAGCTGCCTGCGGTGTCAACGCTCTCGCCGCCGCCGAGAGTCTGCGGCACATCGAGGAAGAACCTGTTCTCCGCAGCCTCGTCGTAGTAGTCCTCATTGCCCGTAGTGATGAAGAGTTCGAGGGCAGCCCAGCAGAACTCGTCGTCAACGTCCGTATCGCCGTAAGCTCCGCCGCCGATGGACTCATCGAGGGGAGCGTACATTTTCGGGTGCTTTTTAGCGGCTGCAAAGGCATTTTCGGCAGCTTCGAGACATTTTTCGGAGAAATCGCTGTCTATATCCTTCCACAGTCTGCTCGCCTGAGCCGCGCAGGCGGCAAGATTGAGTGTAGCCGCAGTCGTAGGCGGCTTCACGATACGCTTCATATCGTCGTCGGCAGGAGCGATTCCGAGAGCCGTCCACTTCTCGTCGTGAGCCTTGTGGTAAGCCATGCCCTTGTAATCGCCGCTGTCCACTATCATTTTCAGCATCCATTCCATTTCCCACCTTGCCTCGTCGAGGATATCGGGGACGCCGTTGCTGTTTTCGGGGAGAAGCATGGTACCGTCGGCATAGGCGCTGTCGAAGCCGTACTTCACCGCAGTTTCGTACTGATTCTGCATGAGCCACAGTGAGAAGCCGCCGTTTACCACGTATTTTCCGTGGTCGCCTGCGTCGTACCAGCCGCCAGTAACGTCTATTGAGCCGCTGCTGCCCTTGTAGCCCCATGTCTGCTCTATCTCAGCCATATCATTCGGGTGACCTGCCGCACGGGCAAGAGCCTCCGTGTCTCCCGAGGAGATGTAATCGCTTTCTATCTCGATGCCGCTGCGGTTCTGATAGAAGTAGTTGAGGGCGTCATAGAGCATGAACGAATATGGCTGTGAGCCGCATACTGCGAAGTTGCGGCTTTCCGAGCCGTCCTCGGCCCTGATGTGGAAAGTTCCCTCGCTCTTCAGGTCGGAGAAGTCGATAACGTGTACATTGTCCCCCGAGTCCCTGTCCTCGCCGAAGGGCTTGCTCTTGCCCTCGTATACGGTCTTGCCGCCTGTGTCGATGACCTCGAACTTCACAGCCTTGTCTGAGTCGCTTAGAAGAGTTGCCCGCTTGGCTCTTTTCGGGAAGTAGCAGACCTGATTGGTGAGTATCTTCGCCCTCACATATGGCTCTTCCTCGGGCCAGTCGTTCTCGTCGCCGGAGAGGTCGATGAGGGACATATTGTCGAACTGTATCTTCGTGCCTGCAGGGAAGCAGTCGCCGTTGGTGTACTGACCGCTGCCGCCCAGGTGGAAAGCCCATTCCGCCACGTCCAGTGACTTATCCGCGGTAAAGGTGAGCTCCACCTTCTTTGTCTCGTCCTTGTTTATGGGGATACAGTCCCATGTGCCGTTGAAGTCGGGACCGCCGTCCGCCATCATATTGTGCCATATCTCCACATCTCCGTCGAGGTTGCCTATCTTGGTGTAGTACTTGCCGCTCTCGGAGGGAGTTATCTCGTATGAGACCTTGTATTTGTGACCTGATACTATCTTCAGGCCTCTGTGCCTGAACTGGCAGTCCCAGCGGTCCTCTCCGCCTCTGGAAGCTCCGCCCGGATTGACGATAGTCACAGTGTAAACGCCCTTGCTGATGTCGAAATCCATTTCACCCGGAGCTGACTCAACGATATGCCAGGGGAGACCTGCGCCGTTTTCAAAATCAGTCTGTCCCAGCTGCTGTCCGGCATAGGCGGTAAGAGTGCTGTTATCGCCTGTATACGGGAAAAAACTGCCTGACGCAACTGCTATGGCAGCCGTGAGGGAAGCCGCCCTGACAGAGAGACCATTTATCTTTCTCATTTGTAATATCCTCCTGTTTTCTGTATTTTTTCAATATATACTTTAATACTTTTTGAAAATAATGTAAAGTACAGGTGCAGAAAATTTACAAATTGGCCTTTTAAAACGGCATTTTGCTCAGTATTCGGGAGCAAATGCGTAATATTTAGGTGAATTAGACTATTTCTTCATTTTTGGTCATAAGAAAGCAATTTTTGACACGTTCTCCACTTGATTTATTGGCACTGATGTGCTATAATGTCTTATTGTGGAGTAATCTGCAAAAAAAGAAATCATATGTGGAGCTTTGATATGAACCGTATTTTTTATATCATCGGCAAGAGCGCTTCGGGAAAGGATACCATGTACAGCCGCATAGTCGCTGAGCTGGGACTGCTTCCCATTGTGCTTTATACTACCCGTCCTGTGAGAAGCAGCGAACAGGAGGGCGTTGAGTACCACTTTGTTGACGACCAGCGCTTCCGCGAGATGCAGGAAAGCGGAAAGGTCATAGAATCGCGTACATACCATACCTGCCACGGCGACTGGACTTACTATACGGCTGCCGACAGCATTTCCCTGGACAAGGGGGACTGCGCGGGGATAGGTACTGTTGAATCGTTTCTGCGCCTGAGAGAATACTGCGGAAGAGACACTGTCGTTCCGATCTACGTTGAGGTAAACGACGATATACGCTTTCTTCGTGCGGTAGAGCGCGAAAAGAAGCAGTCACAGCCTAAGTACGCCGAGCTATGCCGCAGGTTTTTAGCGGACAATGAGGACTTTTCTGACGAAAAGCTGGCTGAGGCAGGCATTGGCATAAGGTTCGGGAACAACGGTACTGCCGACGAATGCTTTGACAGGATAAAGAAATACATTTCCGGGCTCCGTGAGGATACTGATTGATTTTTTGTTGCTTTTGAAAGCAAATATGGGAGGTTTATTGTGGAATTGGAAAACAAACTTGACTGCTGCGCGAAAAGGACTATGATAATCGGTGGCGGAGTTGCTGCGACCATGCTGCTCAATGAGATATTCAACGCTCAGAGGTCGCCGTATACCGATGATAAGTTTTCAGCTCAGTTCGAGCCTGTATGTATTATCGACAACGACCCTGCAAAGCTGGGCAAGGAGATACTCGGCGTAAAGGTCGTCGGAAGATCGGAAGAGATCGTTAAATACGCAAAGGAATACGGGATAGAACAGCTCATACTTGCCATACCGTCACTCACTTCGGACGAGCGCAAGGCTATAATAGATATCTGCAACGAGACAAAACTGCCCCTCAAGATAGTTCCCTTTATCGGAAACCTTATCCTTGACGACTCTGCGTCCCTTCTCGGACAGGTAAGGGATATCAAGGTGGAGGAGCTCCTGGGAAGAAATCCCATAAAGTTCGACAACAAGGACATTAAGGAGTTCATCGGCGGCAAGGTATGTATGGTAACAGGCGGCGGCGGAAGCATCGGCTCCGAGCTCGTCCGTCAGATAGCAAGATATAACCCCAAGAGGATAATAATCGTCGATATCTACGAGAACAACGCCTATGAGATACAGCAGGAGCTGGTCATGGAGTACGGCAGCGAGCTCGACCTCGTGACGCTCATCGCTTCTGTCCGCGATTATTTCCGCATGAATCAGATATTCGAGAGATACAAGCCGCAGATAGTGTTCCATGCAGCTGCACACAAGCACGTTCCCCTTATGGAGAGCTCGCCTATGGAGGCTATCAAGAACAACGTCATCGGTACTTTCAACGTGGCTACACTGGCACAGTTCCACGACGTTCAGAAGTTCGTGATGATATCAACGGACAAGGCTGTAAATCCTACAAACGCTATGGGCGCTTCAAAGCGCTGCTGCGAGATGATAGTTCAGTTCCTTTCACAGGAGCATGAGGGAAAGACCGAGTTCGTCACCACACGTTTCGGCAACGTTCTCGGCTCGAACGGCTCTGTTATACCGCTCTTCAAGAGACAGATAGAGCAGGGCAAGCCCGTTACAGTTACCCATGAGGATATCATACGCTACTTCATGACTATACCCGAGGCTGTAAGCCTTGTCATGGAGGCTGCCGCTATCGCAAACGGCGGCGAGATATTCGTCCTCGATATGGGTCAGCCCGTAAAGATAGTTACCCTTGCGGAAAACCTCATCAGAATGTACGGAAAGGTGCCGTATAAGGACGTTCCTATCGTTTTCACGGGACTCCGCCCCGGTGAGAAGATAAAGGAAGAGCTCCTCATGATGGAGGAGGGACTGCAGAAGACCTCGAACAAGCTCATTTTCATCGGCAAGCAGATAGACATCGATGCGGACCATTTCGCTTCGAGACTCAAGAAGCTCCGTGACGCCGCACAGCTCAACGACGAAGCTGTGGCTATACAGGCTCTTCACGAAATGGTGCCGACCTTTATAACTCCCGAGGAGTTCAACGGCAAGATACTCGATAACGAGGCGCCAAAGGAATAACATACAAACCTGCACTTCAACATTTGGATGAAGTGCAGATTTTTTTACAATAATTGCAGATAATATTGACGTTTTTTGCGAAATCTGTTATAATTATTACAGGTATACATATTATAATGCTTTTTTCATGGTATATTACCATTTCATACGGAGATGATATTTTGACAGGCACTCAGCTGATAACTGAAACAACTAACGCAACATCGGCAGCTTCCGCTGCGGAGACCACAACGGGAGAGCTCATGGGCAGCATACAGGAATCCGTGGAAAAGACCTCGGGAATACTTTCGGACGGGGTCGAATATCTTAAAAAGGCCCTTCCTCTGCTGATAATTGCCCTGCTGATACTGGTCATCGGCATATTGATATCAAAGCTCATCGCAAAGATAGTGGGCAAGGCAGTCTCGAAGTCCAACGTGAACGGCGCGGCAAAGAGCTTCCTTGTGTCGCTGATAAAGATAATCCTCTATATCGCAGTTGTGATAATGGCGCTGTCGGTGCTGAATGTGCCCATGTCGTCCATAATCACTATCCTGGGCGCGGCAGGTCTCGCTATCAGCCTTGCGCTCCAGAGCTGTCTCTCAAACCTCAGCGGCGGCTTCATAATCCTCTTTACGAAGCCCTTTACTACGGGAGATATCGTTGAGCTTGAGGACTCGGTGGGAACTGTAAAGGATATCGGCATATTCTACACAAAGATAGCCACCTTTGACGGAAAGACCGTATTCATGCCCAACGGCAGGGTCACGGACGCAAAGATAATCAATTATACGGAGACTCCCGCAAGACGTATCGACCTTAACTTCAATATCAGCTACAGCGCGGATTTTGAAAAGGCAAGGCAGGTCATTCTTGATATAATATCAGCCGAGAAGCTCATACTGAAGGCTCCCGAGCCGATAATACGCATGAGCTCCCACAACAACAGCTCGGTAGGCATAGATGTGCTGGTGTGGGTGAATAACGGCGACTATCTTACCGAACGCTACAATATGACGGAGGCTGTCAAGGCGGCGTTCGATGAAAACGGTATCGAGATACCATTCGATCAGCTCGATATCCATGTAAAGGAAAAGTTCTAATGGCATCAGGCAAAAAGAAAAATACTGACAACAGCGCGAAGAAGAAGGAAAAAGAGAAGAAAAGCTCCGCGAAATGGCTGTGGCTCGTTCTTATAGCGGGAATATGGTGGTTCAGCAACTATACCCTCAGGACTACCGTGGAGACCGTATCCTCTCCGAAGATAAACTCGGAGATAAGGATAGCCGTCATAAGCGACCAGCACGCTTCAAAGCTCGGTATCGGCAATAAGACGATACTGAAGACTATATGCAGGGCTGAGCCCGATATGGTCTTCATGCTCGGCGATATGTACACCAGCGGCAGCGACTGGGAACTCATGCAGAAGCCTGTGGAGCTTGCAAAAGATATAGTTTCAGAGGGCTACCCGCTTTACTGCGTTACAGGGGAGCACGACTACGACGGAAGATATATCGAGGAGCTGAAAAAAGCAGGTACAAGGGTGCTTGACTATGATGAGGAATATGTGGAGCTCAGAGGCAGCAGGCTACGTATCATAGGCATCGACAATGTCTATTACAGCCCCACGTTCGACCTGAGGAACGAGTATGCCCTTGACGGCGGCAGCTTCAATATTCTCCTCGCGCACATACCGAATTACGAAAAGTTTGCCGACTTCGGAGCTGATCTCACCATCTGCGCCGATACCCACGGAGAAATGGCGCGGCTCCCGTTCGGACTCGGTCCTGTCTACTGTTCCGAAAAGGACGTATGGCTACCAAAGCTTCTGCACAAGGAGCTTGAAATATATGACAAGGGTCTCTTTGACTACGACGGCGGAAAGATGTTCATTACATCGGGCATAGGCGTTTATCCTGCGCCTGTGCGCTTCAATAACCGCCCCGAGGTCGCAGTCATAGACCTTATACCTAAGGGGTGAAGAAAATGAGCAGGATCACGGATATCGCGGTCATAGGCGGCGGAGCTTCGGGACTTGCGGCTGCTGTTGAGGCAAAGAACATTATGCCGAAAGCAAGGGTCGTTATTCTCGAGAAGCTTGACAGAGTAGGCAAGAAGCTGCTCGCAACAGGCAACGGCAGGTGCAATCTCAGCAACATCAACATGAGTCCCGAGCATTATCACGGCAGCGTCAAGAACGCTATGAGGATAATAAACTCTACTCCCTCCGCAAAGGAGTTTTTCGGAAGCCTGGGAGTTATCTGCTCTGCCGATACAAAGGGCAGGGTCTATCCCAGGAGCAATGCCGCTTCCACAGTGCTTTCCGCTCTGAGGCTCCGTGCGGCAGAGCTGGGGGTCATCGAGCGCTGCGGCTTTGAGGCAAACTTCATAGAAAGTGCTGCGGACTGCTTCAGGATATCGTCGGCTTCGGGTGAAAAGTACCCGTGCAGGCGCGTTATCGTAGCGGCAGGAGGCTATGCGGCTCCGCAGTACGGTACTGACGGCAGCGTTATCCGGCTTCTTCGCAGCAAGGGCTGTCATACCACGAAGATATGTCCTGCGGTGGCACCGCTGAGAGTGCGCCCCGAGCTTCTTAAAGGGCTCAAGGGTGTCCGCGCAAAGGGTAGGGTAATGGCTTATTCGGGCGGCAGGCTCCTCAAGGAGGAAATGGGCGAGATACAGTTCACGGACAGCGCTCTTTCGGGAATATGCGTGTTCAATATGGCTCATCTTGTGTCGAATTACGACGGAAAGCTCACACTCAGGCTGGACCTTGCAGCAGATATGGACACCGAACAGCTTGTGGGCTACCTCCGCATAATACAGTATCAGCGCGGCAGCCATACCACCGAGGAGCTTCTCACGGGACTCTTCCCGAGAAGCCTTGCACATTACCTTACAAAGCGCGCTCTCGGCCGCTCGCTCACTGACGAGATATCATCGCTCCGCGATACGGAACTGAGACAGCTGGCACAGCTCATAAAGAACCTCGACTTCGACGTTCTCGGCAGCGCCCCGTGGAAGGAAGCGCAGGTGACCTCGGGCGGTATCAACGGCGACTGCGTTGATGAAAGGTTGCAGCTCAGGAGTGAAAAAGGTATTTTTCTCTGCGGTGAGATACTGGACGTTGACGGAGACTGCGGCGGCTATAACCTGCAATGGGCGTGGTCGTCGGGAATATTTGCAGGCAGGAACTGTGCCGAATCACTGAGGGGTGAACTCAAATGATAAGAGTCGGCGCCATAAGAGCGGCTCTTGATACCGATTTTTCAGACCTTGCGGCTTTGTGTGAGAAAAAGCTCAGAATAAGCCGTGATAAGATAATAAGCGTAAAGCTTGCGAAAAAATCCGTGGACGCGCGGAAGAAAAGCGACGTTCACTTCACGATATCACTTGATATAGAGGCGAAAAATGAGGAAAAGCTCCTCAGGACGCTGAAAAACGCCTCAAAATACGAGCCTGTGGAGTATGCTGTACCCACAGTCCGGCGCTGCGGAAAAAGACCTGTTATAGTGGGCTTCGGTCCTGCAGGTATGTTTGCGGCACTGGTGCTTGCAATGGCAGGCGCAAGACCCATCGTCCTCGAGCGCGGCGGCGATGTTGACAGGCGCTGCAGGGCAGTAGAGGAGTTCCGGAACGGCGGAAAGCTCGACCCCGAATGCAATGTGCAGTTCGGCGAGGGCGGCGCAGGTACCTTTTCCGACGGAAAGCTCACCACAGGCATAAGGGACAGCCGTATAGGCTGGATACTTGAAAGGCTTGTGGAGTTCGGCGCTCCCGGGGAGATACTCTACCTTGCAAAGCCACATATCGGCACGGACAAGCTCCGCGGAGCTGTAAAGGCTCTGCGCGAAAGGGTCACAGCCCTTGGCGGAGAGGTAAGGTTCGACTCGAAATTCTGCGGCTTTGAAGCTGAAAACGGCAGGCTTGTCTCTGTAAGCTTCACTCACGGCGGCGAGACCTGTAAACTGCCGACTGACAGCCTTATACTTGCGGCAGGCCACAGCGCAAGAGACACCTTTGAAATGCTTTACAACGAAAAGATAAGCCTTTCCCAGAAGAGCTTCTCTGTAGGCGTGAGAGCGGAACATCTCCGCACCGATATCGACAGGGCTATGTACGGGGACTTTGCCGGACACCCTGCGCTGAAAGCCGCAGATTACAAGCTTTCGGTGCATCTTCCCAACGGAAGGACGCTTTACACATTCTGTATGTGCCCCGGCGGTCACGTAGTGGCAGCTTCCTCGGAGGAGGGCAGGCTGGCAGTCAACGGCATGAGCTTTTTTGCCCGTGACGCGGAGAACTCGAACAGCGCTCTCCTTGTGAATGTGGGTCCTGAGGACTACGGCAGCGACCACCCTCTTGCAGGAATGTACTTTCAGCGCGAGCTGGAGGAAAAGGCGTTCATTGCAGGCGGCAGCGATTACCGTGCTCCTGCGGCAGTGCTGGGGGACTTCATGAACGGCCGCGTCAGCGTAAGTTTCGGCAGAGTCAGGCCGTCCTACCGTCCTGCGGTGAAGTTTGCGGCTCCTGAGGAATATCTTCCCGATTACGTGTGCCGATCCCTGAAAGACGGCATAAAGGAAATGGGCAGGAAGATAAAAGGCTTTGACGACAGCGATACGCTGCTTACAGGCATCGAAAGCAGGAGCAGTTCTCCTGTGCGTATAGACCGCGGCGACGACCTGCAGTCCGTATCCCTTGAGGGGCTCTACCCCTGCGGAGAGGGTGCAGGCTATGCAGGAGGAATAGTTTCCGCCGCAGTTGACGGCATGAAATGTGCCGAGGCGGTATGCAGAAGAATGGAGGGAATTTGAAGTACACATGAAGATCGTTTACATATCGGGCAATAATATGTTTCTGTGCAGCGACGGAAAGATAACGGAACTCCCTTGTGAAAGGGCGGAAAAGTACACTGATACAGTCAATGAGATAAACAAGAACAAGGAGTGGAAACATTCGGGCGCAGGTGCCATGTTCAGGGAGGATATAGACTATTACCCCGACGCATCGCGCTTCGTGAAGATAAACGGAGTTTCCGCCGCAAAGGAGGATTTCATCTACTCGGCGGTACTTGGCGGAATGGGCGCTATCTACAGAAAGAGCGCTGAGTCGCCGAAAGCTCCCGAGGGACACATCTACACGGGAATGAACAGGAATATCGGCAGCATTGCCTATAAAAACGGCAGGATAGCCGCTATCCTCGACGGTCATCTTGCTGTCTTTGACGAGCGCGGCGACTACGATGAGCTCACCGACGGTCATTCCGAGGAGGACTCTCCCTGCTGGTCGGCTACGGACGACAGGATATTCTGCTCAACGAGAGGACGCGCCCTCGAGGGCGGCAGCGGCTATTCCGCAAGCTCTGTCCTCGCAGTTGACGAGAACGCAGGAACTATCGACACTCTCTTTGCAGAGGAGGGCAATGACCTCCTTGAACCGAAAAACGACGCCGAGGGCAACTATTACTTTATCCGTCAGCCCTACAAGCAGGAAAAGGAAGCCCGCGAGCCAATATGGAAGTCGGTGCTGCTTTTCCCTGTAAGGCTCATAAAGGCCGTATTCGGCTTCATAAATGCGTTCACTCTTCTCTTCGGCGGCGAACCTCTGAGAAAAAGCCAGAGAAAGGGCGACGTGAAGTCAAAGACAAAGTCTCCCCGTGAGCTCTACCTTGAGGAGAGAATGCGCGAAGCCGAGAGGAACGAAAAGGAAAATGCGGCGGCAGGTGATAAGAACCCCGGTATCTTCCCGAGAAGCCGTGTGCTTGTAAGGATTAGTCCAGATGAGACTGAGACCGTGCTCTGCAAGGGAGTCCTTGACTATACCATATGCAGCGAGGGCGTTATCTGCTCAAACGGCAAGGAGCTTATCCTTATTGACAGGGACGGCGGCGAGAAGGTCATAGCCAAAGCCGAGCTGGCTGAAAAGCTCAGCGTCATAAACTAACATAAATCCCCCGTAAACGGGTATAAACAAATTTTATCTATGAACAGGAGGCTTTAGTATGAAAATCAACGTTATTGGCGGAGAAATGAACAGTTGTGAGATCGATGAGTACATTAAGTACGTAGCACGGAAGTACGTGGGCAGACAGATCGGACAGATGGATATTGTTATCGACGGCGAATTTGTGGATCTTAAGGTCTATTTCAAGGACATGGATTTTCAGAGAGCCTACCGTTCTGCCGATTATCTGGTGAATACAATGGAAAAGCTCAACGACGCAAAGCGCACTGAGTTTTCCGAGAAACAGCGCCACAGCATTTAAGGAGTACTCAATGAATCTAACCAACATCGGAACAGTGAAGGATATACTGTCCCGTCACGGCTTCAGCTTTTCAAAGGGGCTGGGACAGAATTTCATAATCAATCCCGATATCTGTCCGAAAATAGCAGAATACGGCAACGCCTGCAAGGGCTTCGGAGTTCTTGAGATAGGAACCGGTATCGGAGTCCTTACGGCGGAGCTTGCAAAAAGAGCAGACAAGGTGGCTGCCGTGGAGATAGACGAGAGGCTGCTGCCTATACTTGCGGAGACACTTGCGGACTTTGACAATGTAAAGATCATCAACGAGGACGTAATGAAATGCGATCTGCACAGGCTTATAGACGAGGAGTTCAAGGGGCTTCACGTTGCGGTGTGCGCAAATCTGCCGTATTACATTACGTCCCCCATCATTATGATGCTCCTTGAGAGCCGTCTGCCCATAGAGTCCATTACCGTAATGGTACAGAAGGAGGCTGCACAGCGCCTGTGCGCGAAGGTGGGCTCGCGCGAGTCGGGAGCTATCACCGTGGGAGTGAATTACTACGGCACGGTGAAGAAGCTTTTTGATGTTTCACGGGGCAGCTTCATGCCTGCGCCCAATGTGGACTCGGCTGTCATGAGGATAGATATAAACAAGGAGCAGCGCCTTGACGAGGAGAGCGAGAAGTTCTTCTTCAAAGTGGTCAAGGCAGGCTTTTCACAGAGAAGAAAGACCCTCGCAAATTCTCTTTCGTCAGTTATGGGAATACCTAAGGAAAGGGTATATTCCGCACTGAAATCACAGGGACTTCCCGAGGCTGCACGTATAGAGCAGCTCGATATGGAAAAGCTCATTGCAGTTTCTGCAGAGCTTATGGAGCAGTAATGGGAAAGCTCTATGGCGTAAGCGTTGGAGCAGGCGATCCGCAGCTCATGACGCTGAAAGCGGTGGGTATACTGGAAAGGTGCAGAGTCATAGCCGTACCGCGCACGAACGGGGAGAGCTCGCTTGCTCTTTCGATAGCGGAGAAAGCCGTGGACTTGTCCCGCAAGCGTGTGATATACCTCGATTTCCTCATGACCAGCGACAGGGAAAGACTTGACAGGAATCACGGGGAGCTTTCAGCCATGCTTTGCAGGGAGCTTGAAGACGGAGATGTGGCATTCCTTACTCTCGGCGATATATCGGTGTATTCCACATTCGGATACATCGCCTGCCGCGTCGAACAGGCAGGCTTTGATGTGGAGGTATGCGCCGGAGTGACCAGCTTCTGTGCGGCTGCTGCCGCTGTAAGGGAGCCGCTCTGCCTCGGCAGCGAGGAGCTGCATATCATACCTTGCAGCTGCGGCGATATGGAAAAAGCTCTCGGGCTCAGCGGAACAAAGGTCATAATGAAAGCAGGCAGAAAAGCGGCAGAGCTCATTGAACTCATAAGGGAAAAGGGGCTTTCCGACTGTACAAAGGTCGTGTCCGACTGCGGACTTGACACCGAAAGGATATACGGTTCTGTGGAGGATATTGACGGAGAGCCCGGATATTTCACACTTTTCATAGTCAACGGCAGGGAGAAGTTCAGATGAAGCTTGAGGAATACATTTGCAGGGGAAAGGAGAAGCTCCGCTGCGGTTATACAACAGGTTCATGCGCGGCAGCTGCCGCAAAGGCTGCTGCGGAAATGCTCATGACGGGCAGAAAAGCTGAGTATGTGGAGCTTATGACTCCCAGGGGGATAAAGCTTTGCCTTGACGTTACCGGGCAGAAGCTCGGCGGCGGAGCAGCCTCATGTGCCATAGTCAAGGACAGCGGCGACGACCCCGATATAACCAACGGGATAAAGGTCTTTGCAGAAGTCTCGGCAGCGGAAAGCGGTGTTGAGATAATCGGCGGCGAGGGTATCGGCAGAGTCACGAAAGCAGGGCTTGACCAGCCTGTGGGCGAAGCTGCCATAAATTCCGTGCCGCGGAGGATGATATGCGAAGCTGTCATGGAAATTGCCGAAAAATACGGTTACTCAGGCGGTTTCCGCGTGAAAATATCAGTTCCTGACGGAATTGGGATAGCAAAGAAGACATACAATCCGCGAATGGGCATCGAGGGCGGTATTTCCATAATCGGCACAAGCGGTATCGTGGAACCCATGAGCAATGCTGCACTTGTGGAGACTATCCGCACCGAGGCGAAAATGCGCCGTGCCGAGGGGCAGAGGAATATGCTCCTCACACTTGGAAATTACAGTGAGAGCTTCGTGCAGAACGAGCTGTCCTTTTCGCTGGAAAGAAGCGTTACGTGCAGCAACTTCATCGGCGAGGCTATAGATATCGGGCTGGAGCTTGGCTTTGAGAGCATACTCATTGTCGGTCATATAGGCAAGCTGGTAAAGCTTGGTGCAGGTATTATGAATACCCACTCCTCATGGGCTGACGGGCGTATGGACGTGCTGGTCACCTGCGGAGTCCTTGCAGGAGCCGACATGGATACCCTCAGAAAGCTTCCCGATTGTGCAACGGCTGACGCGGCAATGGATATCCTCGATGAAAAGGGGTACCTTGAAAAAACTGCGGAAGTCCTTGAAAAGCGTATGGAAAGCTACCTCAATGCAAGAGTAAAGGGAGAAGCAAGGATAGCTGCCATAGCTTTTTCATTCAAGCGCGAGCTTTTAATAAAAACGTCCCTTGCGGACCAACTTATACAGGCGATTACAGGTGAAGAAAATGGTTGATTTTGTTGGTGCGGGCTGCGGAGCTCCCGACCTTATAACCCTGAGAGGAAAGCGGCTCATCGAAAATGCAGACGTCATAATATATGCAGGCTCTCTCGTAAATCCCGTGCTCCTTGCGTATGCAAAGGAGGGATGCGAGATACATAACAGCGCACTCATGCACCTTGACGAGGTAATAGATGTAATGAAAAATGCCGAGGCTGACGGGAAAAATACTGTCCGTCTCCATACAGGCGACCCTTCGGTCTACGGAGCTGTCCGCGAGCAGATGGACAGGCTTGACGAGCTGGATATACCGTACAGGGTCACTCCCGGAGTCAGCTCCTTCTGCGGAGCTGCGGCTGCGCTGAGAGCGGAATACACTCTTCCCGACGTATCGCAGACCGTTATCCTCACAAGAATGGCAGGGCGGACTCCCGTCCCCGAAAAGGAGAGTATTGAGAGCCTTGCAGCACATAATGCCACTATGGTCATATTCCTCAGTGCAGGCATGACGGAGGAGCTCTCACAGCGTCTTATCAAAGGCGGATACAGCGGCGATACTCCTGCGGCTATCGTGTACAAGGCTACGTGGGAGGACGAAAAGGTGGTGCGCTGTACAGTTGCGGAGCTTCACGAAGCTGCGGAAAGAAACGGCATAACAAAGACCGCTCTTATAACTGTGGGCGGCTTCCTCGGAAACGATTACGAATTGTCAAAGCTCTACGACAAAACATTTGAAACTGAGTTCAGAAAGGCAGAGAAAATATGAATATAGCTGTTTTTTCGGTCACCGAAAACGGCAGGAAGCTCTCCCTGAGAGTAGGGGGACTGCTTGAAGCCGAGCACAAGGTGAGCCGTTATTGTTTTCATAAGCACACCGATGATAATTCGGCTGTATTCTGGAATATGGGGAGCATGGTCGGACGCCTTTTCGAGCGCTCCGACGCCTTTGTTTTCGTCTGCGCCTGCGGCATAGCAGTCCGCGCAGTTGCGCCCTATCTCGGTACGAAAGCCGACGACCCTGCCGTAATTGTCATGGACGACTGCGGAAAGTTCGTTATCCCTGTGCTTTCGGGACATATAGGCGGTGCGAACCGCCTTGCGGAGGTCATTGCAGAAAGGCTCGGTTCACAGGCAGTCATAACTACCGCAACTGACGTCGGAGGCCGCTTTTCTCCTGACAGCTTTGCTGCGGCAAACGGCCTGATAATTACAGACCTGAAAGCGGCAAAGGAGATAGCCGCGGAAGTCCTCGACGATGAAAAGATAGGCTTCTGCAGCGATTACAGGCACGGCGGACTGCCCTCAGAGCTTACGGAGTTCGGCGTGTGCAGGACAGGTATATGCGTCAGCAGAGATACAGGAAAGAAGCCTTTCCCCGTCACTCTCAATCTCGTCCCGAGAAATATAGTCCTCGGTATCGGCTGCAAGAAAGGGACTTCCGCCGAAGCAGTGAGAAAAGCTGTCAGCGAAGCTCTTGAGCAGCATAATATCGACATCGGCACGGTGTCGGAGGCGGCTACTATCGATATCAAAAAGGACGAAGCGGGACTGTGTGAGTTCTGCGGAAGTATGGGGATAAAGCTGAATACCTATACTGCTGAGGAGCTTATGGCTGTAAGCGGCGATTTTGAAAGCTCCGGCTTTGTTCTCGAAACAACGGGAGCGGATAATGTCTGCGAAAGAAGCGCTGTACTTTGCAGCGGCGGTAAGCTGATAATGAAAAAGACCGCGTCTGACGGCGTGACGGTGGCAGCTGCCGAAAAGCCCGTATATCTTGATTTTGAAAAGGAAATAACACTATGAAGCTTTATGTTGCAGGCATTGGCTGCGGCAGCAGGGACGGTATCACCCTTGAAGCCGAAAGGGCTGTGCTCGACAGTGATATAGTTGTGGGGTATACAGTTTATACAGAACAGATAAAGCGCTTTTATCCCGAAAAGGAGTGCATCTCCACAGGCATGAAGCAAGAGCGCGAGCGTGTGGAGCTTGCTCTTGAAAACGCCGCAGGCGGAAAAAAAGTGGCTCTTGTGTGCAGCGGCGACAGTCAGCTTTACGGCATGGCAGGGCTTGCTATCGAGCTTTCCGTGAACTATCCCGGGGTCGATATCGAAGTTATAGCAGGAGTTTCGGCTGCATTCAGCGGCGGAGCAGTTCTCGGCGCTCCCATGACTCATGATCTTGCGCTTATAAGCCTTTCCGACCTTCTCACGCCTATGGAGAAGATAATAAAGCGTCTCCGCTGTGCGGCGGAGGGCGACTTCGTGATCGCTCTGTACAATCCGTCCTCGAAGAAACGCGCTGACTACCTGCAAAAAGCCTGCGACATTGTCCTCGGATACCGCTCTCCCGAAACTGTCTGCGGTATCGTCAGCAATATCGGCAGGGAGGGGCAGTCAAGCAGGATACTTACCCTCGGTGAGCTGAGAGATACGCAGGTGGATATGTTCACGACGGTATTCATCGGGAACTCGGAGACTAAGGTCGTAAACGGGAAAATGGTCACTCCGAGGGGCTACCGCAATGTGTAGGGTACTTATCTTCGGCGGAACTACAGAGGGCAGGGAAATAGCCGAATACTGCGGTGAAAAAGGTATCAGTGCCGCTGTTTCAGTAGCTACGGAGTACGGTGCGGAGCTGCTGCCGGAAAGCAGCTGCATAAAAAAGCTTGTGGGCAGGCTTGACGACAACGGTATCAGGGAACTAATTCTTCGCCTGAAATGCAGGGCTGTCATAGACGCGACCCACCCCTATGCGGAAGAGGTAACGAAGAATATCAGGACTGCCTGCGGTATGCTCGGAATGACCTGTTACAGGCTCATACGCACACCTGAGAAGCTTTCGGGCTGCATTGCAGCCGCAAGTATGAACGAGCTTGTGGAAATACTGAACAGCTCCGACAAAACTGTTCTCAGCACTCTCGGCAGCAAGGAACTGCCGCGTCTTGCGGAAGTCCGAGGCTTTGACAAAAGGATATGGATAAGAGCCCTGCCAATGGAAGAAGTGCGGAAAAACTGTGTAGAACTGGGATTCAGTGAGGACAGGCTCATACTTGAAAAGGGACCTTTTTCTGTTGAACAGAATATTGCACACATCAGAAAAAGCGGCGCGGAGCTTCTTGTGACAAAAGAGAGCGGAGCTGTCGGTGGATTCCCCGAAAAGCTTGAGGCGGCGAAGATATGCGGCATTGAAGTCGCCGTACTTGCAAGACCTGCGGAAAAGGGCTTTACAGCCGATAAAATAAAGGAAATACTCGATGAAATGAGGTGAAGAGTTGAAGATATACATAGTGGGAACGGGCATGGAAGGCGCTGAAACGCTGACAAGAGAAGCGGCAGAAGCCATTGAGGAGGCGGAAGTCCTCATAGGTGCAGAGCGGATGCTGGAGCCCTTTAAATCGTTGGGCAAGCCTGTGCTCGCGGAGTACCGCAGCGATGAGATAGTGCGCTATATCGAGGAAAACAGCTTTGCCTCTGCAGCTGTTCTCATGTCGGGAGACTGCGGATTTTTCAGCGGCGCAAAGAAACTGAACGAGAAGCTTGCAAAGTATGCTCCCAAGGTGATATGCGGTATTTCTTCACCTGTTTACCTTTGTGCAAAGCTCGGAAAGGAATGGTCGGACTGTTTTTTTGTGAGTCTTCACGGTAAAAAAGCAAGTATCGTGAGAAACGTGAGAGCTCACAAAAAGACATTTTTTCTCCTCGGCGGAGATGTTACGGCAGCAGATGTCTGCCGTCGTCTGTGCGAGTACGGAATAGGTGACGTTTCCATATATATAGGCAAAAACCTCGGCTACGACGATGAGCTGATACTGAGCGGCAAGGCTTCGGAGCTTGCAGAGACTGATACGGACGGGCTTTGCGTCATGCTATGTGAAAATCCCGGTTATGAGAGGTTCGTTCCCTGCGGTATTGCCGATGAGGAGTTCATCAGGGGCAAGGTTCCGATGACCAGGTGTGAAGTAAGGGCGGCAGTCGTCGGGGGACTTGATATAGGCGCTGACAGCGTCTGCTGGGATATCGGCAGCGGCACGGGCTCGGTGGCAGTGGAAATGGCTATGCGCTGCGGAAACGGCGTGGTCTGTGCTGTTGAAAAGAACCCTGAAGCTGTTTCGCTTATAGGGCAGA
This sequence comes from Ruminococcus sp., assembly GCF_017549005.1. GTDB lineage: Bacteria > Bacillota > Clostridia > Oscillospirales > Ruminococcaceae > Ruminococcus. The sequence continues at coordinate 177,531 of NZ_JAFYYT010000038.1, forward strand.
ACAAGGTGAAGTTCGGCTGCGATAATATAGAAATTTACAGCGGTGAGGCGGCAGAGATCATTGAGAAGCTCCCTGTTCCCGATTCGGTATTTATCGGCGGTTCGGGTGGTCAGTTGTGTGGTATTATCGAAACAGCCGCAGCTATGAACCGCAATTTACGGCTGACCGTTACTGCGGTATCACTGGAAACACTTTCTCAGTGTACAGCAATTTTTGACAAGCTCGGACTTGAAGCGGAGATCACTCAGATAGCCGTTACCCGTACCCGAAAAGTCGGCAGTCATACTATGCTCAGCGCTGAAAATCCCATATGGATAATAAAGAGGAAACGCCCATGAAAAGAATGTTGATAGGCGGTACTCACAGCGGCTGCGGCAAAACTACCATAGTCTGTGCAATTCTTGCGGCGCTGAAAGCCCGCGGATTGTCAGTGAGCAGCTTCAAATGCGGCCCCGATTACATCGACCCTATGTTCCACAAGAGCATTATCGGCGCGGAGTCCTACAATCTTGACAGCTTTTTCTGCGATGACAATACGCTGAGAAATTTACTTTGCATGAACAGTAAAAACAGCGATATATCGGTGATAGAAGGAGTTATGGGCTACTATGACGGAGTCGGCGGACGGGGTTCTGCTCATTCCGTCTCTATGGCGACGGAGACTCCGTCGGTGGTCGTCATCGACTGCAAGGGTGCGTCTGAGTCCATAGGCGCAGTTATGAGGGGGTTCATTGACTATGAAGTCCCGAACAGGATAAAAGGCTTCATTTTCAACAGGCTCCCCGAGCGCCTTGTGCCTCTTGCAAGGGGAATTTGTGAAAAGCTCGGTACCCGTTATTTCGGCTGTTTTCCCGTGAACAGCTTTTCGCTGGAAAGCCGCCGTCTGGGACTTGTAACAGCTGACGAGGTCGCTGATCTGAAAGAAAAAACACTGGAGCTCGGAGCACTTGCTGAGAAGCATATACTTCTCGATGAGCTGCTTGCTGCTGCGGAGGCTCCGCTTCCCGAATATTCTCCGCTAAAAGTGAAAAGACTTTTTAGGAATGGCAAGCCAAAAATTGCTGTTGCAAAGGATAAGGCGTTCTGCTTCATTTATGACGAAAATCTTCAGCTTCTGGAACAGCTTGGCTGCGAAATACAGTTCTTTTCGCCCATAAGTGATGAAAAGCTCCCCGAAAACTGCTGCGGACTGTTTCTCAGCGGCGGTTATCCCGAGCTTCATGCCGATGAGCTCTCAGCGAACCGCGGAATGCTTGCGGCAGTAAAGAGCGCGGTAGCTTCGGGAATGCCAACTATCGCCGAATGCGGCGGATTTATGTATCTGCACGAAGCAATGAAAACGACAGACGGACTGGAACACAAAATGGCGGGAGTTCTGAACGGGACTGCCTATGAGACAGCGCGTTTGCAGCGTTTCGGCTACGTTACTCTCACTGCCTGCGAAGACAGTCTTATATGCCGCAAAGGTCAGAAAATAGCGGCTCATGAGTTCCATTACTGGGACAGCACAGACTGCGGCAGCAGCTTCACGGCACGGAAGGCTGACGGCAGGGAGTGGAGCTGCATACACGGCGGGAAATCGCTTTACGCAGGCTTTCCGCACCTGTACTTTTATACAGATATCAGTATTGCCGAGCGGTTTGCAGCTGCTTGTGCGGAGTTTGGAGGCATTTATGGATAGGATAGCTCATATAAAGCCTGTTGACAGGAAATACGCCGACCTTGCACAGGCTCGCTGGGACTCGGTGGCAAAGCCCCTCCGCAGCTTCGGTGTGCTCGAGGAGATGTGGAACAGGATAGCGGCTGTTCAGCGCACCGATATGCCCAATATCTTCAACCGCGCTGTAGTCGTCATGTGCGCTGATAACGGCGTTGTTGCCGAGGGCGTTACACAGTCCGATAATTCGGTGACTGCTGCCTGCGCTAAGGAGATAGCCTGCGGACGGTCGAATATAAATGTTCTCGCAGACGTTTACCGTGCCGAGGTCGTTGCCGTGGATATCGGAATTGCCCGTGATATAGCCTGCAGGGGACTTATCAACAGGAAGATATGCAAGGGTACGGCGAATATAGCTGTCGGTCCCGCAATGTCCGCCGCTAAGGCTGAACAGGCTATACAAACGGGTATGGACATTGCAGGTGAGCTTGCAAACAAGGGCATAAAGCTCATTGTTACGGGTGAAATGGGTATCGGGAATACGACTCCCACAGCTGCCCTTTCATCGGTGCTTCTCGGACTGCCGCCCGATGCGGTAACAGGCAGAGGCGCAGGTCTGTCATCTGACGGACTTGAGCGTAAAATTGCAGTCGTAAAGCGTGCTATAAAGATAAATTCTCCGTTTTCCGACAACGGGGTGGAGCTCCTTGCAAAGCTTGGAAGCTTCGAGATAGGCGGCATGACCGGTCTTTTTCTCGGGGGTGCCCATTACGGTGTAACTGTCGTCATTGACGGCGTTATTTCGGCAGTTGCGGCTGTTCTCGCGTCAATGATCGCTCCTGCGTCTGTGGATTATATGCTTGCAGGTCATGTTTCTGCGGAGCCTGCAGGAAGAGGACTTCTTGAAAAGCTTGGTCTCCGCGCGGTGATAGACGGTGAGCTGAGACTCGGGGAGGGCACGGGCGGTATACTTCTTCTTCCTCTTCTTGACGGAGCTGCGGCGATATACTACAACTCACACAGATTTGACGGTCTGGGCATAGAAAGGTATGTGGAACTGAAATGACAACACTTGTTACAGGCGGTTCAAAGTGCGGTAAATCAAGCTATGCGGAAAAGGTACTGGAGAACTTTGCAGGGCAGAAATACTATATCGCCACTATGGAGCCCGTCGGGGACGACGCATACGAGATAATCGCCCGTCACCGTGAAGCGCGGAAGAACAGGAACTTCATAACTGTAGAGTGTCCCCGTGATGTCGGCAAGCTCCATCTGCCTGCCGATTGCGGTATTCTCCTGGAATGTATAGGGAATCTCTGTGCAAACGAGATGTACACAGGCGGAGCGGTACTCAGGCCGTCAGGTAAGATAATCAGCGATATAAGGCGACTCGGGGAGACTGCTTCACAGCTCGTTATCGTTACAAACGAGGTCGGAAGCGACGGTAACAGTTATTCCGCGGACATTATGGCTTTCGTAAGCGAGATAGCGCGGATAAACAGTGGTATAGCTGAGTTTGCGGACAATGTGGTCGAGTGCGTTTACGGTATCCCCACGGCTCTGAAAGGGGAGCTCGTATGATAAGATCGTTGATAACTGCCTTTCAGATGTATTCGCGGATCCCAATGCCGCATATTGAATGGAAGCCCGAGAACCGCCGCTATGCGCTGTGCTTTTTTCCTCTTGTGGGAGCCGTTGCAGGTATTATGTTCATGCTGTGGGAGCAGTTCTGCATATGGCTTGGCATGGGGAATTTCCTGTTCGGCGCAGGAGCTGTTGCGCTGACGGTCTCAGTAACAGGCGGCATACACCTTGACGGCTTCTGCGACACCTGCGACGCAAGGGCTTCATGGGGCGGCAAAGCGCGTAAGCTCGAGATACTCAGCGACTCTCACATAGGGGCTTTCGCGGCTATAAAGCTTGGAGCATATCTTTTGCTTTATACTGCGCTGCTGTCGGAGCTTCACGGGACTTCTGCGGCGGCAGTCGCTGCCTGCGGATATGTGCTTTCCCGTTCTCTCAGCGGACTTGCTGCCGTAACGTTCAGGGCTGCGAAAAAAGAAGGTACTTTGTTTGCTTTTACCATCTATACACATAGAAACGCGGCGCTTTTCGCCCTTTCTTTCGCGGCAGCCGCAAGCTGCTGTGCAATGGCGGCGGTGAGTACGGCTGCAGGTGTTTCTGCGGCAGCTGCCGCACTGTTAACGATGATGTACTATCATCGCATGGCATATAAGGAATTCGGTGGTGTTACAGGCGACCTTGCAGGCTGGTTCCTGCAGGTCTGCGAGCTTTCGGTCGCAGCTGCCGCCGCTGTCACATACAGGATAATGGAGGTCATGGCATGAAATTTGTAGTCGGAGGAGCATATCAGGGAAAGACGGCTGCTGCCTGTGAGTTGTTCGGGTTTGATGAGTCCGAAATCGTCAACGGCTCTGTCTGCGTTTTTGAAGAAGCTTTTACGGCGAAGTGCATAAACAGCTATCACAGGCTGATCGAACGGCTTATCGCTGAGGGAGCGAGTCCGCTGGACTTCACGAAGAAGCTCTGCGCGGAAAACGGCAATGCAGTCATCATCATGGACGAGATAGGCTGCGGTATCGTACCTGTTGAGAAGTCCGAGCGCAGGCGCCGCGAGGAAACAGGCAGGTGCGGCTGTATGATCTCCTCTGCAAGCGATACCGTTGTCAGAGTTATCTGCGGGATACCTGTTTTCCTGAAAGGCGGCAGGAATGAGGATTGACTTTATACGCCACGGAAAGACCGAGGGCAACCTTGATATGCGCTACATAGGCAGGACTGACGAGCCGCTTTCATTTGCGGGGATAGCAGAGCTTGCAGCCATAAATTATCCGCCCTGCGGAAAGCTCATTGCAAGCCCCATGAAGCGCTGTCTGCAGACGGCGGAGCTTATTTTTCCCGATACTCAGCCCACAATCTGCGAAGCTCTCAGGGAGTGCGATTTCGGGGATTTCGAGGGCAGAAACTACATAGAGCTCAGTCTTGACAGCCGCTATCAGCGCTGGATAGACAGCGGCGGCGAAGCGCCTTTCCCAAACGGTGAAAGCCCTGCGGATTTCAGGAAGAGATGTATTGACGGTTTCCTGAGCTGTCTTGAAAATGAGCCCGACGACGCACATCTTACATTTGTTGTGCACGGCGGTACGATAATGGCGGTAATGGAGCATTTCGCGGTTCCGGAAAAGAGCTATTACGACTGGCATACCGCCAACGGTCACGGCTTTGTCACTGAGTTTGACGGAAAAAAAATAACGGTAACGGAGAAGATATGAACTACTTGGCAGCGGTGATACCGCTTATTATTGGCGCGGCGCTTGACTGCGCCGTGGGCGATCCATATACTATGCCTCACCCGATAAGGCTTATCGGCAGATTCATTTCACGGCTGGAAGACTTTGTCCGCAGACGCTTTGCAGGCAGGCTCCGTAAGGGAGGAGTTTTCCTTGCGGTAACTGTTCTGACTGTTTCGGCTGCAGTTCCTTTGGCGGTACTCATTGTGTGCTACAGTATCAGCCTGTGGCTCGGAGCGATAGTTGAGGGCGTGATGTGCTACTACCTCATGGCGGCAAGATGTCTCCGTGACGAGAGCATGAAGGTCTACAGGAAAATCGCTTCGGGAGATGTTGAGGGAGCGCGGAAAGCTGTATCCATGATAGTTGGCAGAGACACGGCTGTTCTCGACGAAAACGGCATTATACGCGCGGCGGTGGAGACAGTTGCGGAAAACACCTCCGACGGTGTGACGGCTCCCGTGATGTATATGGCTCTCGGCGGAGCTGTACTCGGTTTTTTCTACAAGGCGGCAAACACTATGGACTCCATGATAGGCTATAAAAATGAGAAATACGCTGACATCGGGCGCTGTGCGGCAAAGCTGGACGACGTTCTCAACTATCTTCCCTCACGTATAACTGCACTTGCGATGATAGTGTGTGCTCCTGTTACGGGACTTGACGGCAGGGGAGCCAATCGTATCTGGAAAAGAGACAGAAGAAAGCACGCAAGTCCCAACTCCGCACAGACCGAGTCTGCCTGCGCGGGAGCTCTCGGCGTAAGGCTCGCAGGGGACGCTTATTATTTCGGAGAGCTCCACAAAAAGGAGTTCATCGGCGACGCGGTCAGAGATATCGAAAATGAGGATATCCGCCGTGCAAACAGGCTCATGTACGCAAGCTCAGCCCTTGTTTTTGCGGCAGCTTTGTTGGTCAGGGCTCTGCTTTTCGGAGGTGTCCTATGCTGAACCGACATCACGGCGGAAACGACCTGTCACTGGATATCTGCCTTGACTTTTCGGCAAACCTTAACCCTCTCGGAATGCCCGAAAAGGTCAGGGAAGCTGTTATCGCTTCCGCGGCTGAATGGGAAAAATATCCCGATCCCTTTTGCAGCAAGCTACGCGGAAAGCTTTCCGGTAAGCTGGGAGTTCCTGCGGAGAATATCGTCTGCGGAAACGGGGCGGACGACCTTATTTACCGTATTGTTTCAGCTTTGAGACCGAAAAAGGCTCTCATATGCGCTCCTGCATTCAGCGAGTACAGAAAAGCCCTCGAGGAATACGGCTGTGCTGTAAACGAGCATTTCCTTTATGAAGAAAAAGGCTTTGCGCTGACGGAGAGCATATTTGACAGGATAGCAGGAAATGATATGCTCATACTTGCTTCGCCAAACAATCCCACCGGACAAATAACAGGACCCGAGCTGCTTGCGGAAATTGCCGGAAGGTGCCGCATGGCAGGAGTATTTTTTCTCTGTGACGAGAGCTTTATCGGTTTCTCGTCAGAAAGTGAACGTATTACAGCGCTGAACTTCCTGAACGAAAGTACTATCGTTCTGCGCTCGTTTACGAAGCTGTTTGCAATGGCAGGTCTGAGGCTTGGATACGCGGTCTGCGGAAACACCGAAACTGCGGAAAAAATATCACGCACAGGACAGTACTGGAGCGTTTCTGCACCTGCACAGGCGGCCGGGATCGCCGCACTTGACGAAAAAGATTACATTAAGAGAACGACGGATCTAATAAAAGCCGAACGGGAATATCTTGCGGCAGAACTTGCTGATATGGGGGTAAAAGTGTTCCCGTCGGATACTGATTTTATTTTATTCAAAGCGCGTACCGACTTGGGAGAGCTTCTGCTGGAAAGAAAGATACTTATCCGGAGCTGTGCCGGTTACAGCGGACTTGACAGGAGCTTTTTCCGCGCGGCGGTGCGTACAGTATCTGAAAACAGGCAGCTTATAGCTGCAATAAGGAGGATAATGAATGGCTAAGGCTATTATGATACAGGGGACTATGTCCAACGCAGGAAAGAGTTTTTTCGCGGCTGCACTCTGCCGCATATTCAGACAGGACGGGTACAGCTGCGCTCCGTTTAAATCGCAGAATATGGCGCTCAATTCCTACATTACCGCTGACGGCTGCGAGATAGGAAGAGCTCAGGCGATGCAGGCGGAGGCGGCAGGTATAGAGCCGTCGGTGCTCATGAATCCCGTTCTGCTCAAGCCCACAACGAATATCGGTTCGCAGGTGATAGTAAACGGCAGAGCTGTCGGAAATATGTCTGCTTCCGAATATTTCCGACAGAAGCGCGACCTTATCCCAAAAATAAAAGAGGCCTACGACAAGCTTGCCGCACAGCATGATATCATAGTTATCGAGGGCGCGGGAAGTCCTGTGGAGCTGAATCTGAAAACCGACGATATCGTCAATATGGGCATGGCAAAGCTCGCAAAGGCTCCCGTCGTGCTTGTGGGCGATATCGACAGGGGAGGAGTTTTCGCGCAGCTCCTCGGCACTCTCAGTCTGCTTGAAACTGACGAGCTTAGTATGGTAAAGGGACTTGTCGTGAACAAGTTCCGCGGCGATATTTCCCTTTTCGACAGCGGAAGAGATATACTTCAGAAGCGCGGCGGAAAGCCTGTTCTTGGGGTAGTTCCGCAGCTTGACTGCGATATAGAGGACGAGGACAGCCTGTCGTCAAAGCTTGAGGGAAAGTCTGCCGGACTTATCGACATAGCCGTTATAAAGCTGCCGAAAATATCCAATTTTACGGATTTAGACGTGTTTTCGCAGTATGACGGAGTGACCGTCCGCTATGTGACGAGATATGAGGAGCTTGAAACTCCCGATATGATAATAATTCCCGGTACAAAGAGCACTATCTGCGACATGAAGTGGCTGCGCGAGAGCGGCATGGAGGCTGTGATAAAGCGCAGCGCTGCTAACGGAGTGCCTGTTTTCGGGATATGCGGCGGCTATCAGATGCTTGGCGAGACCATTGCCGACCCCCTTGACAGCGAGTGCGGCGGCAGTATAAGCGGAATGGGGCTCCTGCGGTGCAGGACTGTGTTCATGGGCGGAAAAAGGCAGACTCAGACAAGCGGAAGGTTCAGGAATATAGGCGGATTTTTCAGCTGTCTCAGCGGCGCTGAGTTCAGCGGCTACGAGATACACATGGGCAGCACAGACAGCGGTGAGCGACCTCTGCTTGACTGCGGAGGAGCTTATTCGGGCAGCGTTTACGGCTGCTATATCCACGGGATATTCGACAACTCTCAGGTATCCGAGCGCATAGTGAAAAAGCTGTATGACAGCAAGGGCATAGCATACCGCGGCGGAGTTGTGGACAGGAACGCCTACAAGGAAAGACAGTACGACCTTCTTGCTGAGGGCGTCCGCAGAAGCATAGATACCGGGCTGCTCTACAGGATAATCGAGGAGGGCGTATGATGGAGCTTGAATACATACTCCCGAAGGACATAGAACGAAGGAGTTTTGAGATAATAGAAGCCGAGCTGGGGGAGAGAAAGCTTCCCGATGATATAAAGCCGATAGTCATGAGGGCTATCCATACGACTGCGGATTTCGACTACTATGACAATATGTTTTTTTCCGAAAATGCAGTGGAAACCGCTCTTTCTGCCATAAGGGAAGGAGCTCTTTTCGTGACCGATACGAATATGGCAAAGGCAGGCATAAACAAGGCTGCACTTGCACGTCACGGCTGCAGCGTCGAATGCTTCATGGCTGACAGTGACGTAGCCTCCGAAGCGGCTGAACGGGGCATAACAAGAGCTGCAGTTTCCGTTGACAAGGCTGCTTCGCTGGGCAGGGATATAATATATGCTGTGGGGAATGCTCCCACCGCTCTTATACGCCTCAAGGAGCATATCGAAAGCGGAACTTTCGTACCACGTCTTGTCATAGGTATGCCAGTGGGCTTTGTAAACGTGGTGCAGTCCAAGGAAATGATAATAGAAAGCGGAGTACCCTGTATAGTCGCTCGCGGCAGAAAGGGCGGCAGCAACGTAGCGGCTGCGGTCTGCAACGCGCTTCTTTATATGGCTGACAGAAGATAGTACGAAAAGCTGTGCGTTTGCACAGCTTTTTACATTTTGCGGAAAATAATGAGGTTAATCTGTTTTTTTCAGCGGCGCATTACGACCAAAAACTCACCCTCCATATGTTATAATGGAGCGTATAATTTTGTGAGGTGATTTGTAATGCTGAATATAAAGGCGATAAGGTCGTGGAAGTACGGCGGAGAAGCGGCTGCATACGCACTGGCGGCTGCGGCAGGATTTTTTCTGACAGGAACAAGGATAGCAGGAGTTGCTTCATTTGCGGATATATCCATTTCGGGAGCGCTGGAGCTCCCGTATTCGGCGGCGGTCTTCGCAGGGAGCCTTGTCCGAAGTATCATCAGCGGCGATATCGGACATAATATAGTGAAGCTCTCTTCCCTCGCCCTGATAGTGATAATAAAGATGTTCATTGAGCCGAAAAACGACCCGAAGCTCAGCGGTATAAATACTGCCGTCAGCGTTTTTGTTTCGGGAGCTGCCGTTTCTGCGGTGATAGGCGAGCTCATGTTCAAGCTGATGTTCTACGGCTTCTATGCGTCGCTTTCGGGATTTACGGCGTATTCGGCATCGAGGGTGCTGCTCGATATCAGGCGGCACAAGACCGTGAACATTTCGGGGCGCAGCGGTTTCTCATGTGCAGTGGTCTATATCATGCTGATAGCTTCGCTGAGCGCTGTGGAGCTCCCGACGCTGAACGCAGGCATAATAGCTTCGGCGGCTTTTACTCTTACGGGAGCTTATTTTTACCGTCAGAACGGCGGAGTTTTCTGCGGAGCTCTTTCGGTCTGCGGAGCTTTCCTTTCGTCGTCGTCAGTGGGCTACAATATGGTCCTCATGCCTGCCGCGGGACTGCTTACGGGTTATCTCTACAGGCAGAAAAATCACATAGCGGCTGCCTGTTTTGTAGGGATAAATTTCGTGCTGACAGTACTGACGGGAATGACGGTCAAGGGCGTTGAGAACATGATAGATATTATATGCGGAGCTGTGATATTTATTCCTGTTTCGGCTGTGTTTTCGGATAAGTGGATAAGGACCGGGAATGAGAGCGCTGCGGCTCTTCCCGAGATGATAGGTGCGAAAATGAAGTTCCTTTCCAGTACTGTCAGGGAGCTCCGCAGCGAGTCCGAGCGCATATCTCAGCTGCTTGCAAAGGGAGCCGACACAGACCGTGAGATAGCGGAAAATTCGGACAAGGTCTGCACCTTGTGCTACAGACGCGCATTCTGCTGGAAGTCGGACAGGGGCAATACATACCGCGGATTTTCAAAGCTTGCGGATATGACGGAATTTGCAGCCGAGAGCTTCCCGCATGAGCTTGACGACTGCATCAGAAAGGGCGAGCTTGCCGAGGTGTTTTCCCAGAGCTCACGTGAAAAAGCTGCTGCAAAGCTTATGGAAATGCGCTTTTCGGAGAGCCGAAGCCTTATGCATGAACAGCTGAAAATAACGGAGGATATAATCCGCACCGCAGGGGAGCGTATTGATGTGAGCTATTCCGAAACCGTCAGCAGGAGCATAAGGCACAAGCTGGAAAAGTTCGGTATAATACCCGAGAATGTCATTGCCTGTTACAACAGCAGGAACCGCCTTATCGTGGAAGTATATTTCGGGAGCGAAGAAGCTCCCGAAACGAGCACCCGTATATGTGACCTTATCGCTGACGAGCTTCACCTTTCGCTCGACTCAACCGAACCTGTACGCTCGGGGAAAGAGGTACGCATAAGGTGTTACGAAAAGCCGCATTTCGGCATGGAAGTTTATGCCGTTTCCGCAAGGGCGGATAATTCCGACGATAACGGAGATACTCATACAGTATTCTTTGACGGCAGCGGAGCGGCTTACGCTGTCCTCTCCGACGGTATGGGAACAGGCATGGAAGCGTCCTGTGAGTCGAGAATGGTAGTGGGACTTTTCCGCAGGCTCGTAACAGGTGGAGTAGACTTTTCGACCGCCATAAAGCTCATTAATTCTGTCATGGTCACAAAGTCATGGCAGGAGAGCTTTGCGACCTTTGACGCTGTCCGTATCGACCTTGACGAGTGCGGGCTCACGGTGATAAAATCTGGTGCAGCCGCAACTCTCATAAGACACCGCGGCAGTGTGATGAAGGTGACCTCTCCCACATTCCCAATAGGCATATACGAAGCGTCGGAGGTCTTTGTGAAGGACTGCGATTTTGAGAGCGGCGATATCATCATAATGTTCTCCGACGGCATATCCGAGAGCGCTTACCCCTTCATAAAGGAGCTCCTTCTCGGCGGCGACGACCTCAGACACATTGTGGACGAAATAAGCGGAAAGGCACAGGTGTTCAATCACGGGATACACTCTGACGATGTTACCGTCATCGGTGTGAGAGTTACGGGTTGACGGGAAAAACTCCTCCTTTTGTGAACAAAATATTAACTCAAATCGCGTCTATCACATGAAAAAAAGAGGCGTTTGCTGTGCATATTAACAAAGCAAGCCGAGATAATCCTAAAATAAATATGTCAAAATGCACTAATTGTAATGCCTATTATTAGCATAACGTCTGAATTTTTTTCATTATCACCAAAAAAGCTTGAATAATTCTGCTTATTCTGATAAAATGTATTATAGCAAAGGAGGCTGAATTATGTCTGTTTACAATAACAATAACAATCCCAATGATTTTCCGCTGTACCTTTTTTACCAGGGTAAAAACTACGAAGCATATAAATTTTTTGGTGTTCATTCTGCAAAAAAAGGAAGAAGCAAGGTTTTCATTTTCAGGGTTTGGGCTCCTAACGCTGTAAGTGTTTCCGTTGTGGGAGATTTCAACAACTGGGACAGGAAAAGAAATCCCATGTCTATGATAGCCGAGGGTATCTGGGAGACCGAGATACCTAAGCTCAAGCAGTACGACGCATATAAATTCAGTATCGAAGCCAGAGACGGCAGGATACTTATGAAGGCAGATCCCTATGCCCCTCACTTTGAGACTCGTCCGGGAACTGCCTCTAAAATATATGAGAGCAGCTATGAATGGCAGGACAGCAAATGGTTCGAGACAAAGAACGTCGTGAGCATTTACAAGAGTCCTGTGAATATATATGAAGTCCACCTCGGTTCATGGAAGAATTACGGTGAGGACAAATTTCTCGATTATGTGACATTTGCAAAGGAGATCATACCGTACCTGAAAAAAATGTCCTATACCCATGTGGAGTTCATGCCGCTTACGGAATACCCTTACGACGGTTCGTGGGGCTATCAGGTGACGGGATATTTCGCTCCCACATCGAGGTACGGAACTCCCGACGACCTCAGGAAGATGATAGATATGTTCCATGAGGCAGGGATAGGCGTTATCTTCGACTGGGTACCCGCACATTTCCCGAAGGACGAGGCAGGTCTGTACGAGTTTGACGGAGGCTGCTGCTATGAGTACGCTGACGACCGTAAGAAGGAGCATAAAGCCTGGGGAACACGTGTGTTCGACTTCGGAAAGGCTGAGGTATGCTCGTTCCTCATTTCAAGTGCGAATTACTGGTTCGACGAGTTCCACATCGACGGACTCAGAGTCGACGCCGTGGCTTCAATGCTGTACCTTGACTACGACAGGCGCGAGGGCGAATGGGCTGCGAACATTTACGGAGGCAACGAGAACCTAGAAGCGGTAGAGTTCCTCAAGCACCTCAACGAAGCCGTATTCCGCAAGCACCCCGACGCTCTGATGATCGCCGAGGAATCGACTGCGTGGCCGCTCGTTACTAAGCCCACCGATATCGGCGGACTTGGTTTCAACTTCAAGTGGAACATGGGCTGGATGAACGATATGCTCAGCTATATGTCCCTTGATCCGATATATCGTGCGTTCAATCACGACAAGCTCACATTCTCATTTTTCTATGCCTTTTCCGAGAACTATATCCTGCCTATCTCACATGATGAGGTAGTACACGGAAAGTGCTCGATGATCAATAAAATGCCGGGCAGTTACGAGCAGAAATTTGCTTCATACCGTGCGTTCCTCGCATATATGATGGCTCACCCCGGCAAGAAGCTTCTGTTTATGGGACAGGAATTCGCACAGATGAGCGAGTGGAACTACAAGGCTCAGCTCGACTGGAACCTGCTGAATTTCGACTCTCACAAGACCATGCAGAAGTTCTCTGAAAAGCTGAACAAGTTCTATATCGACAATCCTCCGCTGTGGCAGGACGACGATTCGTGGAACGGCTTCGGCTGGATATCAAACGACGATTACAAGCAGAGTATCATCTCGTTCAGACGTATCGACGACAATGACGAGGAGCTCATAGCAGTATGCAACTTTGTTCCCGTTGAACGTCAGAACTACAGGATAGGCGTTCCTCACAAGGGAAGGTACAAGCTTGTTTTCAATACTGACGCTGTGGAGTTCGGAGGCTCGGGAGTTACCGAAAAGACCTTCAGGTCTGCAAGCGTCCCCATGCACGGACACGATAACAGTATCACAATGACCCTCGCTCCTCTTTCGGTTATCTATCTCAGGTATGAGCCCACAAAAAAGAGAGAGCCGAAGCAAAAGACTGAGATCGTAACAGCCGTACCAAAAAAGACATCGGCAGGGACTAAAAAGACTGCTGACGGAACGGCTGCGAAGAAAAGGACTACGGCGAAGAAAAAAACGTCTGAAAAATGATCACAACAGATAGGAAATTGTATTGGAGGAATAACAATGTACAGTAAAAAAAGAGTCGTTGCAATGCTCCTTGCAGGCGGTCAGGGCAGCAGATTATATGCGCTGACCAAGAATGTTGCAAAGCCAGCAGTACCATACGGCGGCAAATACAGACTTATTGACTTTCCACTTTCAAACTGCACCAACTCAGGTATAGATACGGTAGGCGTGCTCACTCAGTATCAGCCTCTTGTGCTGAACGAGTATATAGGCAACGGTCAGCCGTGGGACCTTGACAAGATGAATGGAGGTGTTCACGTACTTCCGCCTTATGAAACGCAGGCAGGAGCTTCATGGTATGAGGGCACGGCGAATGCCATATACCAGAATATGGGATTTATCGAGAGATACGATCCCGAGTACGTGGTAGTTCTCGGCGGTGATCACATATATAAGATGGATTATTCCAAAATGGTTGATTTCCACGTTGCAAACGACGCCGACTGTACTATCTCCGTAATAGATGTTCCGAAGGCGGAGGCTTCACGCTTCGGCATAATGATATGTGACGAGAAGAAGCAGATCGTAGACTTCGTTGAGAAGCCCAAGGAGCCCAAGTCAACTCTTGCGTCAATGGGTATATACGTATTCAGCTGGGCAAAGCTGAAGGAGTACCTCATCGAGAACGAGAACGAAGCAAACGCCAAGCGCGAAAAAGGCGAGCCGTGGTCGAAGGACTTCGGCAAGGATATAATCACATCAATGCTGAAAGACGGACAGCGTCTTTTTGCGTATGAGTTCGAGGGATACTGGAAGGATGTCGGAACTCTTGACTCACTGTGGGAGGCGAACATGGATCTCCTCAGTCCGAACGTTCCTCTCGATCTCTATGATCCGAACTGGAAGATATATTCACGCAACAACAACTATCCGCCGCAGTATGTGGGCGACAATGCCTGCATTGAGAACTCCATGATCTCAGAGGGAAGCACCATCGACGGAACAGTCGATTTCTCCATTCTGTTTTCAGGCGTTACAATCGAGCCGGGTGCTACTGTGAACTACAGTATCGTTATGCCCGGAACTGTCATCAAGTCGGGAGCTGTTGTTGAATACGCTATCATAGGTAGCGACAGCGTTATCGAAAACCGTGCTCACGTGGGATCAAGTCCCGAAAAGATCGAAAACAGAGACAATTGGGGCATTGCCGTTGTCGGACATAATGTTACTGTGTCGGCTGAAAAAGTAGTAGAGCCGAAACAGATCATCGGCGAAAATATCTGACGGAGGTAATGTACTATGAGTGTTAATTATAATGTTTTGGGACTTGTCTTTGCAAGTATGCATGATTCATATGTCAGCGAGCTGACAAAATCAAGAACAATGGGTTCAATACCTTTCGGGGGACGTTATCGCCTTATAGATTTTCCTCTGTCGAATTTTGTTAATTCGGGAGTTTCAGAGGTAGGCGTAATAACAAAATCAAACTACGGTTCTCTTCTCGATCACCTCGGATCGGGACGTGACTGGGACCTTTCGCGTAAAAAGGGCGGACTTCATCTGCTCCCTCCGTACAGCCAGACAGGCGGTATATACAAGGGCAGACTTGACGCTCTCAACAACATATGGGGCTTTGTTGAGCATTCAAATGCAAAGTATGTGATAATGTCCAACTGTGACGTTGTTACGACCCTCAACTTCAACCCTGCCCTCAAGCAGCATATGGAAAACGAAGCCGACATCACCCTTATCTACAGCAAGAGTTTCTATGACGGCGAAAAGAGCAACTGTGCAACAGTGCTTGAGTTCGACGAGAACAACTGCCTCAAGGACGCTCTCGTAGCTCCGCAGATAAAGGGCGAATGCAGCATATGGCTTGAAATGTGTATCATTACAAAGGAATTTCTCAAGAAGGTAGTAGCTGACGCTGCAAGCAGAAATCAGCACAGCTTTACCCGTGAGATACTCCAGAGCGGAAACAAGGATTTCAAGATAATGGGCTTCAGACATGACGGCTTCTTCACAAGGATAGACA
This sequence comes from Ruminococcus sp., assembly GCF_017549005.1. Classification (GTDB taxonomy): domain Bacteria; phylum Bacillota; class Clostridia; order Oscillospirales; family Ruminococcaceae; genus Ruminococcus. Next base: position 193,236 of record NZ_JAFYYT010000038.1, read on the forward strand.
GTATACAGGATTATTACAGCGCAAGCAGGCTCCTTCTTGATCCTGCAAAGAAAAATGCGCTTTTCAAGAAGAATATGCCTGTATTTACAAAGATAGGCGACAACGGTCCCGTAAAATACGGACTTGAGTCGAATATCAAGGATTCTCTCATTGCGGACGGCTGCATTATCGAGGGAACTGTTATCAACTCTATCCTTTTCAGAGGCGTAAGGATAGGAAAGGATACTGTAGTCAAGGACTGTGTACTGTTCCAGGGCACCAGGGTCGGCGAGAGCTGTAGTATATCGTCGGTTATAACCGATAAGAACGTAGAGATAAGCAATGCAAAGGTGCTTACGGGCTCCGAGACATATCCGCTGTATATAGGAAAAGGCGGTAAGATCTGACGGCGGTGATCGAATATGAAAATACTATTTGCTGCCAGCGAGGCTGTGCCTTTCGCAGCCTCAGGCGGACTTGCAGATGTTGTAGGCTCGCTTCCGAAAGCGATAAAATCAAAGAGGCACGACTGCAGGGTGGTCATTCCCCTCTACAAGTCGATAAAGCCTGAGATACGCGAGAAAATGGTATTTCTCGCAAACATTACTGTTGACGTTTCGTGGCGCAAGCAGTACTGCGGAATATTCATGGCGATATATGAGGGCATAACCTATTACTTCATAGATAACGAGTACTATTTTTCAAGAGACGGACTTTACGGCTTCTATGATGACTGTGAAAGATTTGTTTTCTTTGACAGGGCGGTACTTGAAATGCTGAAGTATATAAAGTTCACGCCCGACATTATCAACTGCAACGACTGGCAGACAGCGCTGATACCGGTTTATTACAACGTTTACTATAAGTATCAGCAGGGATATGACGGAATAAAGACCGTTTACACTATCCATAATATAGAGTATCAGGGAAAGTACGGAAAGGAAGTTCTCAGCGAACTCATGGGGATACCCATGTATAACGCAGGACTTATCGAGTACGACGGCTATGTCAACATGATGAAGGGAGCTATCGAGACCTCGGACATGATAACGACAGTCAGCCCCAGCTATGCATGGGAGATAATGGACCCGTGGTACGCTCACGGACTTGACAGGATACTTGTAACGAAGCAGTATAAGCTCCGCGGAATAATGAACGGCATAGATACCAAGCTTTATGATCCCGAAAAGGATAAATTCATAGCGGCGAACTACTCAGCCAGAAAGCCTGACGGAAAGGCTGAGTGCAGGAAAGAGCTTATCAAGGAGTTCGGACTTGCAGAGGGCGATGAACCGATAATCGGCATAGTTTCGCGCTTTGTAAGACATAAGGGAATAGATCTCATACGCTGTGTGTTTGAAGAAATGGTACATGACGGTATCAAGTTTGCCATTCTTGGCAGCGGTGAGAAGATATACGAGGACTTCTTCCTTGAAATGGCTGCAAGATATCCCGACAGAGTATCAGTAACAGTTGGCTTTGAGCCGGAGCTCTCACACAGGATATATGCAGGCGCGGATATGTTCCTTATGCCGTCGCAGAGCGAGCCGTGCGGCCTTGCACAGATGATAGCCATGAGGTACGGAGCTGTTCCCATAGTCCGTGAAACAGGAGGGCTGAGGGATTCCGTCCGCGACAACGGCGGTGAGGATGGCAACGGATATACCTTCAAGACCTATAATGCCAATGATATGCTGGACGCTGTGAAGCGCGCATGGAACGACTATAATGATAAAAGCATATGGGAAGAACTCGTAAAGAGAGCTATGGAGTGCGATCACAGCTGGGCTACCTCGGCGGAGATGTACATTCATACATATAAGGAGCTTCTTGCTTCAGAATGAATAGAAAAAGGCGTCTGAAAGGCGCCTTTTCTGTCCGGAAAGCCTGTAAAAGGCTGCATGGAAATTCTGTCCGTGATTTCGTACAAAAAGAAAAGGAATATTTGGGTAAAATTTGATTTGACAAATTCCCGGATAGATGATATAATATAATCACTGTCCGACAGATAAGGACGAGCCGAGAACGAAAAAATTCAAAGGAATTTGAAAAAAGTACTTGACAAATCCGAAAGACAGTGATATAATATTAAAGCTGTCTCAAAAGGGGCAGAACAAACAGCATCTTGAAAATTGAACAATGCGAAGAAAAGTAACGACCCTTGAGATTCCTTTTTGAAGCTGGGAACAGCGGAGAGAAGAGAAGGTCAAGAAAAGACTGAAAAATAACACGAAAGTAATAACGCAAGCGTTATGAACAGGATTAAAAGATATGTAAGCTGAAAAGCTTGGATATACAATTTTCATAAAGAGTTTGATCCTGGCTCAGGACG
>NZ_JAFYYT010000039.1 GCF_017549005.1 Ruminococcus sp.
CGACTGGAACCAGGGTCAGCAGAATAACGACTGGAACAACTGGAACCAGGGAGGTTTCGACTGGAACCAGGGTCAGCAGAATAACGACTGGAACAACTGGAACCAGGGAGGTTTCGACTGGAACCAGGGCCAGCAGAACAACGACTGGAACAACTGGAACCAGGGCGGCAACGACTGGAACCAGGGTCAGCAGAATAATGACTGGAACAACTGGAATAATGGCGGCTTCGACTGGAACAACTGGAGCGTAAATGACTGGAACAACCAGAATCAGCAGAACAACTGGAATCAGGGCGGCAACGACTGGAACCAGGGCCAGCAGAACAACGACTGGAACCAGGGCGGTCAGCAGCAGAATTTCGACTGGAATCAGGGCGGTCAGCAGAACCTTGACTGGAACCAGGGCGGCTTCGACTGGAACAACCAGCAGAACGGCGACAACAACTGGTACAACTGGGAAGTAAACGACTGGGGCAATAACAACGGTCAGCAGAATAACGACTGGAGCAACTGGAATCAGGGCGGCAACGGCGGCTTTGATTTCGGAAACATGGGCGGCGGTAACGGCGGTTTCGATTTCGGCGGCGGCCAGCAGAGTTTTGACTGGAATAACGGCGGTCAGCAGAATATTGACTGGAACGGCATGGCAGGCGGCTTCAACAACGGCGGTGCCAACATCGGTTCTGATGCAGGCAACGGCGGAAATGCCCAGTCAGGTCTGAATGCAAAGATCAGACAGGATATGCCGACAACTGTACCCGGCGGCGTTGAAAAGAGCGGCCAGTGCAAGGTCGAGAAGAAGACATACAATTGTAAATTCACAGGCGGACAGAAGAGCTGTAACGTTGTTCTTCCTCCTAACTATAATGCAAGCAAGCAGTACCCTGTAATGTACGTCCTCCACGGTATCGGCGGTGACGAAAACAGCATGGTAAGCGGCATGGGCGTTCAGGAGCTTCTTGCAGGACTTATCTCAAGCGGTCAGGCAGAGGAAATGATCATCGTACTCCCGAGCCAGTACACAAGCAAGAACGGCAATGGCGGCGGCGGTTTCGGTATCAATCAGGAGACCTGCGAAGCTTATGACAACTTCCTCTATGATATCTCCGACAGCCTTATCCCGTTCATCGAGTCCAATTACTCAGTAAAGACAGGCAGAGAGAACAGAGCTATCACAGGCTTCTCAATGGGAGGCCGAGAGGCTATCTACATCGGACTTATGCGTCCTGACCTCTTCGGTTATGTAGGCGGCGCTTGCCCTGCACCCGGTATCACACCCGGTTCTGATATGTTCATGACTCACCCCGGCTGTATGCAGGAGAGCGAGATGAAGTTCAGAAACGTAGGTCCCGAGCCTGCTGTATTCATGATCACAGGCGGTACAAACGACTCCGTTGTTGGTACTTTCCCGAAGCAGTACAGCGATATCCTTACAAGGAATGGTGTTGAGCACGTATATCAGTCCATTCCCGGCGGCGGACACGGTGCTGACTCTGTAAAGCCTCACCTCTATACATTCATGAGATACGCATTCAAGTAATAGATACAGCATAAAATATAAAAAAACGGCAGCTTTTTATAAGCTGCCGCCACAAGAAACATGAATTACATTATAAATCAAAGATAATATATAACCAAGCGCAGACGCCGCCTCTTTTTGAGGCGGCGTTTTATGTTGCGGGCATGATATGCTTGTCCTGACTGCTGTTGTATTAACGCCCAAAATACACCTATGAACTTTGTAGTAATTGCCGGTTTTTTAAAATGCTTTGTAAACTTTTATTACAATACGTTGAAACGCTGGCAGAAAAGTGGTAAGATTAAATAAACCAATGTCGGAGATATCATTTTTTACACGATCAGCACTGACATTAAAGCATTCAAAGCGGCACTTGAAAGATAAGCAGGCAATAACTATCGGAAAGAAGGCGTTGACTATGGATTTTGATCAGATCGTATCAGGTCATAAAAGCAGGACCTGCATTATGTCTGTTGAGCAGTATGAGGACGGAAGCTACGGTAATATCCTTATCGTTGCTTCAAATAAGGCTCACCGTGAGGACGCGGAGCAGGTGTTCCACCGCACCTTTGTTCCTAATTCGCCATATTACTATTATCTGCCTCAGGACAAGAACTTTGAGGACTTTATTTATCGCTGTGCTTGTCTCGGACAGCCGCTGCACACTTATGTTCCTGTTGAGCAGATGGGCATATGGGTCAATATTTTTCTTCTGCCTCTTGAATCAGACAAGAAAAATATCGGATACTGTCTGTATTCCTGCGATATCTCGTCCTATGCCGACTCTGAGCAGCAGGCGAGCCTTGCGGCTGATACCGCTACAAAGGCACTTGAGATAAGTATAAAGCTGGGCGGTGCGACCAAAGATAATACACTTCAGATATTCGAGGAGCTCATAGAGGATATACGTCAGCTGTGCAAAGCTGATATCTGTGGTATCATGCTCTCGAATTTTGAGGGGAAGAGGTATGCAGGCTTCTGTGAGGCAAGGTCTGACGAAAGCACTTTGCGTCAGGTCGATATCTATAATGACATAGGTTTTTTAGACGTTGCCGATACATTTGATGCAACTATCGGCGGCAGCTCCTGCGTCATCGTAAAAGATGAAAACGACATGAAATGGCTGGGCTCAAAAAATCCGGCATGGTATTCAATGCTTCTTGAATATGATATAAAAAGCATTATTCTCTTTCCGCTGAAGCACAACGGTCAGACCCTTGGCTATCTGTGGGCTTTGAATTTCAATACCGAGGATACGGTAAGAATAAAAGAGATACTTGAGCTTTCCACATTGTTTATTGCGTCCGAAGTTGCTAACTATGAGCTGATGAAGCAGCTTGAATATCTAAGCTCGATAGATGTGCTTACCGGCTGCAAGAACAGAAACGCCATGAATAACGCCGTAAATGATATTATATCGGGAAAGATGAAAATACCTGAGCCTTATGCGGTTTTTTTTGCCGACCTTAACGGTCTGAAACGCATCAATGACGAAAAGGGACACAGCGCAGGAGACAGACTGCTTCGCACGGCGGCAGCGATACTGGGAGAGGTCTTCTACGAGAGCGATGTATATCGTGCAGGCGGTGATGAGTTTATGCTTATAGCGTCTGGTTTAAGCGAGGACGAGGTCAGTGAAAGGCTGGTTCAGCTGAAGGAAAAATCCGCTATAAACTCAGATGTGCATTTTGCGGTGGGCAGTTATATTGTTGGCAATGGCGAGGATATCCGCAAGGCAATGCGGATCGCTGATGAAAGAATGTATATCGACAAGAAGAATTACTACGAGGAGCACCCCGAGCGTAAATACAGGTAAACAATAAAGCTGCATATCAGTTTTTCGGAAAAGGCTTGCTTTTTCAGCACATAAGCGGCTTTATGAGCACCCCTCAGCTTTGCTGGAGGGTGCTTTTTATACAATGTCATAAAAATATTTGTGCGTTCAGACAATAAATCTTGACTATTCTTGCTTGATAATGTATAATAAGTGTGTAAATGCATATTTATAAAGGGAGGGAATTTTATGCATAAACATTACAGGAAGATCGCTGCGGGACTGCTGGCAGCTGCAATGATCGTACCAACAACTGTCAGTATCGCAGAGCCTCTGAGCGTTTCCGCTTATGAGCTGCTGGGAGAGTCGACCTTTGATTATAAGATGATCCCGTGGCATACCGCGGAAGCGTTGCCTGCAAAACAGACTTTTGCCATACAGGACGGGGCTTTGAACATCAAGATCATTGTACCCGAGGGCGCTGACAAGGAAAAGTGGGATCTCATGCTCAGGCACAGGAATCTCGATTTCATAAAGGGTCACGAGTATAAGGTGAGCTTTAAGGCAAAGGCACTGCGCGAAGGTATGGAGCTTACTGCAAGGATCGGCAATATCAAAGGCGACGAGGACTACTTCGTGCTTGACGGCGAGTCCGATGATATGCATATGGGACCGCATATGGACGGTATGTGGCCTTCAAAGCCGGTAAAGCTCGGCACGGAATGGAAGACCTATGAGGGAACATTCATACCTACGCAGGATCTTGACGACTGTGAATGGTGTTTCCAGTATGCAAAGGGAACGAAGTATTTCGGCAATGCCATTCAGGGTGACGAGATATGGTTCGACGATATGTCGATATATGATATGTCAGACGATATGTCAGACTATACGGTATGTACTCCGCCGCCTACCTCCGGATATACTATCCGCGCCAACAGCGGTCTTGATAATAATTATATTTCAGTCAATCAGCTTGGCTATTATCAGGGACTTGCCAAAATTGCGACCCTTGGCGACAATGCAGGCGATATAGTTTACGGAACAGAGCATATTGAGCTTGAGGGCAGCTATGAGTTCGAGATAGTGAGTACCTCCGACGATACCGTCTTTTATACAGGCGTGACGACCAAGCCTGTGAAAGACAAGGATTCCGGCGACAATATCTGTAAAATAGACTTTACTGATTTCGATAATGAGGGCGAGTACTATATCCGTATCAAGGGAAAGGAATGGAGATCATTCCCGTTCAGGATAGGCGATGATATCTACAGCGACAAAGAGAATGATATCCTTACAAATTCGCTCAATTATTTCTATCAGAACCGCTCGGGCATTGATATTGATAAAGAATACATAACCTCAGGCAACAAAGACACGCTCGCACACAAAGGCGGTCATAAGAACGATACGGGATATGTTCAGAATCAGTGGCAGAGGGAATATCTGAACAACAGTGACGCTAAGGAAAAATATGCTTCATCAGAGCTCACAGCCAGCGGCGGCTGGTATGCTTCGGACAACCACAGAAAAGATATGATAGAGGGCGGAATTGCCCTCTGGACGCTTCAGAATATGTATGAGCGCGCGACAAATTACAAAGAGGGCATTGATAAATTTGAAGACGGTTCGGGTACGGTAGTTGTTCCCGAAACAGGCAATAATGTGCCCGATATCCTCGATGAATGCAGATACGAGCTTGACTTTATGTCGAAAATGAAGGTGCAGCCCGATGAGGAAACATGGGGCAAGTACGCAGGTATGTACTACCACCGCATACAGGACGACAAGTGGACAGGTCTTGCATTACGTCCCTGGGATTATTCTGAAGAATATGATACTGTCCGTATCATCAGACCTCCCACGTTTGCAGCAACGCTGAATTACGCTGCCTGTGCTGCTCAGGGCGCAAGACTATGGCAGCCTTATGACGCAGCATATGCGGAAAAGCTGCTGCAAAGCGCAAAGGAAGCGTATGACGCTTACGAGAAGAACTGGTATGATTCAGCTCCGGATGAAGAGTACAATTCTGCGTCGCTGTATGCGCCGCGCAACGTGATAGGAACTGCTGCCCCCGGCGATGATGAGGTTCGTGACGACGCTTACTGGGCAGCCTGCGAGCTCTTTGTCTCCGCAAGCGTTATGGGTGACAGTGACGCTGATAAGTATCATAAAGACCTTTCCGGTTACAAGAACGCATTTAAGGTCGGCACAAGGATAACAGGCGGAGGCAACGAGAGATGTGAAGGCTCTTTTACGATGTTCAATACAGGAAATACCGCCGCAGCAGGCTCGCTGTCGCTGCTCCTTAACATGAAGTGCCTTAACGATAATGAGCGCGTTTCACTGAAAGAATCAGTCATCTGTGCGGCAAATGAATTTATTTACTGTGAGGAAGCACAGGGCTATGGTATCCCGTATCATTATGACGGCCCCGGTTACAGCGATCTTGGTGATCTGCCATCGGATATAATGATCGACGGCTTTGAATACAACTCAAATGAGCGTGCTCTCAACAATATGATCGCAATGGCATTTGCTTATGATGTGACATGGGATAAGAAGTACCTCAACGGAATCGTGAATGGCATGGATTATCTCCTCGGAAACAATCCGCTGTCATTCTCCTATATAACGGGCTATGGCTCATATCACGCAAAGAACCCGACCCACAGGTACTGGAGCTATGAGGTTGACAAGACTCTGCCTAAGGCGCCTGACGGCGTTATCGTAAGCGGTGCAACTACAGATATCAGGGACTTATATTCGCGCGGTCTCGGTATGCTGGCATTTCATCATGATGATCCGTCAGAGAGGTATTATGTTGATTCCGTGGAAGCATGGTCTTCAAACAGTGCTTCGCTCAGCAGCAATGCTTCGTTTGCATGGATAGTGTCCTTCTTACAGGATCAGGCCCCCTATTATGCACTCGAACAAAAGGCAGACGGCGATGTGAACGGTGACGGTTCATTGAATGTTGCAGATATCGTTCTTATACAAAGGTGGCTGCTCGGTAATGACGATGTATATATCCGCAACTGGAAAGCGGCTGACTTCTGCAAGGACGGAAAAATCAATGTATTTGATCTCTGCTGCATGAGGAAGGAAATCATAAAGGCGGGTATCGATTATGTTGTTCCTGATAAAAAGGTCGTTAACGGAAATTATTTATCTGTCGTAGCAGACGGCCTGAAAATGTATCTCGGACCCGATGAGAGCTATGAAGCTGTAGCTATTCTGCCGAAACACTCATGGGTCAAGGAATACGGATATATGGACGGCAATGATGTATGGATGTTCACGGAACATAATGGTAAGTGCGGCTGGATAAGAGTAGTTGCTGAGGACGGTAAGACTCCTACTATCGAGCATGAGAAAATGATAGACAAACCTGTTATTTATCTGTATCCTGAAGAGGAGACCGATGTTCACGTTGAACTGGAACTGACCGAGTCCGAGCTTTCGACAACATATCCCAGGTATAACAACGGCTGGGACGTTGTAGCTTATCCCGACGGAAAGCTTCTTAACAAGTCTGACGGTACGCATCACAGATACCTCTTCTGGGACAGTGCAAAATGCTGTACTGAATTTGATCTCTCAAAGGGCTTCTGCGTTGCGGGAAGCGATACAGAGAGTTTCCTCAGGGAAAAGCTCACATATATGGGACTTACCGAGGAGGAAATGAACGAGTTCATCGTATACTGGCTGCCGAGAATGGAACATAATGCGTATAATCTCATTGCGTTCCAGGGAGACGTCTATACGAATTCCGCAAAACTTGATATCACGCCGTCACCTGACAGCGTCTGCCGCGTTTTCATGGCATATGTACCGCTTGACAATGCTGTGGATATTGAACCTCAGCAGCTTGAGACCTTTGAAAGAAAGGGCTTTGCAGTTGTTGAGTGGGGCGGCACTGAGATCAGATAGTAAATAGCGAAACATATTTAATCAAAAGCCCTGCCACGATTGAACCCAAACACAAAAACGTACAATGAAAAAAAGGCCTCCTATGGTATTATTGAAACTATGGGAGGTCTTGCTATGGCAGGAATTATAAACACATAAAGCAGCGCATTAACTAAATCCTAAATGTCAGTATGTGGCAATTCATAAGATACTGCTTTATAAGAAAATCTTTCACTTATAATGTGGTGCATTTAAAGAACTAAATCCAGGACATTTGCTGATGTTTGACGAATTGCATCTGCTTAAAAAATAAAGAGCGTATTCAAATTAAAACAAAACTGACTTCGCTTGAGTTGCGAAGTCAGTTTGTTAATTAATTCAATTTGCCATATGGCTTTTGGTGTTGTACACACAATGTATGGTGAAGCCTTGATCTTACTTAATAAGGCCCATGCCCCATATTGTGAAGCTGCCGCTTCCTGAGATTGAAACGTCAAGGTCTCCCGTTGTATCCTGATAGTAGCCAAGCTCTGCGTCAGGACCGCCCCATGTGTACTGCTTGTTGCCGTTTACCTTTGTGGTCTTGCCGTTTACAGTAACATTTATGCTGCCCATTCCGTTGCTGTTAGCCTTGAATACG
>NZ_JAFYYT010000040.1 GCF_017549005.1 Ruminococcus sp.
CCGGACAAGGTGCTGCGACTGCCAAAAAAAGGAGAGTGATTATATGAGAGCATGGCTCTATTACAGACTGTCCCGTGACGAGGACACTGAGATGAACAGCTTACAGAATCAGAGGCAGATACTTGCGGACTACGCAGAGCAAAACGGCTACGACATCGTAGGAGAAAGCTTCGATGATAACGTTTCCGGTATGACCTTCAATCGAAAAGGCATTGGTGAGCTTGAAACAGCTGTTGATGAGGGAAAGATCGACATAGTTTTAGTCAAAGACTTATCCCGACTCGGCAGACATCGAACTCAGACTGCACTGTTCATCGATCACCTGCGAGAAAACAACGTAAAGGTCTACTCGGTGACCGAGGGCATAGACTCAACCAATGAAAACGATGATATGCTCATCGGCTTCAAGCAGCTATTCAACGACTTCTATGCAAAAGACATAAGCAAGAAAGTACGCGCAGGAGTGCGGCAGAAGCAGAAAAACGCAGGACTTGTGGAAACGCTTCCATTGGGATATCTGAAGGATAAAAATACAGGAATCATAAGTATCGACGAGGAGACAGCGTGGATAGTACGAGAAGTTTTCAGGCTGTACATAGATGGATATGGACTGACAACCATAGCGAAGAAGATGAACGCAGAAGGGATCAGGTCGCCTGACTTCTACTTCAACAGAAAGCTTGGCGACCATAAGCCTGACATCTCGAAGAAATATCTGTGGGTTCAGACGACTGTGAAGCGCATGCTGACTAATGAGCTTTATCACGGAACACTTGTTAATCACAAGACTGTCAGCTCAAAGATATACAAAACTATAACAGCCGTGCCTGATGATGAACAGTACCGCCACGATAATTACTGCGAACCTATAATAGACGAAACTACATGGAAACAGGCGCAGTTCATGCTGGAGCAGAGGTCAAAGATCAATCCACGCTCGCAGTGCGGACGTAACATTCACAGATATGCAGGAATTATAAAATGTGCCGAGTGTGGTGCGAGTCTTATCGCACGGCGAAGGAGGTGGAAGGACAAGGAGTACGTTGAATACACCTGCAACAGCAACCACCGTTATGGTAAGGAATACTGTACACCACATTCAGTTCGCGAGGAGCAGCTTGATGAACTTATCAAAATTGAAGTTGTGTCGCTGCTTGAGTTCATTCAAGATGAGAGCGTAAAATATGAAAAGATCGTCAAGGACTGGCTGAAAAAGAAGCCTAAGTTTGACAGGGAGATAAACACTCACACAGAACGTATAAAGCAATGCCGCGATGAGATCGAGCAACTCATCATAGAGCGTATCAATGACCGCGAACACGCCAAGGTCTATAATAATATGATCGAAAAGAGAGAAGCAGAGATACAGACAATCGAAAATAAAATTGCAAACCTCAGGAATTATGATGAGGTCTGCAAGAAGCGCCGTGATGAACTGAAGAATACTTCAGAGCTGATAGAAACTATACTTGCAGACGGACATATCTCAAATGTCAACATGAGAATGCTTGTACGGCAGGTAACAGTCCACCAGAATGCAGACAAGTCCATTGACGTACGATTTGAGATGAACGGCAGCTTCAACAATGGCTCGATAATTGAAATCGAGCCTGATTGACAATACATCAGATATGTGATACAATGACAAAGAGTGCCCAGCAAACTTTATGAGCTTTTTGATGCTTCCTCATAACTTTTGCTAAGGCACTCTTTGATTTCTGGTGCGGATAACAGGACTTGAACCTGCATGTTCTTGCGAACATATGGACCTGAACCATACGCGTCTGCCAATTCCGCCATATCCGCTTGTATAATTGAGTCGAAAATTTTAGACGGTACGACTCTTGACCGAGGTGGACTTATTACAAGTTGCTCTACAGAAATGCTGATAAGTAATGCGAAATTAATTTTTACACTGACGTAACGTAACCTGAACCATACGCGTCTGCCAATTCCGCCATATCCGCATATGTCTGATAATTTTTACACGGTACAGACTTACCGAGGCGGACTTTATTAACAGTTGCTCCGCAGTACCTAAACATTTTATCATAAACGGAGTGATTTGTCAAGCGTTTTTTTCAAAAAAAGTTATGACCGACTTGCTGTTATTTTATTGAGCTCGGAATTCGTTTTATAATAAGCGTAAAAAGCCGACCCTGTTTTTCACAAGGTCGGCATATAGCTATCCTCTCTCAATATAGCGTCCGCAATTTATGTCTGAGGTACAGTTGCGAGCTTTGCATAGCAGGAAAGAATGGTCGCGGCGTCAACTGCATTGATGACGTTATCGCCGTTTACATCTGCCGCGTCTGACTGTTCGCTGCTGAATATACCTGTTTTATTTGTTGAGATATTGGCGTAATGGGCAAGTACAAGCGATGAGTCAACTGCATTTATGAGTTTGTCACCGTTTACATCGCCAAGGAGATGTTCACTGTCCGGGGACGTGAGCCCATTTACGGTGAACTTAACAACGAGATAAGGCACTTCCTTCCATATGCCCTCACCGCTGCTGTTCCTGAGAGTATTGGACATTTTGATAATGTTGCCGTTGTGGTAACCGTCTGTTCCGAAAATATAGATTGAAGGATTTATCTTGCCGAAGTACTTGAATCCGCCCTGATATATCTCATTGACGGTAAGCGTCACCTTGTCTTGCTCGCCGAGTTCAAAGGGCTCGATGTTCTGAATGGTGAAATTAAGGTAAGTAGAATCCGCTATTTCGGGGTAGTTATGGAGATCCCATTCAGCCACATAGTTTCCGTCGTCGGATATTGCGATACCTTCTATACAATGTTCTCTGTCGGTCTTGTATTCGAGGCAGGCAGTACCTATGGGAGTCCCTTCGTGCTTCTGCTTATAATCGGTAGTATCAGGAACTGCAAGTCCTGAGATGGAGAATACCACCCTTACAGTATCATCTGCCTTAAAATCTGGAATATCACTGTTTTTCAGCGATGTAAGTATCCATATATCGGCTGTACCGATAGAAGTGTCTGTCATATAGCCGTAATTCGTCTTAATCTCTTCAGGAATGTCATACTTCTCGCCGTCCAGCCATATTTCTCCGATGCTGAATTTTACATCGCGGTATTTCCCAAGAAAATAGGGCTTTATCCTCTCGACCTCGATATAGATATCCTCAGCTTCGCCGAAATCGGGCATATCCTTTACGTTCCAGGTCATGTCGTATTTTCCGTCGGTGGTAATTTCACCGGCTTCTATCCGCGGCATCTGCTCTATATCCTTCGTGCCTTTGCCTTTCCCGTATCTGAGAGATACCGTTCCGATAGCCGTTTTCTGAGTTGGCTCCGTACTTGTCTCTGCGATTGAAGTCATGCTGATAACTGACGTTATTCCCATAACAATGGAAAGAACCGTCGATAAAACTCTGGCTTTTTTCATAATGATACCTCCTTTTCGGAAAGCGGCGTTACTGCCGCTTTAATACTTCTTTTACTTTCATTTCAAAAGAGCAATTATGCTCATTTTAACGTGTGAAAAGCTCCTTTATGTCGCCGATTATGTCCTCTTTTCTGAAACGCAGGTGTGTAGAGTATTTTGCTTCCTCGGGGAGAAGCTCCTGAACGTCCTCATAGGGAATGTCCTTTGCAAGGACGCTTTCGTTATCCTTGAAAAAATCATAGTACGGCAGTACTATATCGTTGATAATGGGTAATGCGTTTTCACGGGTGCCGTTGATATACATATCCGCGTGTTTATAAGGCTCCGTCCTGTCAAGCGGATTTTCCGCAAGATGTGCGTAGTAGTCGTTGTCGAAGGCGTTAGCGATAAAGATATACTCCTGACTGTCGTTAAGTCCGAATATACCGTCGCCAGATTGTCTGAAACACGACGGGAAGTATATTTTCAGAGTCTCCTTGTCACTCTGTCCATAGTACACCTCGTCAACTCTGACCTCGAAAACGCCGTTTCCATAAGGTCCCCAGTTTTGACCGTTGTCGTCAGTCCAGCTGACTTCGTATTCTTTTCTGTCGGTGATAGTGCCTCTGAAAACAAGGTCTGCGTTATTTACGACTTCATCAAGTTTAAAGGGCTTGAGCATAGTCGAACCATGCTGATTCGGGTCTTTAGGCTTGATATCCACCTCGTTCCATTCTGTACCGTAATCGGGCGGACGTGGAACGAATACAGTCGTTGTAACAGGCGAAGCTGTCACTTCTGTGGTGATATCAGTTTGAGTGGTCTCAGTTTCCACGGTGGTGACCTTTACGGTTGTTGATGTGGTATTTGCAGTTGATGTAGTAGTTTTTGCGGTAGTCTTTGAAGTTGTTGCGGATTTTTGTGTTGTTTTTCCTGCGGTTGAAGATGAAGTTGTTGTATCAACGATGTTTTCAGTAGTTACAGAAGTAGTGACCGGGGTTGAAACAGGCTCGTAAATGATGTTGTCAGGCTGCTTTATCTCAAAACCCGGAGCATTTTTCCAGGCAAGGAAGCCTATTAGAACTGCTGCAAAGACGCCTGACGCGCTGAATACAGAACGACGAACGGCAGCGTTTTTTCGTCGTTCAGCTATAACTTTTTCGTCATACTTGCGAAAAATGCTTTCGATCCTTTCGTCATAATTCTTCATATTCAAAGTCATCCTTTTCAAGTTCTTTTTTCAGTGCCTGTTTGGCTCTGAACACGAGGTTTTTCATTTGCTTATCGCTTTTTTTCATTATTTTCGCCGCTTCTGCGTTGCTGAATCCCTCGAAAAAGAGCAGATACAGTACCTGCTGATAATCAGGAATGAGTCTGGCGATGATCTTGTGGAGCTGTATCTTGCGTTCCTCGCGGATATAGGTCTTTTCCAGATCCTGTTCATCGCTGATATTATGCATTTCATCAACGGGGATATCGCTGTATCTTGCATTCCTTTTCAGGCAGTCTATGGAGGTATAGCGAGCTATCGCATAAAGCCATGTCTTGAAGGAGCTTTTTCCTGAAAATTTAGGCTTTCTGAAAGCAATCTCCACGAATACGTCCTCCATTATCTCCTCGGAAAGGCTGATATTCTGTACATAGCTGTTTATATAGAAGATGAGTCCGTCGCTGTACTCACGGACTATCTCCGCTAACCCTTCATTATCTCCTGCAAGGAAACGGCGGTAGCTACTTGCACCGTTATCCATATATTGATTCTCCTTTTGTGATATTTTGTCGTCTATAACTTAGTCTTTTTTATAGGTCAAAGGTCTCACGAGAAAATATATATAATTTTATTTTAACATATAATATTATTTTGTCAAGTATTATCGAAAAAATGGGCCCCGATTATCGGGGCCTATTGGATAAATGACAAAAAACAGTTGATGTTTTTTTACGTTTATGATATAATGTTCGTAAAATGAACATTATAAAATGCTTTACGGCTTTATTATATGTAAGGAGAAAATATGCACCTTGTTGAAGCTAAAGGGATTCTTTCAAACACAAACGGTATCAATATCTACAGGGGCTGTACTCACGGATGTATTTACTGTGACAGCAGAAGCCTCTGCTACAATATGACTCACGCATTCGAGGATATAGAGGTAAAGATAAATGCGCCCAAGCTTCTGGAGAAAAAGCTGGCGGCCAAAAGGAAAAAATGCATGATAGGAACCGGCTCGATGTGTGACCCGTATCTTCCTGCCGAGAAAGAGCTCAAACTCACGCGCAGCTGTCTTGAGATCATAGAAAAATACGGCTTCGGAGCGGCAGTTCTTACGAAATCAGACCTGATACTGCGCGATACAGACATACTGGCGTCGATCAACGAGCAGACGAAGGCTGTTGTGCAGATGACGATGACAACCTTTGACGAGGCGCTTTGCCGGATAGTTGAGCCTAATGTCTGCACCACGCAAAGGCGCTTTGAAGTCCTTATGGAGATGAAAAAAAGAGGCATTCCGACGGTGGTCTGGCTCTCCCCTTTTCTGCCGTATATCAATGATAATGAGGAAAATCTCAGAGGATTGCTGAACTATTGTGCTGAAGCAGACGTAAAGGGCATTGTGTGCTTTGGTATAGGCATGACGCTTCGTGACGGGAACAGGGAGTACTACTATGCCGCTCTTGACAGACATTTTTCCGGGCTTTCAGAGGTATATCGCAGAGAATACGGCAATTCCTACGAGATAGTGAGCAGAAATAACGACAGGCTTATGAGAATGCTCAATGATTTCTGCGATAAGCGTGATATTATATGTGATGTGCAGAAATGTTTCGGTTATCTCAATGAGATGCCCGAGAAGTATGAACAGCTTTCGTTCTTCTGAAATGTATATAACGTAAAAAGAGTCCTCAGTAAAACTGAGGACTCTTTTTTGGGGTCGCTAATCGCAATCTGGTCTGAGTGACGGGACTTGAACCCACGGCCTCTACCACCCCAAGGTAGCGCGCTACCAACTGCGCCACACCCAGACAAGTAATCACTGCAATCAACGTTAATTATTATATCACACTGATTTTGTTTTGTCAAGCATTTTTTGAAAAAAAACATGATTTTTTGTTTTTGCGCTTCATACGGCGTTTTATTGCGGCTTTTGCGAAAAAATGTTCCTGTTATCGTTCATAAAAAACGTTTTACTATGGACAAACACAAAAATTTATGATATAATACATTTTAAAGGTTCAGATCAGGGAGTTGATGATATGCGTAAGTTGTTAAAAAAGACTTTGTTCAGCTTTATTTCCGTATGTTTTGTATGCTTATCGCTCTCCTGCTGTCCGCTGTACGCTTTTGCAGCTGATGATACTTCGGAAAAAGGCGTATCAAAAGGTCTTACAGCCTTTATAATGATCGCTGTATTTCTTGTTACAGCCGCTGCGGCAGGATTTATTTCCTATAAGCTCAAGGTAAAGAAAATACGTAATAATAAGGAAGATTCATCGGATAACGAATAAAACGGGTCTGGTGCTGTTTATGGATATTGATCTTTATATTGACTCCGTTTATCACGGCTTTTACAGGCTTGCTGATATAGAGGCAAGATTCGAAGAATATCGCTCCATTGCTGAGGAAGCGGCAAAGGATATCTCTGATGACGAGGTTATCCTATATGCCGTATATGCATTTGACGAAAAGACTCAGCGCTTCCTTTATGCTAATTTTATGATAAAAAAGCTTAAGCTCGCACATTACGCCGGCGTTTGCGGAAAGCTTTCGCATTTTTGTCGGTTATTTTGTACTGGGAACGGTTAGGTGGAAAAAATGCATTTGAAAAACATAGTGGCTGCTGTTTTCTCGGCAGTAATAATGACAGGCGCAGGGATAGCTGTTAACGCAGCTTCATCAGTCTGCACACATAAGATTGGCGGTCATGCCTCGGCTGCTACTGAGGCTGCAAGTACTACTGTTTCAGACAGCGGCACTGCAACGACTAAGACTTCTTCGACTACTGTTTCTTCGACATCATCTGCTACTGAAACAGCGACCGAACCTACCACAGTTAAGAAATACACCATCACCTTTCTTGATTTTGAGGGAAAGGTACTGACGACCCGCGAAGTTGAAGAGGGCGGAAATATAGATTACGCTTCCGTTGATACAAGTCCTCTCCACAAGTATCTTGACACAAACACAGAAAAGGACTTCTCCTCATGGGATATAACGCCTTTAAAGGCGGATAAGGACTATACTCTCCGCGCTCTTTCAAAGGTAGCTACTATTTATTATAAGAAAAAGCCTGACAAATATAGGTACTTCTCCACCAAAGGCAAGGTAAATCTTGACGGTTTGCAGGCTTATATCGACATTTCCGTGCAGACTCCGCAGAAAAACAAGGACGGCACTTATATCACCGAAGAACAGACCATTGATATTTCCTCGAGCTGTGTTGCTAAGCCTGCCGCTCTTTCCGCTGCTTTTGCTCAGAATGATAAGGCAACGATATCTGTTTACCCTATCGGCGCTAAAAAATCACTTTTTTCCTTTGATATCATATGCTACAGGAACCTCGGAGATATAAATGAGGACGGTACGATAGATTCTGTTGACGCTTCGATGGTGCTTACCATATATGCAAATCTGGCAGCTTCAAAGAGCTACAAGGCTACGGAGCAGATGAAAAAGCTTTCCGACGTCAATATGGATAACAAGATAGACGCTCTTGACGCTTCATACATTCTCAAATATTATGCCATTACTTCGACTGCTAAGAACGTTATGGACTGGGAGAATATCCTCGATTACGACAAAATATTAAAAAAATAATCCTATTTCCCCCTGCTTTTGCAGGGGGTTTTTAGTATAAAATCACTTTTTTCTGTTTTCCTATTGAAATTTTACAAAAACTAATGTATAATTATAAGGTAATGCATTTGCGTAAATTCACTAATTTTTAAAGGAGTGCTTATAATGTACAACGATCTTATGGATTCAATCGGCTTCGTAACAGGCTATGATCCGGCTGTAGGCGAAGCTATGGGCAAGGAGCTTGCTCGTCAGCAGAGAAATCTCGAGCTTATTGCAAGTGAAAATATCGTTTCTCCCGCAGTTATGGCTGCTATGGGAAGCGTTCTTACTAATAAGTATGCAGAAGGTTATCCCGGAAAGCGTTACTACGGCGGATGTCAGTGTGTTGACGAAGTCGAGTCTATTGCTATCGAGAGAGCTTGTAAGCTTTTCGGTGCAAAGTACGCAAACGTTCAGCCCCATTCTGGTGCTCAGGCTAATACAGCTGTATACTTCGCAGTTCTTCAGCCCGGTGACACAGTTCTCGGTATGAGCCTTGCAGACGGTGGTCACCTTACACACGGTTCACCTGTAAACCTCTCTGGTAAGTACTTCAACTTCGTTTCATACGGTCTTGATGACGAGACAGAGACTATCAACTACGATGAGCTTTACAAGCTTGCTAACAAGGTAAAGCCCCGTCTTATCGTTGCAGGTGCTTCTGCTTATCCGCGTGCAATCGACTTCAAGCGTCTCTCTGAGATCGCAAGGGCTGTCGGCGCGCTCCTTATGGTAGATATGGCTCATATTGCAGGTCTTGTTGCTGCAGGCTGTCACGAGTCACCTGTTCCCTATGCTGATATAACAACAACTACCACACATAAGACTCTCCGCGGACCAAGAGGCGGACTTATCCTTACAAATAATGAATTCCTCGCCAAGAAGATCAATTCTGCTATCTTCCCAGGAACACAGGGCGGTCCTCTTATGCACACTATCGCTGCTAAGGCTGTATGCTTCGGCGAGGCTCTCAAGCCCGAGTTCAAGGACTATCAGCAGAGAATAGTAAAGAATGCCAAGGCACTTGCCGACGGACTCCTCAAGAGAGGCTTCAACCTCGTATCAGGCGGTACAGACAACCACCTCATGCTCGTTGATCTCCGTCCTTTCAACATCACAGGTAAGGAGCTCGAGCGCAGACTTGATGAAGTATATATCACAGTTAACAAGAATGCTATCCACAATGACCCTGAGAAGCCTTTCGTAACAAGCGGTATCAGAATCGGTACTCCTGCTGTTACAACAAGAGGTCTCGGTGTTGAGGAAATGGAAAAGATCGCTGAGTATATCTACCTCTGCGCTACAGATTTCGAGAACAAGGCTGATGAGATCCGTGCAGGCGTAAACGCTATCTGCGAGAAGTTCCCGCTTTACAAGTAATCAATAAGTATCAAGGGACGGACAGGCTGTCCGTCCCAATATTTTTATATGTGATTTTGATGCTATAAATCAGGGTTTGATGAGGAAAATATATGGATAAATATATTGAGATGTTAGGCAGTATCAATTGCAAGGAAGACTTTATTGAATTTATGCACCTTTATACGTCAGCAACACAGGATAAATCTCTCAGGACCTATTTTGAAGCTTTAACAGCTTGGGCAGAGGATATGGACGGATATTATCATAATACTGATAATGATATGCCTGAAAATATCAACTGGGATTTTATTGCCACTTTACTTTATGCAGGCAGTATTTATGAGTGATATATAAAGTTACACAAATTCTGTTTTATAGTATCAAAATAAGGGAATAGCTATGGAATTTCATATAAAATCACTCTATCTGTGCGTTAAGAACATGGAAAGAGCTATAAAGTTCTATGAGGAGCTTTTTGAGCGGAAAGTCACCGAAAAAGATGACATCTACAGCGTTTTCGATGTAAACGGTTTCCGTCTGGGCTTGTTTGCCTTTGAAAAGACTGATGAACCTCATACTTTCGGCAGCAATTGTCTGCCCAGTATCAGTGTTGAGAGTCTTGAATGTCTTAAAGAAAAGCTTAACGGGAAAGAAATATGTTTCCCCATAACAAAAATAGGCAGCAACTGGGTCGCTGAATTTGCTGATTCCGAGGGAAATCATATCGAGATGACCGCCCTTGCAAAGTAAAATGAAAGGAGAACTGCTATGTCTGCGCCTTTAGCTGATAAAATACGCCCGAAAACTCTTGCTGATGTGGTAGGTCAGGAGCATATACTCGCAGAAGGTAAGCCCCTGCGCCGAATTATAGAAAGCGGTACTGTTCCCAACATGATTTTCTACGGTCCGTCAGGCGTGGGCAAGACCACTGTTGCACGTATCATCGCGGAAAACTGCGGAATGTCCCTGTACAAGCTCAACGGCACCAATGCTTCACTGGCGGATATCAAGGATGTTGTTGCCGATATTGGCACCTTTGGCAGCGAGAACGGCATACTCCTTTACCTCGATGAGATACAGTACCTCAACAAAAAACAGCAGCAGAGTCTCCTTGAATACATAGAAAACGGCGATATCACTCTTATTGCTTCAACTACTGAAAATCCTTATTTTGCTGTTTATAACGCAGTTATCAGCCGGAGCACTGTGTTCGAGTTCAAGCCTGTGACCGCTGAACAGCTCGTCCCTGCAATAAAACGTGCATTCCGTATAATGTCTGAGGAAAACGGCTGCGAAATAATCGTGTCCGATGAAATTATTAAAACTATAGCCTACAGCTGCGGAGGAGACGTCCGCAAAGCTATGAATACAGCTGAGCTCGCCGTTGTCTGCGGCGAACCATCTGACGGCAGGATAACTATCACCGAGGATTCCCTCGAGGTGCTCGCGCAGCGCAGCAATATGCGCTATGACCGTGACGGTGACCAGCATTACGACATATTGTCGGCTTTTCACAAGTCCGTCCGCGGTTCGGATGAGAATGCGGCTCTTCACTATGCAGCACGTCTTATCGAAGTGGGTGATATCATTTCCCTGTGCAGGCGTATGCTCTGCATAGCCTCCGAGGACGTGGGCCTTGCCTATCCTATGGCTGTTCCTATTGTAAAAGCCTGTGTGGACTCGGCACTTCAGCTGGGACTTCCCGAAGCGAAGCTTCCTATTGCTGAGGCAGTTATACTTATGGCTACTGCTCCGAAGTCCAACAGTGCCTGCATGGCTATTGACGCGGCGCTGGACGACCTTAGAAGCTGCGACGCCCTTGACTTCCCGCGTCATCTGCAGAACGTTCACTATGACGGAAAGGGGGCAAAGGTCGTGGGACAGCATTATCTTTATCCCCATGACTTCCCGAACCACTATGTCGAGCAGCAATATCTCCCCGACGCTCTGGCAGACCATGTTTATTACAGATTCGGAGACAACAAGCAGGAGCAGTCGGCATTGCAGTACAGACTGAAAATCCTCGGAAAAACTGACAAATAAGCATATCCCACGTTTTTTTGCGTGGGATTTTGTCATCTTATATAAAATATTGCCTTTATACTGTAATTATTTGGTCTTGACAAAAGTGTGAAAAAATGTTATAGTAATTAAGTAGTGTACAATTGTTCACCGTAGGCGGACGATTTTGCACAATAAACATTAGGGTGATTTATTATGGATACAAAATCACAGCTTATTGTTGCCGATTCAAAGATACTTCCCGAGGTCTTTACCAAGGTCCTTGAGGTCAAGAAACTTATGGCGCAGAAAGGCGAAAAGAGCTTTGCTTCTGCCTGCAAGCGTATCGGTATTTCAAGAAGCGCTTATTATAAGTATAAGGACAGCGTTTTTTCATATGAGGAGCTCTTCAACAGGAAGATAGTGAACATTTATCTCCTGCTCAGCGACAGCCCGGGTATTCTTTCAAGTGCTCTCGTGTTCCTTCATAATCTTAACGCTAATATTTTGACTGTCAATCAGAGTATCCCTGTGGATGGCGCAGCGGCAGTCAATATTTCACTCAGACTTACGGGCGAATCCGAAAGCGAACTCGCTCAGCTCAATTCAATTACAGAACTTGACGGTATTTTAGAGTGCAAGATACTCTCTGCCGAATAGTTACGGAGGTTTTCTTTTTATGTCAGTTAAATTTGCGGTTTTAGGTCACGGTGTTGTTGGTTCAGGCGTTGTCGAGCTTTTCTACAAGAACAGGAAAAGCATTGAAAAGCACGCAGGTACTGAGATGGATATAAAGTATATCCTCGATCTCAGGGATTTTCCTGATTCTCCCTACGCTGACAAGTTCACCAAGAACTTTGATGATATAGTAAATGATGATGAAGTCGTATCGGTTGCCGAGTGTATGGGCGGCGTTGAACCTGCTTTCACATTCGTAAAAGCTTGCCTCGAAAAAGGAAAGAGCGTTTCCACTTCAAATAAGGAGCTCGTTGCCGAGAAAGGCGATATTCTTCTCAAAACAGCGAAAGAGCACAACTGCAATTTCTTCTTTGAAGCGAGTGTTGGCGGAGCTATTCCGATAATCCGCCCTCTTCACAGATGTCTCGCAGCAAATGATATTTCAAAGGTCGCAGGTATACTCAACGGTACTACGAACTTCATTCTCACAAAGATGTATAACGACAATATGCCCTTCAAGGAAGCATTGTCACTGGCTCAGCAGCTCGGATATGCCGAAAAGGATCCTACAGCCGATATTGAGGGGCATGACGCCTGCCGCAAGATATGTATCATATCTTCTCTTGTATTCGGCAAGCATGTTTATCCCAGGAGCGTATACACAAAGGGCATTACTGATATACAGCTCTGCGATGTTGAAGCTTCAGACGTACTAGGCTACGCTATCAAGCTTGTTGCTTCGGTAACAAAGCTCGATAACGGAAAGATTCTTCCTGCTGTTATGCCTATGCTCGTATCATATGACAGTATAATGTCAGGAGTCAACGATGTTTTCAATGCAGTTCTCGTATACGGTGACGGTATCGACCAGACAATGTTCTACGGCCGCGGCGCAGGAAAACTTCCCACAGCGAGTGCTGTTATGGGAGATGTTATAGAGGCTGTAAAGCATAAGGTAACTGTATTCTCTCAGTCCTGGGAATCTGCTTCAGACGATTCATTCGTAGAGAAGATTGATAATTTCTCTTCACGCTGGTATTTCCGTATGCCTTCAGGCACTGAGATCAGCGGAGTAGAGGTATACAATAATGAGAACGGTCTTTCATATGTAACAACTGAGAAACTTACATTTGCCGAGGCTCAGGCAAAGGCTGAAAAGCTCGGCGTTCTTGCATACTTCCCTGTTCTCGACTAATACATATTTTTTGCAGCCCGGAATACTTTTTCGGGCTGTTTTGTATCATAACGGCAAATAAAAAAGCAGTATGACGTATTATCATACTGCTTTTTATTTATAAGAAATTACTTTTTCTTTTTCTTGTTATTGTTCGTATTTGCCGGCTTTTTAGCAGGAGTTGCAGCTTTCTCGGAAACTGCCTTTTCGACTGCTGCCTTAACAGGCTTGGCCGGTCCCTCAAGAGCCTTGTAAACTACTGCTGCAAGAGCTGCACCGATGAACGGACCGATAATGAATACCCAAAGATCGCTGAGAGCACTGCCGCCTGCAACGAGAGCAGGTCCGAGGCTTCTTGCAGGATTTACAGATGTTCCTGTAAGGCCGATTCCGAAGATATGAACGAGAGTAAGTGTAAGACCTATGATAAGTCCGCCGAATGAACCGTGATTTGCCTTTTTGGAAGTTACGCCAAGTATCGTCATAACGAAGATAAATGTAAGAACGATTTCAACTATAAGTCCTGCGCCAGAGCTTCCGTTTACACCTGCAAGACCGTTTGCGCCGTAGCCGCCTGTCATATCTTCAACACCTCCGAGGTCGAAGATAAGCTTTAATACTCCTGTACCTGCGATAGCTCCGACGCACTGTGAAACGACATAGCCGACAAAGTCAGTGAATGTCATTCCGCCGCTGATAAGAACTCCCAGTGAAACAGCAGGATTGATGTGACAGCCTGAGATGTTTCCGATACAGTAAGCCATACCGACGATAACGAGACCGAAAGCAAGCGCGGTAAGCACGTATCCGCAGCCGTTAGCCGAATCACAGCCTACGAGCATAGCTGTTCCGCATCCGAGAAGTACAAGTACGAATGTACCGATAACTTCTGCAACGTATTTTTTGATTGATTCCATGTTATTGCCTCCTTAAAGAATAAAAATATAGCGGTCGAACCGATAAGTCAATTATATCACCGTTATTGGTTTAATGTCAATATTTTCCAATAAAACAGCCAAAATTAATTTGTTAGTCCGAAAAAACATCAGTTTATCTGAGTAGGTTTTGTATCGGGGTACTTTTTCTTTTCGCCTATTATGCCATAAATTACAGCCATAGCAAGTCCTAATACTATGAGAGCTATCTGTATTGCC
Source organism: Ruminococcus sp. (assembly GCF_017549005.1). Lineage (GTDB taxonomy): Bacteria > Bacillota > Clostridia > Oscillospirales > Ruminococcaceae > Ruminococcus. The sequence continues at coordinate 14,594 of NZ_JAFYYT010000040.1, forward strand.
ATGAAAGCTTCCGTATATTTGTACATTGCGCTTGTAAACGCTGTGAATACTGCTGCTTGTTTTACGGAAAATGAGTTATAGTATCTCGTTGCGATGAGATAAATGCTCGGGACAGTTCCGATTATACCTGCCACCATAGCAGATATGCCGCACCAGTACATAGCGGTAATCTTTTTTTTTCGGTTGAAAAAGATAAGGAGCAGAATCAGAAAAAGCGTTGCACCAAGGTAAAATGCGGTATGGAGTATTCTCTTCGAGTAGACGTCTGCGACCTTTTCGAGAACTCCCTTGCCGGCCATGGCTGAAAACTTGTAGACATCGCAGAACGACCCTATAGTTGCATATGCGTTTTCCTTTGTAGTGCTTAATTTGAGTTCAAAGTTTTCGTCCTTTTCGTAATTGTTCTTATCTGCAAAATCATTGAAAAAGTTGTCGATACTGTTTTCGAGCTCCTTGTTCTGAGGGTAGACTGTATTCATTATGCCGTCATTGCTGATAGCTTCAAATGCGGAATCTATATAAGCCTCCTCAAAGCTTCTGATATAGTTCTTATCAATGGAGTTCATATAAACCTCGGCAGGAATGCCCGTGGTATTGTATTTATCCGTGAAATACTTTTCAAGTTCGGTGTATATCTTGGTTTCAATATCTTTTTTTTGTGAAATGCTTTTCAGCTTTGCGGGAGAAACGTTTATATCCACCAGTAATAAAGCCGAACTTATGATAACTGCAAATACGAGCAGCACGGAAACTATCAGAGAAGGAAGATATGAGCCTGGTTTCTTCATTTTTTACTCTCCTCTGCTTTTTTATAGAATTTTTTCACTGTAGGCTCGCAGATTACCCCGAGCCTTTCGTCAGAATTTCCGAGCACGTCCTTTTTGCAGGTGTATAATGTAAGCTTTGACGTTTCAGACGGAGAAACATACTTGTTTTCCTTTTTGTTGAATATTATGATGTCTGTGACTTTATATTCAAATTCGCCGTAATTCGTCTTTAAAGCAATAGTATCATCTTTTTTGAGTTTGTTAAGGTCTGCAAAATATGTGTCCTGATGAGCGCTTATTACGGAGTTGCCCTTGTCCCCTATTATCGCCGAGCTTGACGACTGGCAGGCGCCTCTTTCGTAAAGTTCAGAACTGCTGCCCCAGTATACGGGGATAGAAATGTCAAAAGCCGATGTTGTGAGCACAGCGTACATTTCACCGAATTTCGGACGGATAAACTCGCCCTCTTCAAATGTTTCACCACTGTATCCGTCGATAATATCGTTATCTCTGATGACAAGTCCGGAACCAGCGGATTCGGGCGTGTTTTTCAGATTGTCCATAAAAGCGATATTAAGGTAAACTTTAAGCTTGTCCGCAGGCTTTATCATGGCTGCTATCAATACGCCGACACAAATAAATAGAAGTATGAACGGAGTTACTACATGGATAAGAGCTCCGTCTTTAGCTTGTTTATTGTTCATTCAGTTCTCCGATCTTTCCATGCGGCGCATAAGAAGGAATGCTGCGGCAGTTCCGACGCCTATCAGTGCAGCAGAGACTGCAAGAAGTCCTCTTCTGTCATAGCCTGTATCTTCAACGGCGTTGCCTGCAGTTGATACGTTAAGAAGCTCGCCGTCATCGTTCCTCATGGCAACTGTTACAGAATCGTCAGTTATCTCATCGACTGTGACATTGATTCCCATTTTTTCTGCTGCTTCGGAAATTTTCCCGATTATCTGCATTTTCTGGTCAACAGGACTCTGCTTCATGAGGGACTTGTATTCCTCAGGACTGAGATCATCGATTATAGCCTGCTGCTGAGCCTCTGTAAAACTATGAACATATGCCATTTTGTCTTCGTATTCCATGTTTATGAATTCTTCGCGGCTTATTCTTGTAAAAGTCGTTCCGTCTGAAGCAGTAAGAGTAATACCGTTAGCCACAGACTGTTCGGGAGCTGTGGGAGCTTCCTGCTGCTGTCCTTCTGTCGGCGTCTGAGCAACTGTTGTGGTTGTAACAACATCTGCAGGTTCCTGAGGTGCTGTAGCGATAATCTGAGCTCCTGAAGCGTGAAGGCGTTCGATCACCATATCAAGGAGCTCAGGCGGATATTTGTCAGGATTTTCATAATATGCATTGTATCCTGCCTGTATCTGGGCTTCTGAGTAACCATATGATCTTGCAACGGCAGCTACATCATCAACTGTAGCTGCATTAGCAGATAAACCGATAGCAAAAGAGCTTATTGCTGCAGCTGTAATGACTGAGGCATAAGCGGTAATTCTTTTTATGAGCATAAGATCCCTCCATTCACTTATACAGATTTATTATACCCTTTTATAGCGGAAATGTCAAGAAATCATGTGTATGAAAGAATTGTTTTTTTGAAATGTTATAAATATACAAAGCCCCCCTGTAATTGATACAGGGGGGCATAACACTTGATTCTATTGCATAGGAGTATAAACAGTATTATTAGTAGCTATAAACAATTCTCTTACCACCGTAATATGCATTATACCAGTTTGTTTTTTCTAATCTATAATGACCGCTACTTTTTTGATAATGATTGTAACAAGATTCGGCATCAACGATTAAATCTCCATATTTATTGTAAATATAACCACTGTCGCCAACATAATAAACTACATCGTACTCAACACCCCATTCATAACTATTGAGCGCATCACAAGGCCATTTTGCAATATAGTATGTATTAGTAGTAAATCCAGCATGAGGTTTATAATAAGTGTCATTTGGAACATAATCCAACATATCGGCAACAGCCAAATTAGCATTTGAGAATTTTTGGTCAATTGTCTTGATTCCTGTACCTGTTAATGTTACCATTGTCATTGCAGCAGCCACAATACCGCTTATAAATTTGATATTCATAATAATTCGAAGTCCTTTCCGTTATTAGTTTTGAATTTTATTAAAAAAATAGTGCTATAATGATATATCATTTGTAACATACCCGAGTATGTTTTTATTATATCATATAAAAAATATAATGTCAATATTATTTTTATCAACATAATGAATAAATTTTGTTTGCTAAGTTTGTGTATTTTATTTGTGGCTACTATAGACAAATGGCAGAAGAATATTTATTACAAATAAAAAAACCCTACGTAAAACGTAAGGCTTTTAAGCGTGCCTGGAGGGATTCGAACCCCCGACCTACTGGTTCGTAGCCAGTCACTCTATCCAGCTGAGCTACAAGCACATCTTTTCAACGACTCAATTATTATATCATGTCCTGAGAAAAAAGTCAACACCATTTATTAAAAACGTCATATTGCACTAATTAACTTCAAAAATGTGAGGTTTATATTTAAATCTATAAAAAGATAGAAAACATCTTGACAAGTTACCGGAAATTTGATATAATTAATTTTGTTGTGAGACATTAGCTCAGTCGGTAGAGCATACGCCTTTTAAGCGTAGGGTCGAGGGTTCAAATCCCTCATGTCTCACCAGTGGGAAATTCCCACGGGTCGATTCGCGTTCACATTATGTGTAACGCGAATTTTTTTCCGCTTACAGCCGCAAAAGTATTCAAATGATGAATAAAACGCTTGACAGCCTGACAAATATGTGATAGTATTAAAGTGTTTGAAAAATACCATTTGTTTAATAATATACGATTTATACAGAGGTGTGGTTATGACAGTAAGTATTGTCTGCAATACGTTTAATCATGAAAAATATATTCGGGACGCATTGGAAAGTTTTGTTACACAAAAAGTGGATTTTGACTATGAGATATTGGTCTATGATGACGCTTCTACTGACGGTACAGCTGATATTATAAGAGAATACGAAAAAAAGTACCCTGATATTATCAAGCCTGTTTACCAGACGGTAAATCAGTATTCACTTAGATTGAGACCTTCACTGCAGAATTTGAGGAGAGCTACAGGAAAATATGTTGCGATATGTGAAGGTGACGATTACTGGATAGACTCTTATAAGCTGCAAAAACAGGTAGATTATATGGAGAAAAACGAAAAATGTACCTTCTGCTTCACAAACGGAAGGATCCGCTACGGTACTGACGAGAAGCTGTCTGAAAAACAGATCATTCCTTGGGACAGGACTTCCATTATAAAAGATGACTTCGATTATGATGTAGGCGAAGTAGAAAAAATGGGCTTTATACCGACTTGCTCATTTCTATTCAGAAACGGTCTTGAATTATTAAATGTATCCGAAAAAGCTTTTAAAGGAGATCTTTATATCAAGCTTTCGGTAACAAAATATGGTTATGCACATTTTATAAATGAACCAATGGTAGTATACAGACGCGGTGTCAATGAGTCTGCAACTGCTTTGTGGGTCAAGGAACCGAAGAAGTATGCAGTTCAGTGTGATAAGTATATTCAGCTATTTACTGATGTTCGCAGTCAGATTGATAAAAAATACGAACCGATCATGAATATGCGTATTTGTCAGTGGAAAATACTTAAATATTATTCGTTGAATGATTATTCGGAGTTAAAAGCGCTTCGCAAAAGCGGCGAAATAAAATATCTGAAATACGGTAATCTGTACAGTCGTATATTTTATGTTTCAAAGGGCAGATTTCCGAAATTACTGAGATTTATACATAAATTTGTATCTTCAAGATGATAGGTGGATTTGGGTTTGAAAAAGAATTCTTTGGTTTTAAGTAATATGCTCTGGCGTCTTGGCGAACGACTTGGTGCGAAAGCTGTAGCATTCGTAGTTGAACTTATCCTCGCAAGAATGCTTGGCCCCGGAGCATTTTCCATAATTGCTCTTATAACGATTTTTACGGCGATATTACAGGTTTTCGTAGACAGCGGACTTGGCAATGCGCTGATACAGAAGAAAGATGCGGATGATGTCGATTTTTCTACGGTTTTCTATGTGAACATGGGAATGTGCCTGTTCCTTTATTTTTTGATATTTTTGATAGCTCCGCTTATTTCATCATTCTATAATAATCCCGATCTTACTGCTCCTATACGTGTTTTGAGCTTGACTATAGTGATCTCAGGAGTAAAGAATGTTCAGCAGGCATATGTGTCAAGAAATATGCTTTTCAAGCGTTTTTTCTTTGCAACTCTTGGCGGAACCATTGGTGCAGCTGTCATCGGTATCTTACTTGCATATTTAGGTTTCGGAGTATGGGCATTAGTTGCACAGATGCTTTTCAATAACCTTGTTGATACTATCATACTTTGGGTTACAGTTAAATGGCGCCCCAAAAAAGTTTTTTCATTTGAACGCTTTAAAGGTTTATTTTCATATGGCTGGAAGCTTCTCGTATCAAGTCTTATAGATACTGTTTATAATGATCTAAGACAGCTTATCATAGGCAAAAGGTATCTTCCGACCGATCTTGCACAGTATAATCAGGGAAAGAAATTCCCTATGTATCTTGTAACGAACATCAATACTTCCATTGACAGCGTGCTACTACCGACCATGTCGGAGGTACAGGATGACAAACAAGCTATTAAAAGCATGACAAGACGCGCCATAAAGACGAGTACCTATATCATGATGCCGTTTATGGTTGGACTTGCGGTTTGTGCTTACTCACTTATACACCTTATATTAGCCGACGAATGGCTGCCTTGTGTTCCTTTTCTGAGAATATTCTGTTTTTCCTACGCCTTTTACCCGATACATACTGCTAACCTTAATGCTATCAAAGCTATGGGCCGAAGTGACCTGTTCCTGAAGCTTGAAGTAATAAAAAAGATCGTAGGTTTTCTTGCTATCCTGATAACGATGTGGATAAGCGTTATGGCAATGGCTTATAGTCTTCTTTTTATATCTGTGGCAAGTCAGATAATCAATTCATGGCCGAATAAAAAGCTTATGAATTACAGCTATTTTGAACAGTTGAAGGATCTTATGCCTCAATTGCTGCTTTCACTGGTAATGGGAGCTATAGTATACTGTGTACAGCTTTTAGGACTCAATGATATTCTTACATTACTTATACAGATCCCTCTTGGAGCCGCTATCTATATTATAGGTTCAAAACTGCTTCATCTTGATAGCTTTGAATACCTTATTTCTACTGTGAAAGGACTTTTAGGTAAAAGAAATAAAGCAAATTGATCATATTTCGCTTATAAATGAAACAGCCGCCCGAAAAAATCGGGCGGCTTTAAATATTTCATCAGATATCAGTCCTTGTTGATGAACTGGTTAAGTGTAATATCTTTCTTTCCGCTGGAAACAGAAGCGTAGAATGCAAGAACTCCGCTGGCGTCAACTGCATCGATTATCTTATCGCCGTTGATATCTGAAGCAGCTGTCTGCTCCTTTGTCATTGTAGAATCCTTTTTAGCAGAAAGTGTAGCATATTCCTTGAGGATAGCTGATGCGTCAACTGCGTCTATGAAACCATTATTGTTAACATCGCCAAGCTGACGGTCAGAAACATTAACTCTTAGATTCTTGCTGGTCTTGGACATATCAACGCTGCCGATGATCTCGGGCTTGTCGACATATCTCGGACTTACTGTGGAAGAAAACTCTTCCTTGTTGATGATGTTGATATCGTAGCTTCCGAAAGCTGCGTCCTTTGCAAGTTTTGCATTGAAGCAAGCAATCGGATATGCGTCAGATGTCTCGCCTGTCAGTTTCATCGGGTCAGCTGATGTGTAGGTCGAATAAACTACGGAAAGAATATTAAGATCGTCAAACTGCTTGCTTAAAACACTTTTTTCACTTTCATTGAAATCAGCATAGGCAGTTTTTCCGTATTTTTTCACAGTCACTGGTGATGCAAGGTCTTTAAGAGCAAGCGACTTGTCCTCGCACTGCCATTTAGCAACAACAGCGCCTGCAAGCTTCTGGTCATCCTTGACAAAAAGAGCGCATGGGATAACAGTTCCGTCTGCGGAAGCGGTTTTTGTGTTTACAAAGACCGTACCATATTTGAGAACCTCTATACCTGTTCCCTCGTCTGCTTTAAAATAGTAGCTGGGTTTGTAATCAGCAGGGAGCTCCGCTGCGCTTGCAGCAGCTGATACTGCCATGCTTGCAGCCATAACAGCTGCTGAAACGAATGATAATGTCTTTTTCATATATGTTTCTCCTTTCAGAGCAGCTCAGACATACGCAGAACGATTTCTGCTACGCGCTTAGCTGCAATTTTTTCAAATTCATCAAATGACATTGCTCCCTCGTCATCGGCATTGTCTGAAATGCAGCGAACACTGACATACGGAAGCTTGTTGAGGTAGCAGCAGTGGCCTACTGCCGCACTTTCCATGTCAACTGCATACGGGTCAAATTTTTCGAGTATAGTATTCTTAGCTTCGTTGCTTGAAATGAAAGCTTCACCAGAAACTATCCTTCCTCTGAATGATTTTACGGAGAACTCCGAGCAGACCTTTTCGGCTGTTTCGATAAGTCCGTCATCAGCTCTGAATATACCGCAGTACGGCGGATAGTCCTTGAGGAAATGAAGGTCAAGGTCATGAGGAAGCACCTCAGTTGATATTACTATATCGCATACCTTTACAGAGCTGTTCATACCGCCTGCAATACCTGTATTTATGATACAGTCGGGGTGAAAATTATCTATCATTACCTGTGTGCAGAGAGCAGCGTTTACCTTTGCGATACCACAGCAGGCGTTTATCAGTGTTTTTCCGTTTTTCTCATTGATATAAAAATCAAAGCCTGAAATATGCTTTATCTCACCAATACCAAGCATTTCTCGTATGTCGGTAAGTTCCGATGGCATAGCTCCGATGATTCCTATTGTGTCCATTGTGATCACTCCCAAAATTAAATTCTGTAATCATTATAACATATAAAACAATAAATAGCAAGGAATGAGGAGAAAAAAGTTTGTGTTTTCGTTCGATAAAAAAGACCGCACGATTTATGTGATAAATGTGCGGTCTATCTTTTTTTACGGAATTTTGGCATAAGCCTTTTTTTGTATAGCATATAAGTGAAATCAAGGTCAAAATCGTAGAAAAGGAACACGAGATTTGATATCCCGAGCATTATGTAGGCTCCGTATCTGCCCAGATCGTCAAATTCCTCAAGCATTTCTTTCAGTCCGAAAATATATACCGTAACATAGAAAAATGCGATGATGCAAACGTTGAATAATAAAATCTTGACAGCAAATCTCAGTAATTTCACTTTTATCTTCTGAATGTAGAATCGTATTATCGGGTAATGTCCGAAGAACATTATGAATATCAGGGCGGCTTCCTTGTCAAATGTTATGAACATCGCAAGAAGACCTACTGCAAGGTACGTCAGGAACGCCCAGCCCGTATTTACCTCAACGGCGATTATCATAAGGAGTATCCCTGCGATACCTGGCAAAAGCAGGTAAAGCGCAGGGAATATTCCCGCAAGGAACATGGTCACGAGACAAAGCGCGGAAATTATTCCGCCCAGTGCTACTCTATAGCTTATATCTCTCATTATTTAAGAGCCTTTTCCTTTCCGTCGGAAGTCTTCTTTGCGTTCTGTATGTTGTATACGATGGCTGCAAGAAGCTTCTGAGGCAAAAATCGCTGTCCGAAAGTTCCGAACTTTACAAAGAGCCCCGGAATCGCAAAGAGTTTTCCGCTGAATGCTTTTTTCAGGGCATATTCCGCTGCCTGATCGGCTGTTATGGGCTTTACCGAGAAGCTCACCCCTGCCCTGTTGTTGAAGTTGGTATCAACAGGCCCCGGGCAAAGAACGGTTATCTTTACATTTGAACGGTCTCTGCGGAGCTCCTCATATATTGCAACAGACAGTCTGAGGACATAGTTTTTTGAAGCGTAATAAGCCGCCATTAGAGGTCCTGACATAAAACCTGCGGCAGAAGCTACATTCAGTATTGTGCCGTGATCTTTCTTTTTGAAATCACGGAGAAAAAGCTTTGTTAGTATATGAAGTGCTGTGATATTTACATTTATCATGTTGACTTCGTCTTCAAGATCGGTATCCTCAAACTTTCCGAAAAGGCCGTATCCTGCGTTATTAATGAGCATATCGACGTTTTTGCCTTTGCAGAAATCGTATACTCTGAAAACGTCGTCGCGCTTTGAAAGATCGGCGGCTATAACTTCAATATTTCCGCCGAGACTCTGCTGCATTTCTTTAAGTCTTTTCTCGTTTCTGCCTGTTAGAATCAGAGACCAGCCTTTTCGTGAAAGCTTTGCCGCAAAGCTTTGTCCTATGCCGGATGTGGCGCCTGTTATCAATGCTTTCATAATATCAGTTCCTTTCGATTATCTTTTCGAGATTTGACCTGTTCCCGAGATTTTCAACGCCGAACATAAACAGCGTCTGGCTGTAATCGTTTATATTGATGTACTCGGAGAGCTCTTTTTGCATATCCTCGGGTGAAACGACTGCTATTTCGCTGTAATGCTGGATAAGAAACGGAATAAAGCAGTCTGCATAGCTGTCCTTGATGACAAGGAGCTTCTTGTCGTTTTTTACTGATGTCCTGATTTTTATGAGAGGTGCGCTTTCTCCCAGAAATACTGAATACATATCGCTTGAATCAAGCATATCAAGGTCGTAAAGCTCAGACTCAACGGTATCGCCGCTGTTTGTTGTCTTTTCACATGAGAGTACCTCGGCGCCGTCGGGATAGCTGTAGATATCAATGATATCCGGCTTAACTTTTGCAGAGAGCACCTTTTTATAGAGATTTCCTCTGAAATCGTCGGTGATATGCTGGATACTGTACTTGTCATACAGTGTCGGAAGAAATCCGAGCTTCTGGATAACGGTCTTATATACACAGTATGCCCCGTAAGTTGTCCATTTAGTATCGGTTCTGTAATAAATATAATTCTCGTTCAGCATTTTCAGTATATTATAGGCGTCTATCTTCCTGATATCGTTGCTCAGGAACTCATAAAATGCAGTTATCTGCTGACTGTCCGACCTTGAGATGCCGCGTGCCTGCAACAGGTCGCCGTATACTCCCGAAGAGCTCGGTATCGCCGCAAAATATACTGTTCCGTCGTAATTTTCAGCATAGCGGCTGAAAATATCCGCATTTACCGATGCAGGAGTTCTCAGTGAAACCTCTGCGTCAAGGAGCCTGTCCTTGCCGATGTATATTCCGTTTACTATCTGCTCTGAGAGCTCTGCCTGCATGATTGTTTTAGCGGATATCCATTCCTCTCTGCCTGCAAAATGGTCTGTAACATAATATCCGAGCTGGTCAACGTCAGAGCCGTCGTACAGTCCGTCAAGCGATACTTCGGGGATATCTGCGAGCTTTCGGTTTTCGGCAATGGAAAAGCTTTCTTTTTTGCCGAATACTGTCATAAAGAAGAAAAACGCAATGACAGACAGTGTCAAAACAGCGGTTATCCTGCTAGTGAGCTTTGTAAGCTTTGCCATTTTATCCCCTCCCCTTTTATAGCTTTAACAGCAGCATTTCTGAGCTGCCGCTGTAAGATATAAGCGCTGTACAGATTATCAGAAGAACTGCCACCACCATCGGTGATACGATGTTTAATGCGATCTTCAGCTTCTTCTTGCCGGACCTTGTCATCATGTTCCTGAAAAGATCGGTTGAAGCGTACATTGCAAGCAGAATAAGAACTATATACGACTTTGTGAGGTAAAATGCCTGCGTATCTGCTATAGTTCCGTTTCCACCTATCATTACAAGGAAGTATTTTACTGAGTACGAAAAACTGCTGCCCGAAAGGAACACTGAGCAGAGAATGACTATCAGGAATGTGTAAAAAATTCCTGTGAGTTCCATTATCTTCTTTTCTCTCAGACGGGCTTCCGTTATGATGAAAGCTCCCATAAGAGCACCGAAAACCAGTCCGTTCAGATCAAATGTATACCAGAAGCCGAAAAGCGACCAGCCGAATATGAAAACAGCTTCCCAGAGCCATTTTTTCTCAGATGAATTGTAAAGCGGTTTGGTTATGTACCGCCTGAGCCACTGAACCACCTGTGACTGCCAGCGTGCTGCGAAATACTTTATCCTTGAGCTGAGCAAGGGATAATTGAAGCTGTGAGGCAGGCGTATCCCGAAGCAGTAGGCTATGCCTGTACCCATGTCCGCAACTCCGGAAAGAGTAAAATACAGACAGAAAATATAAGCTGTTATTCCGAGCCATGCGGTAACTGCGGATATTTCATTGAAATTGCTGCTCTGCACAGATCTGTACAGCATATAGAGATTATCGGCGATTATCACTTTTTTGGCAAGTCCTTTTACAAAGACTGTCATTCCGACTCCGATTCCCGACAAACTTGATTTTCTGCTGTCAAGAAGCTTTGAAAATGAGCCGTATCTGAGCAGCGGTCCCATAATGAGCTTCGGAAAGAACATTATATATATTGAGAACCTCATGAGACTGCATCTGCAGCTCAGTCTTTTCTTGTAAACGTCAATAAGAGTTCCTGTAGCCGAGAGTACAAAGAACGAGATTCCAATCGGAAAGAAGCCTTCCGGAGCTTTTATCAGTCTGTGGAGCCATGTGAAGTATTCGGTCCTGAATGCAAATAGTGCAAGAAGATCAAAAACAATGCCGAATACGAGAGGGACAGAAGCAAGTTTTTCGTTTCTCCGGAATTTTTCTATCAGCTTTATGCAGCAATAGTTTATTATGGTAAAAACTGAGATAAATATGAGGAAATACAGACTTATCATGCCGCAGAATGCTATACTTAGCAGCAAAATGGTTATTTCACGCCATTTTCTGGGTGTAAGATAGTACAGCATGAGCGAGATCGGCAGAAAGCCGTATATATACAGTAAACTGCTATATACCATTGTTTTCCCCCTTTATTTTTTCTACTGTTTCCGCAAGCTCGGAGCTGTCCATCATGGTACATAGCACCTCGATAAGAGCAGTCGATGAAAGCTGCTGAGGGAGCCCGAGCTTTTTCTGGAGCAGCAGTCTCAGCTCTCTGCTGTTGGCACCGCCGCTCAGTCCCAGCTCATATAGAGTGAGCTTTGTTATATCCGAAGTCCTGACATTTTCGGAAGCAGTTATGCCCGATCTCTGAAAAGCTTCAAGGAGAATTTTAGTGTCAATTCCTTCGACTCCGAGCTTTCCCTCGGCAGAAGGTTTGGTTTTACGCTTTTCCTTGCCGAAAATGTCTGGAATATATACGTTTGTTATCTTTCCGTCGCCTATAGCGCCCTTTATATATCCACGTATCTTCCGACCTGCTGCATCCGAGTCGGTAAGTATGATTATACCCGTCTTTTTTGCATAATAGCGTATGAGCTCAAGTTTTTCGGTGTCCTTGAATATTCCGAAGCCGTTAGTGATTATGATAACGGCGTCAACGATGGAAGAAAGCTTTATTTTATCATATTTTCCCTCAACGATTATAGCTTCACTTATCTTTATCATTGGTTTCACCACTAATTTTTGGTCATAAGCATTTTGGTAATGCACTGTTCAAGTATTGTTTTTTCATCGCTTCTGCTGAAATTGAGAAGCATATTCGTATCACGGAGTATGGTTATGCATTTCCTGAGTCTTTTTATGCTCATTCGCGAACTGTCACGGAAAGCGTTTTTAACCTTGAAATCAAGAATATAGGAAAAATCCTCTTTGACGTCGTTTATCTGTTTTCCTTTTTTACGTGCACAGGCTGCGCGGTACATATCAATAAAAGAATTTGAGATCGACGCAAGAACGGCGCCCCTGTTGTTTTTGTCCTGCATGAGCTCATCAAGAGCTTCAAAAGCCATTCGCTTGTTAAGAGCTGCAACGGCGTCTGCAAGCTTGAAAATAGTCGCGTCACTCTGCCTGTGTACAAAATTATTGAGGATATCCCTGGTTATCTCGTTTTTTCCTGCATATGAGCACAGCTTATCTATCTCATTGCGTATGGCAAGAGTGTCGTTCTGGCACATTTCCGCAAGTTCACGGGCGTTATCAAGTGAAATAAGGGAGCCTCTCGCTGAAACGCTTGCAGCGATATCCTTTGCGAGTTCGCTTTCGGTCTTGACGGGACATTCAATGAGAACTCCGTTTTTCTCGGCGAAATCGGCAAGCTTCTTGTTCCTGTCCTTGATAGTGTTCTTTTTTGTCCTGAAATCAGTTTTTACAGCTATTTCAAAGCCTGTAACGTTAAATATGACCAACGTATGCGGAGGAATATCCTTAATAGCCTCTATAAGCTTTTTGTTGATATCCTCTGCCTTGAGACCCGCCATGTTTTCACGCGGCTTTTCACAGTTATAGTCGTTGATAAGGATACAGTTGTACTCTGACATCATCGGCATCATCTGTATCATATCATAAAGCTCGGAAAAATCAAGATATCTGCCCTCGAGCCTGTTGAGGGCAAATTCTTCGTTATCCCCGACAGCTGCCTTGATTATATACTTTGTCAGCTTTTCAACATCGGGGATGTTCTGACCAAATATATAGTAAAGATTACTGAGCTCGCCTTTGTTCAGCTGAGCCTTTAATGTTCTGGCGTCAATTTGTGGCATTACAATCTCCTTATGGTGAAGCTGTCTGAGTCTGACAGCACTATCTCAAAATTATTGTTTTCACTAAGATCAAGAATATTTTCAGCTTTATCCTCCCCTTTTGCAGCTTTTCCGCACAGGACTGTGAGTTCAGAAGCTGCTGCGTGTTCTTTGCTGTCTGAAATAAAGCGTACTTTTCTGCTGTCAGTGCTTATAGTTATACCGGTGTCTGTAATGTTTATGTCGTATCCGTTCTCGAGGATTGTAATATCATTGCTGTAATAAGTGATATTATCGCTTTTCAGAGGAATTTCAGTTTCTCCCGAGATTATCCAGTTACTGATGTCGGTAAATTCCAACTCTTTCCCATAGCTCACATATCCGGACTGTACTTTCTGAGTTAGGACAGCATAATCAACATGACTTATACCGTTTACAGTGAGGTACTTCCTGACGTAGTCAGCAGAGCGGTAATGTCCGCTTATGTCGATAATATCAGCGGAATTATCGCGGCTTACGACTACAACGGCGTTGCTCCCCTTTCCGAGGACCGCGATCACAGTATGGCTGTTGCGTCCGAGCTTTACGGCAGCCGACGCTATAAACAGAAAAGCTGCGGAAAATGCGGCAGCTCCGCATATGAATTTCCTGTTTCGGAACATTGCAGCTGTCAGCACAGTAATTATCATGCATATCAGCAAACCGTATATTACAGCTCTGTTGCTGCCTGAGAAATATGTGAAGCGTATACGCGATATACTGTCCGAAAAGCGCAGAATAAACTCGTTTATCACTTTCGGAATGAACAGTAAGTCAAATATTCCGCCTGTAAGAGCATATAGCAGTCCGATTGTCATTGATACGGAACAAAGCGGAACTACAAGCATATTCGTTATTGGAGAAATGAGAGAGGTCTCATCAAAATAAAGAAGTGAAAACGGAAATACGCACAGCATGGTACACAGCATTACTGCCGTTTTTTTCGTAAAGCTTTGCAATGCAGTATCATCAGGCATATTTTTCGTCATATATGGTGCAAATACGCCGATTCCGAAGGTTCCTGCAACAGAAAGGATAAAACCTTCATCGTAGACAACATATGGCTGGCAAATACATATCATCAGCACAGCACCTGCAAGTGAATTGAAAGTGTCGTTCTGTCGTCTGAAAAGCCCTGCGGCATAGAGGAAATTCATCATTATTGCAGCTCTTACGGCTGAAACCGGATAGTTTGCCATTGTAACAAGAAACAACAGCAACAGTTCCATTACGGCGAATGACAGATATTTATTTACTCGAAGCAGCCTGAGAAGGCTCATAAGGATAAATACAGCAATTGAAACATGAAGTCCCGAAACTGCAAGGATATGGCCGATTCCACAGCGATATACGGCAGTTTTTACGTTATGATCCATACCTCTTTTCTCACCGAAAACCATTCCGGCAAGAAGGTCGCCGCTGTCCCTGCCGAGTGCAACATGAAAATCGTAGATAATCTTCTCTCTGTAATCGTTAACAGCTGCTTTTATGCTTCTTTTTGATGGACGGAGTATATTTATATCCGAAGCTTTGGTTATTTCAAGAAAAATCCCGTCGGATCTGTAGTATTTTTCACTGTCGAAGAGATAATCCTTTGAAAGCTTCTCAAAGGTACAGCTGCCGATATCTATGGTATCTCCTGTCTCTGCTTCAAGTGAATTGGCAAAGAAACTGAGTTTTGCTTTTTTGATACCGTTTATACTGCCTTTAAGGACATAAGATGTATTATCTCCGCTGTAATGCTGAACGCTCAAAACTTCTCCGCGGAATGAGCCGTCCTGCCCGTCCATTTCAACGGCAGGAGCATATCTCATAGCGGTATACGCGTTGAAAGCAAGCACAGCAGCTCCGAAGAATACAGCCATTATGCAGTGATCGACCGCTCTGAAGTCATACTTTCTCCCTGCGAGCAATGCGGTAGCTATCACAGCCCCAGCAATGATCATCAGAACGGGATCGGTAAAAAATGAAGCGAAAAACAATCCCGCCATATACGCTGCCGCAGCTCCAATCATTTTTCGCTTCATAATTCTATTCCTTATTTAAAGAAAAGCGGTAGCTTCTCAAGAAAACATATGTCTTTCCTCTCGCCTGCGTCGCCCTCTGCAAGTACGGCAGATCTGCCCGATATGATACCGCCTGCCTCAGTTACAACCTGTTCAAGGGCACGAAGCGACTCGCCTGTGCTGATAACATCGTCTACTATAAGCACCTTTTTGCCCTTGAGCATTGCAGCTTTCTCCTGAGAGAGGTAGAGTTTCTGCTCAGCAGCCGTTGTTATGGACTTAACGGTAACGCAGATTGGGTCTGTCATGTAGAGCTTTACGGATTTTCTTGCTACAACATAGGGCTTTCCGCTCTGTCTTGCCATTTCGTAAGCAAGAGGGATACCCTTGGACTCGGCTGTAATTATCATATCGAAATAAGGTGATTTGCTCAGGAGCTTGCCTGCAACGGCAACAGTGAGCTCTACATCGGAAAACATAACGAATGCAGCAATGTCTATCTTGTCATTGAGCGGACAAATAGGGAGTTCTCTTTCAAGTCCTGCAATTGTCATTTTATATGTTTCAGCCACGATGTTACCTCCTTATTCTGTCTTGCCGAGAGACTCAGGTCCCCAGCCCATTTTTACGCCTGCTAGCATATGGAAATGCAGGTGCTTTACTGTCTGTCCTGCGTCGTCGCCGCAGTTGTTGATAATGCGGTAGCTTGCGATACCTTCAGCCTTTGCTATCTTCGCAGCAGCTTCAAACACCTTTGAAACTGCGGAAGAATTTGCTTCTGTGATATCGTTTGCAGAGGTTATATGAACCTTCGGGATTATAAGGTAATGAACAGGTGCAATAGGAGCTATGTCCTTGAAAGCGTAAACAAATTCGTCCTCGTAGACCTTTGTGCTTGGTATTTCTCCGTCGATTATTTTACAGAATAAACAGTCCATATTGATTCTCCTTTGTATCATAGTACAGGTCATTTCGCCTGTCGGTTATTACATTGTTGCGGAAACTACATCGGCAAATTTAGCCATTGCCTCGTCAATCTTGGCTATGTCGCCTGCGCCTGCCATAGCTCCGTCGGGCTTTCCGCCGCCCTTACCGCCTGTTACAGCAGCTATTTCGCGTACTATCTTACCTGCGTTAGCGCCCTTTGCAACAGCTTCCTTTGTACATACGCAGTAGAATGTACCCTTATCGCCCATAGTTCCGGCGAAAAGAGCTATGATAGCTTCTTCCTTGTCCTTTACGCTGTCGCCGAGCTTTCTGAGAGCGTCAGGTGCAGAGCCGTCCATTCTTGCGGAAACTATCTTTATGCCGCTGACTTCCTTGGCGTTGTCAAAGAGAGCGGCTGTTTTTGAGTTTGCGATCTGCTGAGTAAGGCTTTCTATCTTCTTGTCCTTTTCCTTTGTCTCAGCTGCAAGAGCTGCACACTTTTCGGGGAGTTCATTGACATTTGCAAGCTTGAGAGCCTTTGCGGAACGGAGAATGGTATCCTTGAAGCTGTTCATGAGTTCAAGCGCTCCTGTACCTGTAACAGCTTCGATACGTCTTACGCCTGCAGCTACAGAGCTTTCGGAAACGATCTTGAAAAGACCTATCTGAGCGGAATTTGATATATGTGTACCGCCGCAGAACTCAACTGACTTGTTTGCGGTGACAACACGGACGGTATCGCCGTATTTTTCACCGAAGAGAGCCATAGCGCCCAGCTTTCTTGCTTCATCTATAGGCATTTCCTGCATTGTTACAGGGAATGCTTCCATTATTTCTGAGTTTACGATAGTTTCGACCTTTGCGATCTCTTCCTCGGTCATTGCGCTGAAGTGATTGAAGTCGAAACGGCAGGCTTTTTCGTTTACGAGCTGACCTGCCTGATGAACGTGGTCGCCGAGTACCTGTCTGAGTGCGTGCTGGAGAAGATGAGCAGTAGTATGGTTACGCATGATAGCCATTCTGCGGTCTTTCTCTATCTGAGCAAGCACCTTGTCGCCCTTGGCGATACTTCCCTGCTCTACTGTAGCAATGTGGAGGAAATGTCCCTCGGACTTGATGGTATCATCAACAGAAGCAATATTTGCTCCGTTGATAAGCATACCTGTGTCGCCTACCTGTCCGCCGCTCTCAGCGTAGAAAGGAGTTACATCGAGAACTATAACTACATCGTCGCCCTCAACAGCAGTCTCGACTTCTGCGCCGTTTTTATAGATAGCAAGTATCTCGGCGTCCTGGGCCTCAAAATCGGTATAGCCTGTGAATATAGTTGCAGGAGCGTCAACCTTTATACTGTTGTCAGCCCATGAGGAGCCAGCCTTTGCAGCGTGGTCAGCCCTTGCTCTTGCTCTCTGCTCCTTTGCAAGCTCCGTGAAGCGGTCACGGTCAACGGTAAAGCCTTTCTCCTCGCATATTTCCTCTGTGAGGTCTATCGGGAAACCATAAGTGTCTGAAAGCTTGAATGCGTCGTCGCCTGAGAGTACCTTTCCGCCCTCAGCAGTAAGCTTGTCCGTAAACTGATTGAGGAGCTCCGTACCCTTGTCGATTGTTTTAGCGAAAGCTTCTTCCTCAACGCCTATGATCTTCTTGATATAGTCGCGCTTTTCTGCAAGCTCGGGGTATGCGTTTGCATTTTCATTAATAACTGTATCGCAAACCTCTGTAAGGAAAGGTCTCTTAACGCCTAAGAGTCTGCCGTGACGGGCAGCTCTTCTGAGAAGACGGCGGAGAACATATCCGCGGCCCTCATTTGAAGGGAGGATACCGTCGCCGACCATGAAAGTAGTGCTTCTGATATGATCGGTGATAACACGGAGAGAAACGTCCTTCTTTGCGTCTTTTTTATACTCGATACCTGCTATTGAAGAGATATGCTTCATTATATTCTGAACGGTATCGACCTCAAAGATATTGTCAACACCCTGCATTACACAGGCAAGTCTCTCAAGACCCATGCCTGTATCAATGTTCTTGTTCTTCATTTCAGCGTAGTGACCTTCTCCGTCACTGTCAAACTGGCTGAAAACGAGGTTCCATATCTCGATTACTCTGTCACAGTCGCTTGCCTGTTCAAAGCTCTCAAAAGGACCGTAAGCCTCACCACGGTCGAAATGTATCTCAGAGCAAGGACCGCAGGGACCGGAGCCGTGCTCCCAGAAGTTGTCCTTTTTTCCGAGACGTATAATTCTGTCATGTGGGATACCTATGTGTTTCTCCCAGATCTGCTCTGCCTCGTCATCGCTCTCAAATATAGTGATCCAGAGCTTTTCAGCGGGGATCTCGAGAGTTTTTGTGAGAAACTCCCAAGCCCACTCGATAGCCTCTGTTTTGAAGTAATCGCCGAATGAGAAGTTGCCGAGCATTTCAAAATATGTACCGTGACGAGCTGTTTTACCAACGCTTTCGATATCAGGAGTTCTTATACACTTCTGACAGGTGGTAACTCTTTTGTTCGGAGGTGTAGCCTGTCCGAGGAAGAATTTTTTGAGCGGAGCCATACCGGAATTGATAAGAAGAAGGCTCTTGTCGCCCTGAGGTACTAAAGAAGCACTTGCCATCCTTGTATGGTTTTTGCTCTCAAAAAAAGATAAATACTTTTCACGTAGATCGTTAAGACCTGTCCACTGCATAAATATATCTCCTTTAATAAAAATATAAAACTTAGCAATACAAAAAAAGCCCCGTCGCCCAATGGGACGAAGGCTCTCGTGGTACCACCCAAATTTGAGAAAGATATACTTTCTCCTCATGATTCCTTAACGCAGAAATACGCCGCAGTTTCCCACGGTAGCTCAGGGGGAGCACCTGCTTATCACGAAAAGCTCGCACCGACCGCTTTTTCTCTGTATCGTAATTTATACAGTCATTCCCATCAACGCTATACATTTAATATTATAACGCTGTTTTATTAAAAAGTCAATGCTTTGAGGGGATTTTTTCAAAATATTTATAGTATAACTGTCACTTTGAACTTGTGCACGGAATATAATAAATCAACAAATAATGCAGGGCGGTGAAGCGATGAGGACGAAACGCAGAAAAAAGAATACGAAAAGGTCCGTAATATGCGTTTGTATGCTTATATTTGCAGTGATAATGCTGTCAGTAAGGCTGAATGCTTCACTGAAGCCTGTTATCAGGCAGCAAGCGTGTCATTTCGCCGAAAAAGAAGCCTCGGAGCTCATAGAGAGCTGCGTTTCCGAGTTCCTCGACAGGAATAAGTACTGCTACAGTGATTATGCAGCCGTACTTTACAATGATCGTAAACAAGTCACTTCAATAGAAACAATATCCTATGCCGTGAATAAGACTCAGTCTGAACTAACTCTTGCAATAAACAGCAAACTCAGGCAGATAGGCTGTAAAAGCACAGAAATACCGCTTGGTTCGCTGACAAAAACATTTCTTCTGAACGGAAAGGGCCCTAAAATACATATAAAGATAACTCCTGTGGGCTGCACTACGGTCAGGCTAAAAAGTGAGCTTGTCTCCGCGGGGATAAATCAGACAAAGCACAGGATAACCGCCGTTATAGGCATAAACATGAGTTCATCTACTCCCCTGATAAGCTTCAGTACAGCTTCGGAGTTTGAATTTTTAATTGCCGAAAGCGTGATAATCGGGGAAGTTCCGGACATTGTACCTTATAACGGAATAATGCGGTAGTTTACTTGTTTCCCTCGGCGCACACCCATTTTTCGCCGTCCTTTGTGTGGATAACTATGTCCGTAAAACCTGCGTTTTCTAAAAGTTCTTTAAATTCTGAAAGCGAGGGATTATAAAGGGAATATTTCCGTATGCCCTCAATATCCTTTTCGTCGAGCTTAGCGTCACCGTGGATATCCGCAGCTATAAGGAATTTTCCTCCTTTTCTGAGGACGCGATACACTTCTTTAAGGCATTTTTCAGGCTCAGGCCAGAAATAGAAGCTCTCTACCGTAATTATCCTGTCAATGCTGTCGTTTTCAAAAGGGAGAGCTTCTACAGAAGCTTTTGATACCTTTACTTTTCCACATTTGACATTGCACTCATTGTTGAATGTTGACAACTCTACCGATACATCAGAATGATCTATACCATATATCATTTTTGCTTCTGTGGTATCGGCTATTCTTTTAATGGCTGCTCCTCCGCCGCAGCCGATATCGAGGACTGTATCACCTTTTCTGACATTAAATAAACCAAGTGCCCATTCTGTAACGGGAGAATGATGCTCGTTCATGTCTCTGAGCATTTCAAATCCTGCCTCTCCGTGCGGATTTGAAGGATTTCCAAGTTCAGTTACGGATTTCTTTTCCATACTTATCACCTTTTCCGATATACAAAAAGGCTGACGAAAAACGGCAGCCTTTTTCAATAATTATTCTACTGTAACGCTCTTTGCAAGGTTTCTCGGCTTATCAACGTCGAAGCCCTTTGCAACTGATACATAATAACCTAACAGCTGGAGCGGTATTACTGAGAGACTTCCTGCAAAATGCGGGTCAGTCTGAGGGATATATACCGTGAAGTCTGCAAGATCTTCAATGCTGTAGTTCCCATATGTTGTAAGTCCCATAAGTGAAGCTCCGCGGCTCTTTACCTCTACCATGTTGCTGATAGTCTTTTCATAAAGATCCTGCTGAGTGAGAACACCTATTACAGGGATACCACTCTCGATGAGGCTGATAGGACCGTGCTTTAACTCACCTGCAGCGTATGCCTCGGAGTGGATATAGCTTATCTCCTTCATCTTGAGGCTTCCCTCAAGTCCGATAGCGTAGTCTATGCCGCGTCCGATAAAGAATGCGTCCTTAGCGCCTGCAAGCTTGTTTGCATACCACTGGATACGCTCCTTATCCTCGAGTATCTTCTTGATCTTATCAGGGATAGTGAACAGCTCCTTGAGAAGCTCGTCGCACTTTTCCTCTGTCATCTCTCCTCTTGCAACCGCAAACTGGAGAGCGAGGAGATAACCTGCGATAAGCTGTGTGCTGTAAGCCTTTGTTGTTGCAACAGAGATCTCAGGACCGGCAAGTGTATAGAATACATTATCAGCTTCACGAGCAATTGATGAGCCGACAACGTTAACGATACCCAGTGTCTTTATGCCCTTTTCCTTTGCTTCTCTGAGAGCAGCAAGGCTGTCTGCTGTTTCGCCTGACTGGCTGATGATTATAACAAGGCTGTCCTTTACGAGGGTCATCTTTCTGTATCTGAACTCGGAAGCGAGTTCAACTCTTACAGGGATAGATGTGAAGTCTTCGATAACATACTGTACAGCCATACCTACGTGATAAGCGCTTCCGCAGGCTACAATATAGATCTGGCTTATCTTCTGCATTTCCTCGTCTGTAAGTCCGATATCAGAGAAATCTATCTTGCCGTTCTTGATAACTGAATTGATAGTATCACGTACTACCTTTGGCTGCTCGTGGATCTCCTTGAGCATGAAGTGCTCATAACCGCCCTTTTCAGCAGCTTCCGCATCCCACTTGATCTCTGTAAGAGGCTTTTCGATCTCTTCACGGTCGATATTGTAGAATGTAACAGCTCCCTTGACAAGCTTGGCAATCTCCATGTTGCCGATATAATATACGTTTCTTGTATACTTCAGTATAGCAGGAACGTCTGAAGCTACATATGTTTCGCCATTTGTAACGCCGATGATCATCGGGCTGTCCTTGCGTGCAGTGTAGATCTCGCCTGGGTAGTCCTTGAACATTACTGCGAGAGCGTATGAACCTCTGATACGGATCATAGCACGGGCAATGGAATCAACAGGGCCGAGACCATACTTCTTGAAATAGTAGTCGATAAGCTTTACAGCTACCTCTGTATCAGTCTGAGAATTGAAGGAATAACCGCTTTTTGTGAGCTTTTCCTTTAATTCCTGATAGTTTTCGATGATGCCGTTGTGAACAGCGATAACATTCTCGTCATCACTTGCATGTGGGTGAGCGTTGAGGGCTGAGGGTTCGCCGTGAGTTGCCCAACGTGTGTGGCCGATTCCACAGTCACCTTTTACTGCGTCGCCGTTATTTGTCATTTCCTTGAGGACTTTAAGCTTTCCCTTAGCTTTAACTACCTCGGTGTCCTTTTCTCCGTCCCTTACAGCGATTCCTGCCGAGTCATAACCTCTGTATTCAAGTTTTGAAAGTCCGTCAAGCAGAATAGGAGCTGCCTGCGCGCTTCCTGTAAATCCAACAATTCCGCACATAAATCTGTTTCCTCCATAGAATTTATCATTCTCACTGAAAATAATAAGGCGATTCGTATTTTGCCATATCAGGTTTATTATACATCAAAACAACAGCTTTGTCAACAAAAAATCCATAATTATCTGTAATTCAGTATTTTTTACTTCTGTGAGCCCGTATTTTCAGCTCTCATGACAGGAGTTTTTTCCACTCTTTTACCGAGAAAGTTATCCGTTTTAACATCAAGCTTGAATCCGTTCTGCTTCCTGTAGTCAGATGCTCCCTGCTTTTTGTGCACCGATTTCATGCTTGACTTCATTATGGAAACTGCTATGAATGCAGCAGCAAGTCCGATCATAAGGCAAATAATGAATGCAGAAACAGGATTATATGAGCGTACAGCTGTTTCCGAAGCAGTGTAGCTGTCCGAACTGCTGTTCTGATCTATTTCTATGGTTTCAAACTCAATAACATCGTTGTCGTAAGAATATTCATTGCTTTCGGAACTGTTTTCATCATCAATCAACTCAAATTCATAATCGGCACGAGCTGTCATGCTTCGGTCAAATGATTTTGTACTAAAAAATACAACTGAAAACATGAACAGTGAAGCGATCACTGCGGCAATTCTTCTTTTTTTCATAATCTTCACTCCTTATGCAAGCCCCAACAGCAGAGAAATACCAAAACTTACAGCTGTAACGGCTGCCGCAATCCCCAGGAACCACCTTGCAGAAGCTCCCTTGTCTATGGGAAGATTGCCCACGAATTTTCCTGTCTGACCGTTCATTGCGAAAATATACTTTTGGTTTTCCCAAGTAGTATTAAGTATCCACACAGGATATAGAGCGTATTTTGCTTTTGCGCTGTTGAGCCTGACAGAGCTGTTCTCTCTTGACACAGTGTTGTATCCCTGCACAGTTCCTGCAATGATCTGCTCAGTAGTATTCTTTATTCTGTCGTTGGCCCGTTCTATGCTTTCCTCAGCCGAAACATCATATCTGTCAGCAAGAAAACCAGATAAATAGGCAGTTTTGAAGTCAACTGCGTCCTTGAAATCAAAAGGCTCTATAGACTCCATAAGCTCGTCCTGCATTTTTGTTGAGCCGTCAACGGGAACTCCCTCGAACTCCACATTTCCTTCTCTCTGAATGGAATAATAGTTCCTTTCAACGTAATTGAACTTACCGTCGGACCAGCTTCTGATCTTTTCGCCCTTGAAAAGCATTTTGGCCTCTGCGTTTGCGTCAAAGAGCCACACGGGAACGTAAACTCCCTTTATTTCGTCGATATGGTTCTGATCCCTGAAAACCTTCGGCAGAAGCTTTCTGCCCTCGATATGCTTGTTGAGAGCAGCTTTTGCAGCTTCTTTGTCGAACTTGAAAGGGATTATGTAATCGGGCTTTAGATCGCCTGAAAAATTTCCCGACATTACGACGGGATTATCGCAGTACGGACACTTTGAAGCGGAAGTCGTCTGGTCGGTGATTATCTCTCCGCCGCATGACTTGCACTTGTATACCTTCATGTTGTCGGCTTCGCCCTGCTGCCACTGACTGCCTGCGTCGGAATCCCAGTTCATATCGTCTTCTTTTATGTTTTCGAGACAGTTATCATGATCTTTTATGGAATCAACTTCAAATTCGGATTCGCAGAAGGGGCATTTCATCTTTTGCGAAGAGGAGTCAAATTCCAGCTTGCCTCCGCAGGCAGGACATTTATATTCTATTATATCAGACATTGATTTCACCTTCGTAAGTATTATTACTTATTGTTTCTGTCATTTCACCAATGCTCCCATTCTATATAATCTTTTACGCTCCGTATCTTTTGCCTGACAAATTGTTTCGGCTTGAAATATGCTTTTTTTAATGGTAACATATTAAGTATTCCCTTTGCAGCGTAATAACTTAAAAATATCCAAAAAGAAACTGGAACAACCAAAGTCGGGATCATATCGTTTGTTAGATTTATAGCAATAAAAAAAGCTATCAATAATTGTATTATTAAAAATATCAGCCAATAACAAAATTTAAATCTTGATTTTTTAGGTATTTTATCTACACGCATCTGCCCTGTCTGACCGTTCATGGCAAAAGTAAATTTTTCTCCATCACAAATAATGTTAAGAAGCCATACAGGCATGAGATAATAAGATAGCTTTCTGTAGCTTGTATTTTCAGTATCGAGTTTTATTCCTTCGAGCTTGTCTATAAACTTTTCCGTTGATATGTTTTCGTCAGGTTTCTCCACAGAATTGTACTTGTATTTGACTTTTTTCTGTGAATAATAGATCTTTTTTATTTCAAAATCAGCAGTTTTCATCGCATTTTCAGCTCCGATGATATACCTGCTTGCATAAAAGCCTGTAAGGCACGAATCGGTAAATTCCATCGCTTCACTGTATTCATAGGGCAGAAGTGTGTAAAATACCTCTTTACTGATATCTGTATCATTGGCAAGTATGGGATAATCCCTTACCCAAAGCTGCTTATATGCAGGATCGCTGTTCCCTTCACCGCATAAACAGCTGTAACGCCATACAGGGATATAAAAACCGACTATCCCCTTTACAACATCTTTATCTGTAAATTCATTGGGAGCCTTTCTGAACTGTTTGATGTATTCTGTGTATTTTTCTGCCAATTCACCTGACGTTATTTTGAACGGAATTACTTTATCAGGACGTATATCACCGTCAAAATCAGAAGAAATTATCACATCATGCTTGCAAAAAGGACATTTTGCGGTTCCGTAAAATGCTTTTGTCACAATCTTGCCACCGCATGACGGACAGCGGAATTCTTCAAGATAGTCCTGATCATATGGTTCCCATACATACTTAGTCCTGTCTACCCAGTCAAAATCAGAAAGCTTTTCATCGGTAACCTCATTAAAATGTGAGCGTATATACTCAAGATCATATGTATTACAGCAAAAACGACAGCTAAGCATCTCGTTTTTGATACTATACTTCATCGGAGCTCCGCAATTTGGACATTTATATTCTATTATCTCCGACATTCAGTCACCTCATTATAGCAGTACATTATCTAAAACGGGCGGACCCTGGCGTCCGCCCGTTATGTATCATTACATTACTTTACAATATCATCATCTGTGAAAGGATCGCCGCACTCAGGGCAGAACTTTGGAGGATTCATCGGATCCTCAGGTTCCCAGCCGCACTTGTCGCACTTGTAGAGCGGAGCGCCCTCAGGCTTCTTCTTTCCGCAGTTAGAGCAGAACTTGCCCTTATTTACAGAGCCGCAGTCGCAAGTCCAGCCGTCAGGTGTAAGAACTACGGGCTTGGGTTTGCCGCAGCCTGAACAGAACTTGCCTGTATTTGTCTCGCCGCAGTCACACTTCCATGAATCTGCAGAACCGGCTGCAGCTACGGGAGCAACAGGTGCCTGTGGCATCTGTGCCTGATTCTGCTGAGCCATTCCGAAGAGGTTCTGAGCGTTGGTTCCACCTGCCTGCTGAGCCATTCCCATACCGAAAAGTCCCATGGCAGCACCATTAGGGTTTTTTGCAGCATTCTGCATAGCCTGAGCCTGAGCCTCAACAAGTGATGCGGCTGCGTTGCCGGGATCGCGGTTCCAGGCTCTGTCCTCAAATTCCTGGATTCTCTTTGTATCTTCATCTGAGATCGTTGCGGAATTGATATTGACAGTCCAGATCTGGAGACCTCTCTTTTCCTTCCACATCGGATCAACTTCTGTCTCGATAGCAGCCTTGACCTCTCTCTGTCTGCCGGGGAGCTGATCATATCTTATGCCCGAAGCAGAAATAGCTGCAAATGCAGGCTGGAGTGAGTCAAGGAACTCGCTCTTAAGCTGATTATCGATCTCGGAGCGGAGGAAACGCTCCTTGACGTCGCCGCATACATTCACATAGAAAAGTACAGGATCGGCGATCTTATAGGAGTAGATACCGTTGCAGCGTACACCTACGGTAAAGCTTCTTCCGAGGTCCTCATATGCAACTCTGAAAGGAACAGGGTTCTGTGTTCCGAATTTATTGTCAAGGATCTCCTTCATATTGAAGTAGTAAATTCTCTGATCCTTTGCAGCTGTTCCGCCGTGCTTGATACGATCCCACATTTCCTTGAACATATCCTTGAGACCTGTACCGAAGCTGCTGTTGAAGATACTCGGCGAAGTACCTGTCTGATACTTATATATACCAGGCTGTGTGGCGATTTCGGTGACCATACCCTGGTCTACCATGATCATTGCCTGACCTTCGTGAACTACGATTCCGCTTCCGTCGGAAATAACATTTTCATTTCCTTTGGTGTTTGAAGAATGTTTTCCAAGCTGTTTCTTTGCTCTGACAACGAGAACATCAGAAGGAAGAGCGTCACAAGTATAGAACTCTTCCCATGTATCAGCAAGAGTCTGAGATGCTCCGACGAGAGCTGCCTGAATAATACCCATAATTATAGCTCCTTTCGGGAAAATAATCCCTATTTAAATATTATCGTGCGAAAAATAGCTATTTTTCGTCATTTTCGTGTCAGCTGAAAAACTAACATAACATAATTATAACATATAATTACAAAAAAAGCAACAGTCGCGGAATAATAATGGACAAATTTATTGTTTATGCCGCACTTATAGCGTATTTAAAGAAAAATACAATGCTTTTTATCAGTTTTTACTGCTGAAATATATTTTTATTTTTTAACATTTTATTCCCAGTCTTTCCATGTGTCAGGCTGATATCCTATCGTTGCCTTTGCACCGTTCCTGACGATCGGAGTAACGATTATCTGCGGATTTTCCAGTATCTTTTCCTCCTTGTCCTCATCGGAAAGATACTGGAGCAGTGCCAGAAGGTCTTTGTCCTTGTGCTCGTGGTTTATGAGCTTATCTGTGCCGCCGACAGCTTTTTTGACATTGTTGAACTCGCCGCGGCTCATGCCTTTTTCTTTCATGTCAATAAACTGGTACTTAATATTACGCTCCTTGAAGTAACGCTCTGCCTTTTTGCTGTCAAAGCACTTCTTAGTGCCGAATATCTGTATATTCATCAGTTTTCCTCCGCTGCAAATGCAAGATCGATATTATCATCTTCTTTTTCAAGCTCGAATTCAATGCTGTGGAGTTTCAGTCCGTTCTGAGCGAAATAAATCCTGATAGCAGAAAATCTTGAGAATAACGGCATTGAACACGAAAGAGACACGGGCTTTCCGTCTGTTCCGTTCCATGTGAGCGTGCCGCTCGGAGTACCAAGCGTGAAAAGCGTAATGGGAAGCTGTGCCAGCGAGCTTTGCGTTGATGAAGCTGTTACAGTTACCTTATACCAGCCGAGCAGCTTCAAAATCAGAGCAAAAGCATAATTCTCGCCCTTTTTGCTCTCCAGATCATCGAGATCTATCTTGAGATACCTGTCAACATCGTAAAAAACAACAGGTTCATCGGAAGAACTGTCCATCTCTTCCCTGTTTATTATTTTTACCTTTATATCGTTACCTGTGATACGCTTCATCGCATGAGTCGTCATCGCAAATCTCAGAACATTCTCAGCATTGCGCTGTAACTCTCCCCTTGTGATAGTACCGTTTCCGAGAGCGTTCAGTATATCTTCATCAACTGAGGAACTGTCGGCGCATACCATATAAACATCGTTCTGAGCTCGAATCATTGGAATATAATAGCTTCTTTTCGGCTCTTCGCCGCGGAAGTTGACATTTGCCCACCAGTCAGTCATGGTAAGTCCTCTGAAGCCCCACTCATCGCGGAGGATAATGGTGTTCAGGTCATAATTGCCTGCTGTCCATAATCCGTTCAGAGAGCCGTAGGTAGTCATGATAGTGCTTGCATTCCCCTCTTTAACGGCTATTTCAAAGCCTTTGAGATATATCTCACGGAGGGCTCGCTCGGAGACTGCAGAATCTATGAAATGGCGGTTGGTTTCCTGATTGTTGGCACAGAAATGCTTTATCGTACCCGTTACACCTACGCTGTGAAGTCCTTTCAGCTCTGCGGCTGCCATCTGACCTGTGAGATACGGATCTTCCGAAAAATACTCGAAGTTTCTTCCGTTAAGTGGGTGACGATGTATATTCATACCCGGACCGAGGAGGCAATCAACTTTATTTGCGACCATCTCTGTACCCATGAAACCGTAAAGCTCCTGTATGAGTTCGCGGTTGAACGTTGAAGCAATAAGCGTACCGTTTGGCAGGCTGAATGCCTTTGTGCCGCAGTCCAGTCTCATACCCGAAGGACCGTCGGAGCAGCAGCAAGCCGGAACTCCCATCTCGTTCAGTTTGTCGGAAACTCCGCCAAATGCAGAGGCTGTACCTGCGGTAACCCTCGGACTTCCCATGCCCTCGCCGCGCACTATGCAGGAAAGGTCATAATCGGAAAGCTGTGCGATAAATTCGGTCATAGTGTTATTTCCGTTCATTACATCGGAAAGCTTTATACCCTTATCACCTGTATATTCGATATCTTCGGGAAGCTTGTCTTTTCGGCGCTTTTCTTCATCTATCCTGTTTGTCGGTACTGCTTCTGTGGCAGCCTCAAAACCTGTATCTGTTTTCCGCGGCTTGATACGTTCAAATTCAAGAACAGGCGCCAGTGCCTGAGAGCACTTTTCAACAACTGCTGTCTGTGACTGCTCAAATGTGTGAACTTTCTCAGCCTTTCTTACGTCGGAGCCAGCCCAGAAGCTGTACTCCCCTTCTTCAAGTACCCAGCAATTTACATTTCCCGAAGCTCCCGAATCGTCATATGTGGAGATATCCTTTTTATTCACACATATGGTAAGCTCCTGCGACTCTCCTGACATGAGAGCCTTTGTCTTTGCAAAGCTGCAGAGAACTCTTGCAGGCTGTCCGAGTTTGCCCTGAGGCTTTTCGACATAAAGCTGAACAACTTCTTTTCCTGTATATTTTCCTGTATTTGTGACTTTGAAACTGAATGTGAGCGTTTCGCTTCCGCTTACAGATAAAAATTCTGTGTCAAAGGTGGTGTATGAAAGTCCGAAGCCGAAAGGATAAACAACTTTTTCCTTTGCAAAGGTCTCAAACCAGCGATAGCCTACATATATATCCTCTTTATAGTAGGATCTGTCCTTTTGTCCGAAATTCGCGTCCGATGGATAATCCGATATCTTCTGTGCGATAGTGTCGGGAAGCTTTCCCGAGGGACTGACCTTGCCTGTGAGGACGGCGGCAGTACCTGTACCTCCTGTCATACCGCCCTGCCATACGTAAAGCAAAGCGTCTGTGCCTATTTCGCATATATCCGAGATATCCACAAGGCTTCCGACGTTAAGGAGCACTATCACCTTACTGAAGTACTTACGTACCTTTTTCAGCATATCCTTTTCGGCTCCCGAAAGCAGATACGAGCCCTCTTCAAGCCTTGCGTCCTGTTCCTCGCCTGCTGTTCTGCCTATAATAACAATGGCGCGGCTGCTCTCCTTTGAAGCTGCTTCAACTATGTTGTCGGTCAGCGGCATTTCCTTCTGCGACCAGGGTTCATTGCCCCAGCCTTCGCCCTGATCGAAAGGATTTTCTTCGTCCCACTTTTTATATATTTCCAGCAGTTTTTCGTTGAGCTTTACCCCTGCCTCAAGAAGTCCGTCAACGATACCTGTTACCTTTGAAACGTTTACCATTCCGCCCGAACCAGTTCCGCTCTTGTAGTAATGCAGCTGTATCCTGCCGAAAACTGACACATTTTCGTTCATATCAAGCGGAAGAGCGTTATTGCCGTTTTTGAGCATTACGATTCCCTCGGAAACCGCTTCTACTGCTTTTTCGAGATATTTGCTCCAGTCAAGTGTATTCTCCATAATTTCATCCCTCCTTGAAAAATGTAACTTTATTATAACAAATCGTTGATCGTTTTTCAAGTAGTTTAGTTAAATTTAAACAAAACATTAACAAAAAACGGTGGGGAAATTCCCCACCGTCCGATATGTATTTATCAGCCGAAGTATCTCTTGAGAAGACCCTCGAACGCTTTGCCGTGACGAGCCTCATCTTTTGCCATTTCATGAACTGTATCGTGGATAGCGTCAAGATTGAGCTCCTTAGCCTTCTTAGCAAGCTTGAGCTTGCCCTCTGTAGCGCCGTGCTCGGCAGCAACTCTCTTTTCAAGATTCTCCTTTGTGGAAGAAGAAAGAACTTCGCCGAGAAGCTCGGCAAACTTAGCAGCGTGCTCAGCTTCTTCATATGCAGCCTTTTCCCAGTATGCGCCTATTTCGGGATATCCCTCTCTGTATGCGACTCTTGCCATAGCAAGATACATACCGACCTCCGTACATTCTCCGTTGAAGTTTGCGCGGAGTCCGTCAAGGATCTCCTTATCAGTTACAGCCTTAGCAACTCCGAGCTCGTGCTCGCAGGCAAATACAAGCTTATCACCTGTTTCCTTTTCGATGAATTTTGAGCCGGGAACGCCGCACTGAGGACATTTCTCGGGCGGTGCATCTCCTTCGTGAACGTATCCGCAAACAGGACATACATAAGTCTTCATAATTTTTTACCTCCATTATTATTAATATATTGTTGAGTCCGAGCTAAGACACTGCCTTGCTTATATGGACAAAATCAAACCGAGTGTTTTACTCTGTCATGTTCTTCGGCACGCTTTCCGTTATTGAAACGGTCAAGAGTTCCGACAAGATAGCCTGTTATCCTTCTTATTCTGTCAAAGGGTACATCTTTGGCAAAATCATACTCAAGATCAACATAATCTCCGTCGATCCTGACAGTCATACCGAGTATCTCCCTGTCGCTGTACTTTTTCTTGCCGTAATCAATGTACGCATTGATCTCGTCCTGAGAAATCTGTTCTCCGATAACGTTTACCTTCATTGTTTTCGACCTCCGTAGAAATAGTATTGACATTTGACTGAATATATTGTATCATATAAGAAACAAAAAATCTGTTGCATATGCAACAAAGGAGTGATTTTTTATGCTTCCCGAGGATAATATCCTGTTTAAGGGAATAGAACAGGATGACTGCCGCAGAATGATAAGCTGCTTCAACGCCGATATCAGGAAATTCAAGTCGGGAAACCGCATTATGGACTATTCCGATAATCCTGACAAGCTGGGCATAATTCTCAGCGGCAGTGCGGTCATGGTGAGATATGATATCAACGGAGTACGCTCTATTATGGAATCCCTCGGCGAACAAAGCGTATTCGGCGTTTATTTCACATTTACAGCGTCACAGCGCAGCGGCATCGAAATAATCGCCGAGACCGAGTGCGAGGTAATGTTCGTAAGGCGCTCGGAAATCACAAAAAGGTGTGAAAACGCCTGTCAATGTCATTCGAGAGTTGTTGAAAATCTTCTTGATCTTATGTCGGAAAAGGCTATATCCCTCAATGAACGAATAGAAGTTCTCAGCCAGCGTTCGATCGAGGATAAACTCATAAGCTGCCTTAGCATAATCGAGGAAAAGACTCCGAAGGGCAAAGCTCCGCAGATACCATTTTCGACTACTGCTTTGTCCGACTATCTCTGCGTCAACAGAAGCGCTCTCCAGCGCGAGATCACACGGCTGAAAAATGAGGGCGTTCTTGCCATTTCAAAGCGGAAATTCAAGCTTTACAGGTATCCCGACCAAAACGATTGACAGCTAAGAGCAAATGTGATATAATATCACTTGTATTTTTACTTGAAAGGAACAGATTAACTATGATATGGGAAACTATCAAAACCATAATACTCGGAATCGTTGAAGGTATAACCGAATGGCTGCCCATAAGCAGTACGGGACACCTTATTCTTGTGGAAAACTTCTTGAAGCTCGATCAGAGCGATGATTTCAAGGAGATGTTTGATGTTGTTATACAGCTGGGCGCGATAATGGCAGTAGTTGTCATATTCTGGAAAAAACTTTGGCCTTTCGGCAAAAAGGATAACGCTCATCCGCTGAACAAGTCGCCGTTCGGTCAGATGATAAAGACCGACATCTTCAGGATGTGGTTCAAGGTGCTTGTTGCCTGCATTCCTGCTGCTGTGATAGGATTTCTCCTTGATGACTGGGTAGACGAGCATTTGTACAATCCTTGGACAGTTGCTGTAGCTCTTATCGTTTTCGGTGTGGCATTCATTGTTATTGAAAACTGGAACAAGGGCAGAAAGCCGAAAATCAACACGATCGCAGAGCTTACATACAATGCGGCGCTTATTATCGGCGTGTTCCAGCTTATTGCAGCTCTTTTCCCGGGAACATCACGTTCGGGCGCAACTATTGTAGGAGCTCTTCTTATAGGCGTTTCGAGGACTGTTGCGGCTGAGTTCACATTCTATCTTGCTATCCCCGTAATGTTCGGTGCAAGTCTGCTAAAGCTCGTAAAATTCGGATTCAACTTTACAGGAAGTGAGATAGCGGTTCTTCTGACAGGCTGCATCGTAGCATTCGTTGTGTCTGTATTCGTTATAAAATTCCTTATGGACTACATAAAGAAGCACGATTTCAAAGTGTTCGGCTGGTATCGTATAGTACTCGGAATACTTGTTCTTGCATATTTCGGTATAAAGGCAGTCGCACATTAAAAGCAAAAGGCAGCTCACAATGAGCTGCCTTTAAAATTATTCGTCAAAAGAATCGAGATCAATTCCTGCAAGAAGCTCCTTGAGCTGTGCAAGCTCGTCTGCTGTAAGGGTAACACCCTTACCCATTCTTGAATGATCCGGCGACCATTCGCGTATGTCGTACTTAGGCTCGTGATCGTTCCAGCTTACCATATTTAGCTCTTTTGTCCAGCCCTTGGCATTTTCTGAAAGAACGCCTAATTTCTCGGTAATTTCGTATTTTAACTCTGCCATAAATGATATCTCCTTTCAAGATCAGGCTTTTTAAACCATTCAATTTGATATTATAACATAAAAAATATGATTTGTCTATACCTGAATTGAAAAAAATATATCAGATCGACACTCTGAGATAATCGAGTGCTCTGCTGTAAAGCTGCTGCGGCCGGCTCTTATTGGTGATGAGCGACTCTGCAAAAGCAACTGCGTCCTCGATATTTCGGGAGAAATCAGCTATACATTCCATATCGCCGCTTTTCTTGTCCACGACCTCTATCCCGTATGTAATGACTTCGTCTCCGTACATCAGCATTTTGCCGCTCAGCACCCTGTATGCCACCTTATTATCGCCGAAGATCTCCATGTATAAGGTCTTGTCGCGTACATCGTGCTTTATCTTTTTTACTATCCCGAACATTTTTATGCTCCTTCCTGTGTTCTTTTTGATATTTTCATTATAACACCGGAAGTCATGGATGTGAACGGGGATTTTTTTGTAAATCAGTAAGTTTTAACGCGGAATTTGGCGAAATACGCTTTGATACAACGTTTTCTTACTCCATATCGTTTATCTGCATATATATGCGCTGCATCTGCATATCTGTTTCCGCTATCCTCTCAGCACATTGGCGGAGCTCCTCTGATATCTCGCTTGGTATTTCGGAGGCTGTCTTGTATTTCAGCTGGTGCTCAAGGCTTGCCCAGAAGTCCATGGCTATGGTGCGTATCTGTATCTCGACGGGAGCGTACTCCTTGTGAGTCGACAGATAAACGGGTACATTCAGTATGATATGATAGCTCCTGTATCCACTTGGTTTAGGCTTTTTTATATAATCCTTGCGCTTGATGACTGTAAAATCGTCGCGTCTGCCCAGCATTTCCACGATAGCGTAAATATCCGTTATGTAGTAACAGGTCACTCTTATGCCTGCGAGATCGAGAAGATTTTTCCTTGCGGCGTCCGTGGTTATAGGAAGTCCTTTCTTCTGTAGCTTTCCTATTATGGATTGGGGGGATTTCAGCCTGCTTTCTATGTTATGTATGGGATTTCGCTGAAATTTCACTCCGAATTCGTTGTCCAGTATATTAAGGTAGGTCTTTACGACCTCGATCGCAGAGTCGTAAAGGTGCTGAAGCTGCAGAAAATCATAAAAGACATGGGAAAACATCTCTTTCATGGATTCACTGTTGTCTGTTAACGCAGGAAGATTATCAAATGCTTCAATGTAAAAATCTTTTTCACTCATCTGTCTCAAACCTTTCTTTGTTATTGTTTCTTTAGTCCTCGCCCTCCGTATAATCGAAGTTGCTTGCCGTATTCTCAGCCTTGCTGAACTGCGTCTTGTAAAGCTCGGAGTAAACGCCGCCGCGGTTCACAAGGTCAATGTGAGTTCCTCTTTCCGAGATGATACCGTCCTTTATGACCAGTATCTCATCGGCAGCAAGAATAGTGGAGAGCCTGTGTGCTATAAGTATACTTGTTCGTGAGGATATGAGCGGCTCTATGGCGTCCTGTATCTTCTGCTCGGATATGGAGTCGAGAGCTGAAGTAGCTTCATCGAAAATCATGAGTGCAGGGTCTTTCAGAAGCACTCTTGCAATAGAGATACGCTGCTTTTCGCCGCCGGAGAGCTTGAGTCCCCTGTTTCCTACAACAGTATCGAGACCTTTTTCCTGTTTTTCTATAAATTCATAGATATTTGCCTGTTTGCAGGCTTCGACAAGCTCTTCTTCCGTAGCGTTAGGCTTGGCATAAAGGAGGTTTTCACGTATAGTGCCGTTGAAAAGGTAGGTCTCCTGACTTACAATGCCGATATGCTCCCTAAGGTAAGAGAGGTCGAGCTTTCGTACATCTGTGCCGTCAAATAGCACTGAACCGGCAGTAACGTCGTAAAGCCGGGGTATAAGGTTTACGAGAGTGCTCTTGCCGGAACCTGAAGGTCCTACGACGGCTATGCATTTTCCGCTGTCGAGCTTGAATGTGATATCATCAAGTATCTGACGCTCCTTATCGTAGTAAAAGCCTACATTCCTGAACTCTACTTCTCCCTTCGGTTCGCCTTCCGGAATTATCGCGTCGGGAGCGTTCTCGATCTCCGCAGGCATATCGAAATACTCGAAAATACGTGTGAACATTGCCATTGAACGTATCCAGTCCACCTGTATGTTGAGAAGCTGATTCACAGGACCGTACATCTTGCCGAGAAGAGCTACAAGAACTGTTATATCGCCGACAGTAAGGTCAGAGTCGAATCTCATCATGAGTATGCCGCCTGCGAGGTAAATAAGCATAGGGCCGATACTTGAGAACGTTGTGAGTGCAACTCTGAACCACCGGCCTGCCATACCCTCACGTATATTCAGCTTTATCATTTTATGATTGACTTTCTCGTATTTTTCGTACTCTGTCTTTTCCATACCGAAAAGCTTAACAAGAAGCTGACCGCTGACAGACATTGTCTCGTTGAGAATGCCGTTTATTTCATCGCTGCAAGCCTGGGACTCCTTTGTGATAGACCATCTTGTCTTTCCTGCGCTTCTTGTAGGGATAGCAAACAGGGGAACAACAAGTATGCCGACTATGGCAAGCACCCAGTTCTGTCTGAACATGACTATCATTGCTACGATGAGCGTTATCGAGTTTGAAAGTATGCTTGTGAGTGTATTGGTGATTATCTGCTGGACTCCCGAAATATCACTGGTCATACGTGTAATGATATCGCCCTGGTTGTTTGTGGTGAAGAAGCGCTGTGACATCTTCTGGAGATGCGCATACATCTTATTGCGCATATCATAGGTTATATGCTGTGCTATCCATGTATTCATGTAGCTTTCGAGCACGCCTATCAGATTTGCCGCAAGAGTTACCGCCAGGGACATTACTATGAAGAAGATCAGCTTATTAAGGCTCCTTCCGATAAGTCCCTCGTCGATGATCTTACCAGTAAGCACTGAGGGAAGAAGATTGAGAACTGATGATATGATTATGGCAAGAAGAACCAGCATCATCTGCTTCCAGTACGGCTTCAGGTAAGAAAAAATCCTTTTAAGAAGCTTTTTGGTGACTTTCGGGCGATTTTTCTTCTCTTCCTCGGTGAGATAGCCCATTCCTCTCGGTCCGCCTACAGGTGGCATAAAATATCAACTCCTACTGTGATAGTATTACTTTTCAACAAGATCTATAGCTTTGTTTACTGCAGCTATGTAATCATCGTGTAATGCAAGCTCGTACGCTGATTTCAGCTGTGCGCTGAGCTTGTCGGGAAGCTTTCCGTCAGAATATGCTATTATTGTCCTGGAATTAATGTCAAGCATGAGCATAATTCCCTTTCCGTCATTATATCTGCGCTTATAGTACGTTTTCAGTATCTCATCATTCGGTAATGAGGAACCATTCCTGGTCGAAAGCACTGTAACGTCCTTTTTAAGTGAAGAGAGCCGCTTTTCAATAGTTTTTATATCCTCATATGCGAAAACCTGCGAGTTGTCGATCATATGCCCGGGGCAAAGCTCACCAAGCTGTAAAAGTCTCATCACAGCGTTACGGTAACTGTTCCCCATTATTTCCTTTGTTGCCCAGAACATTGCATTATCAGCGGATTTCTGACTGATATTTGTTAGACATGAGCCTGTTCTGTAAACTATGTCCTCATTTGTTGCGTTATTTATAAGGATAACAAGTCCGCTGCCCTTTCCCTCATAAATCTCGTTAAAGCTGTCAACAGCGTAATCCCACGGAGACTTTCCTTCAAGGTCGTTTGTGGTGACAACTGCCGCGTTTATGAGCTTATTCTCATAAAGCCAGCCTGCGTAGTCGTTGCAGGCCTGTATATCCTCTGCGCTGAGTAACGAAGCCTTGTCGAAAATGTAAGTTCCTTCCGAGTGCTCCACGTTTCTTTCAGTAAACGGCTGACTTGTAGCTTCCGGGCTTTTTTCTTCTTTCGGAACAGCCTTTTCCGATGAACAGCCGAACAGCATTACGCAGGCAGCAGCTGTAACGCCTGCCAAAAAAATTTTTTTCAAAAAATCATCCTCTGCTCTTGTATTTATACTTATATTTTAGTATAATTTAATAGAAAAATCAAGTGCAAAACTTCATTTTGTTTGTATAATGTTTTACCAAAGGAGCTCTTCTATGGATTATAAAATAAAAGGAAATGATATTATCGTTTCCGAAAGCGACCTTGACCTCGATGAGACTCTCGACTGCGGACAGGCATTCAGGTGGAAAAAGATACCGTCGGACTACTGCTGCACATATACGGGAGCTTTTGTAAACGACAAGCTTACTGTCTCGCAGACCGATAAGGGAATGTTTATATTTCACGATACCGACGAAAAGACTTTTCTTGAAAAATGGACGGGTTATTTCGATTTTGAGACGGATTATTCAGAACTGAAACGATGCTTTTCGGAGGACGAAACGCTTTCAAAAGCCTGTAATTATGCAGGAGGTATAAGACTTCTCAGACAGGACAGCTGGGAATGCCTTATTTCCTTCATTATTTCCCAGAACAATAATATCCCCAGGATAAAAGGCATAATAGACCGTCTTTGCGGACATTACGACGGTGAATTTCCGACGATCGAGGAACTTTCAAGAGAAAACGCGGATTCCCTTGCTTATCTCAGGAGCGGCTTCAGAGCAAAATATCTTGAGGACGCCGCAGTAAAAACAGCTTCCGGTGAGATAGAGCTTGAAAATATTGCAAAAATGCCCATTGATGACGCAAGAAAGGCCCTGAAAAGTATAAAGGGCGTAGGTCCAAAGGTAGCGGAATGCGTACTGCTCTTCGGAATGTACAGAACCGAAGCGTTTCCCATTGATGTATGGATAAAAAGAGTTCTTGCACAGTATTATCCCGACGGTTTTCCTGCATTTGCTCAGAAGAACGCAGGAATAGCCCAGCAGTATCTTTTCCACTACATAAGGAGCATTTCGTAAAAAGGAGTAACAAATGGAACAGAAAATACCTGACGATATCGCAGGCAAAGCCTCGCGGCAGATAATATGCACGCCCAGTCCTTCTGCGAAAAATACCTTTTTCTATGTACAGGAGGCAGGATATTCCATCAAGGACGAAGCTTCGGTCTATCACAAAAATAACCTCGATTCTTTCCTTATCGCCGCAGTTGTAAGCGGTTTCGGTGAGCTCATGGTCGGCGACGATACATTTCCGTTGATAAACGGCGACTGCTTCTTTGTGGACTGCTGCCAGCCATATTACTACAAAAGCTCCGAAGCCGAGCCATGGGAGCTTTTGTGGATACATTTCAACGGCGGTACCTCGCAGCAGTATTATGAATTCTTCACTTCACAGTCAAAAGCAGTATTCCGACCGCAGTTTTTCGATAAAGTTGTCTCTGTTATCACTAAAATAATGGATATCAACGACGAAAAGCTTCCCGACGCAGAGATCATCAGCTCGAAGCTCATAGTCGATCTTCTTACCATTGCACTGACTGTCAACCAGAACGACCAGCAGTTCGACTCTGCTCTTAAGCAGAAACTTCTTGCGGTACATAATTACATCGACGAACATTTTGCCGAAGATATTTCTCTCGAACAGCTTTCTTCGCAGTTTTACATAAGCAAATACTATCTTACAAGAGAATACAAGCGAATATACGGCAAGACGATTTTTCAGCATATAATCACTGCAAGGATAAACTATGGAAAAAAACTGCTGCGTTTTTCGGACAAGACCGTTGAACAGATAGCGCACCTCTGTGGCTTCAACGATCAGAGCTATTTTGCAAGGCAGTTCAAGAAATCGGAAAATCTCACCTGCTTTTCCTACAGAAAAAAGTGGAGAGAATGACGCATAAACCAAAAAAGAGAGCTTTCGCTCTCTTTTTTGTTGTGACCAGACCGATAAGCCGTGTTCTGTCGAGTGCGGTAATTTATCTAGTCTTACCGTCGCCAGTAAGCTCAAGCCGCCATTACTTGTTATCCGCCGAGCAGACGTTGAGATAACAAGCACCAATAGGCGTTACATCGGATAGGGTTTACATAGCAGCGCTGTCTCCAGCGCTCTGGTGAGCTCTTACCTCGCCTTTCCACCATCACCGCCATAAAAGCGGCAGTATATCTCTGTTGCACTTGCCCTAAGGTCGCCCTCGGCTGCCGTTAGCAGCTACCCTGCTCTGTGATGCACGGACTTTCCTCGTAAACTATAACGTTTCCGCTACCGCATAGTCTGCTCACCTGATAATAATACCATTTCCTGCACAAAATGTCAAGCCTTCACTTTGTCTGCAACCTTATATCCGAGAATATGAGCTATTTTCCTTGCTTCCTTAACGCTCATTGCCTTTATCTTGAATCTCTTGTGCTCCTCTCCTCCGAACCATATGCTGAGGGCACATCTGCCGCTCAGAGCCTGCAGAAGATTCTGTTCGACCTCGAGCTTTACTATTTTATCCCTTGATGATACAACTGTGTGAAATTTCGTCCATTTAGAGCACCTTACCATTATTTTATCGTCGTAAATGGCGATTCCGCTTGTCATAAGAGCAACAAGCTTCACAATAACGAACCATACGGCAGGTATCTCAAGCATAACAGCCACAAAGAGCGAAAGTTCGGCGAAACGCGGAAAAAGCCTTGCCGCCCAGTCATGCGACGGAATTATAAGAGCGGCTACAATGAGCGGAATAAGCAGATATGAGCCTATTCCTGCCGCCTGAGCACTGTAATTGTTTTCTATGCCGCTGTACACGCCTATTACCTGCAAATTCTTGCCGAGACTCTTCTCGTTTTTTACGGGGAGCAGAACAGGCAGTCTGTTTTTTGAGGCACCGTAGCCTGCACAGCTGATATTTACCGCTACGGCTCCTATGACCTTCATAATGAGGTTTTGCCTCATGTCCGTGTAATTTATATGGGAGTTCTTGATTCTGTATTCCTTGCGCTCGATTATTCCGTAGGCTATTTTCATGGAGTTTTTATCGCATTCGATCGAAAACATACCGTATCGAAAAAGATTGACTATAAACGAAACAAACCACGAACCCACAAAGAAAACTCCGATAAAAATAGCGGCTGTTGGTATCCTCAGGAGGAGTTTGTCTGTGATTTTTGCGGTCTCCTCGGTTATGAGATTAAGAGAGCGCATTATGATATTATAGGCGATATCTCCGCCCTTGAAAAAGAATGTAGCAAGATAGACCGTTCCCGAAAAACCGCTGGAAAAGAATACGGAAAACAGCAGTACAGACAGTGAGTTCGGCTGCGGAATACCTTCTATCTTATTCTTTTCGTCTATATCGGGCATACGCTGCATAATTGCTTCGCGCGCCTTTTTGCCTACAATCAGTTTCATATCCACTGTTTTGAAAATACCTGCACGGGTATCACAGCGAAAACGTACTGCATTAAAAGGAAGCATAAAAAACGGACACTCTATTGTCGCCGAGCTGATATTTCTGAACGGGATATAGGTATTTACACGGACAAAAACGCCGTCGCGGTGTACAAGCTCCTCCGATGTAAAGTCTATACGTGAAAAATACCACCTTATAAAGCCGAAAAGAAGAATAGCTCCAAGAACGGCGATATCGAACCATGCACCCTTTATCCAGCTGTAGAGCCAGTCCTTGTCAAAATGATACGTATAGACTCCTCGGATAAGCGGAAAAATCAGCAGCCATATGTTCTTTGCGGAATATTTCAGAATTTTAAGAGGATGTTCATGGTACATTTTTATCCGCCTTTCCGCTGACGCTTCCCGACATGGCGATTATCTCCTTTGCGTCGGACTGTTTCAGGAACAGAAGTCTCAGCTGTCCGCCGTAAACGAAGAATATTATAAAATTCAAGCCCGTATAATGTGAAAAAGGACTGCTGATGACAGTGGTGTACTGTATCGAAGAATATCGCACGGATTGATGAACTTTTATAAAAACGCCGCTGCTTTTGGTTATTTCTGTATCAGTGGCAGAATATTTTATCGAAGAAAAGAAAAGCGGAAGATGCACGAACATCTCGGCTAAAGCTGCAAAAATCACGATTATCTCGGTAAAAAACACGATTCTGTCAAAAGGGACAAAATACCTGACAGCTGAAATGATAATGATGACCGCAGCTGTAATGAGTATTCTCATCGTTGTCAGACAATGTTTGTCAGGTTCATATTCCTTCATTTCACGCCTCCCCTTTTAAAATCTAATACATTATAACACATTTTTTTACTGATGTAAAACTAAAAATAAAGACAAATTGTAAACTTTAGCGCTAAAAATGGCAGAAATGCGGTGTACTATGCTTGAAAAGGTCAATTCCTACATATGGGGCAAGGGTCTTATGATGCTGCTTCTGCTTACAGGAGCTGTTTATACTGTAAAAACAGGATTCGTCCAGTTCAGAATGTTCCCGTATATATTCAAAAGGCTCAGAGTCTCAAAGAATAAGCGTTCGCAGTTCAGGACTTTTTCAATGTCTCTCGGAACAGCAATGGGCACGGGTAATATTACCGGAGTGGCCTCTGCTATCGGAATCGGCGGTGCCGGAGCAGTTTTCTGGATGTGGATATCAGCTTTTACAGGTATGGCTTTGGTATATGCCGAAAACTGCCTGTCTGCAAAATACAGCCGGAAAAGCATATGCGGACCTATGGCGTATATACGCTTCGGCGTAGGGAGCCGCCTGCTTTCCGTAGTTTTTGCCGTATGCTGTCTGCTTGCCTCATTCGGCATGGGCGGAATGGTACAGATAAACGAAATGGCAAATAATATCGGGAGAATTGCGGATATTCCGGTGTTTTTTATGTTTACGGGAATGTTTTCCGTTATTTTCATTTCGATTAGCGGCGGCTCACGAAGAATAAGCAGCATAGCGCAGTTTCTGCTCCCTGTTGCGACGCTCTCTTATTCATTTCTGTGTGTCTCTGCGATAATCAGTTCTGAATGCGGCGTTCCTGATGTTTTTGCACGTATTTTTGCCGAGGCTTTGGGTATAAAACAGGTTTTCGGAGGAGTTTCGGGTTACAGCATATCCAAAGCTGTATCAGTCGGTATAAGACGTGGTATCTTCTCAAACGAGGCAGGGCTCGGAAGCTCACCTATACTGCACAGCTCCGCCGAAAACTACAGGTCGGCAGAGACTCAGGGAATGTGCAGTATGCTCGAGGTATTCATAGATACGTTTTTGTGCTGCACACTGACTGCTGTAACTCTTCTTTGCACAGGAGCACAGACGGTATACGGCGCTTTTGTGCCTGTTACGGGAAAATCGGCCGAGATTATCCTTGCGGCTCAGATGTCGGTATTTGCCTTTTGCACTGTTATCGGCTGGTCATACTGCGGTATGAGAGCTTTCAGTTACATTTTCGGAAGATGCCCCATGATATTTTATTTTCTGTTTTCTGCTGCGGCAGCGTCAGGAGCTGTGTTCCGGACCGGCGAATTATGGATTTTATCGGATATTTTTAACGGTTTGATGGCTTTTGCCAACATTTTTGCGCTCCTGTACCTTGCAAAAGATGTCAGAAAGGAATAACAACGGTCATATCAGTCAATAAATACTGTGACCGTTGTTTTAAGGGACTGGCTGAATGAATATATGCAAATTGGTCAGCCAATCGTAAAAAGTACAAAATAATAATATTTTTATCTTAAAGCCCTGTATACCGACAAATTCAACGCATATAAAGCCATCTACAAATAAGCATTAGCTGTGAGCAAAAATTATTTATAATGACTAATGTTAAAATCCTTCCGATTTTCTATTGACATCCATATTTTATTTTTGTATAATTATATTTGAATACTTGCGCTCACGGTGCGATCCCGTATATGCGTTATTTATATTTTTTAGGCTTTTATGGCGTAATAACGTCATTAAGATAGAGGCTGCACGGCGATAGCAGTCATTATTGCTTCGGAATTTTTATATTTTACAGATCACGTAT
Organism: Ruminococcus sp.; assembly: GCF_017549005.1. Lineage (GTDB taxonomy): Bacteria > Bacillota > Clostridia > Oscillospirales > Ruminococcaceae > Ruminococcus. The sequence continues at coordinate 57,930 of NZ_JAFYYT010000040.1, forward strand.
GTGTTTACGCAGGTTCAGCTCGGAAATGAGCTTGTACGGTTCCCTGCTTTGTATGTGATTAGTCTTTTTATCGCTATCTTATTGTATCGGCGCCGATCTTTCACGTTCCGGTACTGTTCCGCAGCTTTACTTAAATACACTTTTAGGCTTTCGCGGCGTTCACGCGGAGGTCTTCCCAATTATTGAAAGTGAGGTCATATAGTGAACGAAAAAGAGAAAAACAGCAAGGCAAAACAGAGCGCGTCTGCCGCTCCTAAGAGAACCTACAGAAAAAGAGCTGTTCCAAAGGATAAGGAAACCAGGGAGAAGAAAACCAACGTAAAAACAGAGACACAGGCTGAAAACAAGACCAAAAGCCGTGCAAGACAGCCAAAGGAAGTCAAGAAGACTCCTGTTAAGATCATTCCGCTGGGCGGACTAAACGAGATCGGCAAGAATATGACCGTTTTCGAGTGTTCAAACGATATGTTCATACTCGACTGCGGACTTGCCTTCCCTGATGCGGATATGCCGGGTGTTGATATCGTTATCCCGGATTTTACCTATGTTGAGAGAAATCAGGAGAAGATAAGAGGTATCGTTATCACTCACGGTCATGAGGACCATATAGGCGGACTTGCTTACCTTCTGAAGAAAATAAATGTTCCTGTATACGCTACAAGGCTTACTGTCGGACTTATCGAGGGCAAGCTCAAGGAACAGGGCCTTTACGGAAAGGTAACATTGAACGTCGTTGAGCCCAAGAAGACCGTAAAAATGGGCTGTATGGCTGTTGAATTTATCAAAGTAAACCATTCTATCCCTGATTCGGTCGGTATGGCTATCCATACTCCCGCAGGTGTTATCGTTCATACAGGCGATTTCAAGGTTGATTACTCCCCTATCGACGGAAAGATCATTGACCTTGCAAGATTCGGCGAGCTCGGAAGCCGCGGCGTTCTTGCTCTTATGGCTGATTCGACCAACGCAGAGCGTCCGGGTTATACTCATTCGGAACGTACTGTAGGCGATTCCTTCGACAAGCTCTTCCAGAAGGGCGAGGGAAAACGTATCATCATAGCAACCTTCTCCTCCAATATCCACCGTGTTCAGCAGATAGTAAACTGTGCGGAAAGATACGGCAGAAAGGTCGCTGTTTTCGGTAGAAGCATGGTAAATGTAATAAACACTGCCATTGAGCTCGGATATCTTGAAGTTCCCGACGGAATTTTCATTGACATCGAAATGATGAATCGTTATGAGAGCGAGCGAATAGTCCTTATTACTACCGGAAGTCAGGGCGAGCCTATGTCGGCTCTTACACGTATGGCTATGAACGACCATAAAAAGGTCAATATCACGCCTATGGACTTCATAATTATCTCGGCAACACCTATCCCCGGAAACGAGAAATTCGTTACCAGAGTTGTTAATGAGCTTATGAAATCAGGAGCTGAAGTTGTTTATGAAGCAATGTACGAGGTACACGTTTCGGGCCATGCATGTCAGGAAGAGCTCAAGCTCATGCAGTCGCTGACAAAGCCGAAGTTCTTCATACCTGTACACGGCGAGTACAAGCACCTGAAAAAGCACGCAGACCTTGCACTTCAGCTCGGTATGCCAAAAGAAAACGTTATCATTGCCGAGATAGGTAATGTCATCGAAACAGACGGAAACACCATGAAGGTCGTTTCACAGGTGCCTGCAGGCAGAGTTCTTGTTGACGGTCTCGGAGTCGGCGATGTCGGTTCTATCGTACTGAGAGACAGAAAACATCTTGCACAGGACGGACTTATCATAATAGTTATCGGTATTGAGAGAAGCACCAACGAGATCGTTGCTGGTCCCGATATTATTTCAAGAGGATTCGTTTATGTCCGTGAGTCGGAAGAACTCATGGTTGAAGCTAAGGGACTTCTCACAGATACCCTTGCCAACTGCTCATCAAGCGAACTCAGAGAGTGGAACTCCCTCAAGGGCAAGCTTCGCGACGCGCTCTCTGACTATATCTACCAGAAAACAAAGCGCAGTCCTATGATCTTACCTATTATAATGGAAACATGATCGATCCGAAAGGAGCATTAAGGTGAAAAATAAATTCCCCTCAGTTATGTTGACACTTCATCTGCTTGCGCTGGGGGTATTGATACCTGCATTTCTGCTCAGCAACAACAACAGTACTATCATCAACATACTCTTTGGCGCTGCGATAGCTCTTATATTCAGCTGTATAGTTTATGCAATAATATATTCGCGCAATTCCATGCGACGTATCTCTAAAATGAATCAGCACCTTGAAAGCTCGGCTGCTGAATTTATGAATTCTCTGCCGGCACCTGTGGCCGTTATTGACGATAACAGGCAGTTTGTCTGGTATAATCAGATATTCTCTGAAAAGATCGGTCTCGGTCAGGACGTTTACGGACTTGATTTTGAGAGCTTCGTAAAAATGGATATCGATATTATATCAAGGAACGGATACGCGATATGTCCCGTAAACGGCTGTATTTATAACGTGACATCGGAAAAATTCGAGAAAAATGATATGTCTTTCCTCGTTATGTACTTCCATGATGATACAAACTATTATACCATTAAAAGGGATATGCTTGAGTCTCACCCGAACGTTGTCATCATCACAATAGACAACTACGACGATATAATGCAGAACGCAAAGGAAAGTGAAAAAGCTCAGACTTCCGTTGAAACCGAGAAGCTTATCGAAAATTTCATGAGTAAAACCAACGGTTTTATTAAAAAAACTTCTTCAAACACTTTCTTTGCCATTATTGAGAACAAGCATCTCAATGAAATTATCGAGGAGAAGTTCAAGATCCTTGACTCTGCAAGAAATATCAAAATATCAGGCAAATATCCCCTTACCTTTTCAATAGGCGTGGGTCAGGGAGCTCATTCCCTTGCCGAAAGCGAAAAATTCGCAAGACAGTGCCTTGATATGGCTCTCGGACGCGGCGGCGACCAGGCTGTTGTAAAAACCGATAACGGATACAGGTTTTTCGGCGGTGTTTCCAGCGGTGTTGAGAAACGTTCGCGCTCAAAAACAAGGATCATTGCCAACGCGCTGCAGGATCTTATCGCAAACTGCGACAGGGTCTTCATTATGGGGCACCGCTTCGGCGATCTTGATTCGGTCGGAGCTGCCTGCGGTATCGCTGGTGCGGTCATAAACCTCGAAAAAGAAGCTTTTATAGCTGTAGACCGCTCAAAAAACCTCGCCGCAAATCTTATCGACAAGATAGATGCTGAAACCGAAGGGGCTCTTTTCATTACTCCCCAGGAAGCGGAAAGTATGATAGCGCCAAATGACCTTCTCGTCATAGTTGACACCCATAATAAGGATTATATCGAAAGCCGTACTCTTTATGAGAGAGCGAGAGCTATAGTCGTCATAGATCATCACAGAAAAACTGTGAATTTCATCGACGACGCAGTCATTTTCCACCATGAGCCCTATGCTTCATCGGCTTCAGAAATGGTCACGGAGATAATCCAGTACCTGAATTACCCGAATGACGAAAAAATCGCGAGCTGCTTTGCCGACGCTCTGTTGTCGGGAATAATGCTCGACACCAAGAATTTTGTAATGCGTACAGGCGTAAGGACATTCGAGGCTGCTGCTTTCCTTAAAAAGCTGGGAGCTGATACTATCGCCGTAAAGCATCTTTTCTCAAATTCCATAGATTCTTACAGAAGAAAAACACAGATAGTCGCTTCTGCGAAGATACATAACAACTGTGCCATCGCTTCAGCCGATTTCAATTCCGACGATATAAGGATAGTTGCTCCGCAGGCTGCGGACGAGCTTCTCGGCATAACGGATGTTGACGCTTCATTTGTTATTTATAAGACAAACAATATCGTGAATATCTCCGCAAGGTCGCTGGGCGGACTCAACGTTCAGGTCGTTATGGAACAGCTCGGCGGCGGCGGACATCAGACAATGGCTGCAGCACAGCTTGAAAACATTACACCGGAAGAAGCCGCTAAGGCTTTGATAACAGCAATAGACGACTGCAAAAACAGCAGTACCGATCTCTGATAAAGAAAGGTTGATGAATATGAAGGTTATTTTCTTACAGGACGTTAAAGGTTCAGGCAAAAAAGGCGAAATCAAGAACGTTGCAGACGGTTATGCACGCAATATGCTGCTCCCTAAGGGTTACGCCGTTGAAGCAACTGCTGCTAATATGAACAAGCTCGAAGGAGCTCAGGCTTCCGCACAGCACAAGATAGACGTTGACATACAGGCCGCTCAGGAAGCAGCTGCTAAGCTCAAAGGCAAAAAGGTGAATATCGCTGCAAAGGCAGGCTCGAACGGTAAGCTTTTCGGCTCTGTTACAGCTGGAAATGTTGCTGATTGCCTTGCAGAGCAGTTCGGCGTTAAGGTCGACAAGAAAAAAGTCGTGCTCAGCACGGATATCAAGAATTTCGGTTCATATACTGCTACTGTAAAGCTTTACAACGGTATATCCGAGACTATCGACGTTGAAGTAGTCGAAGGCTGACCGGTGAACACTATGGGTGAACATGAACTCCTGCTTTCCGCCCGTGAGCTGCCTCACAGCATAGAAGCAGAACAGTCTGTCCTCGGAGCTATAATTTCTCAGCCCTCCGTTCTTCCCGACGTTATCGAGCTTATAAAGCCCGAATACTTTTACAATGAACAGCATAAGGCATTATATTCAATAATGCTTCAGATGAACTCAATGAGTCTGCCTGTTGACATTGTTACGGTTCTCAACGAAGCTGAAAAGCAGCATATCTTTGAAAGCCCTGCGGAGGGACGAAGATATCTTGCCGAAATAGGCAATATGCTCCCCTCTACTGCGAATATTCAGAGCTACTGCAAGATAGTTGCGGACAAATACTTCCTGAGAAGTCTCAGCTTTGTTGCAAAAACTATCCTTGATGAGGTGCAGTCAGGCGAACAGGACGCGCAGCTCCTGCTTGACTCGGCAGAACAGAAGATATACGATATCAGACAGGGCAAGGACGTAAGAGGACTTGTTCCCCTTTCGGAGGCTATTGCCGAGGCGTATGACAGGCTCGGAAAGATATCTGGTCCCGACAAGGAAAAATATGTAGGTGCAAGAACAGGTTTTACCCTTCTTGACAGCATTACCTCCGGTCTTAACAAATCCGACCTTATCATAATCGCTGCCCGTCCGGGTATGGGAAAGACCTCTTTTGCAATGAATATCGCTACAAATGTAGCTCGAAGAGCGGAAAAGGAAGTAGTTACCTTCAACCTCGAAATGTCAAAGGAACAGATAGCTACACGTATCCTTTCAACAGAAGCCCTTGTTGAGTCAAATACACTCAGAAACGGCAGGATATCAGGTGACGACTGGGTAAAACTTGCTACAAGCGCAGGCTATCTCAGTACACTTCCGCTTTTTATAGACGATACAGCAAGCATGACAGTTCAGCAGATGAAAGCAAAGCTACGCAGAACCAAAAATCTCGGACTTGTCATCATCGACTACCTTCAGCTCATGGAATCGACCTCGCGTTCCGATAACCGAGTTACTGTCATCAGTGAGATAACCCGTCAGCTCAAGGTAATGGCTAAGGAACTGAATGTTCCGGTCATACTTCTTTCACAGCTCTCTCGTGCTGTTGAGAGCCGAACGGATAAGCGCCCTATGCTTTCAGACCTGCGTGAGTCAGGTTCTATCGAGCAGGACGCAGATATAGTTCTTTTCCTTTACAGGGACGCTTACTACAACAAGGAAAGTCAGCGTCAGAACATTTCTGAGTGTATCGTTGCCAAAAACAGACATGGTGAAACAGGTACAGTTGAGCTTATATGGGACGGTCAGTTCACAAGATTCTCGAATCCCGACTATAATGCTCCGCCTGAGAATGTATGATAATGTTAAATAAAGTTTATAACTTCATTAATAAATATAATATGCTTAGCTGCGGCGATACCGTGATATGCGGTCTCTCGGGCGGTGCTGACAGTGTTGCTTTACTGCTTATTCTAAATGAATTGAGCGATTCTCTTGGCATAAAATTGGAGGCTGTCCATGTAAATCACTGCCTCAGAGGTGATGAAAGCGACAGGGACGAGCTCTTCTGCAAGAAGCTCTGCGCTGACAACAACATCCCGTTTACAGCTGTTTCATGCGATGTAAAGAGCTTTTCTCAGGAAAAAGGTCTTTCCACAGAAGAAGCTGCAAGAGAACTCCGATATTCCATATTCAGAGAAAAGTCGTCTGGCAAAAAAATGGCGACGGCTCATAATGCAAATGACGCTCTTGAGACTGCTATTCTCAATCTTGCCCGCGGAACAGGTTTAAAGGGACTTGCAGGAATACCGCCCGTAAGAGGCAATATAATTCGTCCCTTGCTTCCTGTTACCCGTGCTGAGATAGAAAACTATCTCAAAATCAAGGGACAGACTTACGTAACTGACAGTACGAACTTATCCGATGACTATACAAGAAACAGGATAAGGCATAGGATAATCCCCCTTTTACAGGAGATAAACGCCTCTGTTATTGAATCGTCGGTCAGTTCGTTAGACGTTGTCCGCGATGAAAATATGCTCATCGAAAAAATGGTCGATGAAGCCGTGAAAAACTGCCTTGACGGCAAAAGGCTGTCGGGACTTGAAAAATATGACCATGTAGTGCGAAAAAGAGCGATATCGAGACTTTTGTCAGAAAATAAGCTCCCCTATTCGCATAAGCGACTTGACGAAGCAGATAATATACTTATTAACGGCGGAAAAATCAATATTTCCGACCAGTATTATCTTATCGGTTCAGAAAAAAACATTGAATTAAAAAAAATAACGCCTGTTTCAACGGAAGTTGTTTCGGCTCCGCTGAAAATGGGTATCAATCGGATATTTGCGGAATCTTCCCTTTTCTGCGAACTTATCGAATGTGATAATTTGAAGAAAAATGAAACTGTTAACAAAATATCCACATTTTTTCTTCTTGATTATGATAAAATAAGAGGAAGAGCAATTGTCAGAAGCCGTGTATATGGTGACAAAATAAAGCTCAGAGGAAGAAGCTTCACTTCTTCTGTTAAAAAATTGATAAACGAAATGATCGCCGTTGAAAACAGAAGTACTCTGCATTTCATTGAGGACGAGGAAGGAACGATCTTTGCCGAGGGTATAGGAATTGCCGACAGAGTCGCTCCGGATAAGGATACAGCCAGATTTCTAAAGATTTCTGTAAATCGAATATAAAGAATGGAGAGGATAATTTGACACCAAAGAAGAGTAAAGGCGTTCTTACCTATCTGCTTATCGTAGGAATTGCCGTTTTCATGCTGGTATTTATCAGCTCAAAGCTCAATCAGAACGCTGAAAAGACTGAATACACCGAGATAATCAGTCTGTTTGACGAGTATAAGGTAGCTTATTACGAGCTTGACCTCGGTACAGGCGAGCTTACCTACAGACTTGAAGACAGCGAGGAAGAAAAGCATTACAACGTTCCTAATGTCAATATATTCCTTAGCGATACGGAGAATTACCGTAAGGAATATAATGCAAAGCACGATAAGCCTCTTGAACAGGACTATATCAAGATCACAGACAGAACGTGGATATATTCCCTTATCCCTGTTATACTGACCGTTCTCCTCGGCATATCCATACTCTATTTCATTATGAAACAGAACGGCGGCGGAAGCAAGTATGCCACATTCGGCAAGGCTAACCTCAAAAACGGCGCAAGCGCGCGTAAAGCGACCTTTAAGGACGTTGCAGGTGCTGACGAGGAAAAACAGGAGCTTATCGAAATAGTCGACTACCTCAAAAATCCGAGAAAATACACAGAACTCGGTGCCAAGGTGCCTAAGGGCGTTCTTCTTCTCGGCCCTCCTGGTACAGGTAAAACCCTCCTTGCACGTGCAGTTGCAGGCGAGGCAGGCTGCCCGTTCTTCCCTATCTCGGGTTCTGATTTCGTTGAAATGTTTGTCGGAGTCGGTGCTTCGCGTGTAAGAGACCTTTTTGAACAGGCTAAAAAACACGCTCCTGCTATAATCTTCATTGATGAGATAGACGCTGTAGGACGTCACAGAGGTGCTGGTCTCGGTGGCGGACACGACGAGCGTGAGCAGACTCTCAACCAGCTGCTCGTAGAAATGGACGGATTTACAGGTAATGACAGTGTTATTGTTATCGCTGCTACCAACAGACGTGATATCCTTGACCCTGCTCTTCTCAGACCAGGTCGTTTCGACCGCCAGATCGTTGTCGGATATCCTGATGTAAAGGGTCGTGAGGAGATACTCCGCGTCCATGCAAAGAACAAGTCACTCGGTCCCGATGTTGACCTCAAGGTTATAGCAAAGACCACCCAGGGCTTCACAGGCGCCGATCTTGAAAACGTACTGAACGAAGCTGCTCTCCTTGCAGCAAGAAACAATCGTCTTGCTGTTACTGAAGCTGATATCGAAGAAGCTACAATGAAGGTCATTGCAGGTCCTGAGAAAAAGTCACGTATAGTAACAGAGCACGATAAACTTGTTACTGCTTATCACGAGGCAGGTCATGCTGTTGCGGCATACAACCTCAAAACTCAGGATAAGGTACACCAGGTCACGATCATACAGCGTGGTATGGCTGCAGGACTTACTGTTACAAGACCTGATAACGATGACAGACACGTTTCACGCAATCAGATGCGCGAGAGTATCATAATGCTTCTGGGCGGTCGTGTTGCCGAAGAGCTCTTTATCGACGACATCTGCACAGGCGCTTCAAATGATATCGAGCGTGCTACTTCAACTGCAAGAAACATGGTTACAAAGTACGGCTTCTCAAAGAAGATAGGTACTGTTGTATACGGTTCAGAGAGCGATGAGGTATTCCTTGGCAAGGATTACGGTCATACACGTAATTACAGCGAAGCTGTTGCAGCACAGATCGATGAAGAAGTAAGAGCTATCATCGAAAAGGCTTACAGCGATTGTACAGCTCTTCTCAAGGCTAATGAAGACAAAATGCATTTCCTTGCAAAATATCTTCTTAAATTTGAAAAGATCGACGGAGATGACTTTGAAAAGCTCATGAGTGGAGAAATGTCAGAGGAAATTCTTCTTACTGATCCCCTTGAGGAGGAAAAGCCGGAGGAAACTTCCGAAGAAGAAACTACAGAAGAATAATATAAAGTCCCGAAGAGCTCTCTTCGGGATTTTTATTGAAAATATTCTTCACTTTCATCACAAGAAGGTGTTTTTATGGATTCTATTAATCTTGTTTTATGTATTATAGCTGCCGCAGCTCTTGATATATGCGTCCTTGTAATACTGCTGACTGCTTATCGCGAGAAAAAGTCGGCAAAGAAAAAATGGTCCGAAATATCCATGGATATGGAGCTTGCCGAACAGGGTATGACTTATGAGCTTGGCTGCGACGAAGTACTTATCGGACGTCATGCGTCTGCGGATATACGGCTCCCTGACCTTTCTGTTTCACGATATCACGCTATACTTACAGTTTCCGACGGAAAATGGTCAATTAAGGATATGGGCTCGAAATCAGGACTCTTCATCAACGGGAGCATGGTCAAAGAGGCAGTACTCAACGAAAACGACGTTATAACCCTCGGAAACCGTCGTCTTATATTCAGAAAAAGGGGGCGTGAACGTGTACGCTAACCCGATTGCATTCGGTTTATCAAGTTTTTTTGTTCTTTTAGCTCATATTGCAATGCTGTTCAACGTTTATATCAACGGAAATTATAAGAATGTCAGAGATGTTGTTATTCTCGGTGCAGCTGTCCTGCTGGTGGACATAGCCTACTTTGCTGTGATACTCTTCTTCAGGCAGACCACATATGCCCTTGATTTTCTGCTGATACTCATACTTAACATGAGCTTTATATTCCAGTCGTGCTTCGGAGAAGTCGGCTTTAATGTAAAACACCTGATAACCTGTATCGCCTGCATAGCTTCCTGCAAGGCAGGTTTTATACTTTGCAGGAACCATAAGCTGCTTCAGAGCAGAAAAAAGCTAATTTATGGCTTAGCTGTCGGCGTTCTGTTTGTAACTCTCATTGTTACGCTTGTAAAAAAGGATATGTGGATATACATCGGAAAGTTCACATTACAGCCCTCAGAGTTCATAAAGCCTCTGTTCGTACTTGCCTGCGCGACTTCCATAGAAGATCAGCAGAAGAAACACAAGGTCCTTTTTGTAAACGTAGTTTACGAAAATATAACACTCATTATTCTTACGGCGGCAATATGCCTTGTTCAGGTAAAATCTCACGATTATGGCAGTTTGCCTACCTTCCTCAGTATTTTTTCCGTTGGATTCCTCCTCAGGATATGCTATCCTAAGGCGAAATTCTCGAAAAAGAAGCTTTTTGCTGTTATCGGTGTTATAATCGTATTTGTACTGATCGGTCTCAAATATGCTCCGGATTACGTACAGCACAGACTTCATGTGGATATATGGAGCGACAAGACGGGCGACGGTTATCAGCAGTCAAAGGCACTTATCGCCATTGCAAACGGCGGCTGGCTCGGACTTGGTCCCGGAAATGGCTTTCTCTCCAATATCTTTGCCTATGACAACGACATAGTTTTCGCAACGATAAGTGAGGAATGGGGACTTCTCTTTGCACTTATGGCTGTACTTGCGATAATAATCATAACTGCCATACCACTTGTCAATCCTGCAAGGTCTTATTATCACGGAACTATCTCCGCCTGCGTTTGTGCAGCATTTATCGTACAAATGGCACTGAATATATTCGGTTCCTGCAACCTTATCCCGTTTACCGGCGTAACGATTCCCTTCCTTTCATCAGGCGGAAGCTCTCTAATGGTCAGCGGCTTTATGGTCGGAATGCTCATGGCAACTCAGTCTCCTTCATTCAGAGAACCCGGACATCCAAAGCAGGAGCCGTCTGTACCAGCATGGAGGTGGCAGGAATGAAAAGCATTAAACGAACTCAGCGTATAATAAGTGCTGTTATTCTGCTGTTTATTATCGGTATGGCTCTCCTTGTCATTAAACTTGTACATGAGTCTTCCTTTTACATGATGAACTCCGATGTTCATCAGCTCGGATATGTTTACGACCGTTCGGGTGATGTACTGTTTGACGGTAGCGGGACAGGTTCCTATCCTGATAATCATTTCCTTGATGTAGGTAATCTTATCGGCGATGACAAGGGACAAATGGACAATACTCTTGTTGCGCGAAATCTTGAGAAAATAAACAATTACAGCTTCAATGACGGACTTGTGCCCAGCGGCGGAAAGGCTGCAATATATACGACCCTTGACCACAATGCCAACAGAGCTGTTTTTGACGCATACGACTATATGGAGGGCTGCGTTTCTGCATATAACTATAAGACGGGCGAACTGCTCGTATGTGTAAGTCTCCCATCCCTTGATGTCACAAATGGTTATGATAATTTGGGAAGTTTCAAATCAGGTACACTTTTATCGAAGAATATGTACGGAACTGTTCCGGGTTCTACGCAGAAGGTCTCAACTGTTATCTCTGCTATTGAAATTATGGGCAGCGATCAGCTTTTTTCGAAGAGCTACACCTGTTCTGGCAGATACCAGAATTTATCGGGAGCTTTCATCGACTGCCATAATCCTTACGGACACGGCACTCAGAACATACAGGAAGCCTTTGAAAACAGCTGCAATCCGTTCTTTGCTCAGCTTGTGGAGGACGAGGCTCTGCCTCTCGAAAAAGTGAAAAAACAGTATGCAAAAATGGGGTACGCTCTTAACGGCGAGGATATGACTTATATCGACATAAACGGGATCAAGTGCGAGACAGCTTCTACAACTCTTGTTGATCCATATGAGTTCAGGACACAGTGGGGCTGTATTGGTCAGGGCGATACTCTTGTCAGTCCGATGCAGCTTATGATGTGGCAGAGCGCTATTGCAAACGGCACCGGAAAAATGACAATGCCTCACCTGATTGACCATGTTACCGATACACGTGGTAAAGAGAAGGAAAAAGCTCCAACAAAGTTCAGCGAAAAGCTATTCTCAGAGAATACTGCCGAAGCTGTTAAGCAGATAATGCTTACAAACGGTGCTGACAGATATACATACCTGATAAACGGATACAAAGTCGGAGTAAAGAGCGGAACTGCTCAGGTCGATGAAGGAATGAAGGAAAATTCGCTGCTTGTGGGCTTTGTTGACGATCCTTCCTTCCCTATCGCTTTTGCTATTCTTATCGAGGATAAGGACAGCGGATACCTCACAACGGAACAGATCGCACAGGTGCTTCTTGATAATTTAAAAAACGATTTCTGATGTCAGATTAAACAAAATATACCATTTAGTTTGTGCATTTCAAACGAATTTAACAAAATTCTCTTGTAAAGCCACTTCTTTTATGGTATAATATAACCATAAAGTACAGTTTTGCATCTTGCAAAGCTATAAAAGGAGGACCAATATGAAAACAACTATCACAGCTAAGAAAATGCAGATACCTACTAACTTTACTGAGTACGCAGCGAAGAGGATCGATTCACGTCTCGGAAAATTTTTTGGAGAGGAAGCTGATGCTAAGATTGTAATTTCGGAAATAAAGACTCAGATAATTCTTGAGCTTACTGTTAAATATAACAGCATAATATTCCGTGCAGAGCGTTCTGCCGAAGACAAATATGTTGCGCTTGATGATGCTATCGACAAGATAATCAGACAGATCAGAAAGAACAAGACAAAGGTCGAGAAGAAGCTTAAAGACGCTGCTTTCAAGGAAGCATTTGCTTATCCTGTTCCCGATACTGTTGACTACGAGGTAATCAAGCACAAGAAGTTCAAGATGAGACCTATGGACATTGACGAAGCTATTCTTCAGATGAATCTTCTTGATCATGAGTTCTTTATGTTCACAAATGCTGATTCAGGTCTTATTAATGTGGTTTATAAGCGTGACGACGGCAATTATGCCGTTCTCGAACCTGATAACGATTAATTGCAAATACTGTATGCGGGGCTTATGTCCCGCATATTGATTTTATGAATGGAGTGTAATACAATGGACGAAAACAAGAAAACAATAATCGAAAAACGTATCCGTAAAACAGGCGAAAATCTCGTTAAGAACAATATGGAGTTCTATTATGCAAAAACCAAAGAGGACGTCTGTCCTATAGTTGAATCCCTGCTTAATGACGGCGATGTTATCACAAACGGCGGCACAATGACAATGAAAGAGTGCGGTTTGGCAGACCTCTTCAATTCTCCCAAATATAAATATCTCGACCGCGCAAAGGTCAATACGCCCGAGGAAGTTGTGGAGCTTTACAGAAAAGCTTTCTTTGCCGACGTTTATATTTCGAGCTCCAATGCAATAACCGAGGACGGTGTCCTTTACAATGTTGACGGAAACAGTAACCGTATAGCTGCTATTGCCTTTGGTCCGAAATCAGTCATAATCATTGCAGGCTACAACAAGATCGTCAAAGACCTTGATGAAGCTGAAATAAGAGTCAAGCGCGATGCTGCACCGCCTAACTGCGTCCGCCTTGACTGCGCTACATATTGCAGAGAAAAGGGCGAATGTGTTTCTTTCGGAAAAGCTGGCAGACAGATCACCGACGGCTGTTCCAGCGACAGCAGGATTTGCTGCAATTACCTTATCTCAGCTCATCAGCGCCATAAAAACAGGATAAAAGTAATTATCGTGGGCGAAGAGCTTGGATATTGATTAAACTGAACAGTAAAAAATATTTCAAATGGGGATTTTACATATAAATCCCCATTTATTTTTTTGATTTTGATACAATAGGGAAAATCTCAGAAATCGTTTGACAAATGCTTGAGACTATGTTATACTATATTCAGCGAATATCGCTTTAAAGTATTACAGTGTAAAGTGGTATAGTCAAAAAGGAGAGGGATAAGTATGAAAGAATTATCAAAGCTTATGAATTACAGATCCGATGTCAAGGTCGTAGACGCAACGCTTCGAGACGGTGGACTCGTTAACGATTTCAAGTTCAGCGACGAATTTGTGAGAGATCTTTATCTTTCAAACATCAAGGCCGGCGTTGATTACATGGAGTTCGGCTACAGAGCTGACAAGGAAATGTTTGATGTCAATAAATTCGGTCCGTGCAAGTTCTGCGACGATGAGTATCTCCGTTCGATCGTAGGCGACAATCACACCGATCTCAAGGTAGCTATAATGGCAGACGTCGGACGCTGCAATTACAAGCAGGATATTGCAGACCGTGAAAACAGTCCTGTTGACCTTGTACGCGTTGCCGCTTATATCCATCAGATACCAACAGCTATAGATATGATTGAGGACGCCAAGAAAAAAGGCTATGAAGTCAGCTGCAATATCATGGCTATTTCCAACGCTCAGGAATCGGACATAAAGGTGGCTCTTGACCTTCTCGGTCAGTCCCCTGTTGACGTATTCTATATCGTTGACAGTTTCGGCTCTATCTATCCCGAGCAGATGGCAAGGATATCAGAGCTTTACGTTGAAATTGCTGAAAAGTACGGCAAAAAGGTGGGTATCCACGCTCATAACAATCAGCAGCTCGCATTTGCGAATACTATTGAAGCTGTAGGAGACGGAGTTGACTGGCTTGACGCTACATACGCTTCTATGGGCAGAGGCGCAGGAAACTGCGCTATGGAGCTTCTCCTCGGCTTCCTTAAAAACCCAAAATACAATGTATATCCTGTATTCCAGTTTATAGAAAAGCATATCAACAAGCTCCGTGAAGAGGGTACTGTTTGGGGCTACGATCTCCAGTATCTCCTCACTGGCCTTTTCAATCAGCACCCAAGAACAGCTATTCAGTACACAAAGGAAAAGAGAAATGACATATCCGAGTTCTATAAGGAGATCATTTCACAGGAATAAAAGAAAAATCCGCATTTTATATAATGCGGATTTTTCTATCAGAATGTAAGCTGATTGCTGTCGCCGAGCTCCTTTGCAGGCTTTCCCGCGGCCGGGACGCTCTTTGACCGGTATTTTTCAAGCTCTGGAAGCTCCTCGGGAGAAATAAGCTCGGCAGAAGAAAGAGCAGCTTTTCTACGGAGATTAATGACCTGTACTCCCTGAGAGTCTCTTGTGGTCTTTGGAAGTATCATTCCTGTATTGAAAACAAGAGCATGACCGCTTGTCGTCCTGAGAAGTATATCAGACTCCGCTGCAATAAATATTGCAGCGATAAGAGGAGATTTCGACGAATATGCATTTGCAAGCTTCTTGCGGTTGGTCTTTGTTTCATATGATTTCAGCGGGACCTTTGCAGCCTTTCCGTTTTCAAAAAAGAACACGATATATCCGCTGTAATCGGTAGTCGTAACAAGGGTTTTTAGGTTTTCTCCTTCGTCAAAGCCAAGCTTTGCAGGTATATAATCGCCCATAACGCTTGCCTTTGTATCGTCGAATGCGCTTGCCTTTGATTTATATGCCTGCGCCTTGTCTGAGAAGAATACAAGCTCTGTCTTGTTTGTTGCTTCAAAGCTCTGACTGATAAAGTCTCCCTCTTTAAGCTTCTGCTCACTGCTCATACGCAGGGACTGAGGTGTTATCTTTTTGAAGTATCCGCTGTCGGAGACAAAGATATTAACGGGATAATCAGGAGTATCGTCAATTTCCTCGGCTTCTTCCACATCAGACTGATAGTAGAACATGGTCTTTCTTGGCTGAGAATAGTTCTTTATAACGTCCTTTAGCTCGTCTACGATTATCCTGCGTATCTTCTTCTTATCGCGGAGGATATCCTCCATTTCAGCAATATCCTTTTTCAGCTGGTCAACTTCTTCGACCCGTCTGAGAATGTACTGCTTATTGATATTACGGAGCTTGATCTCGGCAACAAATTCAGCCTGTACCTCGTCGATACCGAAACCTATCATCAGGTTCGGAACAACATCGGCTTCGTTTTCTGTTTCACGGATTATCTTTATAGCCTTGTCTATGTCGAGAAGTATTTTTGAGAGAGCTTCCAGTAAATGGAGCTTCTCTTTTTTCTTTTGCAGGTCGTGATAAGTTCTGCGCTGTATGCATTCCTCACGGAAAGCGGTCCATTCCGTAAGGATCTCACGGACGCCCATTACCTTAGGTGTTCCTGCAATAAGGATATTGAAGTTGCAGGGATAGCTGTCCTGCAACGGAGTTAGCCTGTAGAGCTTCTGCATGAGCTTGTCGGGATCTGTACCGCGCTTCAGGTCTATCGCTATCTTCAGGCCGTCAATATCGGTCTCGTCGCGGATATAGGATATCTCTCTGATCTTGCCCTGTTTAACAAGGTCGATTATCTTTTCGATAATAGCCTCGATAGTTGTAGTATATGGTATCTCTGTTACCTCGATACAGTTTGCTGTCTTGTCGTAGCTGTATTTTGCACGAACCTTTATGCTTCCTCGGCCTGTCTCGTATACCTTGTTGAGCTCAGCTTCATCGTAGAGCATAAGTCCGCCGCCCGGGAAGTCCGGCCCTTTAAGTGTGCTGATTATATCATGATCAGGGTCCTTCATCAGTGCGATAGTAGTTTCGCAGACCTCCTCAAGATTAAAGGGACACACATTGCTTGCCATAGAAACAGCAATACCCGTATTTGAATTGACCAACACTGTAGGAAAAGTTGCAGGCAGAAGAGTAGGCTCCTGCATGGTATTATCGTAATTGGGTACGAAATCAATGGTCTCCTTGTCGATATCACGGAAGAGCTCATTACATATCTTTTCAAGCTTTACCTCGGTGTATCGCGGAGCTGCGAAGTGCATCTTGCTCGAATACTGCTTTCCGAAGTTGCCCTTGCTGTCGATATATGGGTGCAGAAGAGCCTCATTGCCTCTCGTCATACGGACAAGTGTCTCATATATTGCCTGATCGCCGTGAGGGTTGAGCTTCATGGTCTCACCAACAATATTGGCCGACTTTGAACGCTCCTTGTCAGGGCTGAGCAGTCCCCTCTTGTACATCATATAGAGAAGCTTTCTGTGAGAAGGCTTGAAGCCGTCTATCTCGGGAAGAGCTCTTGATATGATAACGCTCATGGCATAGGGCATATAGTTCTTTTTAAGCGTATCCGCTATCTTTTCGTCAACAACGCTGCCCGAGCCCTCTATATACGCTTCATGCTTGAAAACAGGCTGCTTTGAGGGAGTACTTTTTTTCCTTGGCATTTATTTTTCTCCTTCTGAACGTCTTTCGCTCTTTTTCAGAAGCTTTTCGGGATCTTTGACAAAAGTCCTCACAACGCTTCCGCAGTCACGGCATATTGTATGATAAAGCGATGTCGAATGCAGAAGACTGTCGGCGCTGTAAACCGCTCCGTAAAAGTTCTGATATCCTGTTATGAATTCAGTACCGCCGCAAAAACGGCATTTTGTCATTCTTACCTTTTTCATATTATCACTCCGTTAGCTTATATCAGCAAGATCAAGGTAATCTGCTCCGTATTCGGAGATATAGTCCTTACGTCCCTGGAGGTCATCGCCCAGGAGCATTTCAAATATTTCGGCTGATTCGCTGATATCCTCAGCAGTTACCTTGATAAGACGTCTTGTGTCGGGATTCATTGTAGTAAGGCTCATCATATCGGGCTCGTTTTCACCAAGACCTTTAGAGCGCTGTATAGTATACTTCTTATCGCCTATCATCTCTAGAATGCGCTGTTTTTCCTGCTCAGTATAGGCAAAATAGGTCTTTCCCTTGGTATTTATCTCGAAAAGAGGAGATTCTGCAATATAAACATATCCCTGCTCGATAAGCGTAGGCGTGAGCCTGTAGAGCATGGTAAGTATGAGCGTTCTGATCTGGAATCCGTCAACGTCAGCATCAGTACAGATAACTATCTTGCTCCAACGGAAGTTGTTGATGTCAAAGTTTGAAAGCTCCTTGTTGGCTTTTGTTGTCACTTCGACACCACAGCCCAGTACTTTGATAAGGTCTGTGATTATCTCGCTCTTGAATATCTTGGAGTACTCAGCTTTCAGGCAGTTCAGTATCTTTCCGCGTACAGGGATTATCGCCTGAAATTCTGCATTTCTCGCAAGCTTTACGGAACCGAGAGCCGAATCACCCTCAACGATATATATCTCGCGGCGTGAAACGTCCTTTGTACGGCAGTCCACGAATTTTTCAACCATATTTGCAAGGTCGATAGTTCCTGTGAGCTTTTTCTTTACGTTAAGGCGGACTTTTTCTGCGTTTTCACGGCTTCTCTTGTTAATAAGCACCTGTTCTGCTATCTTCTGTGCCTCATCAGGGTTCTCGATGAAGTAGACCTCAAGCTGATGACGCAGGAACTCGGTCATAGCCTCGCGGATAAATTTATTGGTAATTGCCTTTTTTGTCTGGTTAGCATAGGAGGTCTGAGTTGAGAACGATGAAGAAACAAGGATAAGGCACTCCTCAACATCTGCGTAGGTTATCTTGCTTTCGTTTTTCTGATAACCGTTTATTGACTTGATGTAGCTGTCTATCTGAGCCTGAAACGCTCTCTTTACAGCTTCTGCAGGAGAACCGCCGTGCTCAAGAAAGCTGGAGTTGTGATAATATTCCGTGAGCTTGGCTTTATTTGAAAAAGTAAGAGCAACATCGAGCTTTACCTTGTACTCGGGCTTGTCGTCACGGTCCCGTCCCTTTTTCTCGGCAGTCCAGTGCTGGATAGAAGAAAGCGTTCCCTCCCCTGCTATCTCCTGAACATACTCCGTAATACCCGATTCATAGAAGAATTCCTGCTCGTTGAAACCGCCTGCCTCATTCTCTGAACGGAAAACAAAGAGGATATTCGGGTTTACTATAGCCTGTCTCTTTAAAATATCGCAGAAGAACTCGTCAGAAACGTTTATATCGGTAAATACCTCAAGGTCGGGGCGCCAGCGTGTCTTTGTACCTGTCTGTTTTCTCTTGCAGGGTTCTTTTTTCAAGCCGCCCACGTTATTTCCCTTTTCAAAGTGAAGATCATACTTGAAACCGTCACGGATTACCTCAACATCCATGAACTCCGACGAATACTGCGTAGAACAAAGGCCAAGTCCGTTAAGGCCGAGCGAATACTCGTATGATTCGGCAGCAGCGTCATACTTACCGCCTGCATAGAGTTCGCAGTAAACAAGCTCCCAGTTATAGCGCTTCTCGTTATTGTTATAGTCAACAGGACAGCCTCTGCCGAAGTCCTCGACCTCAATCTCGTTGTTTCTGTAATGAGTGATTATTATCTTGTTGCCGTATCCTTCACGGGCTTCGTCGATAGAGTTTGAGATGACTTCAAAAATCGAGTGCTCACAGCCGTCAAGGCCGTCAGAGCCGAATATAACCGCCGGACGCTTACGGACTCTGTCCGCGCCTTTGAGCATTGATATACTGTCGTTGCCGTAATCTTGTTTCTTAGCCATAATCCTCTGCCTTTCGGTCACGTTTTAAATGCATACTTGAATATTATAGCACATATATTTCTTTTTTGCAAGTCAGCGGCAGTTTTTTCTCTTAAAATGATAAATAACTGGAAAAGGCAGTCAATTCGACTGCCCCTGCCGCCTATTTCAGCGCTTCCTCATATTCCTTTTCCTTAAAGCCAACGATCACCTTATCGCCGGTAACGACTATAGGTCTTTTTACCAGCATTCCGTCAGAGGAAAGAAGCTTGTACTGCTCCTCCTCAGACATATCCTGCAGCTTATCCTTTAGCTGCATTGACTTGTACAGAAGTCCGCTGGTATTGAAGAACTTTTTCAGCGTAAGACCGCTCTTTTTATGCCATTCCCTTATCTCGGCAAGAGTCGGGTTATTTTCTTTGATATCGCGGAATTCGTATGAAATTCCATTTTCGTCCAGCCATTTTTTGGCTTTCTGACAGGTAGTACACTTCGGGTAACATATAAACAGCATTGTTATGACTCCTTTTTACTGTATTATGAAAAAACAGCCGGCTGAAAGCCGACTGTCGTTTCCTGATTGATCAATACGATGTTCTGAAAATATTTTCTCTGCCATTGCCTGTAAAAAATAAATACCCCTGAGTAAAGGAGTCAGGCTCTGTAAAATAAAGGGTAACAGAATCCTTAACGCTCTGTGTGACCTTGTAAGAGAAAGTTCCCAGATTTACGTAACTCCAACATCCCGTAAACTGACCGTTTTGTGTGAGCACGTCATATATTGTGTTCGGGAAGATCGGAGAATCTTTTCTATTCATGATCACTTCTACTACATACGCCTTGTTGTAATTACTGATCGTATCACTGCCTGCTTCGTGAGCAACAGCGTTACAGAGAAGTATGTATTCTTCATCTGATATCGGCAGTTGAAACTCAGTTGATTCAACGTCGGTAGATGTCGGCTCTGTCTGAGGTTCAACATATGTCTCTGTTGTTACCTCCGGAGCCTCAGTTACTGTTTCGACAACAGTTGTAGTTGTTTCTGCTGTTGTTTCAGCAACCGTGGTAGTTACCGTAGTTGTTGTTTCCTGCGTTGTAGCAGCCTGTGTAGTTGTCGAAGAAATTTCAGCTATGGTAGCTGTAGTAGCCTCCCTAATAGCATCAGCAGCAGTTGCGATGATAGTCGCTGTTGTAGCTGCCTCTGTGGAGGTCTCTGTGATTAATGCGGGCGCGTGAGCCCTTGCTGGCACCGATCTTGAAATCTTTGCAGCCTTGTCAGCTGCCGTACTGTACTGGGAAGTTGTGCCTTCCTGTGCAGAACTTGTTTTCTTGCTTGTTGCTGATGTATTATCAGCCTTGTTAGATTTCTTGGTGGTTGTTCCTTTGTTTGCGATTGCCGTTAATGCCTCACCTGCTGTTGCAGCTGTTGAAGTATCGTCTCTGTCATAGTTATTGACTTCGACTTCTTCAGTGACAAGATCAGCTGTGCTAATAGTGGAGGAAGTAAGATATGCAACTCCTGCACCACCGCCCAGAACTGCAGCAACCACTCCGCAAGCTAACGCTGCGGTTTTGAGATTACCCATCAACTCATCCTTTCCTGAAAAAGCATTTTCATTTTTTCGGGCTGTTGATATGATAACACATCTTCCCGGAAATGGCAATACTTTCAAATTTTTTTCCATTTAATGGCTAATAGTTTCCACTAAAAAAGCCGTATCGGAGTAAAACTGCACATATTAATTGTCCTTTTTATTGCTTATTAATTAATATTTTGTTAACAATGAATGTGATTTAACTGTATTTTGTTACAAAACAGTAACAAAAAAGACAGTGAAGTAACCAAAAAACGACGATTTCGGGCTCATTTTCCCCTCATTTTATTTTTTTAGGTTTTAAAAAATGGAACTGCCTGCGTTTTTTATTTCAAAAATGACTAAAAATATAGCTTCTGCTATTGCAAAGGATGCAAAAAAATGCTATAATATATAGGTATAAACAAATTTATAGGAGAAACATATGAACAACACATATTATACCGAACAGATCAACTCTGTAATTACAGAAGTCAAAAAAGCCGTTATCGGCAAGGATGCAATAATCATAAAAGTCCTGCTCGCTATGCTCTGCAAGGGTCATATCCTTATTGAGGATATCCCGGGCGTCGGAAAAACTACCCTTGCTCTCGCATTTTCAAAGGCTCTTTCCCTTGAACATAACCGTATGCAGTTCACCCCCGATGTACTTCCCTCAGACGTTACGGGTTTCTCTGTATATAATAAGAGCAACGGAAAATTCGAGTTTCGTCCCGGCGTCGCTTTCTGCAATCTCTTTCTCGCTGACGAGATAAACCGTACATCGAGCAAGACGCAGTCTGCTCTCCTCGAGCTCATGGAGGAAAAAAGCATTACTGTTGACGGAAATACCTATAAGCTCCCTGAGCCGTATACCGTTATAGCTACACAGAACCCTATCGGTTCGGCAGGAACTCATAATCTTCCCGATTCACAGCTCGACAGATTCATGATAAAGCTCAGCATGGGCTATCCCGATTTCAGCGGAGAGGTCTCGATACTGAAAGCAAAACAGACTATCAATCCTCTTGACAGGGTAATTCCTGTTGCTGACGCTTCGTTCATAACAGAACTTCAGGAATATATTTCCAATGTATATGTAGACGACCGTATTTATGAGTATATCGTTTCCGTTTCGGCGGCAACAAGAAATCACCCTATGCTCAAGCTCGGCGTAAGTCCCCGCGGAACCCTTGCTCTTATGCAGCTTTCAAAGGGTATTGCTGTTGCAATGGGACGCGATTACGTGATCCCTGAGGATATTTCCTATATATGCAATGATGTGTTCGAGCACAGGATCATCCTCAACTCAAAGGCAAAGCTTTCGGATACAACGGCTTCGGATATAATCACCGAAATACTCAGAACAGTTCCTGTTCCCGGTATTACTGCAAAATAAGGCGGAATTATGCTTCTGACGAAACTTCTGTTTATAATACTTATTATAATATGTATCTTTTTCTACATACTTTATCTGTGGGACTTCGCACTTGTACTTCTTGTCGTTGTTGCGGTTCTACCGATAATTATGTTCATAATTACATATATAACGAAAAAACGTATCTCTATCGAGTTTGCTGTAAAGGATAAAAGCGTTGCAAAAAACGTTGATTTTCCCGTTCAACTCGTAGTTACAAATAAAAGCTTCTTCCCTATAGGCAAGGCTGATGCAAAGATAGAGTATTATAATATTTTTAACGACGAGGTCTCGGCTTTTGACCTCTATCTCCCTATACAGGCAAGGAACTCTCAGCGGGTCACTTTCAGACTCAGCTCCAAATTCTGCGGTATCATAAAGATAAAGTCCTCATGTCTGCATATATATGACCCGTTGAAAATATTCAGGTTCAAGGCTGCGGATTGTATCAGCACCGAGGTGAATGTTCTTCCCGAGGGACACGATATAAGCGGTATCGTACAGTATACCGACCGCGTGAACGAAGAAAGCGATATTTTTTCGGAACATCGTGCAGGTGATGATCCCTCAGAGGTTTTTGACCTGAGAGAATACAATCCCGGAGACAAGCTCAACAGAATACACTGGAAGCTGAGCTCAAAGAAAGACGATTTCATTGTCAAAGAGTACAGTATGCCTATTGATGTCCCCTGCGTTCTGTTCCTTGATCTTAAATCTTATTCGGATAATTCAAGGAACCTGCCTGTTCTGGACACTGTTATTGAAACTTTTCTTTCTCTTTCACAATTCCTGCTGGATAATGAAAGAGGTCATTCAGTTGTCTTCTTTGACGCTTCTCAGAACTGTTTTGCGGAAGAGCATATTTATAATCCCTCTGACCTGAATAAGTTCATCAAAAAGCTTTTTTTATCATTTACCGACTATATGGAATGTCCTTTGCCCGAAAAGTATTTCATCGACAATTCCGGACTTTCTTTTGCCTCATTTACTTATATAAGCTCCGCGGCAGATCAGAAAGTTCTCGGTGAGATTGATGAAAACGTTGACGCGGACATTAAAAACGCATTTATAGTAGTAAGCTCTGATAAAAAGATCTCTGAATGCGACGCTGCTTTTTCATCGCTTAATATTACCCCTGTATTAATCGGCAGGATATCTGCCTCGATAAAGGATATAGAAATATAATGAAAAGAAAGAACATACAAAACTCAAACGGCATATCAATAAGCGACAGCATTATAATGTCTGTCAAGCAAAAACATGCCAATCTAAGGAAGTTATACTCTTCCGTCATAGCTGTTATCGGTTTTATATCGGTTATAATTGCTTTTCTCGGAATGTACGGCATAAATTACAGTAAAAAGGCTGTGGTCATGTCGGGGATCTGCATACTTGCCTTTTATGTTACGGTCTCTGTCGTTGGCGGCAGGGCGCTGTGGCTGTACGGGGCTTCTGTGATAGTCTTCCTGATTTCTGTGTTTAAAAATATTTCAGTGGATAAGGCGGCTTCGGAGAAAGATGAGGATCCGATCCTTGTCCTCGGCTTCAAATTCATTTATAATGTTATCTACAAGGTGTCTTTTGATTCAAAAGTAAACCATTACACGAGTCTCGAAATATCCAAGGAGATACCGGCAGTGACCACATTTTTCATCTTTTATATGTGGCTTCTCGCTATTGTTATATGCTTTTTCACAATATGCCGTCCTAACCCCGTGCTCCCGATACTCGTTACTTTCCCGATAATCGAGATAGGTCTTTATAACGGCGTAAAGATCCCTGTATTCTGGGGAATGCTTTGTATCGCCTACTGGTTTGCTTTAATGGCTATGTCTACCATAGATGTTGGCGAATATTCAGGCGGACAGAGCGGATTTGTCCGAAAAAACAACCTGTTTTTCCCGAAACGGCATATGAAGCTGAAAGTTACGGAAAAATGCGGAATGATAATTATTTGCTCCGTAATGGCGACAGCTTTTGCAACTTCAGCCATTATGAAGCTTACAAACTATGAACGAAGCGACAGCATAAATCAGAAGCGCCGTGATATTTCCGACGCTGTTGAGGATTTTTCATTCATCAACTTTGGCGATAGCATTTCTCGTATTATAAATGCTTTTGGTGTTGAACTTGACTATGACAGCCACAAGCTCGGTACAAGCAGCCGAATAAGATACAAAAACGTCACCGATCTTACAATTACTCTTGATGAACCTGTATCGGGGCCATTGTATCTCAAGGAATATGTGGGCTCCAAATATGACAGGCGCTCCAAATATGACAGTTACGAGTGGTTTGAACTGCCGTCCTCTGCCTATGATGATAAAATATTCGAGGATTTCAAGTACTTCGGAGTTTATCCGCAGGATTTTGCGCTGAATAATTACACTTTGTCACAAGACACGACTTTATCCAATCATATTGAGATAAAACCGTGCAACAGGAAAAAAAATTATGTTTATGTTCCTTATTTTTCTTCTGCAAGCGAAGGACATAATGAATATATATATGATACACTGAAAAAACCTCTTGATCAGAAAAAGGGCGATAATCACTATATCTTCTGCTCTGATGCAATAGTAAAAAACATATATCATATGTCTTCGGAAAGATCCGATCTGGTTCGTATATCTTTCCCGTCGGACCTGATAAGTGACAGTAATTTCCGCGCTAAAGTCATGGAATACTGCAGATCCAACGATTTATTGCAGGACAATGATTATATCATGGTTGATTGCGACGGTATTTATGGTACAATTGATTCACGTAAAATCGCAAACGATCAATACGGATTTCCTACAATTCTTCTGAAAAAAAGATACAATGACTTCGCTCGCAAAACTTACCTTGATGTTCCCGATAACAAGGCAATGGCTGAAGTTCACGCACTCTACTCCGATGTTGTAGATAATCAGGACATAAGCACGGCAGCAAAAGAGATCGATGTGCTTGAAGCTATCAAGAATAAAATGGCAGAATCCAATGCATACTCTCTAAATCCCGGAAAAACTCCGTTATCACACGACTTTGTCAACGATTTTCTGCTTGAGAGCCATAAAGGCTTCTGTATACACTTTGCCACAGCAGGAATCATGCTGGCAAGAATGGCAGGTATCCCTGCGAGATATGCTACCGGCTATGTTGTGGTCGAAAACGACATAAATACAGGCAAAAAAAATGACAACGGCTCTGTTACTGTCAACGTAAAGGATAACCGAAGCCATGCGTGGGCTGAAGTATACCTTGAAGATATTGGCTGGGTACCTTATGAGTTTACGCCGGGATACTCTTCTCCGTTCGTTGAATCTAAGCCGACAGATCCTGCAACGACTACAACTTCGGCAACTACTTCACATGATCCGTCACAGACTACCGCTGTTTCAACAAGCTCTTCCGACCATTCCACACAGGTAATATCAACTCAGGTATCCACGTCTTATATATACACTTCTGCCGGAAAGGGCAATAAAACAAGTACTACATTCCAAAAATGGATTTCTCCTTACATTAAAGGCTTGAAAAAGATTCTGAAATTCATATGTTACTGCATCCTTGCTTTCATTGTTCTCGTTATAAGAAGACATATCATACTCAGGATAAGAAAACAGAAGCTTACTACAGGAAAAGCAGCTGACCGTGTTATAAATATCTACTCTTATGCGGAAAAGCTTCTTGGCGAAATGAATATGCATAGTGAAATGAGCAGTTATGTCAGGTTTGCAGATGAAGTTGAACACTACCACGGCGGTGTCTACTTCGATAATGACAGCTTCCGCGCTCTAACGGATATAGCTCTAAGGACAAGGTTCAGCGAGACTGCCCCCACAACTGAAGAGGCTGTAAATTGTCTGAAATTCGTTGAGCAGCTTTCCGAGAATCTCTATAATAAATCAAGCCTGCTGCGTAAGCTGAAGATCAGATACATAAGTGTTCTGAGATAGGAGTGATAAAATGAAAATAGATAATACAGGCTATATCATCAAGGCTATACTCCTTCTGGTATGCGGAATTCTTTTCGCATTCTTCCCCGGAGTCATTTCATGGGTATTCTATATTATCGGCGGAGCTATCATCATTGGAAGCGTTTTCACAGCTATAAGCAGCTTCGGCGACGGAGGTTCGCTTCTTCCTGCCGGCATTGTGGGAGTGCTTATCGGACTTCTCGTTATATATATCCCAAAATTCATTGCTTCTCAGATGTCGGTGATCGCAGGAATAATACTGGGAGTTCTTGCTGTAACTCAGATAGTAAAGGCTCTGAGCAAGGAGCTTACAAAGGGCTTGAAGATATTACAGCTCATATTCGGTATCGCACTTCTTGTTTCGTCCGTTTTTCTTATTTTCAATCCGTTCAAGGGCGGAAAGATCATAAGGATCATAATCGGACTTGTAATAATGGGATTTGCAGCTTTCAACTTCTACGTTGCCTATGTCATCAGTGAAAGAAACGGCGAAGTCATTGAATCTAACAATATAGTCGATACAAACGCCTACGAAGTACATGACAGCGACAATCAGAAGCTCATTAAATAAGTTTATGAACTGCCGGACAACCGGCAGTTCTTTTTTACCGCAAAAATCGAACAAGTGTTTGACATTTTTGATTTGATATGCTATAATATATAGTAAATCTTATAAAAAGGGGGCGTGAACGTGTCAGATAAAAAAGTAATACTCGATCAGGTTCTTTCGGACGAGAAGCTCATAAACAGTCTTGCTTTCAAGGACAGAGTATACAAGGACGAACCGATAATCCGCACCGCTTCACAGCTGAAACCTCTCAGCACTCCCCGAAAGATAAAAGAAATGAAGGATATCATGTACTCCCCTGCGGCATACTGGAAAACCTCCGCATGGCTTTTCTATTCACAGGGCAAGTTCATGGAGGATTATGAGGACAGCTTCAGCTACAGCGAAGATTTTACGAAATATTATCCCTGTTACAGGGATCTTTCCGTTGAACAGCTCCGCGGATATTTTACCTGGCGAAAAAACGTCCGTCAGAATAAAATTGAAAAAGCGCCTCTCCCCTTTGTTTATATCTACATTTACGAGCTTCTGAACTGTATCGGAGCCGAAACTCCCGAGGAAGGCTTCAAGCTTCTTAAGTATTTCAGCGACGAATATGCAAAGATCGATGATTCCATAAAAAAATACACAGAAAGCTGGCTTGTTGACTTTATAGTTTATTATGAGCTTTCTCCGGAGCTTGCAAATGATATGTCAGATATCAGGCACGATAAAGCGCTGCTGACTCTCATGCACTGGAACGAGCGTTCTGATGATCAGCTTTTTGAAGCTATATCCGAGCTATCGTCCTATCAATTCCAAAGATCTCTTTATTATGTTTCATACCCTGATGAATTCAGGACAGTTCTTATAAGGAGCTTCATAAAAATATCTGAATTTTTCAGTGAAAAACGCAAGCTTCCGCTTTTTACAAAGCTCTTTGGCAATATAGTCGAATGCAGCCATAATATGTTCCAGTCAGCCGTATTTTACGACAGACAGTCTCTCCGGAGCTGCGAATATTCCCTCAGTGAAATACACACTTATACCTGTAAAAACGGCAAATGGAGCTGTAGAAAAATATACGGAAACCGCAGCAGGAACGGCAGACTTGGCGACCTTGTAAAGGCAGTCGACAGCCTTTTGCGAAAAAAAAAGGATTTCAGACATAAGTTGTCATGTACCGATGTTTCAAAAACGACTTTGAAGCTCATACAAAACGTTATTGACGAGTATTATGAAGAACTTCACAGAAAAGAAGCAAGAAAAATAACTATTGATCTTTCAAAGCTGAGCGGAATACGTAGAGCGGCTGATATCACACGTGAAAAGCTTCTTGTGGACGAAGAAGAAGCTCAAGATACAGTGTGTGCTGCTGAGGTTGAGAAAACTCACGAAATTGCTGATATTCCAGATAACGCTCCTCTTGAAGCCGATGAGAAAGAGTTCCTTATCGCTCTGCTTTACAATGGAGATATAGCAGCCGCTGCAAAAAAATGCGGCAAAATGCCGTCAATACTTGCAGATTCCATAAATGAAAAGATGTTCGAGGTCTTTTCTGACAATATCATTGATTTTTCCGAAGATATACCTCAGCTTATCGAAGATTACACTGACGAACTCAAAGAAATGTTTCATAAGGAGTAAATAATGAAAATTCCCAAAAGAATCGCCTCTGCCGTTGTCAATTCACTGAAAGGCGGCGTTGTGCCCCGAACAGGTCTGCCATACATAACTGTCGGACGTGAAACGGAAATAGACGCCCTCCTGCACGATGTTGACATAATAGCGGACGGCGGAGCTTCCTTCCGATTTATCGTCGGAAAATACGGAAGCGGTAAAAGCTTTCTGCTGCAAACTATAAGAAGCCATGTCATGGACAGGAATTTTGTCGTTGTTGACGCCGATCTTTCCCCCGAAAGGCGCTTACAGGGCACAAAAGGTCAGGGACTTGCCACATACAAGGAGCTTATACGGAATATGTCCACAAAGACACGTCCCGATGGAGGAGCACTTTCTCTTATACTCGACCGCTGGATAAGCAATATCCAGAGCGAAACTGCGGCAGAAACAGGGCTTTCCGCAGATACTGCCGAGTTCTCAAAGGCTGTTGAGAAGAAAATTTTTGAAGTCATCAATTCTCTGAATGAAATGGTACACGGCTTTGACTTCGCAAGACTTCTCACTATATATTACAATGCAGCAGTTAACGGAAACGACGAGGAAAAGACTAAGGTAATCAAGTGGTTCCGCGGTGAGTACAGCACAAAAACCGAGGCCAAAGCAGACCTCGGAGTTAATATTATCATCACTGACGATGACTGGTACGAATATATCAAGCTCTTTGCTATGTTTCTGAAAAAAGCAGACTATAACGGACTTCTTGTCCTCGTTGATGAGCTTGTTAACATCTACAAGATACCCAACAGTATCACACGTCAGTACAACTACGAAAAGATACTTACCATGTATAACGACACATTGCAGGGCAAAGCCAAGTATATAGGCATAATCATGGGCGGAACCCCACAGTGTATCGAAGATACTCGCCGCGGAGTATACAGCTATGAAGCACTCAGGTCAAGACTTGCCGAGGGACGTTTCGGACGCGAGGGGCTGAAAGATATGCTTGCGCCTGTGATACACCTTTCGCCTCTGAATTACGAAGAAATGACAGTTCTCACGGAAAAGCTTGCCGATATACACTCACAGCTTTTTGACTATGAACAGAAAATAACTCAGGAAGATATGATAAACTTCATCAAGCTTGAATTCGGACGTATCGGCTCGGACAGCCATATCACTCCCCGTGAGGTGATACGTGATTTTATTGAATTGCTGGATATTATATATCAGAATCCCGATATAAATATAAGTGAACTGATAGAATCCGACTCGCTAAGCTTCTCTGCTCCCCTGTCTGAAGCTTCTGCCGACGAGGAATTTGCTGAATTTGAGATATAAGGTACGTAATAATGAGTATTTTTGATAGATATGCGCCTTTTATACAGGATTTCATTTACAGAAACAACTGGGAATCACTGAGAGCAATACAGGCTGCGGCAGGCGACGCCATATTCAATACCGAGGATAATGTCCTCCTTACAGCATCTACCGCTTCCGGAAAGACAGAAGCTGCTTTCTTCCCGATACTTACCCTTTTTTCAGAGGATATGCCGCGTTCCGTCGGAGCTGTATATATTGGTCCGCTGAAAGCTCTGATAAACGACCAGTTCACGCGGCTCAACGAGCTCTGTGAAG
This sequence comes from Ruminococcus sp., assembly GCF_017549005.1. Classification (GTDB taxonomy): domain Bacteria; phylum Bacillota; class Clostridia; order Oscillospirales; family Ruminococcaceae; genus Ruminococcus. The sequence continues at coordinate 88,020 of NZ_JAFYYT010000040.1, forward strand.
AAGCCGGTATACCTGTATGGCACTGGCACGGCGATGTTGCACAGTCCCATAAAAACAAAATGCTAAAAAATCCCTCGGGGATACTACAGATAACTCCCGAATCACTGGAGGCTATGCTTCTGAGAAAGCACGCTCTCGTCCCTAAGCTTTTCAGCGACCTGCGATTTATCGTTATCGACGAGATACACTCCCTTATGCGAGGCGACCGCGGCGGTCAGACTATATGTCTTATAGAAAGGCTCTGCAAAATGGCGGGAGCCGATCCGCGGAGGATAGGTCTTTCGGCTACCATAGGCGATCCTGAGGCTGCAGGAGAGTTCCTTTCCTACGGAACAAAAAGACGGACGTTTATACCAAAGATCGAGTCCAAAGGTGTTAAATGGCGGCTCTCTATGGAACATTTCTACATTAGTCAGCAGAATCAGCCCGATGAGAAAAACGACGGAACTGCTCTTCCAGTGCTTGAAGAAAAGACTGACACAGCTCCTCAGAACGCCGACGCAGGCATGGGCTATGTTTTTGAGCATACAAGAGGGAAAAAGTGCCTTGTTTTTGTCAATTCCCGTGAAGAATGTGAAGCTGTCACTACTACTCTCCGCTCATACTGTGAAGCAAAACATGAACCCGACCGATTTCTTATCCATCATGGAAATCTTTCTGCTGCTTACCGTGAAACTGCGGAAGAAGCGATGAAGGACGAAGATGTATACATGACCACCTGCACGACTGCCACTTTGGAGCTTGGAATAGACATAGGAAAGCTTGAACGCGCTTTCCAGGTCGATGCGCCGTTTACGGTATCATCTTTTCTCCAGAGAATGGGTCGCACAGGCAGACGTGATCTTCCGCCCGAAATGTGGTTTGTAATACGTGAAGAGCTCCCTGAGCCGCGTTCCATGCTGCCCGAGACTATACCGTGGAAACTCCTGCAAGGCATTGCCCTCATACAGGTCTATATCGAAGAACGCTGGGTCGAGCCGCCAAAGCTTGACAGGCTCCCCTACAGTCTCCTTTATCATCAGACTATGAGCACTCTGGCTTCATGCGGCGAGCTGACTGCCGCCGAGCTTGCTTCAAAGGTTCTTACACTGAAATATTTTCACCGTATCTCACAGGATGATTACAGGATTATGCTCCGGCATCTTCTTGAGATCGACCACATACAGCGCACTGAAGAGGGCGGACTTATCGTTGGCATAACAGGTGAAAGGATAATAAACAGTTTCAAATTCTATGCTGTATTTCAGGAAAACGAGGAATATACTGTCCGCTGGGGCTCCCAGGAGCTCGGAACGATAGTAATGCCTCCGCCGCCCGGCGAGAAAATTGCCATTGCCGGTCATGTTTGGATCGTTGAAGAAGTCGACCACAAGCGCCATCTCGTCTACTGTGAGCAGATAAAAGGAAAGGTCCCTGCATATTTCGGTGATTGCCCCGGAGATATAAACACTAAGATACTTCTTCGCATGAGAGATGTGCTTCGCGAAGAGAAAAGCTATCCATATCTGATGAAGAATGCTGTTGCAAGACTTGCACAGGCACGTCAGACTGCAAAAAATTCGGGAGTAACAGAGTCGCCGCTGATATGTCTCGGCGGAAATATGTGGTGTCTCCTTCCCTGGCTCGGAACTTATGCGTTTTTCGCAATGGAGCGTTTCATTAAGCTTAAATGTGCTGATAAGCTCGGCCTTAAAGGAATGGATTCCTGCCGTCCCTATTATATCCAGTTCACTATGAAAGCAGAGCCGTATGAGTTCTTTTCCGTTCTGGTTTCGGAAGCAAAAAAAGATATTGATCCGATGGAGCTCGTTTACGATAAGGAAGTTCCGCTTTTTGAGAAGTATGATGAGTTTCTTCCTCCAGAGCTTATAAGAAAGGGATTTGCTTACGGGATACTTGGTATTACTGAAATGAAGGAACGTATTTTAAGCTGGGAAAAGATTATTTAATTAACCGCAATTAAAGACTTGATTTTTCAGCTAAATTGTGTTATAATATAAATAAGTAAAAAATACTGCTAAAAATGAGGTAGGATGTCATATGAAAATACAACAGCTTGAATATGTCATTGCAGTAGCAAGAGAGGGCAGCATAACCAAAGCAGCTAAAAAACTGTATCAGGCTCAGCCTAATATCAGTATCGCCCTTAAGGAGCTCGAAACTTCTCTTGGAATACAGATTTTTAACCGTTCTCCCAACGGTATGATCCTCACCACCGAAGGTGAAGAGTTTCTCGCAAGAGCCCAGACTATAGTTGACGAAATGCAGAGTCTTGAACGTGATTACGCTCATATTCCCGAAAATGAGCTCAAGCTCAAGGTCGCTTCAGCACGCTCCACATATGCAACAAACGCCATGGGAAAGCTTATAAGCGATTATTCTGAAAAGACAGATAAAATAGAAGTTCACATCATGGAAACCAGTACTGCCAAGGTAATGGAGGATATATGTGCAGGCAAGTATGATATCGGATTTATCCGTGTTCCAAGCACATATGCTGAAATGATCGAGAGTCGCCTTAAAGCAAGGAATCTTGTAGGCAAGACCATTATGGAGTTTCCTCTTCAGATCGTTATAAAATCAGATCATCCGCTTGCAAAGTATGAGGATATCCCGTTTGAGCTTCTTTCACAGTATCCTGAGATAATCCATGGAGACGATGAGCCCGAAATGGTTAGGCGTGCTTCCATAAATCAGGATTACGATGAAAAAAGGTCCACTAAAAAGATATATATCTATGACAGAGGAACTCAGATAAGTATGCTGAAAACAGTCAAGGACGCATATATGTGGGTAGCTCCGATGTCGCAGAGTATACTTCGCTATAATGACCTTGTGCTGAGGAAGTGCTCATACGCTAACAATCTTAACCGCGATATGATAATCTATCGCAAGGCAAGCGAAAACAGTACTCTCATAACAGATTGTATCAGGACTGTTTATGAATACGCCGATATGATCGAAGGACTTGAAATATAAAACCTATCCCCGACCACTGGTCGGGGATTTCTATACTATATATAATTATATCTTTTAAACAAATATGGATAGAAAAAGAATGAGAGCCATTAGGGGGGAGGTTCTCATTCTTAATAAGGGGATATGAGATTGTCATTTATGAAAGAATGACTTTCCATATGTTATTATAGCATAGAGGTCAATATATTGCAAATATAAAATATTTATGTCTTTATATGCTATATTAATTACTGCTAATTTAAGTAAGTTATTTACATCGCAGACATAATTTATAATATCTTTTGAAATAAAAAGCTCCGTATATTTCATACGGAGCTTTGACTTTAATCAGCCATGAATACTTCAAATGCTTTGTATGCCATGTAGGTATCGAGCTTTGAAACTATTTCATACGGAGCGTGCATTGACAGCACGGGAACTCCAAGATCAATGGTATCAACATCAAGATTTGCGATATATGCTGCAACTGTTCCGCCGCCGCCCTCGTCGACCTTGCCGAGCTCTCCTGTCTGCCATATTACATTTTTGGAGTCCATAAGCCTTCTTACACGGCCTGTAAACTCGGCAGAAGCATCAGAAGTGCCAGCCTTTCCACGAGCACCTGTGTATTTTGTAACGACTACACCGTGATTGATGTAGGCGCTGTTGTTACGCTCGTTAACCTCAGGGAATGTCGGGTCAAAAGCTGCGTTAACATCAGCAGAAAGGCACTCGGAAGCAGAAAGGACAGTTCTTCCGTCAGAACCGAGAGCTTCGGCTATATCCGCAATGAAATATTCGAGATATGATGAGCGGAGACCTGTGTTTCCGTCGCTACCTGTTTCTTCCTTGTCAGTAAGTATCGTTACTACAGTATGTTTCGGCTTTTTGCATTCAGCAGTTGCAATAAGCGCAGGATATGCACACACCTTGTCGTCGTGGCCGTATGCGCCTATCATGCTGCGGTCGAAGCCTATATCCTTTGCCTTGAATGCAGGAACCGCTTCAAGCTCTGACGATATGAAATCAGCCTCGGTCATACCGTATTTCTTATTGAGAATATCAATTATCGCAAGCTTTACAGAACCGCTCTCCTCGTCGTCCTTGAAGGGACGCGACCCGATAATGATATTGAGCTGTTCGCCTGTGATACCCTTTGCAAGGGGCTTCTGCATCTGTGCAGCTGCAAGGTGAGGAAGCAGATCGGTCACACAGAAAACAGGATCGTTGTCATCTTCACCGATATTAACGGATATACTTGTTCCGTCAGCCTTTATTACAACACCATGAAGTGCAAGCGGGATAGTCGTCCACTGATATTTCTTTATACCGCCGTAATAATGAGTCTTGAAAAGCGCAAGCTCCGTATCCTCGTATAACGGGTTCTGCTTGAGGTCGAGCCTCGGAGAGTCGATATGAGCCGCACACAGTCTTACGCCATTCTCAATGGGGGCTGTTCCGATTATCGAAGCGATTACGGACTTGCCACGGTTATTGCGGTATATCTTATCCCCTGCCTTCAGGGTCATGCCCTTTTTATACTCGACAAAGCCCTTTTTCTTCAGAAGCTCGATAGAATAAATAACAGCTTCGCGCTCTATCTTTGCCTTGTTCATGAAGTCCTTGTAGCCCTCGCAGAACTTATCGCAAGCCTTGAGTTCTTTGTCGGAGATAAGATGATATCCATTCTTGCGCTGCACAAGAAGCTTTTCTTTAAGCTTTTTTACTGCGTCCTTTTTTTCTGCCATGATAAATTACTCCCTTCCGAAAATATACATCATATACTATAAAATTTACTGCGCCTTTGCAGGCATCTGCTTATTGTAGTAAAGCTCCCTTATTTTTCCCGAAACTTCCCATGCAATACCGTTTACGGTGTCCATACCGCCGTTATTCCTGATTATATAGTCGGAATGACTGCGGAAGAACTCCTCGTCAAGCTGAGAGTTCATTCTTCTTCTTGCCTGTTCGGCAGTGAGACCGTCACGTGAGATTATTCTTTTCTCCCTGATATCAGCATCGGCAAGTACAGAAATGATGATCTCGCAGAAATCGTCAGCTCTGCTCTCGAAAAGTGTGGGAGCGTCAAGAAGTATGAGCTTCTCCCCTTTCAGTGAATGAACACGTATCTGACGGAGGATCTCTCCTGTAATATAAGGATATGTAATGGTATTAAGAGCTTCAAGCTTGGATTTATCTGAAAAAACTATCCCTGCAAGCCCTTTTCTGTTGAGTGTGCCGTCCTCGTTGATAACTTCCTGACCGAAAAGATCAGATATCTCGTCAAGGCACTTAGTACCTTTTTCTACTATCTTTCGTGCTACCCGGTCAGCGTCAATGACTGCAAATCCATTAGCGGCAAATATCTTTGAGACTGTGCTCTTTCCTGCACCTGTCTGTCCGGTAAGTCCGACGACCATAACACCGTTCAAACTGTTCATATCCTTATCACCTCGAATCCTGCCGCCCTGATAAGACGGTTATATACCGCAAGCCCTACTCCTTCCGTTTCAGGAGCGCGGACATAGACTTTCCCTGCACCGGCGTCATCCAGCTCACGAAGTCTCTGGAACAGCAGATGTGCCTGTTCGGAGCTGTCCTTTCCGTAAGTCATATACCTGTAAGGGAACTTATCCTTGTCTGTGTCAAAAATAAGAGAAAAAACGTTATCGCCGTTGTGAGCGCCCACATAAGATATAAAGCTTTCAAGATCGCCCTCTACCATAATTATATCAGCTTTAGGCGAATAATGCTTGTACTTCATTCCAGGAGAAGCAGCTTTCTGTCCCGCTTCAAGCTCATGAAGTATCGCGCGGTCGATAATAACCTCGCTGCAAAGCTCCGTAAGCATTTCCTTTGTGATACAGCCGGGACGGAGTATCCTTACTGAGCTTCTGCCCTCAATGGATATAACAGTAGACTCAACGCCGAATTCAGAGCTTCCGCCGTCTACGACTGCTGCGATCTTTCCTTTCATGTCGCGCATTACGTGCTCGGCAGAGGTGGGACTCGGGTAGCCCGATGTATTAGCCGACGGAGCAGCTATAGGTCTGCCGGAAAGTTCGATTATCTTGTGCATGACATGATGGGACGGGACTCTGATACCAACTGTATCAAGTCCGCCTGATGTTATCATAGGTATCCTATCATTCTTAGGGAGCACCATTGTAAGAGGTCCCGGACAGAAGCGCTCTGCAAGCTCAAACGCAAGCTCCGGAATAGATGTTGTGTAGTCCTTAGCCTGTGAAAAATCCGCAAGATGAACTATCAGCGGATTATCCGCAGGTCTGCCCTTAGCCTCGAAAACTCTGCGTACTGCGTCCTCGTTTGACGCATCAGCACCGAGACCGTAGACTGTCTCCGTAGGTATACCGACTATCTCACCGTTTCTTATTAAATCAGCCGCTTTTTCAAGCTCATTGTTACTATCACTTAGTAAAACTGTATCCATAAAAACTACGCTTCCTGATTTGCGAGCTTGGCAGCCTGATCGGCAGTCGCAAGCGCATCAAACACTTCATCAAGATTTCCGTTAAGGATGTCTTCAAGTCTGTAAATAGTCAGACCTATACGGTGATCCGTAAGACGTCCCTGCGGATAATTGTATGTTCTGATCCTCTCGGAACGGTCGCCTGTACCGACCTGCATTTTTCTTTCCGATGCGATCTTTGCGTCTTGCTCCTCCTGCATAGCCTCGTAAATCCTCGAGCGCAGAATCTTCATAGCTTTATCTTTGTTCTTATGCTGACTTCTTTCGTCCTGACACTCCACCACCGTATTGGTAGGCAGATAAGTTATTCTTACAGCGGACTCTGTTTTATTTATATGCTGTCCGCCTGCACCGCTTGCGCGGAAATAGTCTATTTTCAGATCCGTGGGATTTATCTCCAGTTCGACCTCGTCTGCCTCGACGAGGACCGCCACGGTTACTGTTGAAGTGTGGATACGTCCCTGAGACTCTGTCTCGGGAACTCTTTGTACACGGTGAACACCGCTTTCATATTTAAGGCGTGAATAAGCTCCCTCACCTTCAATGGAGAAGCTTATCTCCTTAAAGCCTCCGAGCTCTGTGGGGTTGGCGCTGAGGACTTCCTGTTTCCAGCCCATAGTCTCGGCATACATTGTATACATACGATACAGAGAATTTGCGAACAGCGAAGCCTCTTCGCCGCCTGCGCCGCCTCTGATCTCAATAATAACGCTTTTATCGTCATTGGGGTCTTTGGGCAGAAGAAGGACTTTAAGCTCCTGAGTTATATTCTCCATAGCCTCTCTCGACTCGTCAAACTCCGCCTGAGCCATTTCCTTGAAATCCTTGTCAAGTCCGCCGCCGTCAAGAAGCTCCTTTGCTTCTTCAAAAGAGCTCTGTGCTTTTTTGTATTCCCTGTACTTTTCGATAATGGGAGTCATTGTCTTGAACTCCCTCATCAGCTGAGTATACAGCTTATTGTCGTTAACGATATCGGGATCGGAGAGCTTTTCGCTTATCTCCTCATATTTTTGCTCCATAACTGCAAGCTTTTCAAACATCAGGTATTCTCCTTAAAGCTAAAATAATTACTGTTAATGTTGCAGTCGGCTAACCCTCATCGGCGTGCTTGACAGTGCGGATACTTTTTTCTATCTTGTTGCGCGGGACCATGAATTCCCTCGAACATTTCACACATCTGAGTCTGAAATCCATTCCTGAGCGCAAAACGAACATTTCATTGCCGCCGCAAGGATGATTCTTCTTCATTGTTAGAATATCTCCGGCTCTGATATCCAAAAAAGTATCCCCCCTTAAACGAAAAAATAAAAATCGAACATTTTTATTATACCTCAAATCAACTTTCAAATCAATATTTCCGAGGTATATTTTTTTCATTTTGGTGAAAAATAATAAAAAATGCCAATCAATCATATTGAACACATACAAAAATTAGAAAGGATATATAAATATGATCTCAAGAGTTACAGCTGATTTCGAGTCTCCCGAGCTTGCCCATATGGCGGTGAAAAGATTGAGAGAAAGCGTAGAATACGTGTATTCAGCCAAAATGATGTATCACAGGATAGGTAAAAACCAGGCAAGAACAAGTCGTTCATCAGCTTTTTCACTTATACCGGCTTATTATAATTCTCATTCAAATTACCTTACAGATGTAATCAGTTCGCCTGTTTCGGAAGATATTTCTGTTTCGCGCCGCAGAAACAGGACTACTACAGCCTGCATCGTATGCGGAAGTGCTGCTGTAGACAATGTAATCTCAGTCCTTAATGCAATGGGCGGCTCAAATATAAGATTCGCACAGTAGAATATTATACCTTCACTCTGAATAGACTTGAATATCAAAGTCAGATAACGGAGGTACAAACATGGAATACAAACCCGAAGGAACGATTTACGGAACAACTTCCAATCAGAAGTATATCTCAACAGCCGCCGGACTTTCCGAAGCAATGAACAGGAACATCACCCTTGAAGGAAAGGTAATACTTTGCACAAGCAGTCATGACCTTATCGTTGATCTCCCGTGCGGACGAGGCATAATCCCGCGCGAAGAGGGAGCTGTAGGCGTAAAAGAAGGAACTACCCGTGATATCGCGCTGATATCACGGGTAAACAAAATCGTATGCTTCAAGATAGCAAGTCTCACGCTTTCTGACAGCGGAGAAATAACCGCTCAACTTTCAAGAAAAGCGGCGCAGGAGGAATGTCAGGCTGAATTTGTATCAAAGCTCGTAAAAGGTGACATTATCGACGCAACAGTAACTCATCTTGAACAGTTCGGCAGCTTTGTCGATATCGGCTGTGGTATTCCCTCGCTTATACCTATTGATGCTATGTCAGTATCCCGTATCTCTCACCCGTCGGACAGATTCTATCCGGGCCAGAAAATAAAAGCAGTCGTTACAGATAATATAAAAGGCAGAATAAACCTCACACACAAGGAGCTTCTCGGAACATGGGACGAGAATGCTTCAAAATTCAACATCGGAGAGACAGTACCAGGGATAGTCCGCTCCATCGAGAGCTACGGAGTATTCGTTGAGCTCTCACCGAATCTTGCTGGTCTTACCGAACCGTATGACGATATAAAGATAGGACAGAGCGTCAGTGTATACATAAAAGCTATTATTCCCGAAAAGATGAAAATAAAGCTTATAATCGTCGATATATGCTGTGAGAGAGCTCCTGTTCCCGAGTATGATTATTTTATCGCGGACGATCATATTGAAAACTGGGTGTATTCGAGCAGATTCTCCGACAAAATCATAAAAACCAGCTTTTCGTGAAAAAATGCACCTGAAAAACAGGTGCATTTTATAACATTAATATGCGATCTCTTCTGCAATGTGGTGAAGCTTTTCGTCATAATCCTTATGCATTGAAAGAGCTTCCTGGATATCGTAGTCAACAAGCTTGCTGTCCTTGATACCAACAACACGGTTGCCGATACCCTGCTCGAGAAGTTCAACTGCATAGTAGCCCATTCTTGTAGCTTCAACTCTGTCGCGTACTGTAGGTGTGCCGCCTCTCTGAACATGGCCGAGTATTGTAAATCTTGCGTCGATACCGGTCTTTTCCTGGAGCATCTTGGCGATCTCCTCGGAATGGCCAACACTCTCTGCAACGATAACTACGAAATTCTGCTTACCCTTTGCCTTCTTTGCAAGCATTGTGTTTGCGATAGCGTTTATATCGTAAGGAACTTCCTTTGTAATTATATCTGTAGCACCGCAGGCAATACCAGTATTAACTGCAATGTGGCCTGCGCCTCTGCCCATTACCTCAACAACGGAGATCCTGTCATGAGACTGAGCTGTATCACGAAGCTTGTCAACGAGATCCATTGCTGTGTTCATAGCTGTATCAAAGCCGATAGTATAATCTGTACAAGCAATATCGTTGTCGATAGTTCCCGGGATACCGATGCAAAGCACACCCTGTGCAGAAAGATCAGCAGCTCCTCTGAACGAACCGTCACCGCCGATTACTACAAGTCCCTCGATACCGAGTTCATCGCACTTAGCCTTGCCCTTTGCAACGCCCTCTGCTGTTCTGAATTCGGGACATCTAGCTGTATAAAGAGTAGTTCCGCCTCTATGAATAATATCAGAAACACTTCTTTCATCCATTTTGATGATATCGCCATTGATAAGACCTACATAACCTCTGCGGATTCCGTAGACCTCCATCCCCTTGCTGAGAGCCGATCTAACTACAGCTCTTACTGCGGCATTCATTCCCGGGGCGTCGCCGCCGCTTGTTAAAACACCGATTTTCTTGATCATAAATATTCTCCATTCTGCACTTGGCAAATATTTTTAATTCGCAGATCATCTGCGAAATAATCCCATACTCTTATATTTTACTACTTTGTGTAAAAAATGTCAAGAGTATTAATGATTTTTTTCGTTAAAACTGATATTTTGCCCATCTGCTGCTATATAAGGCCTATCTGCGAAGCTGTGAAATGTTTTTTCAGCTCTTCATATGACTCTTTTGTAAGCTTCAGGCTCAGCTTTGCCCGCGGAACGACAGTTTTTCTTACATCGGTAAGATAACAGCAAACGGCCGTATCTCCCTCATACCGCGAACAGATATCAACAAGCTCGGGACGCAACACTGTTTCGGTAGATAAAGTTTTCACGCAAAGCTTCATATTGGATATAAGGCTTTCAAACTCTGTTTCGGCAGTAATAGCTCCGCATATAACAGTTATACGGTCGTCCTTGACGGAGATCTTACCGTTTATGATCACTATCGAGTCATTTTTCAGCTTTTGTCCGCTGACAAGGAAAAGATCGGGGAATACAACCCCCTCTGCCTCTCCCGTTTCGTCCGCAAAGTTCACAAAGCACATCTTATCGCCTTTTTTTGTGACGTGAAGCTTCATGCTTTCAACAAAGCACAGGAGTTTTACAGACTTTCCATCGCTTTCTGCGCCGAGCGAATTGATCTCCCTTATCTTTTGCGTATGCATGAGCTCCCCTATCCAGCCGTAAGGCGTAAGAGGATGACCGCTGAGATACATACCGGTAGCGTCCTTTTCAAGGGCAAGTATGTCCTTGTGCTCGTATTCTGGCTTGAATGGGATACGGATATTCATTTCAGTAGTATCGGTCCCCTCGAGGAAATTGAGCTGTCCGTCGATGATCCCTCTCGAACTCGAGCCTGCCATTTCAAACAATGCTTCATAACTTTCAAGCATTTGCCTGCGATTGAGGCCTAAACCGTCAAAAGCTCCTGCTTTTATGAGGTTTTCAAGGGCTTTTTTATTGAGCTCGCGTCCGCCGATACGCTCGCAGAAGTTCTGCAAGCTGAAAAAGGCTCCGTTTTCTTCCCTTTCGTTGATTATCTTGTCTGCAAGACCGCTTCCTGCGTTTTTAATGGCAAGAAGTCCGAAATACATCTTTCCGTCAACAAATGTGAAGCCTTTGTTGCTCTTGTTTATGTCGGGACGAAGTATCTCAATACCGTAATCGCGGCAGGAATCTATGTACTCCGAAAGCTTTGAACTCATTCCCATAACGCTGGACATAAGCGCAGCCATGTAAATTCCGCGGTAATGATATTTAAGATATGCTGTCTGATACGCAAGATAGGCGTAAGCAGCCGCATGGGACTTATTGAATGCGTATGAGGCAAAGCTTACCATTTCGTCAAATACAGAATTTGCAATATCCTCGGAAACTCCGTTATCGGCAGCTCCTTTTACAAAGCTTTCCCGCTCTTTAAGCATGACATCGTGCTTTTTCTTAGCCATTGCACGTCTTACGATGTCCGCATGGCCGTAGGAATAACCTGCAAGCTTTCGGCATATCTCCATTACCTGTTCCTGATACACCATACAGCCGTATGTATCGGAAAGAATTTCCCTTAGCAGTTCATGCTTGTATGTTATGTTTTCGGGGTGTTTCTTGTTTTCTATGTAAATAGGTATGGATTTCATCGGTCCAGGACGGTAAAGGGATATAACAACGATAAGATCCTCCAGCCGCTCCGGACGAAGCTCCATGACTCTTGCTGTCATGCCCTCGCTCTCAAACTGGAAAATCCCGCACGTATCCCCTTCCGACATCATCTCAAATACGCCCTTATCATCGATAGGTATACTGTTTATATCAAAATCAGGCTCGGTTTTATGTATTTCCCTTACCGTATCCCTTATTATTGTAAGGTTTCTCAGTCCGAGGAAGTCCATTTTAAGCAGTCCGAGGGACTCAAGAACTCCCATTGTATACTGAGTCACTACCGTATCATCGTTCCTCTGAAGAGGGACAAGGTCGCTCAGAGGCACAGCGGATATGACAACTCCGGCTGCATGAGTTGAAGCGTGGCGAGGCATACCTTCAAGCTGCATTGCAAGGTCGATAAGCTTCCGCATTGTCCTGTCGGAGTGGTACAGACCGCTCAGTTCTTCAGATTCCTTCAGAGCTTCGCTCAAAGTTGCTCTTGGGTCTATCTCTTTTGCGGCACTGTCGCATAACTGGTACGATACGCCGAGAACTCTGCCCACATCACGCACAGCAGCACGTGCTTTCAGAGTATCAAATGCGATTATTTCTGAAACATAGTCCTTTCCGTACTTCTCTACGACGTAATCCTTAACGCTCTGTCTGCCATCGATACAAAAATCTATATCAAAGTCAGGCATACTTACTCTTTCAGGGTTGAGAAAACGCTCAAAAAGAAGATTGAACTTGATAGGGTCTATTCCTGTGATACCGATACAGTAGGCGCAGAGACTTCCTGCACCCGAGCCTCTTCCCGGACCTACAGGAACATCATGTTCCCTTGCGTAACGGATAAAGTCCCAAACTATAAGATAGTAGTCGGTATAGCCCATTTTCGTTATAATATCAAGCTCATACTCCAGGCGCTCAGTCACTGTTGCCGACGGCTCGGAGCCGTACTTTTCAAACATGCCCTTGCGGCAGAGACTGCGGAAAAACTGCTTGTTATCGTCAACTCCGTCTATGGTGAACTTAGGGAGCTTTATATTTCCGAACTCAAACTCAACATTGCATCGTTCCGCAATAAGCCTTGTATTTGATACGGCTTCCTCATGACCTTTGAAGAGTTCCGCCATTTCGTCGGCTGATTTTACATAAAACTCATCAGTCCCGAACTTCATACCGTTCGGATCGTCAAGAGTCTTTCCGGTCTGAATGCAAAGCAGAACGTTCTGCATTTCCGAGTCTTTTTTATTTATGTAGTGGCAGTCGTTGGTAGCAGCAAGAGGAATACCTGTTTCCGCCGAAAGCTTATAAAGAAGAGGAAGATTTTTTACTTCCTCCTTAATGCCGTGGTTCTGTATTTCAATGTAATAATTGTCTTTACCGAATATATCCCTGTACTTCAGCGCAACTGATCTTGCGGCTTCATACTCGCCGTCGGTTAGAAGTCTCTGAACCTCGCCTGCAAGACAGGCTGACATACAGATAAGTCCGTCGTGATACTTTTTCAGCAGTTCAACGTCAACTCTCGGCTTGTTGTAAAATCCTTCTATGCTCGCATATGAGACAAGCTTTACAAGATTGCGGTAGCCCTCGTTGTTCTCGCATAAAAGTATAAGATGATAGGGAGAAGAATCAAGTTTCGGCTCACGGTCGTGTCGAGTACGCCTTGCAACATATACCTCGCAGCCGATGATTGGCTTTATCCCCTGAGCTCTTACAGCGTTCCAGAACTCAACGGCTCCGTACATATTGCCGTGGTCGGTTATGGCTACTGCCGTCTGTCCTAGCTCTTTTACACGGGATATAAGCTCCTTTATGCGGCAGGCACCGTCAAGCAGACTGTATTCCGTATGTACATGAAGGTTTACAAACTCGTCCGCTCTCATACTGCACCTCCGTTTCTGAGCTCATCTGCCATCTTTGCAAGCTTCTTGAAACGATGATTGACTCCAGAGCGGCTTATGGGTTCGCTTAAAGACTCCCCTATCTCCTGTAGACTCATGTCGATATTGTCAAGCCTGAGCTGAGCTACCTCACGAAGCTCTTCGGACAGAGTATCAAGTCCTACAGCACGGTCGATAAGCTTGATATCCTCTATCTGCTTCATGGCCGCCTTAACGACTTTGTCGATATTTGCAGCGTCGCAGTTTGCTATCCTGTTGGCTTTATTGCGGATATCCTTGTATATCTTCATATTCATCAGCTCAAGAGTACACTGGGACGCACCGATAAAGGTCAGCGTATCCTCGATGGACTCGCTGCCCTTGATATATACTATATGCTGCCCCCTGCGGAGAACTGTTTTTGCCGTTACGCCTATATCGCTTAAAAGCGTCATAAGCTGTATTGCAAGTCCCTCCTCAGGGCAGGCAAATTCAAGGTGATACTCCTTTGACGGGTCGTTAACGCTTCCGCAGGCAAGAAATATCCCTGCTGTAAAAACTCCGAGACTATTTGTTGCAATAATCTCGGAATCTATCTCTCTTTTGTTTTCAGCTAATCTGTATTTCTGAAAAACGGCGGCTGCTTTTTCTCCGTACACGTCACAGGTATGGAGAACCGCCCCGTTTTTTCTTGTATGCTCGCCTGATTCGGGCTTATATTTGAAAACAGCTTCAAAAAGTCCGCTGAAAAGCTCTGCGGAAGTCCTGCTCTCACTCTGAAAGCATATATGTCCGCTTGTGAGCGTTCTGCAAAACAGCAGCATACCATAAAGGCAGGCAAAACGCCTGTCTTTATCGTTCACAGATGTGCTTATTTCATGTCTTACATCGTTTGAGAATGATATTTTAACTCACTCCCTGTTCAGAATTTTTTATCCTTTGTTATATCCCTGTGGTATTTCTGCACCTTGTAATCCTTTTCGATAAGGTGCTTTGCCATAAGCTCAGCAAAGGTTATGGAGCGGTGTTTGCCGCCTGTACAGCCAAAGGATATTACGAGCTGGCTCTTTCCCTCCTGTACGTAAAGAGGTATAAGGTAGTCAATGAGGTCGGTCAGCTTCCTAAAGAGCGTCTGCGACTGCTCAAAACCCATAACATAATCCCTTACGCAGCTGTCACAGCCTGTATGGTTGCGAAGCTCCTCGATATAGAAAGGATTGGGCAGACATCTTACATCAAACATGAGGTCTGCGTCAGTTGCCACACCGTACTTGAAACCGAAGGACATCACCTTGATTATCAGCGAATCAGAGCTTTTTTCAAGGAAAATGGTCTTGACCTGTTCCTTCAGCTGCGACGATGTGAAATTGGAAGTATCAATGTAATAATCCGCAATCTCACGAAGCTGAGAAAGCTGAGACCATTCATAGTTTATGGCTTCCTGTATATTACCGTTGAATTTCTCCGACAAAGGGTGCTTTCTGCGTGTTTCCTTGTATCTTTTAAGGATAACATCGTGAGTTGCCTCGATAAAGAGCACCTTTACATCCACATCAGGCTGGCGCTTCATTTCCTGCCATGAGCGGAATATTTCAGCAAACATATCGCCTGTTCGTATATCTACTGCAACAGCGATCCTGCATATATTGGATTCGGACTGTCTGCAAAGGTCAACGAACTGAGTAATCAGCTTTGGCGGTATATTATCTATACAGTAAAAGCCGATATCCTCCATTACGTCCATTACACTTGATTTTCCCGAACCCGACATCCCCGTTACAATCAAAATTTGCATAGATCTCTCCAAATCACGCTTATCAGCTTAGTATCACAGGTTCAAGCTCAAGCTTATAGCCTGTTTTTTCGTTTACGATCTTTTTAACTCTGTCACAGAGCTCAAGTACGTCTGAACAAGTTGCATAGCCTTTATTAATTACAAATCCGCTGTGCTTTTCGCTTACCATAGCGCCGCCGCAGCTAAAGCCCTTGAGTCCGCACTGGTCAATAAGCAGAGAAGCGTAGCTTCCCTCGGGGCGCTTGAATGTGCTTCCCGCACTTGGAAATTCAAGAGGCTGCTTTGAGCTTCTTTTCGCCATACATTCGGACATTGCGTTCTTTATTTCATCGGGCTTTCCGTTTTTGAGCCTCAGGGTAACAGACGTTATCACCCTGTCAGTTCCCGAAAAGATGCTGCTGCGGTAGGAAAGTTCCATATCCTCGGCCCGGATTGTGCGGATATTGCAGTTTTCGTCTATATACTCGGCGGAACAGACAACATCTTTCATTTCGCTGCCGTATGCTCCCGCATTCATATAAAGAGCGCCGCCGATGGTACCGGGTATACCGAAAAGGTTCTCCATTCCGGTCAGACCAAGCTGCTGTGCGCGAACACAGGCGGAGGCAAGAAGCGCTCCCGCATCGCAGCGGATAGTATTGCCGTTTTCTTCGATATTCGAAAAATCACTGCCGAAATGAAGAATAACGCCGTCAAAGCCTTCATCAGGAACAAGTACATTGCTTCCTCTGCCGAGGACGCCGTACTTTATTCCGTTTTCCTTGAGGAATCTTATCAGCTCTGCTGCAGAAGAAGCGGAATTAACACTGATAAGAGCTCGGCAAGGTCCGCCGAAGCGGAATGTGATATATTCGTTGAGTGGAGCCTCGGGAGTTATCCTGCACCCGAGCTTATCGCATAATACAGTCAGTTCACTTATATCTATCATAGTGTCCCCCTGATCTAATGTATATTTTTTCAAGTTTCTCAGAACGCCTCATAATCGCGGACAACTTCCTTAGGCTCCGACTCCATGCCGAGTCTGTTAAGGAGCTCACGGGCTGCATTATAGCCCATCTTTTTCTGTCTGTTGTTCATAGCTGCGACCTCGAGTATGACCGCAAGGTTACGGCCCGGCTTTACAGGGATGGTAAGAGAAGGTATCTTAACACCGAGCAGGCTTACAAACTCGGTGTCAACGCCCATTCGGTCATATACCTTTTCGGAATTCCACTGTTCGAGCTCAACAACAAGATCGATCTTTTCCGTCATCTTTACAGCACCGATACCGAAAAGTCTTCTTGCATTTATGATTCCTATGCCGCGGAGTTCGAGAAAATGACGGATATTATCGGGAGAGCTTCCCACAAGGCTGATATTTGACACCTTTCTTATCTCGACTGCATCGTCCGCAACAAGTCTGTGACCTCTTTTTACGAGCTCGATAGCAGTCTCACTCTTACCTACGCCGCTCTCGCCTGTTATGAATACGCCTTCGCCGTAAATTTCAATGAGTACGCCGTGACGTGTCACACGGGGAGCAAGGTTGAGGTTGAGAAAAGCGATAAGTCCCGACATAAAGTTTGAAGTGCTTTCCTTGCTTCTGAGGAGCGGTACCTCATATTCCTTTGCAAGCTCAAGCATTTCCGCAAAATACGGAAGCTCCCTTGTGATTATGAGAGCCGGTATCCTCTGGGCAAAAAGAAGCTGCAGGCGTTCCTTCCTTGTCTTCTCATCGATAGTCGAAAGGTAAGCAAACTCCATTTTGCCGATGATCTGGATACGCTCGGGATTGAAGTACTCATAGAATCCCATGAGCTGCAATCCCGGACGATTAACATCATTTTCATCGATCATTACATCGTTGGCGTCCTTGTGTATGTAGATAGTTTCAAGCTTAAATTCATCAATGACGCGCTGAAGTGAAACCTTAAAATTCTCTGCCATAACAAACTCCGTTCTCCGATCCTGGACCGGGAATTATTTTTCAGCCGATTACGTATGAATCATATCCGCAGCCGACTATTTCATCCTTTGCATCAAGCAGCTCCTGTATTCCGGCTGTAGAGCCTGAAACACGGACAGCCACGTTAAAATCTTCAAGATCCTCTCCCACAAGGTCAAGCATTTTCTTTACATTTTCAGCGGGAGTTCCGTTAAATTCGTAAACCGTATCAGGCGTAACAACGCCGTATGAAATATTGTCAAGATCGATATTTAGTACCAGTGTATTTACTCTGAGCAACATAGGCTGTAAAACATCCTTTTTGCCTTTGAGAAGATCGGAAGCGTCCACCTCGAGAAGCATTTTCGCGTCGTTTGACATAGCTTTGTCGTACATCATATTCGCTGCCGATGTAAGAGCCATATATCTGTCCGAGCTTACGTATCTGTCACCGAGAATATCGATATCTGACTGACGGAAATCAGGAAAGACAAAATCCGAGCATACAACTTTCACAAAGCCGGCTGATGTGACCTCGTCAACAAGATCGGCGTTGTAGTTCACCGCCTTCTCCGAAAACGGGCTCATCCAAGGCTTTCCGCCTGCCTCAACACTGTTGTCTATCCAAAGCGAACCGTCGGCATATGTAAGATAGCTCATATCCTGAAAATACATGGGAACAGTATTGTCGTAAAACGTACTTATATGAGCAACAGGCTTGTAACCTGCGGAAATAATCTCGTTTGCAATGTCCTTCGGAGTCATAGAACCTACAACTATTCCCGATGAAGTAGCATAATAGTTATTTGTTGCGTAGTATATATCTCCCCCCGGTTCCTTCATCGGTACGTCGATATATTCTATCTTTTCATCGGCAGGAACACGCTTAAGGGCTTTTCTCAGGGTATCCTTGTCGGTTATATCCATAGTACTGAGAGTGAAAGCCTTGAAACGCTCTATATTGAACGGAACCACAGCAGTTGTGATCTCCTGGGTTATTTCCTCTCCGTTTGCGTCAGTAACTACCTCCTCTTCAAATGTGGGAGCAGTTGTTGTAACAGTATCGCCCTTCTGCTTTGCATAGTTTATGAGCGGTCCCGCAACGCTGAAACCTATAAAAAAGATACCGCCTATAAGGAGAACAGTAAGTCCCACGGAAAAAGCCTTTCCAACAGGGCTTTTTCCGTAATAATTCTTTTCCTTTGTCTTATAGATCTTGCGTCCTTTGTTTTTGAACTTCATTAAAAAACTCTCCTATATCAGTATATTGCGTTTATTTGAGCGAATATACTGCCATTGATATGATCCCAAGGTATACGAGCATTGCCGGGAAACCTCTGAAAGCCGCAGGGACTTTCGAGGAATTGAGCTTTCTGTACGCGGCTGTCAGTATAAGTGCGGATATTATGAAGCCTGCACCGGCTTCAAGACCTGCGCCTGCATAGTCGCCGAGGTCATAGGTGCTGCCGTTCATTGAAGCTCTTTCATTTATAGTGAAAAGCGTTCCAATAACAGCACAGTTAAATGCTGAAACGTGAACATACTTACGCAGCTCGTCAAAATGCCGCCTGGCAGTATAATATACTGCTGTAAGAAGCAGAACATAAAGCGCTCCGATAACAATGATATACATCAGCAGTCTGAGGTCAGACACGGCTGAAGGGAGCATTTTGTCAATAAAATAAGCAGCCGTAGCGCCTGCGGTAGTAAAAAAAGTAATGACGCAGGCAGTTGCCATAAGATTTTTCCTGCTTCCCGCGGCAATGAAAATCGTACTCGTGCCCAAAGCGCGTGAAAGAATGAGATTGGCTGCAAGAAGAGCGATAAGATCATTTATAAGAAACATCAGTACCACTCCTTACTTCGCTTTTATCATTTTGGACTGCATTTCTGATAAAACGATAGGCTCCGCACATCAATCCGAGGAAAATGAAGCCTCCGAACGGCTTTGAAAGCCCGTCCGTGAGAGTATTCATGTCCACGATATGATTGTTTATTGTACCGTAGGCAAAAAGTTCCCGAAGAAATCCGGTGACAAGCATTACAAGATCAAAACCGAGTATGCAGAATATAAGTGAAATCATCATATCACGCCTTGGCATACGGAAGAACTTCGTCTCTGTCTGGAATACGATAAGCGAATTTACCGCAAGAAGCGGGAAATAAATACCTATCCTCGGTATAGACTCGGGATAGAGCTGCTTTGAGGCAAATTTAACGGGAATATATACTATCGCCGCTATAAGGGCGTAGATGATCACCTTTACAGTATACGGAAGCTTCTGCGGTACAAAAGAAGAGATCAGCACAGCAAGGAATGTTATTGCCGAAAAAGCATATACAAGGGCTGCCGCGTTTTTCAGAGTATCGCCGCATACGATAACAGGTGAAATGACCATAAGTCCAGACAGGACAATATTATCGCCAAGTATTCCGTCCATAAGGGCTTTTCTGCGTTCAGTCACCCGTTACTTCCCCCTCTCTGCCTGTGCCTTCACTTATCATTGTCTCTTCATTATGCTCCTCTGCGACTTTTTCTATCCTCTTTTCGAGGTTCTTGAAGCCAAGAGCCGCAGGAGTGAACAGAACAGACACGATAACTATCGCATTTTCCTTTGCACCCGTAAGAACAAGGACGTATGAGAAGATACCGATGAAAAGTCCGTAGAAAAAGGCGTAATAATCACGCTTCGGAGCTATTCTTACGTCCGAAACTATATAAACTGCCGCAAAAAGCACCATATTCGTAACAAGCGAGTACTTGAGCGAATCGGCTTTTGAAGAAACAGCAGGCGTCACAACCGCAAAAAATCCTGTTCCGAAGATAGTTCCGAGAAAAGCTCCTGCTGAAATACTCCTTCTGAACATAAGGACAACAGCTGCCACCGCAAGGAGAAGAATGCTTACAGCACCCGAAGGACCGCTGAAATTTCCGAGAAGTATCTCAAAATCCAAATGTTTGAAAGTTCCTGTAAGGTCAAATGTATGCGAAGCAGAATTGACAAGCACCTCAGGCTTTTCAAAAATGCCTGTTTTAACATGAGGCTCCGTGTACTGGAGAAGCTTGCGCCCCCATGAAGTCAGTACAAATACGTAAGCCGCAGCCGCAGGTGAAAAAATCATGTTTATCCGTCCGCCGAATACGTTCTTTGCGACAACTATGGCAAAAACACAGGCAATAGCCGCTATTTTGTAGTCCATTACCGCAGGGAACATCAATGCTATGATAAGTGCGTCAGATGTGCAGGTAAGATCATCAGCGGAGAATTTCCGCTTCATGAGCCTTATCGAAATGATCTCTGCTGCAGAAGCTGCTGCAATACATACTGCTGCAAGTACGACCGAACGGATACCGTAATAGAAATAGGACATCAGTTCAAGCGTCAGGAGGGTCAGCATGATATCGAGCCAGATATGCCGTTCTTTCCTTGCCTTTTTCAGCATATCTTATCTTCCTTCAGTGCTTTTGCTGCCGCTGCCATATCGTCGGCATGGAAGAGAAAACTTCCCGAAACAAGAACATTCGCACCTGCTTTGCGTACAATAGCAGAAGTCTCGCCGTTGATCCCGCCGTCCACCTCTACATTCACATTAAGTCCAAGTCCGGTTATCCTGGACCTGACAGCCCTTATCTTGTCAACAGTCTCGGGAATGAAGCTCTGTCCGCCGAAACCCGGCTCAACGGTCATGACAAGCACCATATCAAGGTACGGTAGAAGATCGAATACAGCTTCAGCAGGAGTTGCAGGTCTGATAGCAATTGCAGGCTTGACTCCGCATTCCCTTATGGCTTTGAGAGTTTCAAGAGCGTTGCTTTCACTTTCGACATGGAAAGATATCATGTCTGCACCTGCCTCGGCAAAACGCTTTATATACTTTGCAGGCTCCTTTATCATAAGATGAACGTCAAGGGTTATACCGGATGCTTTTCTCACCTGTTCCAGTACAGGCAGACCGAAAGTGATATTATTGACGAAGATACCGTCCATAACATCAAAATGCAGCATATCTATACCGTTTTTTTCAAGCTTTCGTATCTCGCTGCCGAGATCGAGCATATCAGCGCTCAGAACAGACGCCGAAACATAGTTTTTCAATTTATCACTTCTTCCAAAAACGTTCGCCTGCAATGGCAAGCGATCACTATCTTTCAAAATCCATACATTACTATTATATAATATTTATTGCGCAACGTCAATACGCAGTATAAATTTTTTCAATAAATTTTATCAATACAGTTATTTCACAAATAAAAGCAAAATAATTATTTTTATATTGTCCAGGCTCTGCAGCATAATATATTATAGCTCAACATCAGGAGGTACGCTATGTTTATACAAATACTCAGAAATCTTTTCTTCTTTTCCCTGCATATCGACAATTCTGCCGTATTTCCGAAACCGCTTTCAAAAAAGGAAGAAACGGAATGCTTCAAAAAAATGTCAGTCGGTGACAGAACGGCAAGGAACATGCTGATCGAGCATAATCTGCGGCTTGTGGCTCATATCGTAAAAAAATACGCCTCCGGAACTGACGAACAGGACGAACTTATCTCAGTCGGTACGATAGGTCTTATCAAAGCCGTTTCCTCCTTCGACTATGAAAAAGGAGCAAAATTTGCGACTTATGCAAGCAGATGTATAGAAAATGAGATCCTTATGCAGTTCCGGGCAGCTAAAAAGTCCTCAGGCGACGTATACATAAACGAACCTGTTGAAATCGACAAGGACGGAAATGCTCTGACGCTTTTGGACCTTATTGACGACGGCATAGACATACACGAACAGGTTGACATACTTATCCGTTCAAGACAGCTGTACAGTTTCCTGAAAAAAT
Organism: Ruminococcus sp.; assembly: GCF_017549005.1. Lineage (GTDB taxonomy): Bacteria > Bacillota > Clostridia > Oscillospirales > Ruminococcaceae > Ruminococcus. The sequence continues at coordinate 110,365 of NZ_JAFYYT010000040.1, forward strand.
GCCTCGAACCGCGTGAATACGACATTATCGTGTACAGGTACGGACTTTACGGCTCATCTCCCCATACACAGAACGAAACTGCCGAAAAGCTCAATATTTCACGCTCATATGTTTCAAGGATAGAAAAAAAGGCAATAAGCAAACTGAAAGAAATGTTTGACAGTACAATAATCTGATACTTGCTTAAAAAATTTCTGTGTGCTATAATAAGTATGTATTCAATAACCGGCATTAAGGCGGTTTGCCATGAAATATATAATTAAGCGCTGATTTCCAATTATTTAAACTTTATCAAGTACACACTACTTTTGTCAAGGAGGAGCACAAATGATATATACACCTCTCACCTGCAAAGCGATGAAGCTCGCATACGATGCTCATCATGGACAGCTCGACAAAAACGGAGTTCCTTACATCTTTCATCCGTTTCATCTTGCCGAGCAGATGACAGACGAGTATTCGACCTGTGCCGCACTCCTTCATGACGTTGCAGAGGATACTGATATCACAATTGACGAGCTTGAAATGATATTTCCTCGTGAAGTCACAGACGCAGTAAAACTCCTTACTCATGACAAAAATGACGATTACTTTGATTATGTCGGCAAAATAAGCACCGATCCGATAGCTAAAGCTGTAAAGATCGCTGATCTTAAACATAATTCCGATACAAGCAGATACTTGGATGAAACAGTGAAAAGTTCGCCTGAGACTCTGAAAAGACTTGAAAAGTATCAGAAAGCTTTAAAAATTCTTACAAATAATAGCTGAAAAAATTTCACATTTATTTCCGATGCTGATTGTACAATTTGCACGGTGACAACTTCATAGAAATATGGTATAATACTTTTTGCAGTATTCTTTCGGAGGTGTCTTTATTGGAATTTAAGGTAAACTGCGGCATATGGGGAACAATGTTCGGAGTTCCTGGTATAGTTGCGGATAATTTTCTTAAGCTCGCCACAGGCGGACAGATAAAGGTGCTTCTGTATCTTCTCAGGTACTCGGGAAAAATGTGCTCTCTTGACGAGATATCCTCGAATACGGGAGTCCAGCCCGATCAGGTCGAGGAGGCTATAATGTTCTGGCAGCAGGCAAATGTGCTTACTCCTCAGAACACACCGGAAATATCGGCTGTAAGATCAATAATGCAGCAGCCTGCCGCTCCTGAGCCCAAGCAGCTCTCCACTTCTGTCGTTCACGAGCCGGTCCCTGACCATAAGGCTAACTACAGCGGTTCGGAGATTGCTGAGATAATGAAAGATTCCCAAGATATCCGCGAGCTTTTCAAGATAGCGGAAGGCATTCTCGGTACACTGAAAAACAGTCAGATGAACTCTATTATATGGATGTACGAACACCTTGGACTGAAAAAAGAGGTGATCATCACCCTTCTCACCTACTGCGCTTCAATAGAAAAGACCAATACGGCCTATGTTGAGAAAATCGCAGCAGACTGGGCCGAAAACGACATAAATTCAATGTCTGCGGCACAGGACGAGATCCAGCGCCTTACCTCTTCCAGAGATTACACTGCAAGTATCATGAAACTTTTTGAAATGACAAGACGTCCAACCACAAAACAGGACGACTTCATAAAACAATGGAAAAACGCAGGCTATGAGCTTGATATTATCCATTACGCCTACGAAAAAACGCTGGAGCAGATAAATAAACTCAGCTTCGACTACATAAATAAAATACTTATTTCCTGGAACGACAGCGGTTTCAGGACTGTTCAGGACGTAAAAAACGCCGAGAGCAGCTTCAGGAAGAAAAAGAAGGATAAAGGTTCTCAGAATAACGAAATTGATCCCGATATCGAAAAATACAAATCAGTTATCAATAAATTTCTGTATTAAGGAGTGTAAAAATGGACAGCGAGATATTCGACAAGGCACAGGCTATACTAACTAATCGCCGCATGAAAGCTGTCAGCGAAAACGAGGAACGGATACGCGAGGTCAATGAAAAAATACCTCAGATACGCGAAATTAACGAAGTCCTTTTTAATACCGGAAAGGAGCTTATCTCCATTATATCAAACGGCAGAGGCAAGGATATAACCGATAAAATAGAACAGCTCAGGCAGTACAATCTGGGAGCTCAGGCAATGTGCAAAAAAATGCTTACAGAGCACGGTTATCCCGAAAACTACCTTGATATACACTACAATTGCTCCAAATGCAGCGATACAGGCTATAACGGCAGTAAATTCTGCGACTGCTTCAATACTTTGTGCGGAAAACTTGCCGCTGACAAGCTCAACAACCGCTCTCAGCTAAAGCCGTCGAGCTTTGAAAGCTTTTCACTTTCATATTATTCCGGCGAAAACTACACGAAAATGAAGAATATTTTCGAGTATGTGAAACAGTATGCTGCAACTTTTACAACAAATTCCAAAAGTATCCTCATGTTCGGTCAAACAGGTCTCGGAAAAACCCACCTTTCGCTTGCCATAGCGAATGCGGTTCTGCAAAAGGGTTACAGCGTCATATATGATTCAGCTATAAATATTCTGAGGAATATTGAAAAGGAGCATTTCAGCTACGAGCATTCCTCTGAGATGATAGACCTTGTTATGAATACCGATCTTCTTATTCTTGATGATATCGGTACCGAATACGAATCAAACTTCTATAACGCAACAGTTTACAACATAATCAATACAAGACTCAACTGCGGAAAGCCAACTATCATCAGCACAAATCTTGATTTTGAGGGTATTGCCCGCAGATACGACAAAAGAGTCATGTCAAGAATTATTTCCATGTACTCCTGCCTCGAATTTAAAGGCGAAGATGTAAGAATGCAAAAAAGAGACCTAAACACATAAAAAAGGCTGCCTTTTCAGGCAGCCTGATTTTTTTATTTTAACCGAGGTTGAGATCAAAAGGAGTATATTTTCTGTAAGCTTTATTGTTCTTTGTTACAGAATAGCCCTTTACAACGTTCTTCATCATATCCTCGAAATCCTTGTAATAACGTTCGTTCAGAAGAGACTCTATCTTTTCCTCTGTCCAGAGGTCATCAGCAGTCATACGCTCCTTGATATCGGCTCTGATTATAACATAAACCGTATCGTCGTCGTACTGATACTTTTCAGCCTTATTGTAAGCCATTGAGAAAACGTGGTCGTTATAGTTCTTATAAGCCTTTTCACTTGCCTCTGCTTCGGCTGACGCTGTGGTAGTAGTCGTATCGTTGGACTCATCCTTATCGGCAGTTGTAGTTGTGTACTTTGTTATAGTTATCTCCTTGGCATGGGGATCTGTAGTTGTAGTAGTGGTTGTACCCGAAGAAGTGGTAGTTGTTGTAGTTGTCGTAGTTTCTCCGGCTTCCTTTGCAGCTTTAGCCTCTGCTTCGGCTTTGCGCTTATCGGTGTACTCCTTGTAGTCCTCCTCGCACTCGTCGATCTTCTTGAGCTTGGCGTCGGAAGTCTTTTCTTCATTGATCTCCTTTACGTAATCGTCGATCATATTGTTTAGGCGGCGCTTTTCATCAGCGTCATACTGCTCACCGTTTTCATCGACCATGCTTATTGAGAAATACTTGACTCTTGTTGTCTTGTCCTGATAGTATGTCTTGAGTTCGTCCTCTGAACATCCCTTTTCAGCATCAAGTCCGTAATAGTGCTTGAAAATAGCCTCTCTCTTGTAGCTGTTCTCAATTATCTTTCTTACAGACTCCTCACCTACACCGTTTTCGATGAGAGAATTGTCAGACGAATATGAAGAAGCGAGATTCTTTATTTCGGTAATTTCGTCTTCCTTGAGGCTCTCGCCTATCTTTTCAAATTCCTTTTCATTTGCAACGAAATCCTTGCAGGCGTCAGTAGCGTTGTTCTGTATCCAGTCTGAAGCACTGAGCTGCTCGATAGTAGATTCCTTTACGTCGTCCACTGAAGGCATTGAACCTTTCTCGTAATACATCTTATATGCCGCGTTCTGATAAGCATTTATCTCATTATAGATAAATACTCCTGCAGGCACCTCATAACCGTCAACGGTAAGAGCTGTCTGTGCTCCCTTTCCGAATGTGATAGCTTCAGGAGCGCTGCATGAAGCTGAAGCAGCAGCAAGTGCAAAAGCCGCAGCTGCCGACGCGAACCTATTAAATTTATTCATTTGTATATTCCTCCGATATAATAGTAGATTACAAATACTGTTTTATTATACAACATTTTTTTCTGTTTGTCCATAGTAAAATGAAAATTTTTTCCGTTTTATCACCTTTTCAACTTATTAAAACATTTATATTAAAGATTTTTTGTGTAATTTCCTTGACTTAACCGCTCAGAAATGATACAATAATTATATGTGCATTATTATTAATAAGGTAGGTGTCTTTTTTGAAAGTCAAACTAATATCACATACTCCCGACGCCGAAAAGCTTGTAGCGACGGCTGCAAAGCTCTGCTATTCTAGCAGCGACATCGAGTCCCTGATGGACGGACTTACGGAAGAGAAGACCGAAAGCTTCATTGATATGCTAGTTTCTATCGGACATGAAAGCATTATGGAGCACGTAAGCTTCACTTTCGGCATCGAAGGTATATCAAGAGCCTGCAGTCACCAGCTCGTAAGACACCGTATCGCCTCATATTCACAGAAAAGTCAGCGTTATGTCAATGAAAACGGCTTTGAGTTCATAACTCCGCCTGCGATCGGGGCTATTCCCGAAGCCAAAACGGAGTATGACAGGATTATCGGAGAGATAACGGAAAGTTACGAAAAGCTTGCCGCACTCCTGACCGAAAAGCACACTTCCGAGTTGATTGCACAGGGCATGGACGAGAAGACCGCACGTTCAAAGGCTTCAAAGCTTGCAAATGAGGACGCAAGATTCGTTCTTCCGAACGCCTGCGAGACAAAGATCGTCGTTACAATGAATATACGCTCGCTTTTTAATTTTTTCAGACATCGCTGCTGCAACCGCGCACAGTGGGAGATAAGGGCTGTAGCCAACGAAATGCTCAGGCAATGCCTTGAGGTTGCTCCTCATATATTTGCACACGCAGGTCCGTCATGTGTTGCCACTGGAAAATGTCCCGAGGGAAAAATGACCTGCGGAAAGATCAGCGAGGTAAAAGAATACTTTGCTTCCATGAAAAAGGAAAATTCCTGAATATAATGCTTGAATTCAGAGACATATCTATAAACGACAAGGAACGTATCACTGCTGCTCTTGAATATTCTCAGTTCATGGGCTGCGAGTACAGCTTCTCCAACAATATGGCATGGAAACGCCTCGGAGATTCGCAGATAGCCTTTTACAAGGATTTCTACATATGCTGTTCGTTCCGTTCGGAGGACGGTATACCGCATTTCTTTCTGCCTTCGGGCAGCGGAGACTACCGCGAGGTCGTTACGGAAATGAAGATGTATTCGGAAAAACTCGGAAAACCGCTGAGAGTTGCTGGCATCACCGAACCGTCGCTCAGAATGCTGAACGAACTGTTTCCGGACAGTTTCATCACAGAGACCGACGAGGGCGACTGGGATTACATTTACCTTTCCGATGACCTTATCAGTCTTACAGGCAGAAAATATCACGGTAAGCGCAACCATCTCGCCCGTTACGGCGAGCTCGGAGCAGTTTACTCCGAAATGACTGAAAAAGACTTCGACGACTGTATCACGTTCAGCACTCTTGAATATAACAGCAAGGCTGCAGACTCCGATCATTCCTTTATAGCCGAGCAGTATGCAATAAATACGTATTTCAATTATTTCAATGAGCTCGGACTGCATGGCGGAGTTATCCGCATAGACGGCAAGGTTGCTGCTTTTACTATAGGTGACCGTCTGAACAATGATACTTTCTGCGTCCATATAGAGAAAGCCGATACCCGCTTCAACGGCATATACGCAGGCATAAACAACAGCTTTGCAAGATCTGCCGCGAGCGGATATAAATACATCAATCGTGAAGAGGATCTCGGGATAGAGGGACTGCGAAAAGCAAAACAGTCCTATCACCCTGCTTTTCTTCTAAGAAAATACACTGTTACATTTAAATGAAAGGATAAACAATATGATATATGTTTTTCTCGCAAACGGATTTGAAGAGACAGAAGCTATCGCTCCTATCGATCTGCTCAGACGTGCAGGAAAAAAAGTTGTTATGGTAGGCGTCGGCGACAATATCATAGTCGGCTCCCACGGCATAAGCGTAGTTACAGATACCATCGCTCAGGAAGCCCCTCTCACTGATGAGCTTGAGATGATAGTTCTCCCCGGCGGTATGCCCGGTACTCTCAACCTTGAAAAATCCGAGTACGTTCAGGCAGCTATCGACTACTGCGTTGAAAACAATAAATACATCGGCGCTATCTGCGCCGCTCCTTCAATACTCGGGCATAAGGGACTTCTCAAGGGCAGAACGGCAGTCTGCTACGAAGGCTTCGAGACACAGCTCGAAGGCGCGACTATCGGCAGCAGCGGCGTTGCCGAGGACGGTATATTCGTTACCGCAAGAGGCGCAGGCGTTGCAGTAGACTTCGGTCTCAAGCTTGTGGAAAAAGTTCATTCAAAGGAAGAAAGCTGCCGACAGCGTAACGCTATCTTATGTGACTGATTATGGATAATAAAAAAGAATTACGAAAAGAATTTTCACATCTCCGTGCAGAGATACGCGACAAGGTCTCAAAGGATCTGGATATAACAGAACGCCTTTTGCAGGAGGAAAAAATACTCGAAGCAGATACTATCATGCTTTATGCTTCTTTCGGTTCGGAAGTCGATACCTATCTGCTCATAGACAAACTGATAGAAATGGGCAAGAAAGTAGCACTGCCTAAATGCGGCCCCGAGCGCTCGATGACATTTCATCTTATCGGCTCAGTAGCCGACCTTCACGAGGGTATGTACCGTATCCCCGAGCCTGACAGTGCTCTCCCCCAGCCTGAAATGACAGAAAATACCGTATGTATCATTCCCGGACTTGCATTTACCGAGGACGGCGGACGTCTTGGCTACGGTGGCGGATACTACGATGAATATATCCTTGCTCACCCCGAGCTTTATACGATAGCCCTCGCCTATGAGGAGCTCATCGTTCAGCAGCTGCCGCTCATGCAGCACGACCTCAGGGTCGATCTTATTGTAACAGAAGAAAGGACGGTGCTCTGCAATGACTGATAACAACGATATGATAAATGATATCCTCAATCAGCTTGACAAAGAAAAAGCAGAGTCTGATAATAATAACACCATTCCCGATGATGCCCCTGTAAAAGAGGCTGATGACCAGCTCTCGGATACAAAGGATCTCGGAAGGAATCTCGCTCACGAGGCTGATATCTCCGCTGCAAACCGCGAGAAAAAGCCCGAGGGCATTGCTCCTGTAAGACGCAGAGTTCACGAAGCTCCGCGGCCTGTAAACAGAGCCGCTTCCGATGAAGCACCTGAAGCACCGCAGTTCCCTGCACGTCAGAGACCTCCCCGTCCAATGCACGACGAGGACATTCCTATGCGCAATTCGGCAGCTGTAAAGCGCAACACAGCTCACCATAAGAAGAAAAAGAAGAAGAGACAGAGAAGCAGACTTCCGGGCGTACTTATACTGACAGTTTTCATTTTTGCTTTGTCCATATGCCTTTCACTTGTTATAATAGCATTCGGCAAAGACGTACTCGGAATCGGCAAAGATAACTCCACAAAGATGATAATTATCCCCGACGGAGCAACAGCCGAGGACGTTTCACAGCTCCTTTACACTGAGGGTATCATAAACTCTCCGAAGTGCTTCCAGCTTTTCTCAAAGCTGAGGAATGACTCCGATAATTACCTTGCAGGAGAGCATTTCGTAAGTCCGAACATGGCTTACGAAACTATCATAAAAACCCTTACCACTTACGAGGATGAGGAACAGAAGGAACCTGTTACCATAACCTTTGTGGAGGGTACGAATATCTTTGAAGCCGCAGATCTTCTCCAGGAAAACGGCGTGTGCAACTCCGCTGAGTTCATATACGCATTCAACGCAGGCGGATTCGGCTTTGATTTTGAGGAGGAGCTTCCGAAAGATCATGATCCTCTTAAATTCGCGGACGGAAGAATGGAGGGCTACCTCTTCCCCGATACCTATACTTTCACAGTTGACATGGAACCGGAACAGGTATGCCAGAAGATCTACTACAACTTCAATGAAAAAATAACCTCCGATGACCGGATCAAGAAAATGAAAGAAGTAGGTCTCAGCCTTGACAAGCTTATAACCATGGCCTCTATCGTACAGCGCGAAGCTCCTTTCCGCGAGGACATGAACCATGTTGCAGGCGTATTCTGGAACCGTCTTGAAAAGCCTGAGGCTGAAACAGCAGGTTTCCTCCAGTCAGACCCTACTTCAAATTATTCAAAATATGTTATCAAGCCAAGACTTGCCGTTCCTAACAAGGAAATGGTAGACGCTTATGATACTTATATAACCAAGGGACTTCCTCCCGGACCGATATGCAACCCCGGTCTGGACGCTATTGACGCAGTACTCCAGAAGATGAAGACAGACGACTTCTACTTCGTTGCCAATATTTATACAAGAGAAACATTCTTCACTCAGACTCTTGAGGAACACAATATAAAGGATGCAGAAGTAAAGGCTGCAGAAGCAGCATATGAAGCTGAACAGGCAATTCTCAAGGAACAGGAGGAAGCTAATGCCGCTGAATAATCTTGAGGTCCTCGCTCCTGCGGGAGACGAGGAACGCTTCAACGCTGCCATTGATTACGGAGCTGACGCGGTATACCTCGGACGCAAGCAGTTCGGAATGCGTGCTTCGCCGATGAACTTCGATTTTGAGCAGCTGTGCAGGGCTGTACAGACTGCTCATGACCGAAATATAAAAGTTTACCTTACCTGCAATACGCTCCCGAGGAACAGTGAGATACCGTCCTTCGAGCAGTTTGTAAAAGAGGCTGTGGAAGCAAAGGTAGACGCACTGATAGTAGCCGATATCGGACTGCTTATGCTGATAAAAAAATATGCTCCCGATATGGAGATACATATTTCCACTCAGACAGGTATCGTAAATTACGTTACCGCTCGGGAATTGTACAATATGGGAGCTAAAAGAGTAGTTCTCGCAAGGGAGCTCTCACTTGATGAGATAGCGGAAATAAGAGCTAAAACCAGCAGCGACCTTGATATAGAGACATTCGTCCACGGAGCAATGTGCGTATCGTTCTCGGGAAGATGTCTTTTGTCCCAGTATCTCGTCAACCGAGACGCAAACCGCGGTGAATGTGCTCAGCCATGCCGCTGGGGATATCACCTTATGGAGGAAAAGCGCCCCAACGAGTTCTTCCCTGTTTTTGAAGACGAAAAAGGTACATATATACTCAATTCCAAGGATATGTGTATGATCGAGCACATAGACAAACTCGCAAAAGCAGGCGTTAAAAGCCTCAAAATCGAGGGAAGAGCCAAATCTGCTTACTATGTGACTGTCGTGACCAATGCATACAGAATGGCTGTGGATCATTACTACAAGAACCCTGATAACTTCGTGCTCCCCGACTGGATAAAGGAGGAAGTCTTCAAGGTAAGCCACAGGAAATACTGCAACGGCTTTTTCTTCGGAGTTCCCGAGGAGTCACAGTACTACGAAAACAGCGGATATATCCGCAATTTTGACGTTGTGGCTGTTGTTGAGAGCTGTGAAAACGGCACTGTTTACTGCACACAGAGGAACAGATTCTTCGCAGGTGACAAAGTAGAGATACTTGCTCCCTCGCAGAAGCCCGTAGAGCTTGTTCTTGATACGCTTTACGACGAAAACGGCGAAACTATCGAGACTGCAAATCACGCAATGATGAAGTTTTCTTTCAAATCGGACCTTGTTTTCCCGAAAGGAACTGTCATCAGAAAAGAAACCACATAAAATTAAGGCTGATACTTATCGTATCAGCCTTTTTCTTATTATTTTTCGATCTTTTTGTAGTTCTTGTAGCCCAGTTCGTCGAGTTTGTCCGTTAATTCATCAACAGTGTTTTTAGCAGCCGTATCATCAAGGCTTATACTTATCTGAACGTTCTTGTCGCTTTCAGAGATAATACTTATCAGATCATCAAGACTTGTCATGTTGTTATTGTAAATATACTCATTTTTTGAAACAGACACCTCTATGATATCCTCTTTGGTCTCCTCTTCGCTTTCTGTAGCCGAAGTCGTTTCCAACGTAGTCGGCTCTGTTTCGTCAACCTTTTCTGTTGTCTGTGAAACGCTTGTCTCATCAGATTCTTTTCCGTTCTTGCTGTTTAAACCGGGAATACCAATACCGTTGAAGTGTAAAAGTAATAAAATAAGTGCTATGATCGCAGGCAGACCTAAAAGAGGAGCTGCACTTTTTTTCTTCCCTTTTGCTTCAGCTTTTGTTGCTTCATTTTTTTCATTCTTCTTCATTTTTAGTTACCTCACTTTTTAGAATTAAGATTTGAGAAATATAAATTAGGGTATTCGCGCTGAATACTTTCTATTGCTTCATTTATCACTCTTACTGCACGGGCAGTTCCGAATTGTTCGCCGTCAAATGACAGGATACATATGTATGCATCATCATCTGAAAGGGCTGACTTCTGCAAAACTTCCCGTACCGAGGCTTTTACATCACTGGTTTCGTGCGAATCTATCATGCCCAGCTGTTTGTTTCCGAGCTTTATGTCCAAAGTCCAGTTATCGCTTTTATCAACAACATCAAGAGTGAAAGTAAAAAAGTCGCCTTTATCAAATGCATTCAACGCCTTCTGATTTGCAGCCGAATTCTTGTCAGCAGCTTTTATTCTTTCCAGTTCCTTTGAGGCTTCGTCGTTAAGTTCATGCTGTTCTTCTATCAGGGCATTATATGAAGCTTCTGCTTCTTTTGCCTGATTAGCAGCTTTTTCCGTGTCAATGGTACTGTACAGAACAAAAAAGAAAAGAATTATCATTATTACATCGAGCAAAGAAGTAAAATCCAGAATTATCTCGCGTATTTTCATATCCGCCACCCTGATTTATTCTTGAGCGATTCATCAATACCATATTTGATAAGCTTTTTCTTAAGCGATAAAAGTCTCTGTATTATGTCCTCAACATCAGCAAAATAATAAGCATTTGCAATTTTGAAAACAACAGAAAAAATTATTCCCCATGTTGTTGAAGTCAATGCGTTAAAAAAGCTGTCTTTTGCAGCATTTATCGCTTCACTGTCAGACATATTAATGCTTAAAAGAGCGATCACAGTTCCGAACATTCCCAGCAGAGGGAAAATCGAAATAAGGGAGATAAAAACCGTATAGCTTCTGTTCAGATGCTTGTAGCTGTCGAATATTTTATTGTTTTTTTCAGGATTATTCGATAATTCGTCACTTTTTTCTTCCCATTCATATATATCATTATCAATAAGATTCCTGAGCTTATTGACTCTTAATGCAACATACAGGGTCACAAAACCAAATATCAGTATATAAATATCAGACGAAATGATACTTTTCAATAATTTAGCGATAATACTCATTTTATCACCTCTTACCCTATTATACAGCATAAAATGACAAAATGCAAGATATTTTACGAATAACTAAAAAAAACTCCGCAGCCAGCGGAGCGAAATCAGCTTATTCACTTTGTTTTTTGTCTCTTTTGATCCCGATGATATGTACTGCAAAAGTAACTCCCGCACCGAGAAGAAGAATGAGATAGAATGTAAGTCCCCGGCTTATAAGAAGCGCAGGCTTGACGAGTTCCATGCCGAATATCTCTGTAAACGCAAGCAGGAAACAACCCTCGGATATTCCCGCCGCACCGGGAAGCGGAAGCATTTCAACCGCAACTCCTATCATAATCTGCAGCGTCAGTATATCAATAAATCTTGTGCTGCTCAGACCATATGATCTGTAAACTATCCATGTTACACTGAAAAGGCATATTCGCTGTACAGCTGTGATAAGAAAGACATTGAACACAACCGAAAGATTGCGCTTGATATAATCGGCGCCCATAGCGTATGTATCGCATATCCTTATGAGCTTTTCCGTATATTTTTCCTTGTTTTTCCGTTTCATTATCCTGATCTTTGTAAGAAGATCGACAACCTTGATACCAAGAGCTCTAGCCCAAATGGGCTTTATAAAGATGAGCAGAAGCGCCGCGATAAATGAAAGATTAAGCACAAATCCAAGAACTATGAGCCATTTCATATCTCCTGCATACTGCGCGACAACGTCATGATTAAAGATAAGAAATCCCAGTGCCATTAGCACAAGGACAGATTTATATGCAATCGTTATCAGTAGCATGATAAGCGTAGAATATCCTATCTTGATCTTGTCTTTTTTCATATGATACATCTGCATTGGCTGACCGCCTGTTGAAGACGGAGTTATATAGCTGAAAAAGAAGCCGATAAACGAATATTTCAGACATTTCAGAAAGCTCGTTTTCTGATCGAGCACTCTTAGCATATAATGTATTATAGACGATTCACCTGCAACAAACAGTACAGCGGCACAGGCTCCGATGGCTATCCAGCCCGGATCAGCGCCTTTGAGGTCATGAATGATCTCATGAAGCTCCTGCTCCTTGAAGATAAGATGAAGCGTAAAAAGTGTTATTACAAGAATAAGACCGATATTCAGCGCGTATTTCATTATTTTTTTAATAATGTCACCCCCGCGTGAAAAAGGCAAAAACGTATAGTTAGCAACTTTAATTATATCATAATGCCCCTGTAATGTCAATATAAATGATACTTCGCCGAATATAGATCAAGGCTTTAACAATATTATTTATAGCCTTTAAGCTTTTTGCGTTTATACTCAAGAGCAGTCATTCCTGTTTTGTTCTTGAAAAGCTTCATAAAGTATGACTGTTCCGTGTATCCGCATTTTTCAGCAACTTCACAGACGTTTAGATTGGTGCTCACAAGAAGTCTCTCCGCAAGAGCTATCCTCGCGGAAATAACGTCGGAATTGAAGCTCACATCCACATATTTCTTATAGATATGCTGGAAATACGACTGACTAAGCCGCAGTTTTGCAGCTTCTGCGGCAGCATTCCAGCTCAGCTGGGGCTCCTCGTAGATATTGTCGTGAAGCTGACGTATAATGCTCATATATACATTCCCTGCAAACCTCTGCGGATCGCGGCTTTCTTCCAGTTTCTGCTCAAGCCGTGAAATCAGCAACTCGGGAGCTGATATATTGTCGGTCACAGCCGAAAAATGTGATATCATAGGCAACAGCTGTATATCCTGATGCTTTTCTATCATTTTTATGTTTGCCTTGAGAGTATTAATGAAAAGCTGTCCGGGGAACTCAGAACCGTCGCACTCCCCTGTTATGAGAAATTCGTCCCTGCTTATCCTTGCGGCAAGTTCCCCTCTGACACATGAGAGATTTACAGCCTGTGCAAAGGAAACATACACCCTTTTAAGGTGCTCCTCTCCAAGGCTTCGCCGCGTCTGTTCTATATCCTCGATATTGTACAGAACTCCGAAATACTCTTTATCGCCTTTTAGCTTTTCCATGTGATTTATGATACCCTTACGGCTGAAAAGACCTGTAAGTATATCTCGTTCCGACAAGCGCTGTATCTTTTCATTGAGGTATTTCTCATGCTCAAGCATTCTTATGCGCTCTATGCTGTCTGCTGCGATCTGACAGAATTCACCGTAAAACTGCTCGAAAACAATCTCTTTGCTGCTGTATCTCCTTACACAGTAGCCAAAGCTGTTGTCAAGATAATGCAGAGGAGTGCAGAAAAAAGTCCTCGGCTCAGAGATCATATCTTCCTCAGGAATAATGCTTTCGAGACGGAATTCTTTCGCTGCTGCGTCACCTTTATAATTTATATGAGTAACGATACACTTCATTTTCATTGTGTAACCGCTTTTCCTCTGCGGGACCGCCGAATTACTGTCACCGAACATATCATCGCAGAGGCATATAAAGAAGTCGCCCGACAGATCGAGGAGATACATATTTCTCAGCATACCCTCTGCAAATTCCCTGATATCTTTAACATTGCTCATTATAGAGGAGTAATTACTGTGCATGAAAATATTGGCTCGCATTGCCCTGTCCAGCATTCTCTGGCTTATATCCGCATTTTTAGCAATACTTTCCCTGCAGCCGCAGCTTGCGCCTATCCTCAGATACGGAAGAGTCTGTACTATCTCATACTCCTTTTCTCCGCTTATGAGTTCGTGGAGCCGACAGACTGCGTTTACAGCATTTTCAAGGTAAGCTCCGCTGAATGAGGTAAGCGAGGGCTGATAGTAATTGACATCGGGATTTCCGTCATATCCGCCCACTGATATCTCCTCTGGTATGCGTATGCCGTTATTTATAAGGGTGAGGCAGAGCTGTAAAGCCATATAGTCGCTGCCGCAGACAATAGCCTGAGGCCTGGGAAGTTCACCCGAAACTATCTTTTCAGCAAATTCCACAGCTTTTCCTATCCAGAAGTCGCCGTAAAATATGTGGTCTTGACGGATCTCAAGTCCGTTTTCGGATAAAGCGTCCTTGAAACCGTTTATTCTCTCTTCCGAATGTATCTCGCCCTCAGGACCGCTGAGGCAGTATATATCAGTAAAACCATGCTCTTTTATGAAATGCTCCGTGAGCTTTCGGAAGCATTCCCTGTCATTTTGCAGGCAGTCCTCAAAGTGTTCGCTCTGATAATCGAGGGACACTACAGGGATATTCTTCTCTTTCAGCATTTCGTCCAGCTTTTTAGCGAGGGAGCGGCTGTAAAAAGAACCGAGGTCAACAATTGCTCCGTCAAATTCAAGCTGAAAAATAAGAGAATAGATATTTTCGTCGCCCTTCATGTAATCGCCGCCGTCGTCATAGTTCACAAAATGAGTGAGAACAATGAGATCATAGCCGAGAATAGCCGACTGCTCAGACATTACTTTTATCATGCTCGTCTGATAAAGCGTATCCGTATTCGCAGTTATAAGAGCCAATCTTTTCCGCATACCGCACCTCCGTTTTTTACTTCATTAATATTATACTATATTTTCTGCCTGAAATCAACACAAAAAAGCTGAAATGTGCACAATTCCAATCAGATACAGCATTGAAATTTACACTTGTGTATTATATAATATAGTCGTAATATAGTTTACTATGTAACCGTGCATAAAAATAATAAAACTGAAAGGACGAATGAAAATGAATAAATTCCTTAAAAAGGGCTGTACAGCTCTTATTGCAGCTGTTACAATCGCAACATCATTAACCGCTTTTACTGATCGTTGCGAAAACGGTAAGAGCGCAGTTGCTGCTGTTAACGTAAACAGCACACTATTTGAAAGCAGTAATGTAAACGCCGGAGCTTATACTATCCCGGAGCTCAATATCCCTTCAAAGGATATCCCCAATACAGATGGCATAAACTTTGTAAAGGATATGCGTCTTGGCTGGAATCTCGGAAATACTCTCGACGCTATCGATGATACAGGCTGGGTAGGCAGCGAAATGGGTATCGAGACCTGCTGGAACGGCGGATACAAGACATCAAAGGAAATGATAGACGCTGTAAAAGCCGCAGGCTTCAGAACTGTAAGAGTCCCCGTTTCATGGCACAATCACGTTGACGGCAGCTACAATATCACAAAGCAGTGGATGGACAGAGTACAGGAAGTCGTTGACTATGCTATAGACGACGGTATGTACGTTATACTCAATGTTCACCACGATAACGACATTAAATATATGTACCCGGACTCCGCTCATTATCAGCAGTCAAAGAAGTATATGACAACTGTATGGTCGCAGATAGCTGACCGTTTCAAGGACTACGACAACAAACTCATTTTCGAGACAATGAATGAGCCCCGTCTTGTAGGTCATCAGAACGAATGGTGGATAAATCCCTCAAACAGTGATTGTATCGACGCTATCAAGACAATAAACAAGCTCAATCAGGATGTACTTGATACTATCCGCTCATCAGGCGGCAAGAACGGTTCAAGATATGTTGCGATCCCCGGCTATGACTGTTCTGTGGACGGAGCGACCAACGAGAACTTCAAGCTTCCCAGCGACTCGGCACAGAACAGACTTATCGTAGCTGTTCACGCATATCTCCCCTACGGCTTTGCACTTGCGGAGGAAAGCGATTCGCAGAGTGTCCGCAACTTCAACATAAACACCGATACAGGCGAGATACAGCAGGCTATCGACAAGGTATACAATCAGTACGTATCAAAGGGTATCCCTGTATATATCGGCGAATACGGTGCGCGTGACAAGGGCGGAAACGTTCAGCCGCGTATCGACTGCGCTGCTTACTTCACAGCTTTTGCTTCTTCAAGAGGCATAACCTGCTGCTGGTGGGACGATATCAGCTTTATGCTACTTGACAGATCAAACTGTACATGGAAACAGCCCGAGATAGTTCAGGCAATCAATAAATACGCAAGAGGCGACGCACAGTCTACTATCGTTACCACTGTTTCAAAGCCCGCAACCACAACGACAACTACCACAACTGCTCCTATCTCCGACAGCAGCAAAATCTACGGCAAAAAAGGCTCAGAGGGAAAAGTTGACTTCGGCAAACCTATCGGCGACAAGGCGTTCGTTGAGGTAAAATTCGGCAGCAGTACAAACTTCATGAACGGCTGTCTCGGTTTCTCTCCCTCTATCGACGGCAAAAACTACTGGGTAGCTTACGTTTGGGAGACTAAGAAATCCGATACCATTGGTATTGATATCAACGCTCCAAAGCAGATAATGGATGTATCTTCAACAGAAGCAGTTGCTGTTACCGACGAAGATACTATCGCTAAGCTCGTTTCAAATATCAAGGAACAGAAATCAGCTATTCTCCAGGCATGGTACGCTTCAGACAAATCCGGCAAGCAGATCGACCCTGCCGAATCGGGAGCTGAAAGCCTTGAAGCGTTCATTGTATCCTCCGGAAACTCAAGTGAAAACACAACAACTTCATCAAAGACTACAACCACAACTTCCGCAACAACAACAACAACA